>JAISBY010000010.1 GCA_031265955.1 Mycoplasmataceae bacterium | reverse complement strand
TGAAGTTGGAATCACTAGTAATCGCGAATAAGTCATGTCGTGGTGAATGCGTTCTCGGGTCTTGTACACACCGCCCGTCAAACTATGAGAGCCGTTAATACCTAAAACCGTTTTGCTAACCGCAAGGAGGCGAACGTCTAGGGTAGGAATGGTGATTGGAGTTAAGTCGTGACAAGGTCATCTCCTCATTTTTGCCTGCGAGAATGTGATTTAGTAGCATCTTAATAGCACTTGAAAATAATTCATACTAACTAAAACTTAAAACATGAAATACGTATTGGTATTAATCTTTGGAAGCGATTTCATTTATTTTGATGTATTCATTAAAAGTTGGTATATTCTCGAACGAATTACTATATTTTAATGGGTTATATAATTTGCAATTATTTTCAATGAAGGAAAAATTATCCAAAAAAACTTTTTCATTTAAATTAAATACTGTTAAAAACTTTAAAAAATAGCTTTTTGAAAATAATTTTCTGATTATTTTGCGGAATGGCTCATTTTTAAATAAACCCGTTTCAAATGCGTATACGTAGGTCTGTGGGAACCATCAATTATTTAATGAAATACCTTTAAATTTAAATAATGTAAAATTTGATAAATATATATCAGCAAAAATTATTTCATCTTTTGATAAAAATTCTTCATTAACATTTTGGATTATATTTTCAGCAATTCCAGACAAATACGATCTTTTAGTTAAAGTATCATAATAATTTTTAAAATAAATTGGCGCTTTCGTAGACGTGAGCTGTGAATAAATACAAGGAAAATAAAAAGATTCACTACGTGGAAAATAAGTTAAATTAAATTTGTGATTTAAAAGAACTTTTAAAATTTCGAATAATTCATATTTTAATATTAAGCCTACAACATATAAAAAAATTTCGTAGCAAAACATAGATGTGAGTGAAATATTATCCATTTTTATTGAGCCCTCAATAATTCTCTCTAAAAAATTACAATATAAATTTACAAAAAAATCTTCTTCTAATATTTCACGAAATATAAGAAAAGTCTTATTTTTCAGCGTTGATAATTCTTTGTAAACATCAACAATATTATTGTTTGATATTGGCTTTGAGTAATGAAAATTAATTATTTGATTACTTAAAGAATTCAATATTTTATCAGTATAAATCATTTTTTTAAGGCGTGATTTATGATTTTTAATATTTTCTATTTCATTAGTAGCTTCAACATCTATTATCTCAATTTCGTCAATAAAAGTTGGTTTTAAACCGACTGGAGATTTGTGGTAGGTAGGCTGTCCGTATAAAATTCTCACTAAATTCTTATAGTTAAAAAGGAAAGTTTCAGAATCTGCCAAGTCAATGTGAAACCTCGAACTTAAATAGGCCGGTTTATATTGTTCGCCGTTTGGACCCTTTTGGAAAATAATTGGTATGTATTTATTTTGGTCTATTTTTTTATAAACTTTTTCTGAAATTACTTGAGTTTCTTTCCCGACTCCTCCCAGTCGTGTATTAGCCTTTTCCATGTAGGTTCTATCCAATAGAAGCAATACGTTTGTTACGCTATCATCCATTACACTTCTTTCAAGAAAAGCATTTGTATCGTTTCCTGGTTGTAGCTCAAATTTATCAAATATGGTTTCAATTCCATCTTTCCTAAGTTTGTTGACAAAATTTAGTACTTTACTTTGGTACAATTCATCATTCCATGCATAAGAAATAAATACTTTTGGGTTTTTAATATTTTTTGTGTCCATAACATCGCTGATTATAGACTGTTCAAACCGATTGGAGTTTATAATATCTTGTTTAAAATCTCAAAAGATTACTAGTAATCGCGAATAAGTTATGTCGTAGTAAATGCGTTCTCGGGTCTTATATACATCGCCCGTTAAACATTGATAATGTTAACATTTTTGGTTGGATTCTATTTAGTTTTAATAGGACTTGTTAAAAATTATTTGAATTTTTTAAAGGTTGGTGTGTATTAAATAAATTTTTCTCAGAGCATTCCAAAATCTCATCTATTTTATCAACGATAAATTTTGATGGTAGATTTTCAATGTTATGGTATGTATTCAATGAACCATTTGAAAATTTAATTAGATCATTTTTAAATTTATAGAGCATTTCCCTTAAGTCGCTGTGTAAGTATGGATATTTGCCATTAACGACATGAGTGACTGATGAATATAAAGTTTTTATTCCAGTATATATTTCTTTTAGTTTACCATTTTCAATCATTTTGAATAATTCTGATTCAGTTATTTTTCAATGGAATATTGATAAAAATGAATTCTTATCATATTCAGATTCAAAATAATTTCAAACTTTTTGTTTTAGAGAGTTTATTCTTGTTAAGAACATATCTAATCATTTAAAAAAATAAGCAGCCTTTTTCAGATCATTATTATCATAAAAAATATTAAAATCATTTTGTGAAATTTTATTTTTTATTTTTTGCTCATATTGGATTATTTGTTTTTCTCAAAAAGTAATAATTTGATTAAAATCTTCTTCATTAATTAAATCGTAGATTATCATCAACAAAACTTTATTAAAAACATACTTTCAGTAATTAACATATTTTTCAGCCGTATTTTTACTCTTTATAGAATCAAGACATATATTAAATTCAACATTAGTTAATTTTGTATCATATAGAAAATGCGAAAATATAGAAAAAAGATTGATGAATTTTTTATCGTTAATCAGTTGATTATAGATATTACATAACTCAATAATTTGATCAGGTAAATCGGCATCGTCAAAAATTTTTTGAACAAAAATTTCGGTACTAAAATTAAGGATGTCGTCAATAGGATTATCAAAATCACTTGGAAAAAAGTGCTCTCCAAACCGTTTTTGTGTCACTTTTTTTCCTTTGTCAAACGAAGGATTAAATATTAAAATAATGCATCTTGTTAAGATTTTGCATGGCAATAACGAATCTATCAATATTTTTATCTCCTTGTAATTTTCCATGATTTTTGTAGTCAGATCGCGAATATTTTTAATTTTTTCTTTCTTTGAAAATTCTTTAAAAGCATAGTTAATTTCAACAAGATTTTCTGAACTGTATTCAAAAAATATACTCAGTAGATAGTTTGAATTAATTTCAAACAAAAAAGATAAATCTTTGTGCAAATTATTAAAATTTACCCAGTCATAAAAAATTTTATTCTTCATATTCTTAAATTGAGAACTTCAAAAATTCTCGTCTTCAATTTTATTTTTTAGAAAAAGAGCAGTATTGTAAAAAATATATTCTTTAAATTTTTCTTTAGTAGGCGGAATTAATTTTGATTCTATGGATGGGAAGAGATTATCATACTTTGGTCTGGAAGATAAATCACTTTGAATATTATTTAAAAGATTTATTTGATAATTCCTTGTGTTTTCAGTTTCAGTATTACAGATGCATATAATCTTTATGTTGTTACTATCATTACCATTCGAAAGATAACTTACGTGACCAAATAATTCGTTAAAATTAATGCATGACCTTTCTATGTCGTCAAGAATTAATACAAAACTTTCGTTTTTAATAGTCGATTTTATTATTTTGTACCCGTTTAATAAATCGTTTTTGCTCAAAAACTTATAGATGAATTGACCGAATAAATATAAACCATTTTTAATTTTTTTACCAAAAGTATTAGATAGTTCTTTTAAAATTTTTTCATTAAGTTTATCTATGGAATTTAAACCAAAACAAGAGACATAAATTATCTTTTTATTTGCTATGCGATTTATGTTATTGTTGTTCTCTGAAAAAATTTTAGTAAGGTAATGTGTTTTCCCCGTGCCTCATGTGCCTTCTATTAAAAATGATTGGCGGTTTTCTCTGTCATTAATGAATCTGATTAATCTTTCATTAATTTTATTGAATATGTCTTTTGAATTCACTTGTTTATTATAAATTTACTATTAAAGAATTTAAATAAAAATTCACGTCAATTGAAAAAGAGTAAAGCAGAGCGAAATTTTGATATTCATAAATTATGATTAAGTTTTTAACTTGAGATTTCATAAATATTTAGAGTGTTTTCTCCCGGAAATGGTAATGCAAAAGATTTGCAAAGACGGCTTTATTTTAATAAAATATTTTTTCTATTAAAATCTAAATATGTTAATCTTTTATCATTCAATATTAAATCATCCAAATACATTCCCACATATGGTGCAACAAACTCTCGCTCTATTAGTTTTACAGAAACGAGCAACGCGCCATTGTCGGAAAAGGAGATATACCCTTTATCAAAAAGAGCATCAATTTCCAATGATAAAAGCAAACAATTGTCTTTGTCATATTGTTCTAAAATATTAGAAATTCTAAATGGTTTTATATGAGATGCAACCAATATTTTGTGCGGCTTTTTATCCAAATAGCATATTTTTTTGTCATAAATTTCGATTGACTCGTTGAGTAATTCTTTTTTTAAAATTGAGTGTAGATATGGGTCTCTTTTTTTAATTTCATCAGGAATTACATCAGACGAATTTAATGATAAAATATTCTTGTTAGAAAAAACATTAGTCAGTTGGGAAAAAACTTGAAAACAATAATTGATTTGATTATATTTTCTATCTCAGAATTTATTTTTATCAATAATTTTTTTTGAACTTTTAATTCTTTTCTAGTCATATATCCTTTTCTAAAAAAAGAGGGATAAGTGGAAATCATTGCAGCTATATCCTTTTTGTTCATAGGTCCAGAATATGATAATGTTTTTATAAAAAATTCTATATGTCTAAAATTATCATTCTTAGTAACGCTTCGATTAAAAGACGCATTTGAATAAACGATTTTTGAAAAAATATCTCGCTTTAAGTCATTATCTTTTTCATATAAAAATTTTTTGGACAATTTATGATAGCCATTTAGGTGGAAATTGATAAAACCTAATTTTATAAATTGGTTAATAGATTTCCTAATTGACGCTAAATTAGCTTTATTGTATATAGACACCAATATATTTTGAATGCTTTTATATATGTTGTGATGGTACTTTTTGACAGACAAATTATTGTCATCTATATAATCAATAATAACTTTGAGAGTGTTGTTAAAATACGAATCATAAATATTAGTATATTCCATAGTAAGCTGTCAATATTTTTCGTATTTTTGATTAGTTATTGTCTTTTTATGCGCCATTGATAGAAAATTATATGTTTAAAGTTGATAAAATAAATATGCATTCTTTATTTTTATTTTTATTAATTTTTCCTGTAATTTGATAATTTAATTTTATTTCATGTTTAGAATAAAAAAAACTCTTAAAAATAAAATTAAGAAAATTTTCAAAATAAACTGATGACGTGTTATTTACACTTATTACAACATAGATAGATTTTTTTAAACATATTTCAATTAATTTTTTCATTTCATTAAGAAAAGTGTTTTTTTTTGTAAAATTTGTATATTTTTTTTCAAAATTAAACAGTTTATCATATGCGCCATAGTATTTCTGATAATTATTCATGGTATTGGGATATGGAGGATCCAAATAAATGACATCATACTTCTTATTTATTTTTAACACATCATAAACATCTAAATTTAATGAATAATTTTTTTTATGGTTAGAAAAAACCGATTGATTGTATGATTTGAAATCATCAAGAATTAATTTTCGAAATGTATAGTTCTGGTAACTTCGTTTCCTTTTGTATTTGCTGTAATTCCTTTCTTCATCTCTAAATTTTATAATTTCTTTCCAAGGAACATTAAATCTAGAATACGGTATTTTTCTTAACATGCTTCTTCGTAATAATGAAAGAAATAAAAATTTTTTATATCCTTTTTGTTTTTCGATAAATGCTAATATTCCTGACAACTCCTTTACCTCAACATCATGGTATAGAAGATTTGATAAAAAAGACGCTTTTTCATAAAAGTATTTATCAAATTTAACCGAATTAAATTTGATAATGTCTAATTTGTTAATCTTTATTGATGGATTTTCAATAAAAGCTTTTGCTATCACATAATTAGAATATAAAATATCATTAGAATATACTTGAAATCCTCTTTTCTTTGCTTCGTAGGACACGGAACAGCTACCTGCGAATAAATCAAGAAATTTACCAGATGATATAGGAATATTATCTAATATTCATGACGCAATTTTTCTTTTGTTTCCTAAGTAATTAATGACTGGAAAGAATCGTTCGTTATTCATTCGTCTTAGTTACCAATTCATTTCATATACATTTTGCTACACTCTGAGCTAATTTTACTGGGACTGCATTACCTATCTGCTGCTGAATTTGTCCTTGAGTCCCTAAAAAAATAAAATTATCAGGAAATGTTTGTAATCGTGCCAATTCTCTTGTTGTTAATGCTCTATTTAACTTGTAATGGAATATTTTTCTCATATCACCAGTAACACAAACTGATGGTTTTTTACTATCGTACCTAATATACTTCCTGCAATCACCAGATTTTGGACGCAACTTTTTCGGAATATCATTTCTGTTACCGCCATCTTTCACAAATTTCATTTTTTCTAGCATTTGGATTGAATGTTTCATAGGAACATGATTTGAAATATTATTGTTTTTTGGTAAGCAAGACGATAGATCGTTTATTGCATCTTTAACGGTAATTATTTTCTTTGAATGTTTCGGGAAAACAAACTGATTATGTTTTTTAAAACCAACGATAAAAATTCGCCTTCTGTTCTGTGGCACGCCATAGTTTACTGCATTTAATATTTTGGATTTCACATCATATCCTGCGCTGGCAAAACATTTGATTATTTTTTTTAGCGTCTTTCCAGAATTATGAGTTTTTAAGCTTGCAACGTTTTCCATTAGAAAAACATCAGGTTTGACATGGTTAACGATTCTTACAAATTCTTTGAATAATTTATTTCGAGGGTCATCGACAAATTTTCTTGCTATATTACCAGCCAAACTAAAACCTTGACATGGTGGACCGCCAATTATTAAATGAACACGTTTATTTTGAATGAAGGATTTTATTTTATCAGATGATAGTTTGGAAATATCAATATTCAAGATTATGTTAGAAGGGAAATTTTTCGTATATGTTTTGCAAAAAGATTCATTAAATTCTACAGAAAATAAATTTTTAAAACCCACATTTTCAAAGCCTAAATCTAGCCCGCCGGCGCCTGAAAAAAGTGATATATAATTTAAAGACTCATTTTTTTTCACCATATTATCCCCTGTTTTTTTGATTGCTAAGCATGTCCAAATCCAATACTTCAACGCATTTAATTACTGTTTTTTTTATTTCGTCAATTGAAACGTCAATTAGTGGTTCATACATAAAAGAATTTATGTGAATTATATTTGATGCTATTACGCTGATAGAATTATTTAATGATTTAATTATGTCATTTTCATCTGCTATTTTTTTCTTTTTTGTTATCTCATAAAAAATTCGAAGGAAAATAGCTAAAATAACCTTTTCAATAAATGCTATATCGTTCAAATCTCTTACTAGAATAGTTTTAATCAAAGTCAAAAGTTCGCATCAATAATTCCTTGTTAAATTCAGATTGTCATATTTGACTCCGTATTTGTCAAAAATATTTTTCATTTCAACAAATGTTAAACTGTGGAATTCGTCTCCGTAATGTAGATATTTACTGAGAAGTTCATATTCATGATTATTTTGAATGTTTTTTTCAGATATTAACTCAGAAATATTTCTCAAAAATGGAATACAAAAAATTATTCCTTTAAAAGAATTTGAGTTTTTCATGTTTTTATAAAAAGAGTAATTTTTGAATCATCCTTGAGCTGCAATTTGCAAATAAATAGTACCATTTTTATTGCTTCCAAACAAAAATTCGCTATCTTTGTTAAAAAGATGAAAGCAATTTCTGAAAAAATCAAAATTATGTGTTAAACAAAAAAGCTCAACATTTTTTGTTGAATCAACCATTTCTTTTATATATTCAAGTATTGAGTATTTATTTTTATAGTCAAACGAATCAACTACGTCATCTAGGATGATAATTAACTTATCGTTTGCTTTCAAATTTTCATACTCAAGAATCAACCTTAAAATATTAAAACATCGTTTTTCGCTGGAAGATAATCTTTTTTTATTAATTTCGTTAATTAATTGTCCGTTTTTATTTTTGATCGAGATAACCGGTTGAATGTTTTTGTTAAGTTTTATCTCGTCCAAATTATCAATGTTTACGACAAAGCCACTGTTAACAAATCGACTTTTATATATTTCAATGGTTTTTTCTCAATTATTTTTTTCGTTTTTGATCACTTTATCAATTTCCGAATTTATTTGATTAAATTTTAGAATCATTTCTTCAATTTCTTCTCTATAGTTTTCGTAAATTTTAAATTGGTTAAAAATAATGACATCTATCATCTTTTTGTTCGGTAGATATTTTAAAAAATGTTTATTTTGTTCAAGGTATTTTGCCATTTCTTTTGTTGCGTTATTTTTTATTTGCCTCTTAATAGATTCAAATTTATCTTTGGATATTTGATCATTGTAAATCTTTTTCAGCTCTTCATCATAAAGTTTAATGGATTCAATTTCGTTATAATTTTTTGAATTCATATTCAATTTATGCCCTGCATCAAAAAAATGAATTCTAATACATTTGTCTATCACATCTTTTAATTGATCAAGACCAAATACGTTTGTAAATATTTCTGTATTTTTGATTTTTTTATCAATAAAATTATTATATGTTTCAATTTTTTTGGCAAGTTCTGGTTCCTCCAATAAAATTAATGCTTTATCGTTATAAAATTTAATAAGATCTATGTCATTAATTGTATGATCAATATCATAATTTTTAATTTGTTCGAATATATTAAGAATATTTTCTATTTCAATATTTGATACAGCAAAAGACTCTTGATCGTTTTTTTTAAGAGATTTTACCGGAGAATCATTAAAGAACACCTTTACTTGTTCATAAATTTTGGATCTTAAATTTTCTTTTTCTTGCAAAAGTTTTTGTAAATCTAATGAAATCACATATAAAAGATTTTTGTCGATCATTAAATTTAAATTAAATTCATTTTTAAATGTTATCGTTCTTATTTTATCTGTTGGTATATCTTGTTTAGAATAATTAGTACCGTCAATATCTATAGCAAATTCAGAAAGACCATCGTCACGAAACTCTGGTTCTATAACTTGATTGTTAAGAATTTTATACATTCCATCTGAAAAAGAAGTCTTCATTGTTCCATTGGAGGCGTAAATAAAATTATTTTTTTTAAATCGAATTATTGAACTAATATTTTTAATGCCGTATATATTTTTAAACTTTTTAATTGTTATACTCATATGTTTATTTCTTACTAAAATTAACCATCCAATCTTTAAACTTGAAATTATACAAACTATTGTCGCTTACTTTTTTGACATTTTATCATTTTTTTGCTATTATATATGTCCTGCTTTCTTATAGAACGTAGGAAGAATGTTCTTTGAAAATTTTATAAAATCAACAATCTTTCTAGGTTGCTATTAATTTAGCAACAAGAAAATCAAATCAAAACTCGTATGGTTGAGAGTTTACTCTCAACTAATACAATATAGGACAATCACAAATAATAAGTTACAAAGGGCTTATGGTGGATGCCTTGGGACTGATTGACGAAGAAGGTCGTGCCAATCTGCGATAAGGTACGGGGAGCCGATAAGGGGCTACAATCCGTACATGACCGAATGAGGCAACTCATCTAATAGAGATATTAGATATCATTAACTGAATTCATAGGTTAATGAAGTGATACCCGCTGAAGTGAAACATCTCAGTAGGCGGAGGAAAAGAAAACAACGTGATTCCGTAAGTAGTGGCGAACGAAAGCGGAACAGGCCAAACCAGCTTTAGAGCTGGGGTTATAGGGCTACAATGTGGACTTAGATTAGATAGGAGAACAAGTTGGGAAGCTTGGCAACACAGGGTGATAGCCCCGTATCCGAAATCTAATTTATACCTAGTAGTACCCTGAGTACGTCGAAACACGTGAAATTTTGACGGAATTTACCGCGACCATGCGGCAAGCCTAAATACACATCAGTCACCGATAGCGAATAGTACCGTGAGGGAAAGGTGAAAAGAACCCAGTGATGGGAGTGAAATAGAATCTGAAACCATAAGCCTACAACGAGTTAGAGCCCATTAATGGGTGATAGCGTGCGTTTTGAAGTATGAGCCGGCGAGTTATTGTTGCATGCAAGGTTAAGCTGTAGAAGTGGAGCCGTAGCGAAAGCGAGTCTGAATAGGGCGTTTAGTATGTAGCAATAGACCCGAAACGGGATGATCTAGTTATGAGCAGGTTGAAGGTAGAGTAACATCTATTGGAGGACCGAACCCACTTTCGTTGAAACGACAGGGGATGACTCGTGACTAGCGGTGAAATTCCAATCGAATTCCGTGATAGCTGGTTCTCGTCGATATAATTTTAGGATTAGCGTTAGATTATTGAATGTGTGGAGGTAAAGCTCTGACTGATTGATGGCGCCATCTCGGCGTACTGATTTCAATTAAACTCTGAATGCCATACATTTTATTCTAGCAGTCAGACTGTGGGGGATAAGCTTCATAGTCGTGAGGGAAAGAGCCCAGATCATTTGCTAAGGTCCCTAAATTACACTAAGTGGAAAAGGATGTTGGAGGTCTCAGACACCAAGGATGTTGGCTTAGAAGCAGCCATCGTTTAAAGAGTGCGTAACAGCTCACTTGTCGAGATCTCCTGCGCCGAAGATTCAACGGGGCTAAGTGTAATACCGAAGCAATGGATATCGCAAGATATGGTAGACGAGCGTTGTATACGGCGATGAAGGTAAATCGTGAGGATTACTGGAGTGTATACAAGTGAGAATGCCGGCGTGAGTAACGAATGAAAGTGAGAATCTTTCAAGCCGAATTGACTAAGATTTCCAGGACTAGGGTCGTCCTTCCTGGGTTAGTCGGTGCCTAAAGCGAGGCCGAGAGGCGTAGCTGATGGAAAACAAGTTAATATTCTTGTACCTAGTATATGAATGATGGAGTAACGGAGAAGGTTAATACAGACCAGTTAATGGATTCTGGCTCAAGTAACAAGTTTGAAGAGTTGGCAAATCCGCTCTTTTTAATTAAGAACAAGTTATGAACAGTAATGAAAACTTCGGTAAGTAAATAAACTGTATACATCACGCTTCCAAGAAAAACTTCTAGTGTTAATCATATATTAGACCGTATTGAGAACGAACACACGTGGTCAAGGAGAATATCCTAAGGCTAGCGAGTTAACTATTGTTAAGGAACTCTGCAAATTAGCCCCGTAAGTTAGCGATAAGGGGTGCTCAATTTTGAGCCACAGTAAAGAGCGAGTGGGAACTGTTTATCAAAAACACAGCTTTATGCTAAGTCGTAAGACGATGTATATGAGGTGACGCCTGCCCAGTGCTGGAAGGTTAAGGAAGTGGGTTAGTCGCAAGACAAAGCTCGTGACCGAAGCCCCAGTGAACGGCGGCCGTAACTATAACGGTCCTAAGGTTCCAGCCCGTTGGACAAAAAAATGACGGGATCGAAGCCTTATTAAAACTTAACTAAATGCTGGAAAATCCGGCGTATATCATGTTACTTTTATTAAGAATGACCGAAATAAAACTGAAAATATTCAGAAAAAATTCGGAACAAGTTTTTAAGAAATTTGCAGTACTATAGTGTGCTATGAATGATAAAGTAAAAATACATGATTGCGGACAATCAGCAGGAAAGACTGTTGTTACTGAAAATGAAAAATGATTTTTAGCTGGTGTAATTGAAGGCGAAGGTTCATTTTGTGCATCAATCAAGCACTACAAATATAAAAATAGATTGATTACCACAATTGATCCAGAATTCTTCATCTATCAGCATCAGATACGAAGAGGGTTATTAGAAATCGCTCTTAAAGTATTCGGTGTTGGTCGCATCAGACCAAAGTTTGGCAATGAGAGTGTACTTGAATATCAAGTTACTTCTACAAAACAGATTTACGAAATCATCATTCCTTTTCTAAATCAATATATGCGGTACTCCTTTCGAAAAAGTGATATTGACAAGTTCAAACAAATCACCGATGCGGTTTATCATAAACAGCATCTGACGAAAGAAGGACGTATTAAATTGGTTGATCTAGCTTACAGTATGAATATGAATGGCAAAAACCGTCGTATTCCTAAAGCAGATGTAATTAACAGAATCCTCAGAGACTACACGTTAAGCACATAATCAAATATGTGAAGATATAGTCCGAACCCTATGGCGACATAGGGATGTTAGTAGAAATACTAACACAATACCATGCGAATGGTATGAGTAACAATCTTGAGCGAAATTCCTTGTCGGGCAAATTCCGTCCCGCTTGAATGGCGTAATCATCTCTTGACTGTCTCGACAATAGACTCGGTGAAATCCTGGTGTGGGTGAAGACGCCCACTTGGTGTGATTGGACGGAAAGACCCCATGAAGCTTTACTGTAACTTAATATTGAAAAAATATCTTGTATTTAGAGCATAGGCGGGAGACTTTGAAACAGCGACGCTAGTTGCTGCGGAGTCACCACTGTAATACCGCCATTGCAATATGTTTTTTCTAACTTCCACCAGTGATCCTGGTGCAGGACAGTGTTAGGCGGGCAGTTTGACTGGGGCGGTCGCCTCCCAAAATGTAACGGAGGCGCGCAACGGTACCCTCAGCACGGTTGGAAATCGTGCCCTGAGCGTAATGGTATAAGGGTGCTTGACTGCGAGGCTTACTAGCCGAGCAGGTAAGAAATTAGGTCATAGTGATCCGGTGGTTCCGAATGGAAGGGCCATCGCTCAACGGATAAAAGCTACTCTGGGGATAACAGGCTGATACTATCCAAGAGTTCATATCGACGATAGTGTTTGGCACCTCGATGTCGACTCATCTCATCCTGGGGCTGTAGTAGGTCCCAAGGGTTCGGCTGTTCGCCGATTAAAGAGATACGTGAGTTGGGTTCAAACCGTCGTGAGACAGGTTGGTCCCTATCTGTCATACCCGTAGGAAGATTGAGAAGAGCTGCTCCTAGTACGAGAGGATCGGAGTGGAGATACCTCTAATGTTTCAGTTGTCATGCCAATGGCACAGCTGGGTAGTTACGTATCGAACGGATAAACGCTGAAAGCATATAAGCGTGAAGCCGCCTTCAAGATAAATCTTCCCGCCTCGCAAGAGGTTAAGAATCGTTGTAGACTACAACGTTGATAGGTTAGAGTTGTAAGTGCTGTGAAGCATTAAGATGACTAATACTAATAATTCGAGAGACTTAATATAAAGATTGTTCTATATGTTAAGAAGCGATTTAACTAGAAAGATCTGTTGGTTTTATAAAATTCACAAGGAACGTCTTAGTGACGCGCCGATATTCATAGTGGACACACCTGTTCCCATCCCGCACACAGCAGTTAAGCACTATGGAGCCGAAGGTAGCATCTAATGTCAGAATAGGTCGTGCGTCGCAACAAAGAAAAATCTCAATCAGCAATGGTTGAGATTTTTTGATGGTTATGTGCGCAAGATGGGGTTAATGAAAAAATAATCTTTTATGGAATTAAAAGATTATAGAACCATGTAATGTGTGCTATACGAGAGAAAAATATGAGTGATAGAGATCTAATGACGATGGGAGCATCTTGATTTGTGATGAAAGCATATTCTTTTTATTGTGATCGTTCAGACACCAGATTTCAAGATTTATTCACAACATTGCAGTCAAGAGAATCAGCATTTAAAAAAAGTAAAGCAAACCATAGAATTTATTTAATGAATATTTTAAAAATGAGCGATAAACAATTATCCACAAATAAAGCAAATATTCCAGGAAAAGAAATTAAAATTCTTGCGCAAAAAATACTTGTTAATCATTTTGAAACCGAAGGTAACGATGGTAATGTATATGCTACACGAATGGATAATATGAAAAATAAAAAAGAAAATGAACTAAATAAAGACAATTATCCGTATAAGCCATTTAATTCATTAAGAGATTCGTCTTTCAATATCAATCGTTTTGGATGGCATGATAGGAATGAATTAGGATTTTTAAAAGCGTGAAATACGAAATTGAAACGAATTGTGAGGTACACATGTTTGACGATAGGTTTAATATGCTTAATAGTGTTAATTGTAGGGTTATGCATTAATGTTTCTCAGGAAGAGCATCCTGGATTATACGTTGGCAAAATTCTGATGATAGCATTAGGAGCGTTCTTTCTTTTTATGGATATACTCATGTTTGCATGCATGAATCTTTCAATATATGTTCTAAAGAATAAATGAAGTTCCATAGAAAAAAGTGATATTAGTTAAAATGAATTGATGCCCAAAAATATTCTTTGTTTTATACCGATATTCATAGTGGACACACCTGTTCCCATCCCGCACACAGCAGTTAAGCACTATGAAGCCGAAGGTAGCAATCAAATGTCAGAATAGGTCGTGCGTCGCAACAAAGAAAAATCTCAATCAGCAATGGTTGAGATTTTTGATATTAATTTTTACGAGATGTTGATAAAACATCGTGTAAAATCATATGTAATTTAAAAGAAAAAATGTTACAACCCATTTATAATATCCATATGGAAAAATTCTTGTATATTGAGCAAACAAAAAAGTGTATTTATTGAATAACCGAAAATAAAAAAATAACTATTTCTATCTTCGACGAATTAAATTTGCCATATACAGAAAACAAAGTTTTAGTAATTAAAAAAGATGAAAATGTAGAAAGATATAAGCGAATTCTAAAAATAATTAGAGGTTTATCAGGCAAAACGCAAGAAAATGCATACATATGCAAAAACAAAGATGTAACTAAGCTCTTAAAATGATTCTCGGATAATAACGTCGATATAAATAGTTCTGTTGTACAGAAACGTTTTTGCATTAATATGTTATTTTATTCTTTATACATTTCAATTTTTGAAAAAATATTATTTTTATTAACTGAATATTCCGACCTCTACTTTAAGTATGATTTTAAAAGCAAACTCAATCATATTAATGTTAAAAAAACAATTGATGAATATAAAAAAGAACCCACAGGAGAAAAATCTCAATTTAAACCTATTTTATTTGCAACAGATGCAGAACTATTTATTGAAAAAAACGGAGATACCATTAAACAAATTGTCAAAGAATTAAGAGAATATAGAGGTAACCTAGCACATAATTTAGAAAAGGAAATATTGGAGAATTGGCACAAAGATGCTTGTATGAAAAACGGGATATTTTTAATAAATAATTTAGAGAAGGCCTATGCTTTGATATATAAAAATATGGTTAATCAAATAGAAAATGTTGAAAAAACAATCAATGATAAAAAAGTTATACAAAACATAAGATTGAAAAACGCATCTTTATATAAATCTTTTCTCGCTTCATTATCTTTGGTATACATAACCAGAGAAAATATTAAAAATATAAAAAATACTTTTGCTCAAAAACAATAGAAAAATATTTGTTTTATACATTAAGATGACTAATGCCAATAATTCAAACGTTTTAATATAATTATTGGTGTTATAAATCTTTTAAAAGGAATAAAATGAAAATGACTCACTACAACTCTAAAAGATATTACCAAATGCGTAAAACTAAAATCTTTGATAGAGAAATTAAAAAAGAAAAGGAATCAATGTGCAATTATCCAAGGAATATAAGTTAGATCTTAAAATTGATTGAAAAAAATGCATCAAGGACAATCAATGCAATTCTAATCAAGAAAAAGAATTTAACCAAAACCTTGAAGAATTGTACCATTGTTATAAAGATGAAGATGGATATTATTACATTCAAGGGCAAGGTAATAAACGAGAAATGGATTTATTTTTTGCAATTGGAACCATTCTTGAAGAAATTGAGTGGATTAGACCGTATATTCTCAAATGTTCTTGAGAAATAAAAACACAAAATGAACATGATAGTGGTAATAGTTTAGAATTCTATAAAACTAAATACAATTACACTTATGCCAATTAATAGTTCAAGCAAATATTTAAGATCTATTAATTTTGATCTTGATACAAAATTTTTGTTAAAATATTTTGGTAAAAATTATCGTTCAAGCACATATTCTAAGATTAAAAAGTTTATGTCAATTAATAATTTCGAACATCGCCAAGGTTCGGGTTATTTGTCTGGTGTTCCATTATCTAGAGATGAAGTGTGAGTCATAATTCGTAGATTAAATAAAACCTATCCGTGAATCAAAAGATTTGCTAAAGACATTATTTTAACCAATGTAGAAGGGCAATTTGATATTAAACAACAATTGAAGATTGAAGAAAAGGCTAGACAAAAGTTTAGAAGTAAAAGGTAATAGTTTTATAAAATTCACAAGGAACGTCTTAGTGACGCGCCGATATTCATGGTGGACACACCTGTTCCCATCCCGCACACAGCAGTTAAGCACTATAAAGCCGAAGGTAGCAATCGAATGTCAGAATAGGTCGTGCGTCGCAACAAAGAAAATCTCAATCAGTGATGGTTGAGTTTTTTTGATGGTGACAGTTTAAACTTGTAAAATGATATGGTGAATTATGAAAAAGATTAATTTAGTATATTTTGAAAAAAAGATCGACCAATCTTTTATTGATAATGTTTTAACGAATTCAGAAAATGTATCAATTTTTATCAAGAAAGATGGAGAATTATTTTCCAATAGTAAATTTTCCGATTCACAAAAACTCGAAATCAATATGAAATGTATTTCACTTGATCAAAATTTTTCTAATAAATTGATTGAATTAATTCATTTAGTTCATGAAATCATTCCATCAATCAAAACATCAGATTTAGCAGAATCACAAGATTATTCATTACAGCACAAAGGTAAAATCGAAGCCGTGGTTTCATCGCTTGTTAATAAATTTTCATACGAGAATAAAGGGTTGCTTGAATTTGTGAGTTTGCTACTTATAAGAATAGCTAGGGCTCACGCATGACATAATGGTAATAAAAGAACAGCGATTGTAAGCGTGAGTAAGTTGTTATCTATATTTGGATACTACATAAAATGGTCAAATAATAACGAACATTACATAAGTGAGTGAGAAGAATTTATGTATAAAATTTCTGGGAAAAATGACGAAGAAGATAAAAAATTACAAAATGAAGAGAAATTACTAATTTTTGTAAAAAGTAAATTGCAACAAAGCATTTGAATTGATATTCGGAAAATTTCCATAGTATAATAATGTTATGAATTCTAAAAAAATAATCAATTGAACTAACGAAAAAATTAATTGTAATGATTACAATTCAAAGTTTGAACGTGCAATAAACGAACCAATTGATGAAGAATTAAAGAAAATTTGCAACGAATTATCTCTTAATTAAATTATTTTTTAATATGAAAGTTATAGCCTTTTTAGGCAGCCCAAACAAAAACGGTAATACAGCACAAATTGTTAATAAAATACTTAAAAGCGCAGAAGCAAGCGATGCAGAAACACAAGTTTTTATGCAAGCGATATTAATGTAAAATATTGTAAAGGTTGTCGTTCGTGTATGAATAAAAAAGGTTGCACGCTAAATGATGACATGCAATCATTTTTTAATGTTTTTAAAACATGCGATTGATTTATTTTTGCTTCACCAATTTATATGGGTCAAATGTCTGGACAAGCCAAAACATTTTTAGATCGAATGTCAGCTTATATTGTTCCGAAATTTTCGCCAAAATTTAATTCTGAATATGCAAACAAAAAACTTATTTTGGTTTTTACGCAAGGGAATCCTGATAAGAACAAATTCAAACAATATTTTGATTACACTACCAAAATGTTTAGTTTGCTTTCTTTTAATGTCAAAAAATTCATTTTGATTACAAATACGCGTAGTCAAAATTTATGTGGAAATAAAAAAGTTGAAATTAATTGATCGCAATTATAAATGATGTATTAATATTCGCAGTGCACACACCCATTTTCTCTTGTGCAAGATAAATAAAAAGTTAAATTCCATAAAAATAGTAACAGAATATTTAATGATGTTATATTTTGTTAAACTATTTATTTAATTGTTGTAAAACATCTCTAGGTGCATAAATTTCGTTTATAAGATTTAATATCTTTTTGTTGTTTTTATTTATTTGAAAAATAATAGAAAATCATCAATTAATTCCGTTTGATTCTCATTTCATTCTTATTGTTTCCAATTCTTTCCTAAATAAATCAACTGGATAATATCTATCAACTATTAAGTTTATTGAAGCGGTACATTTTTTGTTGTAAATTTTATCATGCCTTCAAAACGACATGAAAATTGGTAAATTCTTTGTTATATTTTCAATTTTCATAAATCTTGAAAAAGTTTTGATTACTAAAACAAATAGCAATATCAAATCTATTAAAATAGGCGCAAATATTAAAATCATTTTCGTTGTTCCTTCTGAAATGTCTAACGGCGCCAAGATTGAAGATATGGAATTTTCTATAAAAAATAATATTATTGTGTTTGCAACACCATAAACGAACAATATCAAGCTCTTATCAAATTCCCTTAAAGATTTAATCTTATCAAGTTTTGCAATTTTTCTTTTTGTCAATGGACCGGCATCATTTTTTGGACCGATTTTATTTTCATAATGATATGTTCTATAAAAACAATCAAAAATCAATTGATCAAAAATTCTATTGGCTGATGTAAAATGAATATGAAATTCCCTTTGTAAATTATTAGATGCTCTAGTGTTTTTATTACAATTTAAATTTAAAATATATGATTTGCATTGGTTTAATGGTGATGAAGTTGACCAATCTTGAGATCAATCATTTTCATAGTATTTTCTATATTCAAATGATGAGAAAGACAAAAAAGCCGGAACAAAAAACGCTAAAATTGGCACTGCTAAAATTAAAATTAATATTACAAAAAGAACTTGTTTGGATTTTCAAATATTTTCATCATAAAATGATTTATTTCATAACCACAATGATCAACCAATAAGAGAAATCAAAACTAAAAACATCAATATTTTTCAAACAATAATATTTGATTTTATTTGTAATTTAATCCCTTTTGTACTAAAAATTATTATTGAAATAAATGAAATCAAAATAATAAGAGATACAGCTAAAATAAAACCGATTAAATGTTGAACCGTGTGATGATTTATGCTCACAATTAATAAACATAATACTAAGATTAATTCAATGATTGTCGAAGCATCAATCAGTAGAGATAAATTTTTTAATCTTTTAATTTTAGTTTTTTCAGAATCATTTATATCCATTAGAAAGAGTTTAACAAATTATTTCGTGATATGTGTAATATTTAATAAAACTAATTATTTTCCATCGTTATGCTTGAGCTTATATTTTTGTTAACGATTTAAAAATAATACTTATGGCACAAGCACCTGCATCCATATGTCCTACGGAACGTTCTCCCAAATATGAAGCACGTCCTTTGGTAGCTTTCATACTTATTGTAGCTTGTGCCCCTTGGTATGCCGCTTCAGCTGCTTTTGCAAAATTAATTTTTGAATCTGATGTCGTTTGCATAGCATTAATAACGGGATACAAATCATCTAACATTGTTTTCTCGCCTACTTGAGTTTTACCTTTTTGGCTAATCTGGTCGCACGCTGCTTTAATAGCTTCAGCAATATCTTGATTAGTAATCACTGTTTTATCTTTGAATGTTTGCGCCATACCCATAAAGGCGACACCAGTTAAAAAACCTGAACTGCCACCAATTTTATTCATAAATTGTTTAGCACAAACCATTAAATCATCTTGCAATGAACTAGTTGTTGTAAAGTTACTAGCTTCTTGCAAGATGCATTTAAATCCTTTCACAACATTTGAGCCATAGTCACCGTCACCTAAAGCTGCATCTAACTGATTTAATTTATTTTCATTAGTGATTAAATCATTAGTAATGGTTTCAATATATTTTGTAATTAACATAATGAACGATTATATAAAGTTTAATTACAAAATGTTTACGCGTGCAAGATAGCATCTAGGACTAATCTTTTATGGAATTAAAAGATTATAGTGCCATGTAATGTGTGCTATACGAGAGGGAATTTATGAGATATTGTCCACATTGTAGGAAAGAAGTTAACACAAAGTTAACGGGAGGGCAAGTCGCGGCTACTGTTGCTGGTTATATACTTTACATAATCCCAGGAATTATATATTCGATTGCACATGCTCGAAAATGTCCGATTTGCGGTTCGCGAACCAGAAAAGAAAAATAAAATTAGGTTTTATCATAAATTTAAAAATGAGAAATTTACTTATAACCAAAATCATGGGTTCAATTACCGCAATTGGGCTCGCTAGTGTAGGCTTATCCATGAGTTTAACGAATTGTAGCAGTATTGAAACGATTTCAATTGAAACAATTAATTCGTGAGAGGTAAGATTAAGACCATGAGTAGTGAATATAACCGAAGCATATGAACAAATTTTTAACAATCGATATGTATGAAATACAGATTTGGATAATTTTACGAACGAATCATCAAAGCAAGGAACTGGTTCTACTTACACTATAAAAATAAATGCAATAGATAACACTAACGATCGTGATGTGTTATTAAAGTTTTCTATTTCATATTCATATACACAAGAAACATTTTATTTTCCTTCTTATTTCACAGTTCAACAATACGGTAGAACTACTAGTGATGTTGAATTTTTTGATCCTTTTTACACACATATTTTAGTCTTATGTAATATAAAGTAAATATTTTGGAGATTTAAAAACATGAGCATATTAAAATCAAAAAGAGCGATTATAATGTGCCTCTATGCGTAAATTTGAAACCGATGTTCAAAAATTAAAATACGATATTTTAGTACAAGTCATCAAAGCTTATGACCAAAACAAATTTGATACCATCTATCATGACATTCCCAAGATTGTTTCGCCTGGACCTGTACCAACGATGCGTTGTTGCATCTTCAAAGAAAGAGCAATTGCGCAAGAACGAATTAAATTAATTATGGGTGGTAACAAAGAAAAGAGTCACGTCATTCAAATGATTGATATAGCTTGTGATGAATGTCCGGTTGGTGGTATCTTTGTAACACCATCTTGTCGTGGTTGTTTAAGCCACAAATGTCGTGATGCGTGCCCTAAAGGGGCGATTAGCATCGTTGAACGTAAAGCGATCATAGATAAAAATAAGTGCATTGAATGTGGTTTATGTATCAAAGCTTGTCCATACCATGCTATTATTAATCAAGTTCGTCCTTGCATTGAAAGTTGTGGTGCCAAAGCTATTACTATGACTAATTTACGAAAAGCAACCATTGATGATCAAAAGTGTATTGTCTGTGGTAATTGTGTTTATAAGTGCCCGTTCGGAGCGTGTGTTGATCGTTCTTTTATCATTAACGCTATTAAGTTATTACAAGCTAAAGAAAGTAATGTTTATGCCGTTGTAGCGCCTTCAATCGTTGGCCAATTTCATTATGTTACTATCGAACAATTAATTAGTGGTATTAAAAAGTTAGGTTTTACTCGTGTGGTAGAAGTAGCGTTGGGTGCCGACTCAATTTTGCAAGAAGAAGCTAATGAATGATTAGAAAAAGGCCTTTTAACTTCTTCTTGTTGCCCTTCTTTTAAATTTTTTGTCAGAAAAAATTTTCCACAACTTGCGAAATATATTTCAAAGAGTTCATCACCCATGGTAGCAACTGGAAAATTAATTAAACAAAGTGATCCCAATGCTAAGGTTATTTTTATCGGTCCTTGTGCTTCTAAAAAAACTGAATTTCAATTACCTGAAGCTCGTCCTTACATTGATTGTGTAATTTCATTTGAAGAACTACAGGCACTATTTGACGCGAGAGAAATTCATTTAACTAACATTGAACCTACAAAACTAGAAGATGCATCCTTCTATGGTAGAATTTTTGCTCGTAGTGGTGGTATTCTAACCGGTGTTAAAAATTTAGTAGAAAAAACTGGTAATAAAAAATTTAATGGTGTAGCCATGAACGGTATCAAAGAATGTGAAAATTGAATGAAAGCATTATCCACTAATAAATTGGTTCAAAACTTTTTTGAAGGTATGGTTTGTCAAGGTGGATGTTTAAATGGCCCGTTAGGATTGAGACACAATAGTCAAATTCTTGGTGATGTTGATAAATTCGGTAAAGCTGCTATTCATAAAGATCCTAATGATTCAGCCAAAGCCTTTGTAAACAATTTCAAAAAATAAAACTTTATAATCAATATTTATTTTGCTAATTGTCAAGTTGTAATGTTATTTATTTAAAAACTCGGATATTTTAATTTTAATTTCATTAATATCTAGTAGATTATTCAAAACAATCTTATTTTGAAAATCAATTGCATCGGATAAATCTTTGCCACAAACAATTGCAGTAATAGAAGTATCGTTAGAATCGAATGAATTTAAATTGGTGTGAGTAACTTCAATATCATCTATATCTAATTCTTCTAAAGCTTTTTTAATATTCATTTCTACAATAAGAGAACTACCTAAACCCTGTCCACATAAAGCTACTATTTTTTTCATACTCTCATCCCTTTAATCTGCTTTGTGTATTTTACCAAAATTATTCAATGTTAATCAAACAGGTTCTAGTTTTGTATCATAGTTTTTATTTATTAATCGTAATTGCTTGTTGAATTCATTGGTAGTTGTTCTTTTTTGCACAATGAATTCTTGCTTTTGTTCTTTGCTACTTGTCTTAATTTGAGAATTAATATTCCTAATATTATTTTTGTATGTTTCTTTTAGTGCTTTGTAATCTATTGTTTTCTGCTTATATAAACCATTAAGTTGAAAATAAGCATTTTTGTAAATATCGTTTTTCATTTTTTTATTGTGAGAGATAAAATGTAACAGCGGTAACATAAGTCAAATTAAAAATGCAAACCCAAGTAGAGATCATCGCGTTGCATATTTTATTAATAAGAATGGTACAAAGCCAACGATAAAATCTGCGTCGCCTCAAATAACATGAGTGTTTCAACAATATGCGCCGGATCCAATAAATAAATATGGAACAGTAGAAATAATAATGCCATTTACAAACGCTCCAAGTATGCAACCTCAAACGCCTCCTTTAGCGTTGCCGAACACACCTGCAGTGGCGCCGGTGAAGAAATGAGGAACAATACTTGGAATCACCACAACCGCTCAAGTGCTACTTGTAGGCAAACTACTTGCAATGCCAATGCTGACGCCAAAACATATTATTCCTGCAATCATAGAAGCGATGAAACCAATAATTACAGCGTTAGGAGCAAAAGGAAATACTACAGGGCAATCAATAGCGGGGCGAGAACCCCTAATTAATTTTTCTGCAATACCTTTAAAAGCTGGTGTGAGTTCAGCGATAAACATTCTTACGCCAATCAAAATAACTTCTACACCAGCGGCGAAAGTAAAAGCCATTAATATGCCTTGTACAATAACGGAATCAGAACTTGAAATAATTCCTGCATCAATCATCGCTTGCGAACCTCTAACACCTCAACAAGAAAAATAAACCACAGAAAATAATACTAACATCGTTAATGCAATTGATACATTAGTATTTCTCAAAAACGCTAATCCTTTAGGAAAATTAATTGATTCGGTTGATCGTACTTTTGCCCCTTTTATTTTAAAAACTAAATCTCCAACTATTCCACTGGCAAAATACCCTAACCCACCAGTGTGAGCTAGTGAAATGGGTTGATTGGATGTAATGATATTCATGTGCTTTTGCAATAGTTGTGGTTGAACAACCATTCATACCGACACCAATAAAGAACCGCATAATACAATTTGTCACATATCAATTTTATTATTTAATCCAGCCGCCACCATTATAGACGCTAACATGGTAGAAAAGTATCAAGCGGAATGGCCGGTTAAATAAACGAATTTAAAACCACTAATGCGTGCTAAAACTAAATTTAACAACATTCCAAAAACCAAAATTAACGAACCACAAGATGCTACTCAAGCCATATTGTCCATCATTAATAAAATTCCTGGAATAACATCATTATTAGCAATTCATCCTTGGCGATTAAACAATAAGTCAAAGGCACCACTAAAAGCACCGATGGATGTACCTACTAACGCTGCACCCCCACCAATAATTAGAAAACCAATAATGGTTTTAAAAACTGAAACAACGGTTTCTCCCATTTTTTTGTGTTGTAATAAACAACCTAACAGCGCAAAAATTCCAATCAAAATTGCTGGTGTTCCAAAAAAATTAGTTAAAAATTTTAATAATTCATTCGTGAACTCATTCATTTTTATTCCTTATGTTTACTGCATAATATGAATCAATCTTGATAGTTTTTTACTTTATGCAAATTACTTCTAAAAAGTTCGTTAGATATAAGCGAAGCAAAATTGCTCATAATTTCCATATGTGAATTGCCGTCAAAGGATGTAAGCACAAATAAAAATTTTACATCATGATTTGTATCATCTTTAAATGGTATGGGTTTTGAAAAAATGGTTAATGATAAACTATTCTGTAGTATAGATGAATCTGGTGATATGTGTCCTAAAGCAATGTATGGTGCCAAAATATAATATGGTCCAAGTCGGATTGTTTCATTAATCAATTTATCAACAAAATCATTTGTTACAATTTTATGCTTTATTAATGGGGCAGATGCAATTCTAATAGCATCTTGTCAATCAACATCGTGGATACTATTGTCAACGTAATGAAACAACTCTTTCGTAATCATAAAATCATTATAAATATATTTTGTATAGTCAAAAAATAAACATATTTATCATTTGCCGTTCTCAGGAATCATTTAAATCTTTTCTAAATGTGTATCAATGTTTGTTATACTCATTTGTGCGATTAACTAAGGGAATAATCAAATACATTAACGTTGCAAACATTAGTTTAGTATGCTTTCCCGAGAACAAGACTATTATTTAGAAATAATAGTCTTGTTTTTTGTTTTCTTTCTTTATGGAGTAATTTATGGATGATACAAAAACAGTAAAAACAAATAGAAAATGAAAAGCCAAAATTATCGTAATTAGTGTGGTGGTAATCATTTTAGTTGTAGGTATTGTAGGAATGTGATTTTCTTCTCAAGCTGCGAGATTTGAACTTAATACTAGTAGTATTGCCTACACTTATACGGCAGAATATTACAATCAAGGGCAGCATATTGTTGAACTAAAATCTCAAACAAATACTGAAGATACAAAGGCAGTTGATGAAAATGATCCGAATGCTGAATTTCAAATACAGTTCAGTGGCAAAAGTTACCACAATTATCAACCGCCGGCACCAAAATGAACCATTGAAAATATTGGGCAAACCACACCTTTTAATGATGATGAAATCAAAATTAAATCTAGTCAAATTACATCCAATGCTAACGATGGCAATTTTCAATACGCCGCATGGATTTACAGCAATAATATTCCCGCACCACAAACATATCATATAGGGGTGCATGTTTCGATTGATAATTATGTAATTACTGATTACATCTATGTGTTACTAACAGTGAGTAACGACTAATGTTTAAGTTTAAAACAAAGCAACTAAATTTTGGAGAAGTTAGTATTGCTAATACTAAAGATAGTCGTATTAAGGATAAATTAGCTTTATTATCCAAAGGCTTAATGTTACCAGTTGCAGTATTGCCAATTGCTGGTATGTTACTAGGAATAGGAGCGATATTTCCCTCTATTTTTGGCGAAAGCAATGAAATGGCTGTGTTGTTTGGTAATATTATTTCTTTACCAGGAACGATTGTGTTTCGCTGTTTACCGATATTATTTGCCATAGCTATTGCCATTTCGTTTACGAAAGACGCAGGTATGGCTGGTCTGTCCGCACTCATTAGTTGGATAGTTTTTTGTGCTATCCAATCGGCTTTTCTAGTCCACAAAGGTGATAGTTACTATTTCATGTGATACACTTTTACTGGTACTGACGGATTGCAAGAATTTAGTGGGATTTTTACCACTAACAATATTCCTGGTATGACTTCTTTGAATACTAGTGTGTTTGGTGGTATTATTATCGGATTAGCGACAGCTTATCTATATAACAAATTTAAAGCAATTCAACTACCAAAAACTTTAGGGTTCTTTAGCGGAGTGCGATTTATTCCTATTATTTCTATTTGTTGTGCAATGTTATTGGGAATTTTATTTAGCATTACATGACCACTAATAGGTAAAGGCTTATATTATGCCGGAACTGGTTTATCTAGCGCTCCGGTAGGATTAAACTCATTTGTATACATGTTTTTAAATAGAGCATTATTACCGTTTGGATTGCACCATGTCATAAGTAACTTAATGAATTGGACTCCTGTTGGTGGTAGCTGAGATCAGCAAGCACAAGCCATTGCGTATTGAAATGGTCAATATTATCAAGTTGGTAACACAATGGGTGCTTCATGAGCGACTGTGCTTAATATTAATAACGCCACCGTTATATCTGGCGATGCCAATATCAATTATCAATTGCTAAACTATGTGGGTAGAACCGTTACTCTTACCCCTTTAACCACCGGAGAAATGTCTTCTGTTAATGTACATTTGACACCTGATATGATTTTTAAAGGGACAAAATATTTGCATAACGGTAGCTATACATTTAATCCTGGACAATATGTATCGGGGATGGGAGCATTTATGATGTTTTGTTTGCCAGCAGCAGCATTAGCGATGTTATTGGCTGCTCCTAAAGGGGATAATCGTAAGTTGGCTGGTTCTATTGTTTTATCTGCTGGGTTTGTTTCATTTTTTGCCGGTATTACTGAGCCTATTGAATTTACTTTCTTGTTTTTAGTGCCATGAATGTATTGAGGATTTCATGCTGCCATGGCTGGATTGATATGTATGGTAAATACCATTTTATCTATTTATACACCTTATGGCGGTCATTTTGTTGGAACTTGTTTTTTAGATGTAATGACATTAGGAATCATCCAGGATGTAACTGGTGGTGGAATTAACATTTGGATGGTGTGTATTATTGGTTTGGTATTTTCACCAATTTATTTTTTCTTTTTTAAATGGGCAATTAAGCGTTTTGATTTGCATACTCCTGGTCGTGGTGGCAACCAATTATTTAGTAAGAAAGATTATTTAGCTAAAAAAGATAATAAAAACTTAAAAGGTAACGAGAGAATAATTGGCATTATTGAGGCTTATGGTGGCAAGGATAACATTACTGTAGTAGAAGCCTGTTTTACTCGATTACGTGTTCAAGTTAAAAACGGTTCACTAGTGAACGATGATAAATTAAAGTCTTTGGGAGCGGTAGGGGTAGTTCGTGTTTCTCCAACATCCGTTCAAAGTATTTTTGGAACTGAAGCTGATGTTTTAAAAACTAAGGTTAAAGAACAATTGGAAATGGAATAAATTTATTATGACTAAATATGATTATCAAAAAAAGATGAAGATTGTTGGTGGGTTTCTTGACAAGCATAAAGCCCAAGGATTGCTTATTATTTCCAAAGCTAATAAAACTTGGCTATTAGACAGTCAATTATCTTTTACGTTATGTCTAGCAACTAAAAATAAAACTTTTCTTTTCATTAATCGTCGTGATATTGACACATACAAGGAAAATACTACATTTGCCTCAATAGTATTATTCACAAACATTGACGATGTTATCAAAGTAATTAAACAAAATAATATTAAACATTTATTATTTGAGAAAGAAATGGTTACATTTCAACAGTATGAAGAATATTTACAACCCCTATGCTCAAAAATCCGTGTCACACCCATAATTAGCAAAGATTTAAGCGTAGTTAAACTTCCTTACGAACTTAAATATATGCAAAAAGCTGCAAATATAGTCTGTGTAACTATGCGTTATATCCGCAAAATAATTAAACCAAGAATGACAGAATTACAAGTTAAAAGCATTATTTTACAAAAGATGTTTGAATTGGGTGCAGATAATTTTGCTTTTGATCCTATTGTAGCATTTGGTGAAAATAGCGCGGAGCCTCACCACAAGTCAACCGAACGTAAATTAAAATTGAATGAATTTATTAAAATTGATATTGGCTGCACATACAAAGGTTACAATTCTGATTTAACTAGAACTTTTTGGTTGGGAGCACCTACAAAACAAATGGTAGAAATATATAAAATAGTATTAGCAGCCAATAAATTAGGGATTAAATTAGTTCAAACGAATAAAACAGGATATGAAATAGATTTAATGGTACGTAAATTTATTTATACACATAGCAAATACGGCGATAGATTTATTCATGCGCTTGGACATCGTCTTGGATTAGCCGGTATTAAAGAATCTCGTTTTGAAAAAAATGATAAAGTCCCTTTATTTCCAAATAGTACCATCACAATTGAGCCTGGTATTTATGTGCCCAATTTAGGCGGGGTTCGAATTGAAGATGATGTGGTTGTGACGCAACACGGAAGGTTTGTGCTTACCAAAATGGCGCCAAAGGAAATATAAATATGAAAATACTGTTTAGAGAAAATAAAAAAAGTGATGTAAAACTCATTATTACCGATAAATGAGAAGGTATGAAATTAAAGCCGTTGGAATATAAAATTTTTGGGAATGTTTATGTAATTAATTTTGATGATGATTCAACTAAACTAGAATTTAGTCTGTGAAGCATAAGGAAAATTCAACTAGCTAAAGCTAACTCTATTAGTATTGAGTGAAAACTTCCATACAACGAAACACGCTGTCGTATTTTATTTGAATTACTATACGCCAATTATTCAATCACTTATACTAACAAAAAAAGTGATGTTAAACCTAATCTAAATGTTTTTTTGAATCCTAAAGTTAAATGTAAAAATTTAATTGATATTGCCATAATCTATCAAACTATTGAATTAGCCAAACAATTATCAGATTCTGATCCTGTAACTGACGGGACACCATTTGCTTTGTCTAATACTTTTAAGAAATTATTAACACGTGAAAAAATTAAAGTAGATATTTTGAATAAACAGCAAATAAAATGCGAAAAACTTAATCTATTTCTAAAAGTTAACCAAGGTTCTCAAAGGGAGCCATATTTAGTTGTCGCTAAATATTTAGGTAATCGTCAGGACAAACATACAACATTGTTAATTGGCAAGGGCATTACGTTTGATACTGGTGGTATTAATTTAAAAAAAGAAATGAATGACATGAGATTAGACAAATGTGGTGGGTGCGATGTATTGTGTGTACTAATTGCGTTGGCTAAGTTAAAGGTAAAAGTCAATGTGATAGCAGTTGTTGGTTTTACAGATAACATAATCGGAGAAAGTTCTGTTTTACCATCATCTGTAATTAAAACGAGAGATAATATCAGTGTTCAAATTGATAGTACAGACGCAGAGGGCCGTTTGACTTTGGCTGACATGATTAGCTATGGGATTGAAAAATTTCATCCTCATGAAATTATTGAAATTTCTACTCTCACTGGTTCTATCGCCATTTCGTTAGGTAAATATATGACAGGATGCTGAAGTAACGATTTACAATTTGCTAATTATTTTAAATCGCTTAGTGATGTTGTAGGTGATGAAATTTGAATTATGCCAATGCATCGGATTAATGATATGGCAGTTCGTTCGGCGGAATTAGCAGATATTACCAATGCTCCAAATAAAAATAAATACGGGTCTTCCAGTTCAGCCGCTGCTTTTTTAAATGTTTTTGTAAACAACCAAAGTAAATTTATTCATTTGGATATCGGAGCAACAGGCATAGAAAAAAACCGTGCAACTGGTGTGATGATAAAAGGATTGATCAATTATTTTGTAACTAAAGGTCAAAAATATGCATAAGAAATTTTCACTAAATGATCCAATATGAAAATATTTTTATGCTATTTCAGCCATACCAAGAGTTAGCAAAAACGAGCGACAAGTTATTCAATATATAAAAAATGTTTTTGTTAGGCATCAAATAATGACAGAAATAGACGAAGCTGGAAATTTAATGGCCAAAATACAACCATCTAAAGGTTTTGAGAAAGAACCGATCATAATTTTACAAGCTCATGCCGATATGGTAGCTGTTAAATCAGCAACGTCCAATCATAACTTTGATAACAATCCTATTGTTCCTTTATACAAAAATGGGTATTTATATGCCAAAGAAACTAATCTAGGAGCGGATAACGCTTCTGGAGTAGCGATTATTATGGCGTTAGCAACTGATAAATCCTATCGACATGGACCGTTAGAAATTATTATTACAACACAAGAAGAAATAGGCTTGATTGGTGCTAAAAATATAAATTCCAATTTTATTCGAGGGCAATATCTTATTAATTTTGATAGTAGTAATAAAAACATTACTATAGGTTGCAATGGCGCAGTTCAAATTGATGCAAAATTAAAATTGAAAAAAATACAGATTCCATCACATAAAGTAATTATGTCTATCAAATTATTTGACTTATTAGGTGGACATAGCGCGCAACAAGCAAAATTTAATCATTTAAATGCTTTTAAAGGAATGGGATATATTTTATTCAATCTAAAAAGTTGTTTTGATCTTAATCTAATTAATTTTTTAAGCTCATCAATAGAAATGCAAATCCCAACATCATGTTGTGCTTTTATTGCAATAGATAAAAGAGATGTTTTAAAAATAAAAGCAAAAATAAACATCATTTATAAACAGTTAAAAGAAATTTATCGCGTAGAAAATCACATCCAATTATCTGTGAATATGGTAAAGAAAACTGATGCTCAAATGATTGCAACGTCAGATTCAATGGCAATCATTAATTTAATATATACATTACCAGATGGACAGCAAACATTTAATATTCTTTATCAAAAAACGGAATGTTCATCAAATATTGAGAGCATTTATTTAACTAACCAAAATTGTCGCATAGCCATTAAATGTCGAGCGCTATTTGAATCGCAGAAATTTCAATTATGTAACCAGATAGCACAAATTATCAAATCGTCTAATGGAGAAGTTGACATTAGTAACAACACAAAAGGATGACCGATAGAAACAAAGGACAATAATTTTGGTTTGGCCTTTCAAAAATTTCTAAAAAATGAATTTAAAAAAATATTATCTTTCACTTTTTCTTCTGGAGGTTTAGAACCTGCCGTATTAATTGATAAAATACCGACAATTGTGGGTGCTTTTTCATATGGAGCCGAAAATTTAAATCCACATAGTATCAGCGAAAAATTAAATGTTGCTTCTGTGTATGACGTCATAAGCGAGATGAAAAATTTTTTAGCACATATTAAAAAATATAAAAAATTCAAATAAGATAAATATTATTTCATTAATTATTTACAATTAAAGGTATTATGTCAGTAATAAATCAAACTAAGAAATATGAACTCACATTAGTAGCAATTTCTACTAAGGATAAATTAAATAAAAATCACAAAAAATGTGGTGAATTTTTTACAGATGGTAAAACAATTTATTGACCACTTTGTGATTGTGTTTATTTGCCTTCTTTTAATCATAGTTTTTTAAGCTTTATGCACAATCAAAAAAATTCTATTAATGTAGACATTAATAGTTTTCTAAGTTTCTTTACAAAACCAGAAGACAAGCAAGCGGTATTAAACGCCATTTTTTCAGCCGATGCTTTTACAACTGAAAAGTACTCATTAAAAACCATTAATAAAACACCAACTCACCAACATAATTTCATTGTGGATTTAACAAAATATGGGAAGTTCGTAAAAGTCGCACAAGTAAGTGCTGAGGCGGAAAGTTTTGCTAAAAAATTAATGGATATGCCTGGTAATTATTTAACAGCTGATAATTTTGAAAAAATCATTAAAAGCAAATTTCAAGGCATGCCAAAAATTAAATTATCAGTGCTTCATAATGATCAATTGCTTAAAAAGAAAATGGGTTTAATTACCGCTGTTGGTCAAGTTTCCCCAAAAGAGAATAAACCAAGAATTATTGTTGTTGAATATAACAATGCTCCCAAAAAGAATAAACTTGCTTTAGTTGGTAAAGGATTAACCTTCGATACTGGTGGTTTAAATTTAAAACCTGGTGAGTTTATGACTGGAATGCATATGGATATGAGTGGTGCAGCCATCACCTTGGCCAATATTTATGCTTTGGCTAAATTAAAAATTGAAACTAATGTCGTTGGTGTGGCTACAATTACTAGCAACGACATTGGTCCACATGCTTACCGTGTTAATGATGTATTAACTTCATATGATGGACGAACTGTAGAAATTTTAAACACTGATGCAGAAGGACGTTTGGCACTAGCGGATGGCATTACTTATGCAAAAAGGGATTTGAAGGCAAATACCATTGTAACAGTGGCTACACTAACCGGAGCCATTCTCGTGGCGCTCGGAGACTTATATACTGGTATTTGAGCAACAGACGAAGCAGAATGAGCTATTTTAAAAACTGCTGCCGAGCAAGCGCCAGAATTAATTTGACGTATGCCGCTTCACGATGTTTTCCAAAAAGAGATAATCAATAATTCTAGAATTGCTGATATGGCTAACATTAGTGCTGGTAGAAAAGGCAGTTCTAACACAGCAGCAGAATTTTTAAATCTATTTGCAAAAGATACTAATTTCATTCATGCCGATATCGCTGGTTCTACTGAATTTAAGAAACAATCAGTTCCGGCTTTATTCAAAACATTGTTTAATTTTGCGAAAGCGTACAAATAATGGCGATTGCTAAAAAACAAAAAATTACTTTAATTGTTTCACTAAGCATTTTAGTAATCGTTATTATTGGTATGGTTCTAACAATCGTTTATTTACACTAAAAAATTCCTAATATTTATCAACCTTAATTCATAGAATTAAGGTGTTTTTATTAGGAAAATCAATAAATTCTTAATGCACTCTAAAGAGTGCATTAATTTTTTTTAAAAATAATTGTATTTTTCTTATTGTATGTATATAATGTTTAGTGTTACAAAGTGGGAGAAAGTGGAAGATGATATTTCTAGGAACTTACAAGCATAATCTTGATGATAAAAATCGTTTGACTTTACCGTCAAAATTTATTGCTAAGTTACCTAAGCATATTTTCTTAAGTAAGGGATTTGAAGGCTGTTTGGAAATTAGAACGCCAGAGGAATTTGAAAAGCGTTACCAATATCTAAGCCAATATTCAGAGAATAAAAAAGATAGCCGTAACGCATCACGTATCTATTTTGCTAATTCTCACGATGTGGAGATTGATAGCGCTAAACGTATTCTTGTACCTAACGAATTAATTAGTGCGGCTCAACTTGTCAAGAATACCGTAATCATTGGTGTCGGTAATAAAATTGAAATTTGAAGCGAAAGCAAGTATTTGAAATTTCAAAAAGATACATCACCAATGTACGAAACAATTGCGGAGCGATTAGATGATTCCAACAAATAGTACCCACATTCCTGTCCTTCTTACAGAAACCATTGATTTACTAAACATTAAACCCAATGGTATTTATGTGGACTGTACCGCGGGGCTTGGTGGACATAGCAAAGTAATCCTTGACAGGTTGGATCAAAAAGGAAAATTAATTTGTATTGATCAAGATCAAACTGCCGTTGATTGCTTAAATAAATTATTTAGTTCTGACAAAAGAGTACAAACCATTTGTAAGAATTTTAGTGAATTACAATCCGTTATGCGTGATTTACAAATTGTAGCTGTCAATGGTATTCTCGTTGATTTGGGTGTTTCTAGTCCAATGTTCGATGATCCTACAAGAGGCTTTAGCTACCACAACGACGGACCATTAGATATGCGTATGAATCAAAACCAAAAATTGGATGCACGCTTTATCGTTAATAATTATGATGCTAAACAGCTTTATGATATTTTTGGTTATTATGGTGAAATTTACAATAGTAAAGCGGTTGTTAATGGTATTCTTGAATATCGTAAACACAAATCAATTGACACTACACTAGAGTTAGTAAAGATTATTAAAGACAGTGTCCCACCAGCTAAACTACACGAGAAAAAACATCCAGCTCGAAATTATTTTCAAGCGTTGCGGATTGCAGTTAATGATGAACTAAGAAACATCAAACAATTATTGAAGCATGCTTTTGACTTATTAGCTTCACAAGGCAGAATGGCAGTAATTAGTTTCCATTCTTTAGAAGATCGGATTGTGAAACATGAATTTTTAAGAATGTCATCATCACAAATTCCCAAAGAAGTTCCCATTATGAACGATACAGTTAACTTTGAATTGATTACTAAACACCCAGTTGTTCCCACCGAAGCAGAAATTGCTAGAAACCGAAGAGCTCGTTCGGCAAAATTAAGAGTGATTGAAAGGAAATAATATGAAGAAAGAAAATAAAACCATTAAGGTAAACCTTAAAGATGAAAATGAATGGATTGAAAAAGTGAAAGTAGCACCAACTACACGTATCAATCTTGAGGATTTAGATATATCTGAGGAGAAACAAAAAGAGTAGGTTTATGTACAAACTAGAAAGAGTTTACGCTATTATTTCGTTTGAACGCAATAAGATTAACTTGTTGGTAATTGAAAATTCCAAGGAACACAAAGTTAATTGTTTGTATTTTAATAGTGTTGAACACACTTATTTAGACGAAAACATTGCTTTTATCAACTATGAAAATTTAGTAGATAAACTTCGTAATTTAGTTAGTAACGCTGACAGCTTTCTTGGTTTGAATATTAAACGCTATATTATTAATATCTCTTGCTTGCCAATTAAATCCATTGAAGGACGCAGTCCGGAATCATTGGTATTTGAAAATTTAACTGAAGATCACGCTAACAATTATGCTGAAAAACTATTGTTAGCAAAACGTGATGAAAATCAATACATGCTTAAAATTCATCCGACTGGATGATATTTGGATAATAAATTTTCACAAACTTTCCCAGAAGGTGACATTGGCAAAAAGATTAGTTTTGACTATGTAGGACTAGTTGCTTCACGTAAAATTGTGGATCAATTTTCTGATCTCGTGAAACAATTTGGTGGTAATGTATTAGGGATTACCTGCAATAGTTTATGTTTAGGGGTTTTAGTGAACGGAACCGGGATTGATGGTGTTGTCATTGATGTGAAAACCACTTCTACTATTATTAATTTGTACAACAAGAACGGTGATGTCAAAGCGATTATCACCATCCCAAAAGGTGGCAATTGATATTTAGCTGAAGTCAAAAAAATCCTTGGTATTCCTACATCTACCAACATTTTGCCAATGATTGAATCTTTGGATATTTTAGCGAATGTTAACGAAGACACAACATTACTGCATAAATACTCTGATGAATTTTTGACAATCAGCGAAGCCAATGTCAAATCATTATCTACCGCTTTAAAGATTACTAGCAAGCGTTTGTTCAAAGATATTGAAGTTGAATTAGCCAGTTTAAAGGAAAAATGTCATTCCAACTTTAATAAAGTTTATTTAAATGTTGTGGATGCCTTAACTTACGCTTTTAAAGAAGCTTGTCCAATTACTACCATCCAAAGTATTCCAGTAGAAATATTAACTAACACCGTTATCGGTTTGGAAGATTATGCTGTAAATAACATGTTAGCAGCAGCAGCTTACACCTACAACCACCAAACTACTACCAGAGATTATCATACTTATAGTATTGATCCGTTTTTATCGCAAAAGGCTTCTAACTATCAATTCAAACAAAACTTGTGAGTAAGGTTAGGAATCATTTCCACCAAATGAGCGGCGAAATTAGGAGATTAATGTATGGCAAGTATTTTGAAAGATATTATTAATCAAGTCAAAGTTCCAGAAGAACATGATTTGTTTGACAAGAAAATTGATGTTAATGGTAAAACTAATGGTTTGCTTAGTAATTTAGATGATGACACTGACACACTTGGTAATTTTCGTGTAAAAGTTTTCGGTGTTGGTGGTGCTGGATGTAATGTAATTGATTACATGATTAGTGCACGAAGTTGACCAGAGAATGTAAACTTATATGCGCTTAATACCGACTTTAAAGCATTGAAACGAATCCAAGGTTTAACCAATGTGTATCTACTAGGTAAAAAAACACTACGTGGCGCTGGTAGCGGTGGCGATCCACTCATTGGTAAAGCTTCAGTTGATGAAGCAACAAATGATATTCGTTCTGTTCTAGAAAATACTGATATTTTGTTTTTAGTGGCTGGTTTGGGCAAAGGTACTGGAAGTGGTGCTTCACCAGAAATTGCCAAGATTGCCAACCAATTAGGTATTTTGACGATTGCGATCGTGAATTTCCCTTCCGTTAATGCTGAAGGACACAACGTTTATGAAAACGCTTTAAATAGTTTTGACGTCCTAAAAGACGAAGTTGATTCGATTACTAAGATTAGTAATGACCGTATTATTAATAACGATAAAAGTATTTCGTTCGTGAATGCTTTTGAGAAAGCCAATATCGAAGTTAGCAGTGTTGTTAGCGACATTGTTGATATGGTTGATAGTGCCTCAAACATGAACCTAGATTTTTCCGATGTGAGAAACTTCTTTAAAGCTCACAAAACCTTTATGGCTGGAACTTTTGAATTGAAAACAGAATATTCCCATAAAGCACTAGATGAAGCCATTAAAAGAAGCATGAAAGCCAGTTTTACCGATGTAAACATTAAAACAGGTAACATCAAGATTTTGATGAACTTGAGGATTAGTACGAAAGTACCTTCATCAGTTACTAATGACATTCGTAATATTTTCAAAGATGTGACTAAAGACAACTCTTTAACATTAGTACATGGGATTGATTATGTAACCGACGAAAGCTTTGATGGTTTAAAAGCTTCGTATCTAGTATCGGCGAGTGATGAAGTTCTACCGATTGAAGAAGCACCAGCCATTAATTTTGGTGAAACTGTGGAAGACAAGAATTTTAACCAAACTTCTGCAAACGAAGATTTCATTAATTTTACTGAATACAAAACAGTTGATAGTGATTATAAAACTGGCGGTGTAAAACGTGAAACGATTAAGTTTGAAACTGAAGAGATTCTAACTGATGGTGAACGTTTTAATTCTAGAGAAGTCAATAAATTAATGACTAAGGCCATTAATAGTGTAATGAACAATAACTACGATTCTAGTGACATGCCACATAAAGTAACAAGTAAATTGCATTAATTCAAATAAATCAAAACCGAAAAAAATCCGAAAAAACAACGAAATGGTTTTTCGAATTTTTAGATTATTATTGCATATCTATATTAAAAAACAAGGAGGAATATGAGCAAAATTAAAGTTAGCATGACATTAGTGATGACTAAAACTCTTGCTATGATTGTAGAAGCTATTGATTTAGAAGATGCTACTCAGAAAGCTTTGAAATCCGCAAAACGTGAGGAATGGGTTTCCAAATCCGAATTAAAAACAAATGCTAAATAAATTAGCGATTTTTTCTGCCGTAGCCTAGTAGTCGGAAGGCTTCTTCATCAAATTCAGCTATTCACTCTTTTAAAGTTTCTGGTTTTTTACTTTTCATATAGGCAATTATATCAAAGTCATTTTACCAATAAACTTTAAACTGAAAAAAGTTCGAAAAAATTACGAAATGATTTTTTAGATTATTAGTTTATTATTGCTTTTCCATCAATTTAAAGAAAAGGAGGAGTACATATGAAAAATTTAATGTTACCGCTACCATTTTAACTACTATGTCTGCGAATAAAATGGTAGAAGCCAATAGTTTGCAAGAAGCTACAATATTGGTATTGAAATCAACTAAAGAAAATGAATGACAAAGTAAAGCTGAACTAAAAATAAGGTCTAAATAATTATTTTTTATTTTTATCTTTATTTCGATAGCCTAATAATTCAAGTGTTCATTCCTTAGAATATTCAATTCATTCTTCTGCGGTTTCAGGTTTTTTCTTATCCATAGCAATAAATCTTGCTTACCATTTCGAACATATATTTTTAACTAATTACCATGATTGAACATCGTTTGTCTATGCTACAATTATAAAAGCATGTACAATCATAATTTAATTGAGAAACGTTGACAAAAATATTGAAATGAAAACAATGTTTATAAGTTTGTTAATAACAGTGATAAAAAATATTATGTTCTAGATATGTTCCCATATCCAAGTGGTTCAGGGTTGCACGTAGGCCATCTTAAAGGATACACTGCTACCGATATTATTGCTCGCTATAAAAGATTGCAAGGGTTTGATGTGTTGCATCCAATCGGATGAGATGCTTTTGGTTTACCAGCTGAGCAATATGCAATCGATACGGGAAACGATCCAGAAAGTTTTACCAAAAAAAATATTGACATCTTTCGCAAACAATTACAAATGATGGGATTTAGTTATGATTATGATAAAGAAGTCAATACCACTGATCCTCATTATTACAAATGAACGCAATGAATTTTTAGCAAATTATTTGAAAATGGTTTAGCAGAAATTAAAGACATTGAAGTTAATTGGTGTGAAAAACTAGGCACGGTATTGGCCAATGAAGAAGTTTTAATTGTTAATGGTAAAATGGTATCTGAACGTGGTCAACACCCAGTGATTAAGAAACCAATGCGTCAGTGAGTATTGAAAATTACAAAGTATGCCGACAAGCTATTAGAAGGTTTAGACGAAGTTGACTGACCTGAATCTTTGAAATTAATGCAACGTAATTGAATCGGACGTTCCATCGGCGCTTTAATTAAATTTGAAACTTCTACAAAAACACCAATCGAAGTATTTACAACAAGACCAGACACAATTTATGGTGTAACTTTTTTATGTATTGCTCCCGAAAATGAATTAGTAAGCAAACTAACAACAGTTGAGCATAAAAAAGTAGTTGAAACTTATGTTAAGAAAGCCAAAACCAAAACAGATTTACAGCGTAAGGATTTAGAAAAAGACAAAACTGGCGTGTTTACCGGAAGCTATGCCATTAATCCGTTTAATAATGAGCAAATACCGATTTATGTGGCTGATTATGTTTTAAATTCATATGCTACAGGGATGGTAATGGGTGTACCAGCTCATGACCAACGAGATTATGAATTTGCTTTAAAGTATAAATTACCAATCAAATTCATTATCAAAACCGAACGACTAGACAAAGCTTTCGAAGGCGATGGCATACACATTAATTCCCTATTGATTGATGGTTTACACAATGAAGCCGCTAGCAAAAAAATCATTGACTACTTAATCGAACATAAAATTGGAAAAGAACACATTACTTACAAATTGAAAGATTGAATTTTTAGCCGTCAAAGATATTGAGGCGAACCATTTCCAATTATTTTTGATGGGAATCAAAAACCGCATTTAGTAAAACAATTACCATTACTATTGCCAAAGGCAACAAATATTAAACCATCACATACCGGCGAATCTCCGTTAGCCAACCTAGCAGATTGATTAGACGTTGAAATTAATGGGAAACATTTCCGTCGTGAAACTAACACTATGCCACAATGGGCTGGCTCTTGTTGATATTATTTAGGTTATTTAATGAAACAAACTAATGGTGAATATTTACCATTGGACAGCAAACAAGCAAGTGCCCTATTTAAAAAGTGATTACCAATTGATTTATATGTCGGTGGTCAAGAGCATGCCGTCTTACATTTATTGTATAGTCGTTTTTGACACCACTTCTTATACGACATTGGTGTTGTACCTACGAAAGAACCATTCCAATTGATTATCAATCAAGGAATGATTCTTGGACCAGATGGTGCAAAAATGTCCAAATCTAAAGGGAATGTTGTTAATCCTAACGAAATTGTAACGACTCATGGCGCTGACGCTTTAAGAATGTATGAAATGTTTATGGGACCGGTTATCGCTTCTTTAGCATGAACTGATAGTGGTGTTGATGGTATGCGTAAATGATTAGATCGAGTTTATCGCTTATACAAAGAGAACAATATTACATTTGTAAATAAACTTGATGAAAAAAGCAAATCATTAAATATTGCTTTTCATAAATTCATAAAACGTGTATCCAATTTAATTGAAGAACGCAGTTTCAATGTCGCTATTTCACAAATGATGATTTACATTAATGAATGTTACAATTACAAATCGTTAAATACTGAACACGCTCAATGTTTCTTAATCGTGCTTTCTTGTTTTGCGCCCCACATTGCTGAGGAATTGTGACACGAGGTATTTAAAAAAGAAGATTCCATTTCATTACAAACTTGGCCGTTACATGATGAAAAGATGACAATTGATGATGTTATTACTTTGCCAGTCCAAGAAAATGGAAAACTGCGAACAACGATTATTATTAATAAAAATGATACACAAACACAAGTGGAGTTAATTGCTTTAAAAGATATTAAGATAATTCGTTTTATCAACGGACGTAAACCCAAAAAAATTATTTATGTACCTAATAAAATTCTTAATTTTATTTTTTAATAATATACCGTGTAGAAAAAAACAACATGGATTGGATTTTTTTGTAAATTTGTAAAAAAAGTAACATAGATTGTATTTTTATGTATAATGGTGTTATGATAAAAAGAAGCAAATACTTACAAGAATTATTAAATTATCGAGACAAGAAACTAATTAAAGTTATTGTAGGAGTAAGAAAATGCGGGAAATCTACTTTGATGCTTCAGTATGTCGAAATATTAAAGAAAGATAGTGATTCCAATATTATTTTTGTGGACTTAAATGATTATCAAACATCTAAGAATATTAATGACTTAGATAAACTAAATAACTATATTAAAAAACATTATAAACCAACAAAGAAAAACTATCTATTCGTAGATGAAGTTCAAGAAATCAAGGATTTTCAAATCATTATCAATAGTTGAATAAACAAAAAAAATATGGATATTTATATAACTGGCTCCAATTCAAAATTGTTGTCAGGCGAGATATCCACACTAATTACCGGTAAAAATATTGTGATTACTGTTTATCCGCTTGTATTTTCTGAATTGTGCCACAAGAATGAACCAAATATTAAAACCAAATTTGATAAGTATTTCAAATATGGTGGCATGCCTGGTAGACTCATGTTTGAAAATGAGAAGGAAATTTATACGTACTTAAATATGATTTATAGCGATATTTTACAAAATGATATTTTAACAAGAAATAATGTTCTTGATGTCTCAGAGCTAACAAACATTTATAAGTTCATATTCGATAACCTAGGAAAAGAACTTAGCTACAAGAATATCTATAATGTTATAAGGAAAAATGGTTCTGCATTATCACGAACAACAATTATTAAATATGTTGAATTATTGCGTCAATGTTTTTTAATTCAAAAAATCAACAAATTTGATTTAAAAGGTTTAAAAATTTTAGACAATTTATGTAAATATTACCCAATTGACATTGGGATGAAAAATGCCATCTTCAAAAATTTCGCGCATAACCGTGGCAAACTCTTAGAAAACATTGTCTTAAACGAACTTAAATATCGCGGATATGAAGTTTTTATTGGTACCAGTAGAACGATTAATGAGATTGATTTTGTTGCTAAGAATAACGAAGAAACATTGTATTTACAAGTTACTGAATATTTAACTGATGAAAATGTTGAACGGGAAATTGATCCTTTTTTAAAAATAAGAGATTCCAATCCGAAAATTTTGCTTTCCTTAAATGAATTAGAATCTAAAGATCGCAACGGAATTCAATATCTAAATTTAATTAAATGGTTGCTTAAATAACTGCTAATTGTATTTTTTTTAATAAATATCTATTTATTTTTATTACATATTCATAAATTAATTTACAAAATTGCAAGTAAGTAATATTATTATGTATTTGATGACACGAAAATATGATTAAGGATAAATTTAGATAAAATTAAGGGAGAATTAATATGAATAAAGAAGAATTAAACGGTGAACAGATTTTTGATTTTGATTGAGCTATGAAATATTTAGGTATTAACAATAGAAAAATAATTGATCAATACAAAGAATGAAATCATGAACAATTAGCAGAGAATCATAAAGACATTAAAAACGTTGATGAAAGGTTTCCATTTAAAATTTATGCTAATAAGCAATTTAGAGGTTCGCATGCAGGTCATTATGTTCCGTCATCGAATATCATTGAAATCAAGGAAGAAATAGATGAAAGTAATCCAACTTATTGACAGAAAACATTAATAGCACACGAATTTACTCATGCTTTAATTGGTAGTGAAAAAATTATCGGGAAACGTCGTGGACATGGTGTTTTATACTATCAATGTCTTGTAAGAGATGTAATTTGATATGCAAATAACCTATCGCTATCTGAGAAGTTTAACGCAGTAATGCATGAGTTTTCATATAGTTGTAGTTTGGGCCAATATCGAGGAACTAACCGAATTTTTCGTTCTCAAAGCACCAGAATATCATTAGATTTAAATTATTTTACTATTAATAGTTTGTTTCAAGACACTCGTAGTGATATTAATAATTTAGGACAATGGATGTGAGAAAAAATTAGCGAGTATATGGATGCCCCGCAGAGCAAACAAGAATTACTTGATTTACCAATAAGTGATTTGATAAGTGTGGTTCAAAAGAATCTTGACGGAACAGAAATTGTGATGAATAATGATCAACAATTAAAAATGTTCCGTAGATAAGCTTATATACATTTGTTTCTAATATTATCTTGGGTTGTAATATTCATGCGAAAGATTAACTACAAGTTTTTAACCTGTGAGTAAAAAACTTGTAATTAAATACATTTTTTTAACTTATGAGTAAAATTCTTGTAGTTAGCAATCTAAATAAGTCTTCCTTAAGTGCATAGCACTAAGAAATAACATTTGTGGCAGCAACAAGACTAGCTGTTACATTACATTGGTATGTATTAGCACCAATTTGAATATCGGTATAGTTTCCAACTGGTAACCACACAACACCAGTATATGTAGTAAAAGAACTATAACTACTGTAATCTTCTAAATAAAGCAGCGTAATTTAAAGAAGGAATCGTAACTGTTTCACCAAAAATTATCAATTATTTATCATACATATTTTTGTAAAATTACATTTTTATGTACAACAATAGAAACTTTAATGAGAGTCTTATGAGCCCCATTTACCTTAACATAAATACTGTTATTGAATAATATTAGCAAAAGGTGTATTGCTAGCAACAACCGTACAAGTATATACATTGGATTCTATTTGAATATCATTGCAAATACCTGCTGGTAATCATAAAACACCCGTATATGTGTTAAAACTATCATAAGCACTATAGTCTTGCAATGCTGCACTATAAGCTAGGGAAGCAATATTTACTGTTTTACCAATGGTATTAAATCCATTAATTACTGTAGGCACATAAACAGGATATAAAATGCGACCTAATGCATCTGTCGGATTTTTTTGAATACGTTCATTTCCTTCGCTACTTTTAAAATTGTAAGTAGTGGTATTATCTCTTGTCATTAGCATTGATCCACCAGTTATATTAAACGTTCCGATTGTTCCGTAATTGGTAATAACGGTATGTGCGGTAGCAGTAGGCGTTCCGTCAAGCAAAGAACCAGCACCAATCATACTTCCATTAACTCTATTACAAAAAGCACCGTAATTGATAATATTGCCTCCAGACATGTTAAATGATTTTAAACTACCTAAATTTGCTGTAAAGGTACCACTGTTATTACGTCTAGCGGTTAAAATTCCTCCACCACCAATTGTTGTTTCAAATTGCGCTCTTTGAGTATTTGTCTGGCTTGCATAACTACCAATTTCGGAAGGACAATTAATTGCTAGAGTGCCTCCAGTCATTGTGAAATCGTATAAATCTCCAGAAGTAGATTGAGTAGGATTTCCTCCGTCGCTCGTTACTGTTCCGCCACCCAATTTTGTTGCATTAGGAATAACATTACTATTAGACACACAATTTAATGTTAAAGTTCCTTGATGCATTTCAAACTTTTCTAAATCACCTGCAGCCCCTTGTACATTCATAGTAGAACCAATTCCGCCGCCCCCAATGACGGCTGATTTACCATATTGTCAACTGCTACCAGCTGGTTGGGTGCAGGTTATTTTACCTGATGTATTAACAATTACTCCTCTGCACGAACCAGCACTACCAGTATTTGCTCCGCCACCGCCAATTACAGCGCTTCCATTTATGGAACCATCACCATAGTTTCTTCCGCTTGTTAAATTGGCAGACACATCGCCTTGAAAACTAATCAAACCACAAGCACAATCTCCCGATGTTTTACTACCACTTCCATTATACCCTCGCCCACCTATTGCCGAAGATAGATGGCTGCTACCTCCAGTGCAAGTTAATGTTGACGAACCAGCAATGGTAAGTGTGGCACTATAAGGTACTCTAATTCCTGGTCAGGAATCTTTTTGAGTAGAACCTGGATCATATCCTGTAAAATTGGTGGAGGTTGCATTAATATTAAGTTGCACATTGTTATATTCGCCTAAAGTAATTGCAGCAGCACTAGTTGGCTTTACTAAAGAAACATTGCCTGTGTCAAAATTTAAGGTAGTATTGATTGGCGCTGTGTCGGTTCCGCTTAAAATATTAATGCCACGAGTTGTTACACCTGTTCCGTCATCAAAAATATCATATTCACCACCACGATTTAAATTAATTAATTTACTATTTGACGGATTAATAGAAGGATCAGTTTCTACAGATTGATTACCATTAAATAAAAGTATTAATCCCAATAATGATACTCATCTTTGGTTAAGTTTGAATGTAACAGTTTGAATACCTGTATAAGAATTAGAATCGCTTTTAGCAGATATAGCGATGCTATATGTGCCTCTTGGATCCATCGTTATATCACTTGGTGGAGTTAAAACTACATTATCCATATTGCAGGTAATTTGGTTTAAACTCATACCCGGATTTTTAACTAGAATCCGTTGGAATAATTGTGATTGAGTCGGTACCTCGGTTCAACCAGAGTCATCGGGATCATCAAAAAGTACAGTGTTAGTAATAACATTGGCTAAATCGTCTTTATCTTGAATAGAAAAATTAATTGTTACATTAACTCCGGGTGTATAGTGATACGAAATAGATTTAGGGGAAACAACTGCCGAGGTTGATGTAATTGAATTAATTTCTATTTCATTAATGTACCAATTCGCTTTTGTAGTTCAACTAACACTATTCTCATCAAGTCTTGAAATTATTGTCAAGGCTGTTGGTTGATTAATAAATATCCCTAAATTTTGATAATCAGATGTTATTACTGCACTTAAATCAACGGTAGTCCGTTCAAGCAAAGCATTACTAGTTAATATTGAATTAATAGGCGTAACAGGAAAAATGAACGGAACAACCACAGCCAAACTTGATACTAATAATAAATTTCGTTTTTTATGTTTCATGTTTTAACTTCCTCAACTTACGTTTGTAAAAGTTATTTCATTGCCCTGACTAAGCGAATAATGCGTTGCTGCATCATTTACCTTCAAAGTAATTAAATTTTCACCATATGATTCAATGTCTAATTCGTCACTACGAATGTAACGATAGTCATTATAAAAATTTTCACCACCAGTATTTTGTGCATAAACTTCTGTTAGTGCTGAGATAACATCACTAGAATAATTTGGTTGTTCAAAAAAGTGATAACCTTCTAAATTTAAAAATATAGTTGGAATGGTATTTTTTAATTGGGGGAAATCATTTGTATATTCAAAGGTGACTGTTCCTACATAAAATACTCCGGCAACTGGATTAGGTGCATCATAAGTATATGAATCGGTACCATAACTCAAATATCGCAAATCACTCCAAACAAATTGTGCATCAACCAATTTACTGTTGATATCGGAATTGCATGCAATGTGCGCAATTTGTCTACTGTTTGGATATCCATCAATATCACCACATTCAAACAAGAAGGAATCAAATAAACTTATTAATGGAATTCCTGTCATGACAGAAATAATTTGTGAAGCACTTTTTGTCTCGTAAGAAATGGTAATTGTTGTATCAAAATTTTCACTAATTTCAACATCATCTTTGAGCGTCAAAGTTCTCTCAACACTTCAGTCATCGCCAGTCAATGGTTTAAAATAAGTGTCCCAATTTTTTGAAATTGAAAGTGAAATATTGGTATTGATATTATTTGCATTAGCTATACCAGTATATTTTGCTGTTAATACTATCTGGCGTTGTGTAGGATCAGTAGAATTGGGCGATATAACCGTTTTATCAGCTACTAAAGAAATAGTTGGAACATTGTTTTTTCTAAAAACAAATCAATATACACAAAAAATCATCCCACCAAATAAAAATATTGATGGAAATAATATTAATAATAAAATTTTCTTCTTTTTGCGCTTATCCAATGTTTTCACAATATTTCATAAAAATTAATGAAATATTCGCCTCATTAATTTTGTGTGGTGTAATATAAAACCACAGTTCCTGTATATTGAAGCGAAGTTAATTTTGCAGTCAATGTTGCTGTTTTATCAGTTAAATTAATCACAATATCGATGTCATCCCATTGAACATTAGGTAGAGCGGAACCTGCGCTGCCGCCTAAATCAACAGCTCCACGTATATCTGTTAAAATGGGATTATAAGAGAATGCTAAATATGGATTATTTTGAGAGCCACTTGTAGCACCACTTGGTGACGTACCGGTAACCAAAGTATCTAAAGCTGTTTTTTGAACAAATTGAATGTTAGTAACAATCGGTGTTTGTGTATTTGACGTATCAGCTGTTGCGCCTTTAGTTGTGTATGTTTCATTACCAGATATTTGGAAAGCGGGTGTATCGGTGATAAGATTCACTCAACTAATTTGACTATTATCAGTTAAAGTAACGGGAGAAGCATTCTGATTATCTAATGCTCATGCAAGTTGTTCAGAATCAAAACCACCATCAGGAATTTTATAATAACCCGCAAGGGTTAAGTTAGTGTAAGATGTGTTTAATTGCGTTCTTTGTTTGTTGTAGTGAACCTCGATTGAAGGAGTTGTGTTACTGTAGAAATTATTGTCAGATTTAGGAGTAATAGTTACTTTGTAATAATCATTACTTGCATCTCAAGCTGGATCACTCGCACATTGAAGTTGGTTTAAATTAATTGGATTGCTTTGCGCATCATGCATTCCGGATAATGCTTGGATAATATCATTCTTTGTAGGAGTCGCACTATTTACCGGAAAATAAGCAGTATTGCCGCTGCTTGTCGTACGAGTCAAATCATAAATTGTTGCATTAGCAAAATAAGCTTTTAAGTCGTGGTTAGCAGTTGTTTCGTAAGTAAACGTCCATTGAACTGATGCATTTGTATAGTAAGGTTGTAATTGGTTATCAGGCGTAATAGTAAAAGTACCAACCGTCCCTGAAACAGACATATTAGTAATAGTAAATCAGTCTTCATTATCATTATGAAAACTAGTAGCAATAGTCTTAGCCATTTGTAAAATAGAGGCTTTGCTTGGAGTTGAAACACTAAAAGTTCCTATATTGGTATTTGCGGCAATTACACTACTTAATGGTATGGCTGCAACACTATTTAAATTTGAATTTGTTTGATAGCTAATAGTGAAAGCCGCAATTGGAGTAACTACTCCTAACGTCATAATTGATGCGGGAATAATTTTTACTAATTTTAATATTTTTCTAGTTTTCATTTTCTCTCTCTTTTTCGTTTTATTGACAAACTACAATAAAAAAAGCAAAAGGCTTCTAGTGCTCTTTTGCTTTACGCCAAAACTACAACAGTGACTAACTTGTGTGTGTGTGTGTGTGTGTGTGTGTGTGTGTGTGTGTGTGTGTGTGTGTGGCGGTGCTTGTCATTACAAAAGGATTATAGCATATGTTGCATCGTTACATTCATGGAATTCGTAACTATTCACCGAGGAAAATTTCCACACACACACACACACACACACAGAAACGCCTGGAAAATAAGTGTTTTAATTAGTAATCTTGAACAGAAGAATGATGAATTATGGTTAAAAAAATATTTTAAAAATCATGTTGAAATTACCATTCTTAACAAAATTAAGCGGTTTTGAATACTAAACTAATGGCATCGATAAACAACTTAGTAGAAACTAAATTGAGAAGTTTGAGTTTTGTTAATCGCTTGTCAAATGTTGATTTTACGTTTGTGGCAGGTTTGTAGAAAACTGCGAATAACAGTAAAAGCGACTAAATGATTTCAATCCCGAAATGTGCCTGACACTTTCATTTTGGTTTTAGTATGCCGGAAATCTCGTTCGATTTCATTGTTGGTGTAAGGAACCTCATGATTGGTGAGAAACGCTAGATGCTGGTGAGCTTTTAGTTTTAATCGTTTGAAGATTAAGTAAACATCATGAAAATAAAATTGGTCATTTTGATTTAATTTATCGTATTTATCCAAATAGGCATCACAGATTTGATTGTATTGATTTTTAATAGATTGAATATCCTTTGGTTGAAGTAAATTTTTGTTTCTATTCGCTTTCGTTAATAACGTTAACATTTGTTTAGCTTCAGATACTTGATAATCATTAGCGCAAAGTTTTAAATATCGTTCAATGTGAGCGTTGCAACCCGCAATCTTAGCATGTGTTTCTAGTTTTTGGTACCCTGGTGCATAGTCAACCACTAATCAATTGCGATAATTATTTAAGAAAATGAAAATAGTTTCATCACATTTATGTTTAGTAGCAAAAAGGTAGGTGGTATTTTTATTAGCATAACCTTGAATGGCGTTTTGTGTACCATTTACTTTGACACTAGTTTCATCAAAGTGCAATACATTAGTATCTTTTACATCTTCTTGAATTTGTTGAATGGCAGTTGATAAATTATTAACAAATTTTAAGTTTAAATTACTAATGTAGCTTTCACTAATCTCTAATCCGCTGTTAGTTAATTCACTAATAAAACTAGCGATACGATTGAAAGAAACATAGCCTTCATGACACAATAAAATAATAAATGAATTAACACTGTCTCCATAGGTAAAAGCGTTTGGTAACAAAGCTAATCGACTAACATCAGTACCATCATTGAAAGTGTATTCATGTTGAATGATTTTTGTTTTGAACTCAATTTCTTTAATTTGTTGAATGACTTTGTTATTCAGTACATCAACAATACCATTACATGGTGGTTGCTCATTTATATGAATAATAATTTCATCAGGATTTAAACATAATTTACCAAAATGTCCTTCGTGGTTTGTTTGTCCGCCAACTTTCAAATTGGATTTTTCACGAGAACTATAAATATGTTTTTTAGTTTTAACTCAAGGATGGTTAGTAGACGAGGATCAATTGGAATTAGAACTATCTTTATTAATTTGAATCGTTTTTAAATCTAATTCCTTTCTTATCCGATCATTATCTTCTTCTAGATCTTGAATTCTTTTTTTTAAAATTTCGTTTTCTTCTTTGATTGATTCATTTTTTGATCTTTCGTCATCTAATTCATTATTTAAATTTGCAATGGCTTTATTGCGTTTGTTAATTTCTACATTTTTTCATTTAATGATTTCTTTGCCAATATCATTAACATCTTTCAAACGTTTCGTTTCTAAATATGTTGCTCTACTTAACGGATTGTTGTACATTTTGAATTTCGCTAATAAATAAAATTGTAAACTCAATTTTAGGGAATTACAAAAAATTTTAAGAAAAGTAGCTTTTATTTTAATCTCGGTGAATAGTTACTGGAATTCGTAACGATGGGTAACCATTATTTTCTTGATCTAATTTCCAAACATAATTAAAATCAAAACCCCTGTCTATATATGTAGATTCATTTTTTGCAGTCGCTGTATTTACACCAGATACTGTACCTGAAGTGTCGTTAATTTTGAAATTACTATTGTAACCACTATTAAAACGTGATTTTGTATTTAATTGTGAATCTCAAATTAAACCGTTTGTATTAACAGTAGTAGTTTCTGAACCAGTGGAGTTACCAGCACCACAAATAGAACCACTTGTGTTTGATGTTATTATGTTTTGTGTGACATTAATGGTATTGCCAATAGTTGTTGAACGAATGGCATCTCAAAGACCAGAATTTAAATTGGACATATTAACCAAGACGTAATTACTAATATTGTAAATATTGTTTGCCGCACTAGAAGTCATCATGTGTGCATCAAAAACACTTTTATTGGTTCAACCACTACCACTAATATTTCCACCAAAAACCTGAATATTTTGATAATAAACTGAATTTATCGGTTCTGAATTATTACTAACTCTTGATCAAAATAATGATATTCGTTTTGAATCGCTTGATCACGCTGTAGTGCCGGAAAGAACGGGATTGTAAATTTTTATATTTTTCATAGTTGATTGAAAACCCAACATAAATGGTGCACAACTGGCACCATAGTATTTAAAATTCAAGTTCTCAATCTTATGCATTCTTCCATCAAAAACCCCAGAGTAACTAATCGGAGTACCTCAATCTGTTGTGCCATCAAAAATGATATCATTAGTTAAAAAAGCTTTAACATCAGTTTGGTCAGCAACTAAGGTTCGAATATCATCAAAATTATTAATTGGGGTTCAAACATCAGCATAGATAATCAAGTCTAATGAACTGGAATTATCATAAAAGGTACTATTTGGCACTGGTGTTACACGAATGGTATATAAATTGTTATCTAGATCATAAATTGGGTCAGCGAATTGCAATTGATTAAAATTAATTGGTGTTCCATCAAAATTAGTATTAGCAATTTGTTGTTTAATTTCTGCCAACCAGTCAGTAGGAATTCCATCATTTCAATAATAATGCCCGTTTTGATTATTATTACCGGGAATTGCTAAATCGTGGTAATTCATCGACAAATTATAAGCGGTTGGGGCACCATCAAAAAAATCACCAACATTATGCTTGTCTAAAAATGTTCAATTCACTTCTCATACATCAATAGTGTAATATGGACATTTATCATTCGGGGTAATGGCAGCAGTTCCACTATTACCAACAGAATTATTAACTATCACATCGTATCAGCTTGGTGCCTCGTTATGAAAATCTGGCTCAACCGTTTTAACGCCAGATAAAATCGCTTCACCATTTGGTTTCTGACTAAAGCTACCAACATTAACATTTGTTCCGTATAGATCATTTAAATTTTCTTTTGTAGTGTTTTGATTTTCTATCGGGGGGGGTAAGAACGTTATCGCGATCATACGCAACAGTGTTTGTGTTAGCAACACAAAAGAACGGCACAATGATTGCAGGAATAGCTAAAGCTTTAACGATATTTTTTATTTGGGTGTTGTTTTTACGACTCATTTTTGACTTGATAATTATTACAGAAAATATTGATTTTACTAATTAATTATCCAAATATCCACTCAAGATGACACTATCGCAACGTATATAACTATTCGGTCCAGAAGGAAAATTGAACATATAGTATTGATATCCAATAGCATTGCTGATATCGTTGTAGGCGCCATAAATGTTAGTGCCCAACTTCGTTGGTGCTCAATCTGCTAATTGTGATCAACTGCTACCATCATTTCCACCTAGAATTTGTACTTCTGTAAATCTCTCGGCCTCTCAATAATTTCAAACGGCAGCATATGTTAAAACATACTTTTTTTCTAGTTTAATTGTAAATCATTTCGGATAAGAACCCTTGTTTGATCATCAAGGTGATCCTGTTTGACCATTATCAGTAAAATTAAAAGCAATATAAGCATGAGTCCGATCGCTAGCATAAATTCCACTGTCTGTCACGACAAATGGAGTCGGAGTATTCATGCCTGTTAGCAACGGATTAAAACTAGTTGTAAATGGAACATCTTTAGCATTTTTATATAAATTTGAGCCTTGACTGGCGGAAATATGAATTGTTCCAACTTTATTAGTATTCAATGTACTAATTGAGATTTCAATCTGATTTCAATTTAATTCTGGATTTCAAGATTTTACAATTTCAATTATTTGTGTATCTGTATAGTTTGAAGGAAAATATTGCCGGTTTTTTGCATATGGTGAATCTGGAGGAGTGATTAATGTTGTTAAATCAATTCTATCATCAATCAACGTTCAATTTACTTGCCAGGCGTTAGATGTGTAATACGGGCACTTGTCATTAGGAGTGATGATGGCAACACCATTATTATTTATAGGATCATTAATAGTTATATCGTATCAGCTTGGTGCTTCATTATGAAAATCTGATTTAACTATTTTGACGCTTGATAAAATCGCTTCACTATTAGGCTTTTGATCAAAACTACCAATATTAACATTGGCACCATATAGATCGTTTAAGTCCGCTTTGTCAATACTTTGCTCTTCTATCGGGGGGGGGGATAACGGTGTTATTGTATTTAATAACGCCACTATTAAACGTAATAAAAGATGGCGCAATAATTACAGGAATAACTAAAAATTTAACTATATTTTTTATTGTAATGTTAGTTTTACGTCCCATATTTAACTTAATTATTATCGTAAAAATATTGACGTTTAATTAACAAATTATTAGGATAAAAATAAATTTCAATTTTAGTTATATTACTCACTCGGTAAATTGATTAGAACCATCCGAATAATAATATTCATTATTAACAAGATCATAATAACAGCCATAAAGATTCGTGGAAGAAGTTTCTCGTGTTACTGTTGGAATAAAATCTCGAACTAATGTACTATTTTTTCAAATTTTTGTTTCTTGTAATTCACCAGACAAATATTGCCCGATGATAATGTTATACCCATTTCCTGGCGTACCTGAATAAGTCTTATTTACGACAACACTTCCAGAAGAAGAACCAATTTTAACAACAAAATTATTTGTATTTTGTGACATTCAATATCAAGTATTTGCAGCATATGAATAACCGCTACCTCAAGTTCCGTAACCAGAATACATAGCACCATTATCAGCAAATCCCATGTAATATCGTAAACTACCAGTTTGATTTGAATCTTTAGAAATAACATTTTGATAATAGCCATCACTACCACTGGATTTGTAATAAGTTTTTGCAAGGGTTTCAACTTGAATCGTTTGAGAATCTGTTAATAATCCGCTATTAAATCAATTAATATTTGTGGAAGATTTATTGTTCGAAAATTTTAATGCAATTGGAGCGATGTCGCTTGTGACGTAATAAAAAATCGTACTACCATTAAAAACAATTGATGATGTGGATCTGATATAAACTCTTGCGTTATTAGGTAAACTACCAATAACTGTTTTTTCGCCATTCATACCATATGTTGTGAATTGAAGACGGTCCATAGCATATGAAGAAACATCAATTTCATTGGTAATGGTATGAATTTTGTCACTTCATGTTATGCCGTTATCATTCGAATATTGTACATCTGTGAGCTCTGGAATATTAAAATTAACGGTAGATTGATTGATGTAAACATTACTCCCATTAACAGCTGCAAATGTGATGTTTGCCAATTGTTGGTATAGTATATCGTTTGATGTATAGTCAATATGTGAAACAATAATTTGATTTCAAAATAATGTAGGGAATTGCGATTTAAAAGCAGTTTGCACTAAATTTATTACTTGAGTTTCTGTTAAGTTTCAAATGTTTTCAGTTATCGGAATAATCAAGTCACTAAATACAGTGTTTAAATCAATTCTATTATCAATTAGTGTCCAATTTACTTCTCAGGCATCAGTAGTGTAATACGGGCACTTGTCATTAGGAGTGATAACTGCAGTCCCGACGCCATCAACAGCATCATTAACTACCACGCCATATCAAGTCGGTGCTTCATTGTGAAAATCATGTTCAGTTGTTTTGACATTTGATAAAACAGCTTCACTATTGGGTTTTTGACTAAAACTACCAATACTAATGTTGGGTCCGTATAAATCATTTAAATTTTCTTTAGAAATATTTTGCTCTTTTATCGGGGGGGGGATAATGACATTATCACATACAATAGTGTTTACACTACCAATTGTAAAAGATGGGGAAAGAAGTATAGGAGTAGTTAATGCTTTGACGATATTTTTATGTCTCATATTTAGCGAAAGTATTATCATATAAAATATTGTGTTTATTTAAAAATATTGCATAACAACACCATGATAAGTGCTGAAGCAATTGGAATGTTTAATTTAGATATTACTTTCAAGGATTTAACAAATAAGGGTACGAATTATTTTCATCAATCGCTCATATTTCTGTAAAATCTCAACCGGTATAACTTGTTTGCTTTTTAGCGTTGGCTATCGTTAAATTTGTATAGTCCTTGGTACCAGAATTACTGGAATCGTCATAAAATGCTGGCATGTTGGTTATTTCTTGAACAAATTTTACTCCAATAAAATTGACAATTTTTTGATATGAACCACCTTTTAAACAATATGATGATATAGAACCTTTTCGAGTATTGGAACCGCCATAATTACTTGGAGAAAGAATTAAAATATTCTCATAGTTGTTATCAACATAATTAGCGTTTGTAGTAAAGACTGTAAGAAAAGCGCCAAAATAATTTTCATTAACACTTTGGAATCCATTAACATCAAAACTTACCGTTGAAATACAATTCTTAATAACTTGTGTCTCGTTTATAGGAGCGAACAAACCAGTAACTGATCAATTTTGGGCCGTTGTCCCACTTACCGAACCTGTTGCCGAAATATTTTCCGCTCGAGAAACACCTCTAAGTAATACTTTTGAAAGTGTTGAAGTATTATTGTCATTCCAAATAAAATTAGTATTTTTGAGCGATGATATTTTTTCAATTATTGAGTTGCCACTATTTCATTGAATAGTTTTATGGCGACCATCCAAATTGAATAAGTCGGTTTTTGAATTGGTCGGCGTAATATTGTTAACTAAGTAGTATTTACTTTGGCTTTGCATATTATCCCAATCTGTTTCACTGGAAATCGGTAACCACACATCATCATAAATAATCAAATCTAATGAACTGGTATTAGCGTAAAATGTGCTGCCCTGTACTGGCGTTACATGAGTGGTATACGAATTATTATTCGAATCATAAATTGGGTCAGCGAATTGCAATTGATTAAAATTAATTGGTGTTCCATCAAAATTAACATTAGCAATTTGTTGTTTAATTTCTGTTAATCAATTGGCAGGAATTCCATTATTTCAATAATAATGCCCATTTTGATTATTATTACCGAGAATTGCTAAATCGTGGTAATTCATTGAGAGGTTATAACCCGTTGGTGCCCCATCAAAAAAATTATTAATTGAAATACGTTGGTTTGTTAATGTCCAATTTACTTCTCAGGCATCAGTAGTGTAATACGGGCACTTGTCATTAGGAGTGATAACTGCAGTCCCAACGCCATCAACAGCATCATTAACTACCACATCATATCAAGCTAGTGCTTCATTATGAAAATCATGTTCAATTGTTTTGACGCTTGATAAAATCGCTTCAGCATTGGGCTTTTGACTAAAACTACCAATACTAATGTTGGGTCCATATAGATCATTTAAATTTTCTTTTGTGCTGTTTTGATTTTCTATCGGGGGGGGATAATGACATTGTCACGCACAATAGTGTTTACACTACCAATCGCAAAAGACGGTGTAATAACGGTAGAAAAACACAATGCTTTAGCAATATTTTTCTTTAAAACATTGTTTTTATAATTCATATATTTATTCTCCTATTCAATAAATTCTTGCATGCCCATTATCATTGTTGCCAACAACGGCGCCACCACCAGCAGTTGTGATAGTTCAGTCGTGCAAATAGTCATTACCAGCAATAGTGTAGGCATTGATAAGGTTGTTAATGTATCCGCTTCCGCCTCCTCCTGTTTCGACGGTTCAAGAAGTGTGTGTCCCTGTTTTTCCACCTCGGTACCCACCACCTCCACCAGCACCTCACCCAGATTGACTATTATTTTCTCCAATACCATTTTGAGTTCCTGCAGTTTGCGTAGCATTGTTATTTGGTATTCGAGCAGTATCACCAGCAGTTCCGCCGCCGACTCCAGCCAAACCGCCTCCACAAGCTGGTGTCCCATACATTTTTTGGTGGCCACTAACTCACGATGAACCTCCACCTCCACCTCCGCCTGCTACAATAATTCTGTTTGTATAATCTGTTCCACCAAATTTAATGTCGGTAGCACCCCCCCCGCCATAACCGCTTCCATTACCATCAGCACCAGCATTTCCACCGCCGTTTCAACCTCCTGTTAAAGAACCGTCATCTGGTTTTTGACCAACATAAATACCAACTGAGTCGTCTTGATTAAATTGTTTCATTCCTGAAGAATAGCCACCAGCGCCTCCGGAAATGTTGGCATTAATTATTCTGCTGCCACCCATGCCGCCTCATGTTTCCATTAAATATGTACCATTTTGAGGAATGTTGAAATTGTAAACGTTACCCGAATAATTAACGTCTAAAATTTGAATGCTTAAACTAAAATTCCGAATCACTGAATCTTGTGTATAAAAAGTAGAATCTGGCACGGGAGCAAACATTGTTGGTACAGTCATCACTATGTTAGAAACCGAACCTAATTGTGGAGCGTACAAAGAATTTATAAAAGTTTGACTAGTCACATCAAACGAAACTATCAATTGGTTTAAATTAGGAATATTAAACTGATTTTTAAATAATTGCAGAATTGTGTTCTTTGCATCTTTTTCTGATAATGATCATAAATCTATTGCAATTGTTGACGATAAATCACTGGTAATGATTGAACGCAAATCTATTTTATCATTTTTTAATGTCCAATTTACTTGTCAAGCATCAGTAGTGTAATACGGGCACTTGTCATTAGGAGTGATGATAGCAGTTCCAGTATCATCAACAGCATCATTAACTACCACGCCATATCAAACAGGACTTTCATTATGAAAACCTGATTCAACTATTTTGACGCTTGATAAAACCGTTTCACCATTAGGCTTTTGATCAAAACTACCAATATTAACATTGGCACCATATAGATCATTTAAATCCGCTTTTGTAATATTTTGCTTTTTGCTAGGTTGGAGGATTGATGGAATGATAGTATTATTGCCTATGGCAAAACATGTCATAGTAGGCATGGTAACTGACAAAATCTTAACAAGCTTTTTCATTTTAATTATCCCAAGCAATATTAGTAAAAACAATTGTTGAAGTGTTGTTATAGTATGTTTCACCATTTGATGTCACTTCTACAGTTACTGCATGATTAGTCGCATCTCGTGATTGAATATCCAAAATATCACTCTCGTTTCAAAAAATGAGACGATAGGTATTGTATCAAAGCGTCGGATCTTCTGCATCGTACTTGTGTTCAAATCGTCATTTGATATCATCAATTGTTGGTGGATTACTTCAATGATATGGTGTAGAACCTTGTCCTAGATCTAAAAATTCGTTAGGAATAACTTCGTTCAATGTTGGTTTAACTGAAAGATCATAAGTTAAATCAATAGTTCCATAATAAACTTTATCATTAACTTTATTTGGACAATTAAAAATTCAACCGTTTTGACTTTCGGTTTGGCTAATTAAATTTAAGTCATTTTTAGTCATTCCAGCTTCACTTAGTTTAGGGTTATTATTATCATCGAAGACATAGCTTAAAATATTACCACTTCCCGGAGGGAAATCATGAGCACCATAGTCACCAAAATTAAAAGTAGTTGTATCAAACAAACCCATTAATGGCGAACCATCTATTACTTCAATTGTTTTTGAAGAAGATATGTTTTTATATTTTATGGTAACAGTAACGTTAAAGTCGTCAACTGTTGTGATGTCTTCTTTTAATTGCAGTGTTCTTGTCGTACTTCAATTATCGCCAGTTAATGGATAAAAATAATTTTCTCAAGTTACCGTTGGTGATGTGATATTAGTATTAATGTCGTTGATGTTTGAGATGTTAGTGTAAGTAGCGCTAAATTGTACTGCTCTTTCACTTTCATCACCCTGCGGCATAATAACGGTGCGATTACTTTCTAATAAAATAGAAGGTTGAGGTTTAGGCCTAAAAAGAAATCATCATATACAAAAAGCACCAACCGCTGACGCGACTGCGACAGAGATTATTAAAATAATTAGTATTACTTTTTTATGTTTATTTTGACTCGCCATTTCTATTTATTTGCAATAAATTTATTAATTTGGATATGTAAAAGATATAGTTACTGTTTTAGTTTGGTCATAATTTAAATTATGATAATTGTCAGCATCAGGTTTTGCGGAAATGGTAGCTGTGCCAGTGCCGTTACCACCATCTGCAATATTACTTATAACAATGTCTGCCCATTGAAGGATCTCAGCATCTGAGAAAGTACTGCCATTATTTCCGCCTTGTGTAATAGCTCATCTAATATCATCAATTGTTGGCAGACTGTTGGGAAACTTTAAAAAATCATTATTAGTTGTATCTTTACCAGTAATTTTTGCACTCAAATCTGTTAATGTTTTGGTAGGCACTGACAATTCATAAGGTGAATTGGCTTCAACATAAACATTGCTAGTCAATGTATATGTCTTAGTGGTGTAGGTTGAATTACCAGCGACTGTAAAATTAGGTGTATTAGAATCTAAACCAGTTCAAGAAAGATTACTATCTGCTTCAAGACTTGCGATGACTGGATTTGGTGTATTATTGTAACCTAATGTATATCATAATGCATCGGCATCATAACCACCAGTTGGTCGGTAAGAATAATCGTTGTTTGTGTAATTAGTAATATTTGTATGAGAAACCAATGTTCTTGCAACGGCAAAGCTTATTGTGTAAGAAGTGGTAGTATTATCATAAAAATATGAATTTTGTACTGGAGCAACAGTAAATTCATAATAATCACTTGTGCTGTTAAAAGCAGGTGCTGATGTAACAGTTAATTGATTTAAATTAATGGAATTACTTGATGAATCATGCATGCTGTTAAGTAAGGACAAGGGATTAGTCGGAATGTCACCTGTTGTTGTTGGGTAATAAGCTGTGTTTCCAGCACTAATATTGGTAGTTAAGTTGTAATTATTAGAAACATTATTAAAAAATGATTTTAAATCATGAGTACCAGTAGTTGGATTTAATACATATGTTAAATTTACATTACCAGTATAGTATGGACAATCAGCACCAGCTGTTAATGTGATTCTTCAAGTATTACCTGAAACTAAAGCTGCAGTTGAAATTGTGTACCATTCTGTACTTTCGTTGTGAAAATTAGTCTGAGTAACTTTTGCTTGTGCTAGTAACGCTTCGTCGTTAGGAACATGAGTAAAAGTTCCGATCGCTTGATCGTTGGAAAAAATCGTACTTAAAGCAACTTTTGTAATTGCATTACTTTGTAAGTTTATTGCTCAAGCAGTAACAGGTGCTATGACGGCGCTTGCTACCAATGGTGAAGCAGCAATTCCTATCATTGTCCCTATTTTTCTTTTATTTCATTCTCTCATAAATTAATCCCCTTTTTCGTTTTATTGACAAACTACAATAAAAAAAGCAAAAGGCTTCTAACGCTCTTTGCTTTATGCCAAAACTACAGTAACAACTAACTGTGTGTGTGTGTGTGTGTGTGTGTGTGTGTGTGTGTGTGTGTGGCGGTGCTTGTCATTACGGGGAAGATTATAGCATTGTTTATTTTAAAGAGACTGGTTTATTAATCAGATGGAATAGGCTGAATCATATTAACATCTGCTATCATAGCAATTCAATCAGAGTTAGTACGATATGTATCAACTAAATTGGCTGGTACATACAATATCCCATCTTTTGTACCTTTTGTACCTTTAATAAAATGATCGGTATATGCTGTAGAGCCAGGACTATAAAAAATATAATAATTTTCACTTTGAATGTCTCGAGCATAAATCATTTTAGGAGAACGAAAATAAATATGCGTAGTAGTACTTGCTACATCTGAATTGTATTGCGAGAAAAAACCATAAAAAATAGTGGTTACACTTGCTGGGATATCTAATGTTTGAATACCGGTGCATCCCATTAAAGAACATTCACCAATTGATTCTAATTGTGAGTCAGCAGGAATTATTAGTTGAGTTATATTTTTCTGTCCTCTTATAAAGTTTCTGGATATATAAAGCATTGTGGAAGGAATTGTTAATTGACCTGACAAGGTCGAATTAACTTGTGAGCTTCCTAAGCCGCCACAATCTCCGTTACCGTAAGCACTTCCGATAATTGTATAGGTAGTACCATTATTTACAATGGTTGAACCAATTTTTATGTTATTGCCATTTAATCCAGGATTTTTGTTGCTATTAAAATTATTATCCATGAACTCAACATAATTGTTGTTGGGATCTACTAAATAGAAAATCATTGTTCCGCTTGTTCAACCTTCTCACCCTTCAGTTTGATTAAGTTCTTGTCATGTTTTAGTAAAACCTGTAGAATCATAGGTGAAATTCATGATTATTTCACCATAGTAGTATGGTGAAGCAAGCGAAACTATTGAAATTGTGGAAGTTGTGTTATTTCGATTTGTTGTAGCGTTAAAATTTGTAATTAAGGTTGGGTCTATATTATTTTGTTGGAGAGCATTAAACCTATCATTTGAACTAGCAAATCTTCCAAGAGTTACGCTTTTTGGAATGAGGCTAGATAAATCAGTTCTTTGTTGTATATAAAAAGTGCTTACTAATGAACTTTGACTGTAAACATTAGAACCATTCTTGGCTTTAATATTTACTTTATACGAGCCCCGATAGTTTGAAGCGGAATCAAAGATTCTAGTTTGATCCCAATAAATCGTATTAAGATCAACATCAATTTGATTAAGATTAACTGACGGATTTTTTTCTTTAATACGGCTAAGTATTTCAATTTTAGATGGTGTATTTACAAATGGATTATCATCGTCGGTAGATAATTGGATATTAGTTAAAACACTCGATAGATCAACTAACGATGAATTGATTGAAAACGTTAATGAAACGTTACCACTATAAATTTGCGAATCACTTATCGGCGTGACTACCGCTGAACTTGATGTAATGCCAGTGATCTGTACTTGATTAGGAAACCAATTACCTTTAGTGGATCAACTATCACTTTGTGAATTTAAAGTAGCTAAAATAGTGTCGGCTGTAGGTAATGATTCAAAGCTGCCAAGATTTGTATAGGAAGGTAATATCACATCTGATAATGAAATAATGGCTGGTGCGGAAATTTTATTTGAGATTTTTTTTGTTTCTTTATTTTCAGTAACATAATTAATGAAAGGAAACACAACAGACGGTACTGTACTAGTAATTAAAATTTTTCTGATTAGCGAATGTTTTGCTTTCATATTATTTAAATTCCACTCCTGTAAAGGTTAATAAATCATCCGTGTAATAATTAATTCCATCTCCTTTTAACGTTAAGTTACGGGCAGAAGAGTCTATATTGTCAATCTGGATATGATCTCAATGAATCTGCTGAAAGTAATTATCAAAACCATCGGTTCAACCTGGAATAAAGTATCTGAAATTAGCTTCAAAATCAAACTGTAAATCTAACCAATCATTGGAGGTTCAGTCATCTTTATTTAATGGTAATGGGACACATTGCGTTCAATCTAAATTAGTAAAATCATGAAAATTCGGTGGAATGATTTTACTTAATGAGAACATTACACTATCGTTTCCTCGTAAATTAACATTAAAGGTTGTTGTGTCAAAGTATTTAGATATATCGCTAGTGTAAGTCATGCTAGTGTTACCAGGGCCTCATGTTGGTGTTATTAAATCACTAACAGTAATATCGTTAGGAGTATTGAGATTAAAAGCAAATGCGCTACGTGCAAAAAATCTTTCTGTCGGAATACCAATATTTGCAAAATCAAATGTTTTATAAGCAAATAAGCTATCTAATGGTTCGCCTTGTTTTACTAAAATTGTAAGTTGATTAGATTGTCTTTGATTTGAAATAATTATTTTTACAAATAAATGAAAATCACTAAAATCTTCTGGTGAATCAACAAATTGAATCGTGCAGTGATTATCATCTTGAGAAGAAATTGTTAAATATTTAGTTCAATCATTTATTTGTGGTAAGTCACTACTAATGGAGCTGCTTCAATTTAAATTATTTATTTTGTCTTTACTTTTAACATTAATTGTAGTTTTAGAATATTCAGCCATTCCAGAAACCAATGTGTTGTTTGTGGAAGTTAAACTAATTTCTTCATTTTTTGAACAACTAATTAATGTTGCATTAGTAACTGCTAAAGGAAAAATTATTCAGAGACAATTAACTTTTTTGTGCCAACAATGTCAAGGCATTTTCATTAATGCAATTAAACTTAGTTAGCTCAATTGAATGTTAAAGATACTGAACCTTGATAACTAACAGCATATTGAGTTGCTGTTAGTGTAGCGGTTCCGGTTTTGGAACCATCAACATATGCTATGCTAATAGAAATTTCACTTCAAGAAAAACTGAATGGTCCTGCGCCATCACAGCCGCCTTGTTCACAAGCATATTTTATGTCTAATTCAACTGGCTTAAAATCGTATGCCAGATAAGTGTTGGATGTTGGATTAGTTTTAGTAATTAGAGTATCTAAAGCAATTCCTCTTAGAGTTAATGTCAAACTTACAGTACTTATTGTTTGTTGATAAGTTCCTGTTTTAGTAGTGTAACTCTCATTACCAATAAAACTAAAATTTGGTGATAGTGTGGTTGGATTGGTTCAAGACCAAACTGTGTTATTATTTCCAAAGATGCCGCTATACCAACCTAATGATAAATTAGCTAGACGCAATGATTCTTGCACGTCAGAGGCATCTTTGGGAACACTAGACAATCCACTAATGGTGGTAGTAAAGTTGCCAGTTGATGTCCCATCAACAATGGTTCTAGATTTATTAAATTTAAGTACAACGCGATCAGTTGTATTGTTATAAAAATTAGTATTGGTTTTAGCCCCGATAGTTAATTCGTAGCAATCATCTGTTGAAACTCAATTGGTAACTGTACCAGTTTTTATTTCAAGCTGATTTAAATTGATACTAGTTCCTGAAACAGTTAAACCAGATAATTTACTTAATAACTCTTCAAATGAAGGAGTAGATGTTGGTAATCAATTTTGATTAGTTGTTACATCGTAACTTCCACCACTTAAGGATAACCCAAAAAAACTTAATAGTGAATTAGTACTAGTTGGTGTCATATTAAAAACTACATTAGTAGTACCTGAATAAATGTCTGAACCAGTTACTGGTGTAATTGTTGCAGATGTTGTAGTCGGACTAGAACATTGTATTTGATTATCATAAAGGGTTGAGTAATTTTGTTTTAACCTTGCTATTACTTCGTTAGCAGTTGGCTGTGAAGTAAAAACACCAATATTAGCATTATTAGGAATGACAGTAGTAATATCTACTGCCGATAATTGTGTTTTTTGATTTAACGCTACAGATAATGTTGTCGGTACAACAATTGCTGGTAAACCAATGCCGACTATGATTGGTAATAATGTTTTATATATTTTCATTTCTTTCTCTTTTTCCTTTTCGTTTTATTGACAAACTACAATAAAAAAAGCAAAAGGTCTTTAGGACTCTTTTGCTTTATGCCAAAACTACAGTGACAACTAACTGTGTGTGTGTGTGTGTGTGTGTGTGTGTGTGGCGGTGCTTGTCATTACAAAAGTATTATAGTATTATTTATAGGTGCTATTTAAAAATTTATCTTTACATTATTGGATTATAAATGCCTTAACACAAATGCGTTTGAGCGAGCTTACTAAAATTCAAGAAAGCGCGCTCCCATATGCATTAAGCGGTAGGAGTTTAATTATTACTTCCCAAACAGGCACTGGTAAAACACTTTGTTATTTGTTGCCACTTTTAAACCGCTTGAATTTTGACGAAAAACGTATTCAGGGTGTGATTGTACTCCCGACAAAAGAATTAGCCAGACAGGTAGCTAGCAAGTTGTTAGAATTCAAATCGTACAAACCAGAATTGCGAACCACACTGCTTATTGGTAATCAAGATATCAATCAACAAATTCAATCCATTAAGTCCAATCCACCGCAAATTATTGTGGGTACGGTTACACGTGTACTTGATTTAATTAAGAATCGCACCATTAATCGCAATATTAATATGTTAGTGCTTGATGAAACCGATATGTTGATTGATATGGGGTTCAATAAACAAGTAAATGAAATCTTCCAATTAGTCAATTCATCTAACTTACAAAAAATTGCTTGTAGTGCCACCACACATTATTCATTAGCGCAACACTTGCGTCATTATTTAGGCAATACTAAAGTGATTACGACTAGTCAATCGATTTGGTCTAACGAATCCATTACCCACAACTTAGTTTATAGTAGTAATACGCATGATATGTTTGGTACATTATGTGGACTATTAAAAAACATTAGTCCGTATATGTGCATTATCTTTGCCAACACTAAAAATATTGCTAATGACCTTTATGAAAAATTATTAAATCGTAATATTAATGTAGCTTTATTACATAAAGATTTATCAACCCGACAAAGGAAAAACATTTATCGTGATTTAAATAAAGGTAATTATCAATATTTAGTTGCCACAGATCTAGCGGCACGTGGTTTGGACATTAATGGAGCGGATGTCGTAATTTCATACGGTTTACCAGAAGATGATATTTGGTATATGCACCGCATTGGTAGAACTGGAAGAGCTGGTGCTAAAGGAATTGCCTATACCATCTATGAAAACGGGATTGATAACCGTATTATTAGATTAACACGTAAACAAATTCAATGAAATTATTTATTCCTAGATAAAGAAGGTGCATTAATAAACAAACCTCTTAAATTACGCGTACAACATAAACAACGACTGGACGATGAAACTAACCGTAAGATTCAAATGATTATTGGGACAAACTCACAAAAAGTTCGTCCTGGTTACAAAAAGAAAATCCGTAATCAAATTCATAAAATTAAGCAACATAAACGTCATGAATTCATTGAAAAGAAAATTAAGCAACAATTAATCGCTAAGAATATTAGGGATTCAAAATATAAGAAATTTAAGAAATCGAAAAGGCACTAATCATGAATAATCGATTTGTTAAAAATCATAAGGCTCATAACCTTTATGTTAATCGCCCTCTATTAAAAGCAATTTTAATAGTCATTATTCCTAGTCTTGCTATGACTTTCATGACTGGTATTTATATTTTTACTAGCCAAGTTATTATTAATCGGTTAGTGCCAATTGCTCATGGAAGTGATGTCGCCACTAATTTTCAATATTGGTTTGGGGTTTCCGAATCTACTATTAAAAATTTATTAGGTGATAAAAAGTTTTATGACGTTGGTGATGTAGTTAAAGGAGCGATGTCGATTTCTTCACCACTTGTAACCATCATTGGTAGTTCACCATTCTTTTTAGCAGGCGGAGCCGCTGTTTTATTTACACAATCAATGGGGAAACAAAGCAAATATAAAGCCGACCAAGTGTTTAAGACGTCATTCTATATGGTTTTAATATTGGCGGTAATTGAAACATCATTATTGTTGGGTCTACATAAGGTAGTATTAACCGCCATGAGTTCGCCAGCTGAATATAGTGCTGATGCCGTTTTAAATGCATATTATCAAAAAGTACATGACTTGCAAATTTCATTTGCCAGTGAATATACTTTTATTTATTCAGCTGGTATTATTTTACCGTTATTAATTTTTTATTTGGCATCATTAATCAAGTCGGAGGGTAGATTTAAATTAGTGGTATTCACCAGTATTGCTTGTAATGTCTTGAACATTGGATTGATTGTTATCTTTATTTTATTTGGACATCTAGATATGTATGGTGGAGCTTTAGGAAGTACGGTTAGTTATGCAATTAACTTATTAGTGTTATTATTTTACTTGATTCATCTGAATCGCACGGATCAAACGTGGCTTTCATTTAAATTATTGTTTAAGCGTGGTGAAGCCAAGATTAAATGAAACTTAATATCACCGATTATTTTAATAGGGTTATCAGCTTTTCTAATTGACATTAGTTATGCTGTAGCTAACATGTTTTATATTCCGATTTTAGCCAATACTGCTCAATCCATTTATCCAAATGCTGGTGGTAACGGCATGTATTTTCAAACCATTGAAGGTGCAACAATGCCTATTCTCAATTTAGTATTCATTACCATTTATGGTATTGTGGATGGCGAACGGTTAATAATTGCTTACAACTATTCAATCGGTAATTGAAAACGAGTAAGCAAGACATATCGCTACACTATTTTCATATCGTTTATTTATTCATTAGTAATGGTTTTGATATTGGCTTTAGCATTAGGAAAACCAATTCTCCAATTATTCGATATTAACGATCCAACGATGAGCCGGGATGCTTACTATGTATTGTTAATCCAATTATTAATGCTTCCCGCCTTCTCGTTCCAAGCACCAGCTATGTCTATTTATATGGCGATTGCTGACACCGTCCGCTCAAACATTGCTGCTGTTTTCCAAGATACCATTACTTTCTTTCCTGTTCTAGGAATATGCTATGGCATTACCATCGGCACAAATAACATTTGGGTATTGGTTGGCACTTACGTCATAAATGCTACTATTGCTTCTGTGCTAATGATTATCTACACTCATTGGTGGTTAAAACATCGTTTCGCTCATCTAAAGATAAAAATTAAAGAAGACGATAAATTAAAAACAGTTTGAATGCCGACCAATAAACCAAAGCCATCATTTATTCAAAAAGTTTTAGATCAAGTTTAGATTACTTCGCCGTTTAAAGAAAAACGTGAAACACTAGTAATTTCGACATTAACGAGATCTCCTACTTTAGCTTTGCCGGTAAAATTAACTACTTTTCATTCTGGTGAATAACCAGTTAAAGTATTGCGATTAGTTTTGGAATATCCTTCAACTAGAACAATTAGTTCTTTACCGATTCATTGTTCGTTATTTTTTTTAGCAAACTTACGAACTAATTCATTTAGTTGTGCTAAACGTTTTTCTTTAGTTGTGATATCAATCTTATCTTTTATTAAAGCAGCAGAGGTACCACTTCGTGGTGAATAAATAAAAGTGTAAGCGTTATCAAATTGAATTTTGTTATACATCTTTATCGTGTTTTCAAATTGCATGGCACTTTCATTTGGAAAACCGACAATGATGTCAGTAGAGATGGCACAAGTTGGAATATTTGTACGAATGTATTCAATTATTTTGTAGTAATCCTTGATTTTCATTTTACGATTCATGTTTTGTAAAATGGTTTCATCACCTGATTGAATTGGTAAATGGATATAAGGCATAATGTTATTGTGCTGTTTCATGACATCAACGATTTTGGTATTAAAATTTCAGGGATTACTAGTTACAAAACGCAATCGTGGTATTTTAGTATTTGCAACATCTGTTAATAAGTTTCAAAAACGGTAGTCATCGTACAAATCTACACCATAGCTATTTACGTTTTGTCCTAGTAATGTAACTTCTTTATAACCTTTTGCAATCAAATCGTTCACTTCTTTGATGATGTCTTCCTTAGTACGACTACGAATTTGTCCTCTGGTATAGGGAACTATACAGTAGGTACAAAACTTATCACAACCTTGCATAATGTTGACAAACGCTTTGATGTTACTAGTTCGGTTAACTGGCAAGTCTTCAATGACATCGCCTTCTTTGGAAAACACTTGGATTACTTTTTTATGATGATTAATTACTTGATCCAATATTTCAGGAAGCATATGAATGTTGTGGGTTCCAAAAACAAAATCCAAATGTTTGATTTTGCTAACAATACGGTTAACAACCGTTTCTTCTTGTGGCATGCAACCGCAAACACCAAAAAGGAAATGAGGATTATTAATTTTCATTTTCTTTAGAAAACCAATCTCCCCAAATACTTTCTTTTCAGCATTTTCTCTCACGGCACAGGTATTTAAAATGACTAAATCTGCTTTTTCTAATGATGAAGATGGTGTAAATCCTAAGTTTATAAGAATACCGTTAATGGTCTCGGTATCGCGAATATTAGACTGACAACCATAGGTTTTAACAAAAAAAGTACGGTTTTTTCCCAAAGATTGATATACCTTAGGAATGTTAAAAGCACTACGTTTTACAATGGATTTTTGTTGTCGTTTACGTGCTTGCACAATGTTTGGTAAAAAATATTTACTGTAATCTTTTTTCATTAAAAAACTATTTTTGTATTAATATTATATTCTTAATGAAAAAGTTTAAATTATTATCTCTTTTAGTACTTCCTGCAGTAATCCTTCCGGTTGCTTTTAGTGTTACGTCTTGTAGTAGCTTAACTAAAGGGATAAAAGAACTAAATCTTGATTCAGTAGGCAAGAAATATTTTGACGATTTAAAATCACCAAGTCCTTCACTTCATAGTTTGCTATGAGGAGGTAAAGGTTTCAATAAAGGTAATTATGTTTTATTTGTTACCCACTCATGGTATGATGCTGGCATAGATTTTTTATTAAACACGAATGTGTTTTTGGATGGTACTGATCCGCAAATTTATTCAAAGCCACAATCAACTGATGATAATTTATACGACGCTTTAAAACTTCAAAAGGAAGATTACGACACTCTTTCTGCTAATTATCAATTTGTTTCTTTGATTGAAAAAGACACAAGTGAAACATTTACCAAAGGTGGCGAACGAGAACCGAAATTACAACCATGTACTCCGTTTGATAAATATGATGCAAAAGATGAAGAAGCTAATTCAAAACACAAAAAAGATTCATATGTTCGTAACGACAAACAAGCGAAAGAATATCGTGATTTATTAAAATTATTGAATACACTTTTTGATGTGCCTAATACAAACGACTTTACTGCCGTTCAGTGAGTTAAAGGTTATCCAGTTAAAGCTTCAATCTCTTCTAGCGTTTGACAAAGTAATGAAAATTTTTGCAATTGAATCGTCGCTAATGATGAAGCTGGCGAAGGTTGAAAATAGAATAAATTAATTTTGTTCCTTCTCAGCTTTTTCTTTTCGCTCTTTTAAATTAATCATTAATGTTGGGATACCAACAATTACAAATTCAATAATTTGACAAAATTTATTTTTTCCTCTATCATTTTAGTGAGGGTAACCTCGTAGGGAAGATTCTTCCCCGCTATGCTGTTTTGGAGAAATTATGGAAAATTGAAAATCTCATAAATGAGAAATATTTTTAGTACCTGAACATGTAATTAAAACTTATAAAAGGATTAATAATCATAAATTGAGGCCAGTCATTGTGTTATCTAATGCAAAGTGACTTGGGTATCGTTTTCTTGTTATGGAATGCTCAGGTCATAAAATTGATGAACATTCCATCCTGTTGTATGAATATATAAATCGGAATAACATAAAAAGTAGTAATTTTGTTTTACCAAATAGACTTCATACAATAGAGTCTCATCATTTTAAATATGAAAATCGTTTAAGAAATAGAGTGCCCGAAAACAAGCGTCAAGAAATAATTGATTATTTTAAGACGTTAATTGATATTGTTGGATCTAAATAATTATTATTCTTTTTCAGCTTTTTCTTTTCGCTCTTTTAAATTAATCATTAATGTTGGGATACCAACAATTACAAATTCAATAATAACAATAAACAAGATAATACCAAATGGTTTAATTCAATAATTATTATTAGTTTGTCATTGAGTTGTTGGATGATATAAGAATAAAAACGAACAAATTCCTAGAGCGATTAATGGCAAGGAACTTAAAAAACAAATAAAGGCAAAGTGGTACTTCTTAATAAAAGCTTTAATTGATTTAGGTTCTTTAATAATAGATTTTTCTTTAGCGTCAACAATAGTTTTGTTCATTTTTATTCCTCCGGGAATAATATTTCATTAATTTTGTTTTTAATAATATCGGCTTCATTGCCAAAAACAGCATAAACGGATTGTGGTGATGGTTTAATAACACCACGAGCACCTAATTGCATTAATCTTTCACGATCAACTTTACTAGGATCAACTACTTGAATACGTAGTTTGGTAATACAAGCATCAACATTCTTAATGTTAACTGGGCCACCATATGCTAAGATGACTTCATCAGCTAACAATTCGTATTTACCTTTATGTTTCTTGATATTGGCATCACTTTGTAAATTAGTTGCTTCTTTAACAGCTGGTTCACCTTCTACTTTGGCCTTAAAATCAGCTTTAGTAAACATTTTTACTTCAGTGCCTCGCCCTGGGGTACGAATATCAAACTTTAAGATTAGTGTTCTAAACAATAAGTAATAAATCGGAATGAGTGCTGCACCAATTAAAACGGCTCAATAGCAATTAGCAACATGTCCTGTAGCATCGGGTAATATCCCATAAATAACAAAATCTAACGCCCCACCAGAGAAAGTCATACCCATATGAGCGCCGAGTAAATTCATTAATCAGAAAGAAATACCACATAGTGGTGCGTGAATACCTCAGAACAATCAAGGTGCTAGAAATAAGAAAGTAAATTCTAGCGGTTCAGTAATACCGGTTAAGAACGAAGTTAGAGCAGCAGAACCAATGATGGAAATAGCCTGTTTACGGTTTTCACTACCTTTAGGAACAACTAGTACCATTGCCATCGCAGCTGCTGGTAGTCCAAACATCATAAACGGATATTTACCTTGCATGTATTGTCCGGGATTAGAAACAGCCGCTGAGGGATCTAAGAATGTATGATAGTTATTCAAGGTAACGGTAAAAGTTTGATCATTAATTGTTCATGTACGGCATAGATAGTTATTAATAAACATCCATAAATTTTGATCGCCAGTCGTGCTTACATCACTTGGTAAGTTGACATTGTTCATGGTGAAGGCTTCTTTTCAAGTTACACCTGTGCTAACACCATTGACGAAAACAGCTGAATTCAAATCAAACGACCCCCCCGCACTTGTGTATCATAAAGGGGCATAAAAAGCATGATGTAAACCAAACGGCACTAATGATCGTTCAAACAAACCAAAAACAAAAGAATTCACTCCAGCCGGAGCTGAACCTAACGAATTACCAAAAGCATATAAGCCCAAGCCTACCAATGGCCAAACCATGGAAATAATTAAACCCATCAAGAGCGAAGCGATAAAAGTAACGATCGGAATAAAACGCACACCACTAAAGAAGCCAACAATGGATGGCAATTGGATATTTTTAAATTTATTGTATAGTCAAGCAACAGTGAATCCAACAATAATACCGCCAAAGACACTGGTAGATAAAGATTGGATGCCAACATTATTCGTAAAAATATTGTTGAATTTAGTAATGCCCGACTCGCCCATAAATTTGTATCATAAGAATTGATAACCATCACTATTGGTGACGGTGGTTTGCGTTGGATCACCCTTTTTGATAATGATGGCAAACTGGAAGGCGTTAAATATTAACCAACCAACAAATGCCGATAAAGCCGCTGTTCCTGAATCTTTTGTAAACGAAATGGCAATTGCAATGGCAAATAAAACTGGCAAACAGGCAAAGATAGCATTTCCAGTTGTACTTAACACATAACCAAAAACATTGGCTCCTGAACCGCTAGCAGTTTGATTAACAATGGTTGAACCAATTCCCAAAAACAAACCCGCAATTGGCAACATCGCAATTGGTAACATCAAACCACGTGATAATTTTGCAATTACTTCTTTTATACTACCGGGAGGTTTGATTTTAGATTGATCAATTTCACCAAATGACTGTATTACTTTTTTCATATCTTCTATCCCTTATGTAGCTTTATGATTTACTATTATTTGTTTTGAATGGCTTCAATTCCAGGAAGGGCGGAACCTTCAATAAATTCCAATGAAGCCCCACCACCAGTAGAGATGAAACTAAAATCAGTTTCTTTAAAGCCTAACGAAACTGCTGCGGCAGCTGAGTCACCACCACCGATTAAAGTGAAAGCACCTTGTGATGTCAAATGTTTGAGAATACGACAAATATTTCTAGTACCTTCTTGATAATTTTTGAATTCAAACACACCCGAAGGACCGTTTCAAAAAACGGTACGAGCATTCTTTAATTCATTATCAAATAGGGTTATTGTGTCAGGACCGATATCAAGTCCCATCACTCCATTTAAACCCTCTTTAACAGTTCTAGTAGTAGGAATGTTGTCAATAAACTCAGTGGTGCATTTAAAATCAACCGGTAAAACAATTTTATTTTTTCCCTTGTCAAGAATCTTTTTAGCTTCATCTAACATTTCTGTTTCTAATAATGATGAGCCGACATCAATTCCTTGTGTTTTTAAAAAAGTATATGCCATTCCACCACAAATTAAAACTTTGTCAGCAATGTTTAATAAGTTATTAATAACTTTTAATTTGTCACTAACTTTAGCGCCGCCTAAAATCGCTACCACTGGTTTTGTTGGTTCATGAGCAATTTTGGATAAATTTTCAATTTCCTTTTGAATTAAAAAACCAATGCATGAAATTGGAATGTGTTTAGCAATACCAACATTGGAAGCATGTTTACGGTGAGCAGTTCCAAAGGCATCATTTACAAAAATGCTACCAAGCGTAGCTCATTCTTTGCCTAGTTGATCATCACATTTAGACTCTAGTTTAACAACTTCACCTTTTTCATTAACATCACAATAACGTGTATTTTCAAGCACGAGAATTTGTTTTGGTTCCATTTTTTCAACCGCATCAATTAATTCCTGACCACGATTAAAATTTAAAAAAGTGATATCGTCTTCGGGCAATAATTCTTGGAGAACATCAGCAGCGGGTTTTAATGATTTTTTACCAGATTTAATATCATCCAATGATTTAATTCTGGATAAATGACTTAAGAGAATAATTTTACATTTATTTTCTAGCAAATGCTGAATGGTAGGAAGCGCTGCTACAATTCGTTTGGTATCAGTGACTTTACCGTCCTTAATGGGAACATTAAAATCAACACGAACGATGACACGTGCGTTTAAGCAATCAACATCTTTCAGTGTTTTTTTATTTAGAATATCTTGCATAGAACTACTTTAGTTTTCCAAGATAGATTGTAGTTCGAACTAATTGATTTACATATGATGATTCGTTATCATATCAAGCAAACACCTTATATAGTTTTTTACCATCAACGTCCATCATCATCGTTAATTTAGGATCAAAGATAGAACCGTGTGTTTCACCAATAATATCGCAAGAAACTATTTGATCACCGTTATAACCTAACGTTTCATTGGTTGCAGCTTTAACAGTTTTATTAATTTCTTCAACGGTTGGTGATTTTTTTAGTTCACAAACTAAATCTACCACTGAACCAGTAATGGTAGGAACACGAACTGCTAAGCCATGTAATTTACCTTTTAGTGATGGTACAACTAAACCGATGGCTTTAGCGGCGCCAGTTGAGGTTGGCACCATTGATACCGCAGCAGCACGAGCACGACGTAAATCGCTGTGAGGTGCATCTTGCAATCTTTGATCAGCGGTATAAGCATGAATGGTAGTCATCATTCCTTTGACAATACCGAATTTTTTGTCTAACACATCTACTAATGGTGCTAAAGCGTTAGTGGTACATGAAGCTCCAGAAACTATTTTATCGTTCTTTTTTAAAATCTTGTGGTTGACATTGTAAACAACTGTAGGAATACCTTCACCTTTTGCAGGAGCAGAGATAATGACTCTTTTTGCTCCAGCAGTGATGTGTTTCATCGCTCCGTCTTTATCAACAAAACGGCCAGTGGATTCAATGACGATATCCACTCCTAATTTTGCTCATGGTAAAGTAGCTGGATCTTTTTCAGCGTAAATTGGAATTGTTTTACCATTTACTTTGATAGCACTAGTAGTGGCTGATATCTCGCCAGGCATAATTCCGTGAGCAGAATCATACTTTAGCAAGTGCGCTAAAGTTTCAGCACTTGTTAAATCGTTAATAGCCACGACTTGAACATTTTTATCTTTCACTAATTCTCTAAAAACTAATCTTCCAATTCGACCAAATCCATTTATTGCAATTTTAATTGACATTATTTATTCTCCTAAATATTTTGATATTTAAGAACATTATATAAGTCTATATAAATATTGAATTACTTAGTTGCAAATAATTTTTATTTGTCATTAAGAGAATGACTGTAATTAAAATCTAATGTAATGCGTGAGTTAATTAAATATTTAATGCTATTGTCAGTGGCGCCTAAAGTAACGGTGCCTCTATTTTTATCAATATCACTTCAATCAATTACTTTAACCTGTTCAACATCAACTTTTGGGAATTGTAACATAATCAAATGCAAAAGTTGACTAGTTGATTTACAAAAAAGTGTGCCAGCAATAGCTGATGAACCATCAAAATCTTCGTTAATACTTATTTTTTTCATTTTAAGTCTCCCACAATGAATGCGCTAATAAATGCTGTAATTCATTGTTTTTTACTATGGCGCCATTATAGAAACAATACTGTTCGGTGTTGCTGAACAAGCATCAAATAAGCTAGAAAAATGTTTTTTGTATTACATTTTATCTACTGCTGTAATACCAATGATATCTAAACCATTCTTAATGATTTGTTTTATGGCCTTAGCCAAATGTAAACGTTGGGAAGATAAAGACAAATTAGTTGGGTCAATAATCATATTATTGGCATAAAAATGATGAAAAGCCTTTGCCAAATTGGATAGATACAAAGTCATCTTATGTACTTCGTATGTTGTTGCCACAATTTGAATAGTATGTTTGTAATAATGTAATAAATTAATTAGCGTTCTTTCGGTTGGTGTTGTTAATAAGTTAAAATTACGAATTTTATTCAAGTTACCTTTTTGAAGTAATTGATTAATTCGAGCATGGGCATATTGAACGTAATACAATGGGTTGTCATTACTCTTATGAGTGGCTTTATCTACATCAATTTCTAAGTGAGTAGATATGGATTGGCTAATTAAATATCAACGTGCGGCATCTTTACCAATGGTATCTAATAAATCTTGCAATGTTAAGGAGTTACCACTACGCTTGGACATTTTGAATTCTTCACCATTTTTAACTAATCGTACCATTTGCATAATCAAAATCTCAAGACTATCTTTTGGATATCCTAATAGTTGAATGGCAATTTTCATCCGATCGGCATAGCTTTTATGATCACTACCCCAAATGTTAAAGCATTTATCATAACCACGGGAGAGTTTAATATTATGATAGGCAATATCGGGTGCGAAATAAGTGTAACTACCATCGCTTTTAATTAAAACACGATCTTTGTCATCGCCAAGATTAGTGGTTTTTAATCAAGTAGCATTGTCTTTTTGATAAATATTGCTGTGGAGAATGTCTAAAGCTGAATCAATTAATTTCTTTTCATAAATTTGTGTTTCGCTAAATCAAATATCCATATGGACACCGAAGTTAGTAAGCGTTTGTTTAATTACTGTTAGTAGATAATCTTTCGCATATGATTTAAAATAGTCGGCTACAGCTTTTTCTAATATTTTATCTTTGTCATAATTTGCGTTAAGGTATTGTTCCTTAACCTTATTTTTAATTTGATTAGCGATATCAACAATCTCCAAACCATGATAAGCATCCTCTGGTAATTGATCATTTAAACCACAAACTTGTTTGTAACGGACTAAGGTGGACATCCCTAGTTTTTCAATCTGATTACCACCGTCGTTAATGTAATATTCACGGTTTACTTTTATTCCATAGCATTCCCAAACTCGACATAGAGTATCACCAATAGCTGCGTTTCTAGCATGACCGATATGTAATAAACCAGTTGGGTTTGCCGAAACGAATTCAATGTTGTAAAAAGTTTTTTTGGAGTGAAATTTACCTCAGTCATCTTCGTCCTTTAGTATTTCACGAATGGTATCACTATTAAATTCTGGATTAAGAAACATATTTATAAAACCAGGGTTAACCACTTGAACATCACTAAAAATATTCTTCGGCAAAAGTGACGCTACTTTTTCAGCAAATTTCATTGCATCAGTCCGATTTAATCCTAAAGTCATCATAACATTGGAAGCAAAGTCGCCAAATTTAGGATTCTTAGTTAATTCAACTTGGATATTAATCTTGTTAATATTGACACCAAAGTCATTAATAAGCTCATTTTGTTTTTTAATAGCAGCAAGCAATTCCTTTTTGATGACTTCAATAATTGTTTCTAGTTTAGACATGGTTAGTATTATAAATACTAAATAGTTTTGGATAAAAACTTAATGTGCAGTTTACGACATTATAACGTCGTAGGTTCATCCTGAAAGTGTACTTCAGTTAGTTACAGGAGAATCTGTCGATATTCCTTGAGCTGTAGCGTATGCTGAAGTTACATGAAGCACACCGTTAGTTGCACAGTTCTCAAAAACTTGAGAACCAAAGGAAGGAATCTGTCCATAATACCAATATAAATCCGTTAAAGCGGCACAGTTTCGAAAATTACCATCGGTGATGGAAGTAATGCCTACTGGTAATTTTACAGTTAGTAGTTTTCAACAATCATAAAAGACAGCGCCACCGTCGAAACTCGTAGCGGTTGCACTGCTTAAATCAATGTCTGTCAAACTTGCACAGCTATTGAAGGCGTAACCCCGGATGACAGAAGTAAAATAATTGTTTAGTTTGTCACCCAAATCACCTGACGCTAATATAGTAGCAATGCCTCAAACCTTCATAAAAATGGCGGCACCTTTAATTGAAACACCAGTTCCGTTACCGGCATAGTCCAAAACATTGGTATCAATATGAGGATTTCCTGAGCCGTCATCGCCTAATTTTTGAATGCCTTCTTTCGTTAAACTCGCACAGTAACCGAATGCCTTAGTACCGATAGAGGTAATTTTAGTGAACGTAGAAACTTCTGGTAGTGATAATGTTTCTAAATTCGTGCAGTAACTGAAGGCACTTAGACCAATGGAAATATTAGCATTTGGTAAGACGAAATTTTTGAGTTCCGTACATCACGAGAAAGCATTGTTGCCTATGGAAATACTAGCAGTCGAAATTCCGCTAGGAAGGGATACTTTTTTTAAATTTGCACATTCTTGGAAGGCGCGAGTACCAATGGAAAAAGCATTTGTTTCGGTTGTATTCGGAAGGATGAGATTTGTAATTCGTACGCAAGATCGGAAGGCGTCGTCACCGATGGATTTGAGACTCGTTGCATTAAAATTTTCAAAACTAATAGTAATATCGTTTGTTCCAATAGCACTGTTCAAACTTGGACAACCTTGGAAGGCCTGAGAACTTATGGAAGTAAAACAAGATAAGTCAATCGTATCGTATTGGTTTTGCTGTTGTAACCAATTATTATTGTTTTTACTAACAATATTGTCGGAATTTAATGTGCCTGATGATGTCTTAAATAAATTTTCTCACGCCGGATCATTTGGTTCCAAAACATTTGTTGGCTCAAAATCATCTAATACAATATAGGTGGCAGCAGTATGTCCATCATATGTCGCAGTTACATCAATTGGGAGAGTGTTGTAAACAGGTGTTTTAACGCCACCAACATCTTTGCCAGTATAAGTTATTCTATTAGCAGTTGTGTCAATAGTTACATAATCACTACCAGCATCAATACTAAGCATTACATTAGCCGGATCATAAATTGCTACGCCATCTACTTTCATCGTAAATTCTGTATAAAGTGATTTTGTGGGATCACGATTTCAATCTAATACTGTTGCAGATCTTTCAAGTGTATAAATATGCTCTATAGGAGCTGGAGGAGTTGGTGGAATGGGATCTGGGTTTGAATTCTTATTGTGTCAAACCGCATACCCTATACCAACACCAATACCAGACGTCGCCAAGCAACCTAATGTGATAAGTAAAGCAGCCCAACATTTGTGCGGTTTCCAATTATTGTTTTGTTTCCTTTTATTTTTCATATTATTCCCTTCAATAATTAATAACTTTTGTTAATGAGACAATAAAAAAATACCAGCAGCAGTATTTGCTACTAGTATTGAATTATTAGGACGAAAAAAACTAGCTTGCGCTGTGTGTGTGTGTGTGTGTGTGTGTGTGTGTGTGTGTGTGTGACATTGAATTTATTGAGTTATTTTCCTTCATTATCTCACAATTATAAAACATTAATTATTCTTTAAGATTGTTAACTTTAACAAGATTATCAAAACGAGAATTAATGTGCTGTACATCTATTTCGTATTGATTCTTAACTCATGAAGTAAACCATTTAGGGGCACTGTTGGTATTTGTTTTACCTCTCTTGCGAATCGGAACAAGTACATCAAGTTTATGACCTTCGCGTTTAGGATCGTTGGGATATTTGTTGATTTGTGCTTTAACAACTTTCATTCCTACATTATACGATTTTTGTTTATTCATTATTCTTCTCCTCAATTTGTGGAAGGACAATAATAAAACAAATAAGTGAAAAAACATTCCGTAATTTTTTTGGATTTTTTCAGTTATTTTTAATGACTATTAATTAATACATAAAAGTAATTTAAAAGAAATTCACCTTCTAATAAAAACTATTAAAGAGGTGAAAGTAAAATTTTGATATGTTAATAACTACCATTTTATGGCAATCTAGTCTTTGTATTAACAGTCCCATTATTTACTTTATAAATCTACAAGGTAATATAAATTTACTTCATCAACTTTATCTCCGTTTTTTATATTGTATGTTTATTTCTTTGTATTGCTTTCATACTTTGTATTTATTTGAGGATTTTATGATGGATAAATATTTTGTAGTAATAACCCGTTTGTTAAAAAACAAAATATAAGCACTAGCACTTAGTTAAGTTATTGGCTAACATAGTTAGGGTGCTAAATTTATCAACTAAATATAGTGAATGTTATGAGGGTCGATACAAATTGAAAGATTTGTTTTTGGATTGTAGTCAGTTCCATTTCATCCAAAACTTTGCATAATTCCTAAATATCATGTCATCCCGTCAGGAGAATGATCTAAATGATAATCAAATGCACTCGTTTTTTCGCTTGCATATTTTTCGTTAGATATTGTGGTGCAATAATAAAAAGGCATGCTAATTAATGTGTCGGCATTAAGATAGATATTTCAATTGTAATTTGGTTCTTCCAGAGGGCTATCTCCGGGATTTACAAAACCCAAAATCGAGTTTGTTGTTTCTAATGGATGGTGATTATCTGAACCTCAATTTTCAAAAGCAAATTCTGGATAACAATATTCAGGTTCGGCCGAACCTGAATTAGGCGCAGAAAATAAATTACCAAAAAAAGTTTTATTAACATTTTGTTTTAAATATAGATCTGTAATGGTATCTGCAGGACTGTAATAGGAACCAACTTGCAACATGTTAGGTCTAATAAAGTTGTCGTTCGTGTCAGTTAAATTTGTGAAATCATCTAACACTCAAGATTTGATATATAAACCTTGTAATCATTCGTCAGTACTGAAGAATATTTTTTTTCGCCCATTATTTCAAGACGTATGATCCCAATGATACAAATTCGCAATATTAACATTGTAATGTCAGTAAGATGTTGTATCATATGGGGCAATGTCTCATATAACTCCATTTTCAAAAGTGCTGTCCTCACCTACGTAAGGAAATAAACCTATTAATTTGTATTTGCTACTTTGCCCAAATTCAACATTAACAATAAGGGACATAGGAATGGCAATTACTACGCCAGTGATAGTAAGTTTCATACTAAATTTTTCAATTATTCCAGTTTTGTAATTGTAGATAAATCGACAATATGAATTATTTTCATCAAGAGATAAATTTGAAATATATCAAAAGTTTGTGCTAAAAAAATCATACGAAGAATTAAATGTATAGTAAACATCTGCGATGATGGAATTATATAAATCTTTTAGATTGTTTTCTTCCACACTTACATAAAAACCACTTTTATTCTTAGACGTATCTTCGAATTCATCAATTCCTGCCACAGTCATGCTACTAATTCCATATTCCTGGATGGCATCAGGTTTAGTAAAATTATTAGGATCTATTTTTTTATGATAGTTATCTGGATTAACTCTTACTTTAGGATCTGCAGGATTGTAGATTGGAATATCAAAATCAAATGAATCTTGGTTATAAATAACGCAAATTATTTTTTCAATACTAACCGTTGAAGTAGATAGATGAATGTGAATATTAAAATTAGCATCTGGTTGATTTGGATCAATAACATCATTTTTTATGCAAACATCTGGGCACAGAAAATAATTAGAATTAATAGGGTGAGAATTTACTCAATCATCAATTGGATAAATGTTTCCACTTAAATCCATAAATTCAATTTCGTTATTTTTATCTAGTTGATTTTTATTACTGATGTCAGTAACATAAATTTCTAATTTAAAATCTTTAGCATAATAATGTGAAAAATGTATATTCAATTTTGTAGACAAACCGGCGATATGATCAATTTTATTTAATGTTCCAAAGCTAACTGAAGGAGGAGATATTTTTGCGCAAGAAGTCAAAGGTATTAATGAACTTATAAAAAGTAAAAAAAAGGAAAACAGCAGGATAAAAATATGCATTATGTTTCGTGTTTTAAACTTCATGCTTATTTTTATCGCTTCCTCTTATGATAACCATACACGCATTATATTTGATATTTTAGGCTGATTATTCGCCTGTGAAGGTAGCAAACACTTAGTAACGCCGATTATTACCAATGATTTCAAATTGTTGGTTTTTAGTTAATGCTCTAATTCGCTCAACTAATCGCTCGGCATTAAACGATTTGTGCATCAAGTTAGAAAGTTTGGTACTAAAAGTATCGATGCTTAAGTTAGAAGTAAAAAAAGTTAACTTATTATGATCCATCCGGTAATTTAGGATTATCATCAGGTAATTATTGTAAAACCAAACTTTCTCATCTTCAGCGCCAATATCATCTAAGAATAAAACGTTGGCTTCTTTCATTTTATTAACAAGGTCATTGTTGACACTGTTAGGTTGCTCAAATCCCAATTTAAGTTTATAAGCAATGTCGGCGCAATTAACAAAAGCCACTTGATAATCTCTTTTAGCAAACTCGTTTGCTAAAGCGATTGATGTGTAGGTTTTACCAATACCAACGTTACCATAAACATATGCTCCTTTACTTTGCTCAGGATTCTTTAAAACATCAAGGTAATATCGTATGACTCTTTTTTTAGTAACATCAATAGATTTCCCGATTGATTCTGGATTTAATAGGGTGTTTAATAATCTCTCGGGAAAATCACGGATTAGATAATGCGACTTAATGTTCATTAGCTGGTAAGTCTTTTCATTGGGAACTGATACAACTTCTAACTTGTCCTTTGGATTACGAACTAACCTAGTGTAGAAGTAGGTATTGTTAGCAGGATTATTCTCAATATCAGTTTGTTCTTTAATCATTCGCAGAATAACACCCAAGTATTGTTTGAATTCTTTGTCAGTTAAGTTTAGCCCAGCAACCAGAGGATGATTACGATATTGCTCTAATTCGTTTGGTGGAGCAACACCCTTGCTTTTCATATCTTTGAGGATATCTAAGTGTTTGATATCCATAAGATTATTCCTCAACCGCTCATTCCACTAAATTTTCTTGAACTTTAGCTTTAACTTGCTCAACATGATAATTAAGATTACTTACAAAGTGGAAGTGGTCATAGATTTGATCTAACGATTTCAAACCAAGATTGTTGATGGTTTGAGCTACTTTAGTAATGTATTTTTGATTTAAAATACCATTGGTTTTAAACAATGTGTAATCCATTAACAGATTAATAACATAATCTGGTAGATAGTATTTGTTGTGTAGGACATTAATTATTGTTAAATGTTCGGGAGTTAGTGATGATTTCACAATGGCTCTTAAATACTGTTCGGAGTTTAAGGCTTGGTAGTCAGCAAAAACATTATTTAAATCTTCTTTTGGTAAATGCTTGATAAACATTTGGGTATTACGGTTAAGCTTTAGATTATTCAAAATACTCAAGTTATTAACACTATTGATTAGTTGGTGAAATTTCACACGGAGTAGATCAGAATCAACGCGATAATCGCGTTCATCAGTCATTACTGTGGCATTGTAAATCACATGTTCAATCTCGTTAATTGATAAATCGTAATTCTTGAAATACGATTCTACCACCGCTTTTGCTTCTTTGCCAATCACAATTGGTAAGGAGGTACAAGCAGTAATACGTTTATATAGTTCATCGAAATTCATGAGTGAAATTTGGTTAATTTCTTCATCATCAAAAACGGACTCAAAAGTCGCAGTAACGTTATTAGCTTGATTCGGAACACGATTAGCTCCATAAACATATTCCAATTTTTGATAATTGGTTTCACCAATTTGTCTAATTAATAAATGGCGGAATTTTTGATTTTCATTAAAAGCTTTAAAGTTTAATGGTTCGTTAGTAATAAATGTGTAGGTACTTAAGTTACCTTTGATTTCTAAAAAGGAAGTTAATAAACCGATGGCTTCTAGTTGGGCACGCGCCTTGGCAAATTCAACAATCGTCATACTCATTTGCTTTAAGAAATCACCCATTTCTGTAGCGACACTTAACAATATGATTTGTTTTTCGGATTCGTAATTTAATTTAATGTAGAGGTTAGTTGCTTGAACACCGATGATAGGAGAATATAAATCATATAAAAAGTTGTGGTTTAAGGAGAAGGCATACTTTTTTATGGCGTAAAATCTGGTGTTTTGTAGCATAGACTCTCCTCCTTGAAATGTATGACAAATTTAATACCGAACTGCTATGTATATTTATCAATTAGTTGGAGTATATTTTTTATTTGAAAATTTTCAAAGTTTTTAAAATATTTTCTCGAAAAACTTTCAAATTTTTATGGTTATCCACAACAATGTAGTTACTATTTTGTTTGTTTTTAATATCGCCATTTGATTTTCCCACAAGAATTGTGGGAAACTTACTTAGGTAGGTTATTTTCTTTCGGAAATTTTTATTTTTTAAACTTTTTTTACTATTAATAAAAATTACTTTATCAAAGTACTTAGAAAAGGCACTTTCATGATACAAATATATACCCATCTCTACAAATAAAAGCATTGATTTTTCAGTGATTTCTTTAAGTTTTGATTTCATTATTGGAATCGTAAGTTGATTAAGTTTTTTTAATTTAGTGGCATTAGAAAAGACTAATTTTCCGAGCTTTTTTCGAGCCACACAAGACGCATTTACAAACTCGCTGCCAAAATGCTTTTTTATTAGGTTGTAACCAATATTACCCTTTTTATAAATTTCATGAATGTAGTCATCCATAGCATATGTATGGTAACCTTGTTCCTTAATTATTTTTAAGGCTTCGGTTTTGCCACTTCCAATTTCTCCGGTAATACAGACTAGCATATTTATTTTTGACATTTTGGGCAGTAGTAAGTACCGCGTCCATTTACTTTTGTTTTGACTATTTTAGCACCACATCGCGGACACGGTTGTCCTCTCTTAGTGTGCACCAATAACATTTTTTGAAATTCACCACTATGGTTGGCATCAGACTTATAAGTAGCAATAGTTGTGCCACCGTATTTAATGGATTTTAATAACACTTGCGCACTATACTTGGCAAGATCTTTGTATTCTGCATCGGTTATGGTGTTAGCTTTTCTTGTGGGGTTAATCTTACTTAAGTAAAGAATTTCATCGGCATAAATATTACCAATTCCAGAAACGTTTGTCTGGTCAAGTAAAGCAGTTTTGATTGCTCTGTGAGATGTGCTAATGCGGTTTTTTAAGTAATTCCAATTAAACGAGTGGTCTAGTGGGTCTAGTCCCAATTTTGTTAATTGTGGTGCTTTTAAATAAGCCTGATCCTTATAAATGTGAAAAGTTCCAAAGATGCGTGAGTCATAATAACGCAAGACGTGACTGTTATTTAGTAAGAACTCAATTCGAAGATGCTTTTTAGATACGTTTGATGCATTGGTTTCATAGAATAACTTTCCTTCCATACGCAGGTGTACAACTAATGTTTTTTGATGTGTGAGATGAAAGATAAGAAATTTACCTTTACGCTCAATATGGTTGACACTCTCGCCAATCATAAATTTCTTGAACGTAATGGGGGTAGCGTTTTTTAATAATTTAATTTTATATACATTTACGCTAATAATTTGTTTGTGTAGTAAACCACTTTTACTTAGGGTATTGATAATCGTTTGGACTTCTGGTAGCTCTGGCATGTTTACCTTCTAATGTATGATGTAATGATTTCTAAGTTACCAGAGAGAGTGAAAGTAAGATCACCATTACCGATAATGAAAGTTGAACCTTTTTGAATTGGCATATTTTCAATATAACCATTGCCTTCAATTACAACGCATTGAATTCAACAAGCATATGAAAAATCATAGGAGCATTTACCTTTATTTTCAATTTTAGCGATGGAAAAGAAAGGAGATGTTAATAATTCGTTATCTTTGGTTTCAAGTGCTGGTTTTACAAAAGGAGTAATAATATTTTCTAGTGATTCATTAACCGTTAGTTTGCGTGTTGTATCATTTTTATCACGCCCATAGTCATACAGGCGGAAAGTGGTATCAGATGACTGTTGTATTTCTAATACCACTAATCCTTTCTTTAAAGCATGGAGCGTACCAGCTGGTACATAGAAGAGGTCGTGTTTTTTAACGTCAATATAATTCAATAATTTATCTCATTGCCCCTTTTCAACAAGTGATTTTAATTCATTTTTTGTTTTGGCGTTATGCCCATAAACAATTTGTGATTTGGGTAATGCATCCAAAATATACCAAGCCTCAGTTTTGGACAATACATCGTGGTTTTCACTAGCATACTCTAACGTAGGATGCACCTGTACACTTAAATCATCTTGACAATCTAACAGTTTAACTAATAATGGGTACTGTTCGCTCTCGTGATTATCAAAGAAGGCACGATGATCTTGGTAAAATTCAAATAAAGTTATGCCGCCATGCTCTTCGTTTGTGATAATTGATGATTTATCTTTGATACCACTAATGATTCAAGCTTCGCCAATATCTTCTCTTGGTAGTTTAATGTTAAAATCGCTTAAATTATGACCGCCTCATAATTTTTTTTCTAAATAAGGCTTTAAAAAAAGAATGTTGTTTTTCATATACCGTATATTATACTTTGTGAGTAGGTATTTTAAAGGAGCTTATGGAAATCTTTGAAGATCAACATCTATTGTTAGATATTAGCGTTAAGAATCAACGTGAAGCATTTGAAAAAATTGCTCAATTAGCCGTTAAATTAGGAGTTACCAACGATGCCAAAGAATTGGTTAGCGATTTAATTAAAAGAGAAGAAGTATCCACAACCGGTATGGCTGATGCTGTTGCTATCCCTCATGCTATGAGTGCTGATTTCAATAAACCAGCGATTATTGTGGCACGTTTTAAAAATGGGATTGATTGAAAAGCGGTTGGCGGGAAACCAGTGAAAGTGGCTTTTGCATTATTAATACCAGAAAAAAGTCGTGGTACTTTACATATGCAATATTTACAAAATATTGCCACTGCTTTGTTAAGCAAAAGTTTCAATAAAACAATTTTAACATCAAAGAATAAAAACTTAATTGTCAAAACCATTGCTAACGCCATTGAAAAGAAAGAAGTGTCAAGTACATCCAAATACGCTCCGGTAATTACAAAAAGTAGTAATAAAAACAATAAGGGTTTGATTATCGGTGTTAGTTCATGTGCGACAGGTGTCGCACATACTTATATGGCACGTGAAGCTTTAGAAAAGCACGGCAAGGATGTAGGCTATGATGTTTGAATTGAAACCCAAGGTCAATCCGGACAAGAACATAAATTAACGCCAGAATTAATTAAAAAAGCATCTGCAGTTATTATTGCCAGTGATATCAATGTCGAGTTAGATCGTTTTGTCGGCAAGAAAATCTATATTACTAAAACCAACGAAGCGATTAATACACCAGTGCAAGCTTTAAATAAAACAATTAATTCCAAAGTAATGCACGAAAGTGATGCTGGTGGTGTTAACTTAGGCGAAGTTAAAAAAGGGAAATTTATGGGGCACTTCCTCAACGGTGTGAGTCATATGATTCCTTTTATTGTTTTTAGTGGTATTGTATATGCCATATTAAACGCGATTGGTGTTGGTGTTTATGGATCTGGTGATATTCCTTCGGGTTCTACTTTAGATTATGCCTTGATGGCTGCTAACATTGGTTTTAGTTTATTTACTGGTGTCATGGGGGGGTATATCGCTATGTCCATTGGAGGACGAGCTGCATTAGGACCAGGGTTTATTGCCACGGTTTGTGCTGCGACACCTGCGATGTACATATTTTGAAGTGGTATTCCTGAAAGCGTAAGTGTTACGGCTGCTGGACAAAATATTACGATTGATGGCATCAGTTTAGGAATTATCGCTGCTTTAATGATGGGGTTTGCTGCCGGACATTTGACGAATCAATTTAACAAAATTCGTATGCATAAAATGTTAAAACCAGTATTACCTTTAATTATTATCCCAGTAGCATGTACATCTATATTGGTATTTCCATTTCAATTTGCTTTAAGTGGCATCATGGGATGTGCAATGAATTATTTTGGTGCTGGTCTAGCAATTGCTGGAACTAACATTGGTGGTCGAATCGCTATTGGGTTTGTACTAGGAGCAATGGTTGGATTTGATATGGGTGGTCCAATCAATAAGATTGCTGTAGCAACCGCTACCACATTGATTCCAGTTGATCCAAGTTTAATGGGAGCAGTTGCAGCAGCGATTCCAATCGCACCATTGGGTTGCGGATTAGCGAGCGTTGCTTTTGGGCGAAGATTATTTGACGACAATGAAAAGGGATTAGGAGTAACTGCTTTAGCGTTAGGATTCATGGGCATCTCCGAAGGAGCAATTCCATTTGCGGCGAAGCGTTTAAAACAGACATTCATTAGTAATATTATTGGTAGTGCGATTGCTGGTGGTTTAGCTTGTATGTTCCTAGTTGGCGGTCACGTCGGTATGTGAGGTGGATTAATCATCATCTTCTGTATGGGTATTTACCCTGCATTTGGTGGTAGCACCATTCGTGATTCGGTTTCAGCACCATTTGCTATTTCCGGGCAATCCCCTACAGCGATGGCAAACGTCGGTATTTCTTCCGCTTGGTATATTGTTGCAATTGCTATTGGTGCTATTATTCACGCTTTAATTTATGTAATCTTAATTAGAACCAGTCAGGGTGGTGGATTAAAAGCAACTTTAAAAGAAACTTTCACTTTCCATAAAAAAACCAAAAAAGAAACTGATGTTGTTAAAACAAGCAAATTTGATAATTGATATTACAATGAGTTAGTAAAAGAAAATTGATACTATCGTATTAAAACCAACCGAACTGCCATTGAATGATAAAGCTAACAAATGTTTAAGAAAAATAAAACGAAAGAAAAGAAAACCAAATCATTTGCTTGATGACTAATTATTGCTTTTACATTTTTAATCATCGGTATTGTTTTTGCTTGTTTGGGTTTATCTGTTGATAGTAAAGCGACAACGATTAAAAACACCACATACTTTATTGCAATGGTTATTTCTTTCGTACTATTTATTACTTCTTTAGTACTTGCTGTTGTTTTTGAAAGAATCTATGAGAAGATTCTTGACAAGCATGAATTGACTCAGCCCACAGTTCCATCCGCAACGGTTACATCTGTTTAGATAATTATTCTTATTTATCTTCTTCAAAACGATTAGCATTGAAAAAATCAACATTTTCAAGATCCGAACTATCTTGGTTGATTTTTGGCAAATCATTTAAGCTTTTGATTCCAAATAAATTGAAGAATTTTTGTGTTACTTCGTAAAGATACGGACGTCCAGGAGTTTCAGCACGACCACTATTAACAATTAAACCTAGTGATTCTAAACGTTTTAGTGCACCATCGCTTGATGTGCCACGGATTTCATCGATTTTGACACCAGTGCACGGGCTGTTGTAAGCAATAATAGCAAGTGTTTCCATCACCGCTGGTGTTAATGGATTTTTTAACCTAACATCAATTAATTTACTAATAAATTCTTTGTTTTCAGTTTTTGTTAATAAGTAGAAATGAGCGCCATAGGCTTTAATTGTAAATCCAGAATCAGGATTAGACTTATATGTTTCCTGAATTTCTTTAATAACTTTGCGAATTTCATCTGCAGGTAGATTCACAACTTTTTTAATGTCATTGACATCAATGCCATCATTCCCGCTTACGTATAGAATACTCTCAATAATTGATTTTACATTCATAAAGTTCCTCTATTATATTAACGAATCTTTCATTTCATCTTTTTGTGAATTTTTAGAGATAAAAATGTCGTCTTCTAAATCGGATTGTATTAAATTAATTTGGCGGTATTTTACTAATTCTAATAAAGCTGAAAAACACGTTACGATGTATTGTTGACTAAGTTTTAATTCATCTATTTCTTTGAGAAAATCACTAAACGATATTTTCTTAATGTCTCGGTGTTCGTTGAGAAAATTGAGAATATCTTTTTCAACATCGTCAACTGCCAGTTCTTGTACCAAAATTTTACGACGGGTAAATAATGCCATTTTCCACTTTTCAAAAGCAAGTTCCATGGCTTTCATTAATTTTGATGGACTAACTTCGTCTGGTAGTTCTTCAATTAAAGTGTTGTTCGGTGTAAATGTTTCTAAATCATCAGCTTGCTTAGCATACATTTCTAAACGACGATTTTGAATATTTAATAATTTAGGAATTGTTTCTTTGTATTTACGGTGTTCAATAATTCGCTTTACTAATCGATCTCTTTCCAATTCAAAACTAGAGCTATTAGTTTCTAAATTTTCGATTGGTATTACTTTTTTAGATTTAAGTTCAAGTAAGTATGTTGCCATTGATAAATATTCGCTAGCTTCATCAATGGATATTTTATTAACATATGTTTTAATAAATTTTAGATATTGAGCTGCGAGTGCGGCAATATCTAAATTTAAAATATCCATTTTATGTTCGCGAATTAAAGATTCTAATAAATCAATTGGGCCGTCAAAAGTATTAAGTTTTAAATTAAGAGTTTTTGGTTGTTGATTCATTATTTTTTGCGTTGTCACCATTCAGCGTTAAAATCAGGATGTGGTTCGGTTTTAACTAATTGAAAATTACTAAAATCAATCTTCAAATGACGATTACAATTATAAGTCTTCTTAATCTTAGAAACAATTAATTCATCAGCGATTGGTGCAAATAACTCGTAAATTGTTTTACCACCAATAATATAAATGTGTTTATTTTTATAGTCATCAATTAATTTTTGGATGTCGTTATAAACGATTACCCCATCACTTTTAAAATTAGGATCATCAGAAATTACGATGTTTAAACGATTAAGCAGTGGTTTACCAATTGATTCAAAAGTTTTTTGCCCCATCACTACAATTTGATTTCTAGTAATATTACGGAAGTGACCCATTTCCTCTTTAATAGATCATGGTAATAAATTGTCAATACCAATACCTTGATTTAAATCTTGTGCTCATATTAAACTAATCATGTTAAACTGCGACCTCCGCTTTAATAACTCCTTGAGGATTGTAATCGATTATTTCAAAATCATCGATAGTAAATTCCTCAATGTGGTTAGGAATTCGTTTAATTTTTAATTTTGGTAACTTGCCTGGAGTTCTTGATAATTGTTCTTGAACTTGTTTCATATGGTTTTCATAAATATGTAAATCACCAAAGGTGTGAACAAATTCTTTGGGTTTTAAACCAGCCATTGCCGCAATGATGTAAACAAGCAAAGAATATGAGCCAATATTGAAAGGAACGCCCAAGAAGGCATCAGCACTACGCTGATATAATTCACAAGAAAGTCCGCCATTACCGTCAACATAAAATTGAAATAAAGAATGACACGGTGGCAAAGCCATTTTATCAACTTCAGTAGGATTTCAAGCACAAACGATTAAACGACGTGAATTAGGATTAGTTTTAATTTGATTGATAACGTTTTGTAGTTGGTCAACACCCAAAAAGTTACGCCATTGTTTACCGTAAACTGGGCCTAAATCACCGTGTTTTTTTGCAAAATCCGAATTAGTTCTGATTTTTCCGATGAATTCTTTTAAAGTTTCATTATGGAAATCAGAAGATTTTTTAAAACTTTCATATGGTCATTCATTTCAAATATTGCAGTTGTTATCTACTAAATATTTGATATTGGTGTCGCCTCTAATGAATCAAATTAATTCGTGAATCATTGATTTATAAAATACTTTCTTTGTGGTCAGCAAAGGGAAATATTCGCTAATATCATAACGATTTTGATAACCAAAAGTAGAAATAGTATCAATTCCGGTACGGTTGTGACGTTTTTCACCTTTTTCTAGAATATGTTGTAGTAGTTCAAGATATTGCTTCATTAGTTACCTCTAATATTTTTTAGTAAAGATTGGTTTATTTTCTTGTGAAAGTTTATGCATTTCTTCATAACGACTAGCAATTTGACTACGAATTTGTTCGCTAATATATTCTTCTTTAGTATTAATAAATGAATGGTGATTGACGACATCCAAAACTTCAATGTAAACTTTTTTTTGTTTATTACGGTATTGTTTGTTGTTATCCATTAACCCACTAGAACCATAAATTACGATTGGCACAATCGGAATATAAGATTTTTGTGCGACTTTAAAAGCGGCTGGTTTCATTTCAGCAATTTCGTGTTGATAAGTTCTTGTGCCTTCAGGAAAAATAATTACACTACGTCCAGCGTTAATTACCTTATTTTGTTCTTCAAATGCTTCAAATTGTTGGCGTAAATTACCACGATCAATGTAAATGGTATCAATTAAATCCATGGCTGCTTTTACGATTTTGGAATGTTTATTTTCAATTTTGGAAAGCATACTGAAATATGGTAAACCTTCTTGCTCAAAAAGAATTTTAATAAGAGCAATTGGATCAATTTGTGATTTGTGATTGGCGATAAACAAAACTGGTTTTTTAGGGATGTTTTCAAAACCCTGGGTTTCAACCTTAATATGTTTGACATAGAGTAATTTTTTACACAACTTGTAAACAATTCGATAACGATCAACTGGAAGAAAAGCTTCTCCCATGCGTTGGTACTTTTTAGCTTTCCCTTTTAATCGTAGAATGCCAATAGCTAAAGCAAATGAAACAAATGGCAATCCAAGAAAATGCAGGATATTAAATAGAAACTTTTTCATTAGCATTGATTATATATAAAATAACATAGGTAAGTAATAAGCTATGTCAATTAACAAAACTTACGATATTCACGTATTTAATAACGGATTATTTATTTGCTTTTTGTAACGCTTGTTCTATGTCTTTTATTAAATCATCTGGGTCTTCTAAGCCAACGGATATCCTTAGAAATGTATCGGTTTTATGATTTGCTTCAATAGACATTGCAGAAGGGAAGGAAATTAGTGATTCAGGATCGCCTAGGCTAACGGCTTTCCCAAAATATTGTAAGGCATCAACAAATTTAATTGTCTGGCTATGAGAAAGGTTTGTTTCAAAAGAAATCAAGCCGCCAAACCCATTGAACATTTGTTTTTTAGCGATCTGGTGGTTCGGGTGAGTGGATAAACCCGGGTAAAGCACATTTTTAAAGTGTTTATTATTCTTTAAATAAGTTGCTATTTTCATAGCTGACGCAGAGTGTTGTTGCATTCTAAGATTTAAAGTTTTAATACCGCGTAAAACTAAAAAGGCATTATGTGGACTTAATACAGAACCAGTCAAGAATTTAATTCCATAAAACCTAATTTGATTAATGTCTTTTTGTCGCCCGCTTATTACGCCACCAATTACATCGCCGTGACCATTGATATATTTGGTTAGTGAATGGATTACAATATCCACCCCTAAATCAATTGGCTTTTGAAGATAAGGCGACGTAATTGTACCGTCTATTATGATTTTGATGTTTTTATTAAATGAGCGAACTAATTTTACAATAGCTTGAATGTCATTGACTTTTAATTTAGGATTTGTCGGTGTTTCAAAATAAACTACTTTTGTATTTTTTCGTAAAGTTTTTTCAAGAAGTTTTAAATTATTAAAATCTATGGAAGTTGTTTGGATACCAAAATTTGGTAAACCTTCATCTGCTAAATATTGTGTGCCATCATAAATTTGGTTATCAAAAATAATATGATCACCTTTTTTAAGAAAGGTTAATAGAGTGGTAGAAATTGCTCCCATTCCAGAACCAGTTGTAACTGACGCTTCTGCGCCTTCAAGTAGAGCGATTTGTTTTTCTAAAGCACTATTGGTAGGATTAGATATGCGAGAGTAATTAAAACCTTTGTTGTTATGATAAATGTTATATCTTACTTGCTTAAATTCTTCAATACTATCAAAACTAAAAGTGGAAGTTTGGTAAATCGGCTGTGTTAATGGTAAAAATTGGTTTTTAAGTTTTTTACCCCTAATAATTTTTGTAGCTATTTTCATAGTGTGATTATAAAATGAAATTACTCTAATCCCAACAATTGAATAATTTTATTTTTAACTACGTCTGCTTCGGTTCCAAGGATTACTTGTACAGAGTTAGGCGTAGGATGTAAAACTCCAACTGCTCCCAGCGATTTCAATGCTTGGTCATTAACTAATTTATCATTTTTGATTTGCAATCTTAATCTTGTAAAACAAGCATCAACATTGATTAAGTTTTCTTTGCCGCCAAGAGCATCAACAATGTCGCTGACACGTTTGTCATCGCTTGGTTTTAATGTAGTCTTGCCTTTAGTTAGATAGTCACTCTTAGTAAATAATTTGGTTGTACCTCTTCCAGGCGTAGCTAAGTTGAAACGTTTAATCGCTCACGAGAAAACAATAAAATAAATTGGAGCAAAGATCGCTGAAATAACTACTACCATATATCAGTTAGATCCGCCACCATTAATTTGTGGAATGATACCTCAAAAAACTAAATCAATTAAACCATCTGTACCTACAACGTGCGGCCCAACTGGAGTGTAAAGGGTAAAGATTGTGGCAATCATACAAGCTAAACCTGTGCAAAAAGCATGAAATCCTCAAAACAACCAAGGTGCTAGAAATAAAAAAGTAAATTCAATTGGTTCGGTTATCCCTGTAAGTGATGAAATACAAGCGGCAGACACTGTAACAGACAATGCTACTTTACGTCCCTCTCCTTTTGGAGCTCGATATAGCATCGCCATAGCGGCGGCTGGTAGTGCTAACAACATGATGGTATCAGCTCCATTGCAATATTGTCCGGGATTGTAAGCATAGCCTCCAGCATCAAAACGCGAGCCTTTAAACATCATATCGTAGGTTAAATGAACATTATTAATAGTTTCGCCAGTACCAACTGGAATTAAATTAATTTGTAAACCAATGTGTTTCAATAGGAAACTGCCAATATTCATTTCTCCGGTATATTGAGTGCTTTCTTGTAGACCAAAAATTTCAAATCAAGGTTGTTGAACCGTATTGGTACTGGCGTACCAGTAAGATCCTTCATATCAAACTACAGCAGTTTTAGATAAATCAAGTGTTCCGCCCACTGGAGTAAAATAAACTAAAGTACTTATCATGTGGTGTAAACCGAAAGGGAGTAAAGCACGATTAGCAAACCAATAAAAGAAAGAATTAATACCAGCTGGGGCAGATGATAAACCAACGCCAGCTTTAAAAATACCTAAACCAATGATTGGTCAAACCATTGCAAATAGCAAACTAATAATTAATGAAGCCCCAATTGTTACCACCGGAATAAAACGTACTCCACTAAAGAAACCAATAATTGTTGGCAATTTAATATCTTTGTACTTGTTATATAGTTTTGCCACGATTAGTCCGATAATAATTCCGCCAAACACGCTGGTGAGTAATGTTTTAAAACCTAAAAAATTGGCAAATAAACCGTTAAATTGTTCGTATCCTGTTTCACCATTGTATTTGTACCATAAAAAGGAAACGGAAAAACTGGCTGGATTATCGGCACTATAAGCTGTGTTGGTAATGACTAAAGCAGCTTGAATCGCTACAAAGGTTAAGTATCCAATCGCTGCGCTCAATCCTGCTACACCTGCATTTTTAGTAAAATTAATTGCTAGAGCAATCGCAAAAATTAGCGGCAAGATGGTGAATATTAATGAACCAGGCGTTGCGATGATTTGTCCGATAATGTAGCCGGCACTATTAGCGGATGTATGAGCAGTAATTGCTCCGCCGATTCCTAACACAATTCCGGCAATTGGCAAAGTTGCGATTGGTAACATCAACCCTCGTGAAAGTTGACTCATTTTATCTTTAACACTAGATTTAGGAATTGAATTGGGCTCAATTTCGCCAAAACCAACCAAATTTTGTCTCACACAAAATTATAAAACAATATTTTTCTTGCAACGAACGTAATGGTGATTAAAAGATATAGCGATTACTAACCGTACTACAAACATTGTAACAACCAAGACATGAAACTATAATTAAATGTTGCATCCGTAGCTCAGTTGGATAGAGCACAAGTTTCCTAAACCTGGGGTCAGGAGTTCGAATCTCTTCGGGTGCGCCAAATAAACTACTTCATAGTAGTTTTTATTTTTTTAATGATGTTTGTAACTAATGTCGGTTCAACGGATGTGCCGCTAGCAATTGCTAGATGATTAACTTTATCAAATAAAGTTGTCTTGATATTTTTTTCGTTTTCTATTAATTTGACTGGAATCTTTTTAAGCTTAGCCAAATTAATTAATTGATTGCTATTGTTGGAATGAATGTCGCCAATGATAATCAACAAATCAACGTTTTTCAATTTTTTAACATTGTCATATCTATTTTGTACGACTTTACAAGTTGTATTGAAAATTTTTATATTGTCATTCAATAAAGGAATATCAAAGATAGGGATAGTAGATTGATTAACTAAAGCATATTTATGCTTATTATTAGTTACAATGTTTGCCTTATCTTCTGCTAATTGGATTGCTTTGTTTAATGAAAGGATAGCATTAGTTTCAGGATGATGTTTTTTGCCGAAATAAATAACTTTGTAATTTAAACTAAGAAGTTTTTTTACTAGTTTGACATTATTATTAATGTAGCGACAAGTTAAGTCATAAACAAAGTTAAAATGTGTTTTGGCATACGACAACGCATTAATGGGCGAACCATGAGCTGAAAAAACAATAACAGCTTGTTTATTTTTTATTTTTTTTAGTAAATCTATTCTAGAATGAGAATCATCATTCAAAAAAATAATGTTATTACTTTTAATCTGCTGAATTAAATGTTCGTTATGAACCAATCTGCCAATTAAGTAAATTTTTTGATTAGGATGTTTTTTCTTAATAATTTTAATAGTCTTGATGGCATTAGCAACACCAAAACACCATCCATAAGGTTTGAGAATCGTAATTTTCATTATTGTTGTGTGAGTTCTAGTTCATTTAAATTAAATATTTTGAACAAATATTTTCAAGGTAAGCGACTAGTTTTAATGACAAGTTTAGCATAATATGAGTGATAAGATTGAACTACGTTAGCAAATTCTTGTTCAGATCAACGCAACATTTTGTTATATTCACTTGCCACATCGTGATTGTAGTCAATATTTGATTCAACCAACTGTTGGATTCCTTCAATTTCCATCTCCATATCATTAAAGTTATAAGAGTTTACTTCCTGTTCGATGATATTCCTAGATAGTTCTTCAACGATTGTTGGAAGTATTTTATGATATTTCACATAAAGAATAGCAATAGCATTTTGACGTCAACGCACGATTTTTAAAAGGTTAAATTTTAAAAAAGTTAAGTGCTCAATTGCGTCATGAATTATATGTTCATAATGTCTGGTTTTGAAAATCGGATAAACTAAAATAAAACTCAAAGCATATTGAATTTTCTCTTTCGTATATCCATCTACTTTTAAGAAACTATAAGAACGTTCCATTAGTCCATTATATTCCAATGTTTATTTTTAATAATTACATATAGGTGAGCTATATGCTCTTATAATAACACCTTGCATTATGGATTATAAAAATACACTGAATATCTTAAAAACAGATTTTGAAATGAAGGGAAATCTCTACCAAAAAGAGCCCTTAATTCAAAAACAGTGATTAGATAATGATATTTACCAGAAAGTTTTAACTCAAAATAAAAAAGGTAAATTTTGGACTTTACATGACGGGCCACCATACGCTAACGGGAACATTCATGTCGGACATTCGTTAAATAAAATTATTAAAGATATTATTGTTCGTTATCATAATTTAAGAGGCGATTACTCTAACTATATTGCTGGATGAGACACGCACGGTTTACCAATTGAGCATGCATTATTGGTAACTGGTGAAAACAAGGATCCTAAACTATCAATTGCTCAAAAAAGAGATAATTGTCGTAATTTTGCTCATAAGTATATTGAACTGCAAAAACAACAATTTACTAGATTAGGAATGTTAACTGATTTTAAAGAAATTTACGTTACTTATGATAATGATTATGAACATCGTCAATTAAATTTGTTATTAAAAGCTTTTCAGCAAAATTTAATTTATCGTGATTTAAAACCAGTATATTGATCGTGATCCAGCCAATCGGCATTAGCTGATGCTGAGGTAGAATATCGTGATATTAAATCGCCAAGTATTTATGTTGCATTTCCAGTAATTAACGGTAACGATGTCTTAAAAAAATATGATAAGTTAATTATTTGAACAACTACTCCATGAACAATCCCAAGCAATTTGGCAATTGCAGTTAACCCTAAATTTGTTTATGTTAGAGTGCAAGTTGGTAATGAAATCTATGTTATTTCAAAAGAAAGGTTATCATCCTTAGCTGAAATTCTTGCTTGAAAAAATCACAAAATTTTGGAAGAAATCAAGGGTGAAAGATTAGAAAAAATTGAATATCAACATCCTATCTACGAAAGAACATCGCCAATTATTTTGGCATCATATGTTTCGAATGTTGATGGGACCGGATTAGTTCATAACGCTCCCGGCTTTGGTGAAGATGACTATTTAGCGTGTAAACAATACGGCATTGCTCCGTTTTCACCAATTGATAATTACGGTAAGTTTACTAAAGAAGTGAACGACAGCGACATCGCTGGTTTATTTTATGATGATGCCAATAAAATCATTACTGATAAATTAACAAAGAGTAAAGCCTTATTAAAACTAAGTTTCATCAACCATACTGCTGCTCACGATTGGCGAACTAAAAAGCCGGTAATTTATCGAGCGACTAAACAATGATTCATAGACATTAAGAAAGTACAACCACAGATCTTACACGCTCTTAAAAATGTTAAATTTAACAACGAACAAAACCGTAAACACATTGAAGATATGATGAAAAATCGCACGGAATGATGTATTAGCCGTCAAAGAGTGTGAGGGGTACCGATTCCAATAATTTTCGATGATAAAGATGAACCGATTATGGACTTTGATTTGATTACCAATATCATTAACATTCTTTCTAAAGAAAGCACAAACGTTTGGTTTGAAAAACCAGTTGAATATTTTTTAACTCCTAAATATAAAGATAGTAAAAAATATTCTAAAGAAACCGATATCATGGATGTTTGGTTTGATTCAGGTACATCATTTACTTTACTAGAACCAGCCGGTTTGAACTATCCTGCTGATTTGTATTTTGAAGGTAATGATCAATATCGTGGTTGATTTAATTCTTCATTAATAAATAGTGTTATTGCAAATAATACTGCTCCATATAAAATATTGTTAAGCCACGGCATGGTGTTAGACGAACAGGGTCGTAAAATGTCTAAATCGGTGGGGAATGTAGTTGATCCATTAACAGTTTGTAATAAGTTTGGCGCTGACATTTTACGAATTTGAGCTGCTAATACTAACTATGAAGAAGATGTAAGAATTTCAGATAACATCCTAACGCAGACCGCAGAAATGTATCGCCGAATTAGGAATACTCTATTTAGATTTTGTTTAGCGAATGTTTCTGATTTTGATTATTCTAAAGATAGTAATTTATCTTTTGATGATGTTGATTGTTTTATTTTAACTCAGCTTCAAGACAACATTATTAAAATTAATACTTATTACGAAAAATTTCAATTCAATAGCATTATTAAAACCATTAATAATCATGTAATTGAATTATCAGCTTGATACTTTGATTTGATTAAGGATAGTTTATATTGCGAAGCTAAAAATGACGCGAAACGTCGTCGTATCCAAACTGTATTATTTACGATTTTGAAATCGTATCTAATTCTACTAGCCCCTATCATTCCACACACTTGTGAAGAAGTTTATAAATACATTAATCTTCATAATAAAAAAGAATCAATATGTCTTGAAAAATGAATTGATGTAATTCCAATTTCTTTCAATAAAGTTGATATGCAAAAATGGGCGTATTTTTATGAAATAAAAAATATTGTTTATGCAAAACTGGAGACAATACGTAATAACAAAATGATTAATAAAAACAATCAAGCATTGGTTGAGCTTTCATTTGACAATAAATATAAATTTACCGAAGCAGAAATGGCAAAATATCTTAATGTTGCCATTGTCAAATTCATCGGTACTGCAAAAGATGAGATTACCGCAGAAGTGTCAGATGCCAAGTTAATTAAATGTGAACGATGCTGAAATTATTATGAACCAACAGGAATGCATGATGAGCACATTTGCTCCCGTTGTTACAAAGTTATAACAAATAGTTAAAAAAAAATATAATTTTGCCCTGATGATTGGGTGGACATATCTTAGGTTTCTTGCTCAAAGTCTTATCAAAAAGAAAACAATCTGAATTTTTGGTACACTTTATATTTTTTTTACTGCCGTTTTACTTGTAATTGTTCCGGCTATATTAAGTATGAGCCCTTGAGAGTTGTGACACAATATTGCCTTAGCGCCACAAACTATTTTGTTATATGTAGGTTCAATATTTGGAGCGTTGATTTCGATTACTATTTTTAAAGATTATCAAGACGATGGTACTGAGTTAATTTTGTTATCCAAACCCATTAATCGAAGCAAGATAACTATTATTAAATTTTTTTTATTTTTTGCTTTTTCATTTTTCTTTACTTTGATATCTTTAGTAATTGCTCCGCTAACGTTTTTGCTAAAAGATGTATCTTCTAACGAAGTGTCCGGTTTAGTTGTATCAATGCTGTTTTCTAATTTAATTATTTTGATTATCTTTGGCATGTTCGCCACTTTGATTTCTTTGTTTGCCAATAAAATTTGAACTATTTTGGCAAATGTAGTGATTATAGTTTTGTTAAGCATTCTATCGACCGTTAATGCTTTGGTAATTAAATCTCCAGCAGGCTTAGCAATAGATGATAATCACGCCATTATTAGTACGCGTTATTTAGCGAAAGATAACGAAGAACATTCTTTTGCCGCATTAACTCCAAATTATAATTTGAGTGCCGATAACCCTTATATTGATTTCCTAAATCTTTCTGATGAAAAAAAAGCATGAGAAGGTTATCAGCATAAAACTAAGAGTAATCTCACCAATTATTTTGATGCTATTGGACAATTCAACTTATTAAATAATATGGGAGGGTTAAATAACTCGGCCACCAAAGATGCTGGGAATTCTTTTGGACATAACCGCTTTTTTGATTACCAATTAGAACAAGAGATAATTAATCAAACCGACGATGTTTTACCTTATTACTTTGTCTCTATTCCTGCAAATGTTAGTTCGTTAAAATTTGATTTTGGTAACATTGAGCAATCTTTGATGACTGTATTAAACCGATACGTTAATCTAATAACTGATGAAAACATCGTAATGCTTGGTGATTCCAACGCCCAAACCTCATCATTAATTAGTTCACTTACCCCAAGTAAATTTAAAGTTGCGAAGGGACATAACGGAATTGCTGGTGGAATGAATAATTTGTTGTATTACACACCAAATGATCTAGCTGTGAATGATTTACAAAAAGAAGTGTTTGATATAGTTTTAGGAGCTATTTTTGATGGTGGAACTAAAACATTAGACGTAAGAACTTATAATTTTGGGGACGAATTAGATGCAGCTCAAAACTATTTAAATAATCCACAAGCGCCCGGACCTGATGAAGATAAATATTGAGATAGTTTGTGGCATCCTGAAATCGTTCCTGACTGTAGTGATGTTTGAATTAGTCAAGATTCTTCTTATTCAAAAGTACTAACTGAAGCAGATTTAGAACGTTGCGAGTCATCAAATTCCATCTACAATTTTATTCATATGACTTTGGTTGGAGCGAATAATGGTTCAACAAATTTAGACGGAGAACCGCTTTCGGATAAAAATGGAATTTTTGAAGATGTTTTTTGAGATCATAATGTATCACCAGAAATTGCTAACGAAAAATTAATGAAGACGATGGCAATGTTTAAGCTTTATATTTTTAAAGAAATGACTAAAAAGATAAATTCGCGAATATATAAGGCGGCTAATAACACTCCTTTGAGCACTGAATTTTTTCCTGGTTTAAATTTTACTTCTCAGCCTGTTTTACCACTAATCATTAACGATGACGACCAATACAATATGGGAATGATTAATATTCCTGATACTGACATTTCAATTCCTGCAGGTATTTTAATGACGATTTGCCCAATGATTCAGGCTCAAATCGGGGTTGAAATTCCGCCCGAATATAATTGGGCTAATGGTAGTGAAACAGGACAACAAGTTTCATATTTTACCGATGATCAAATTTTACGTGCAAGAGCTATTCTTCAATGAATTTCATCAGAATGAGAAGTGGGTTATAGTAATGCAACATTATCCGGGCTTGAGGAAGACACTGATGATGATGAACTTAGTTTGGCTTTAAATCGTGATTTTAATTATGACGCTAATTTAGTTACAACTTCTACTAATTTTCCATTAATTTATGAACAATTGGGAGCAACATATTCAACAACAGCAAAATTCCAAGATTACCAATTGGTATTACTCTGAACAACTTTTGCCATTGTTTTAACCATGATTGCTTTCACAGTGTACATTAGAACCGATTTCAAATAAAGGATCAATATGAAAAGATTAAAACCCAACAAGATTTTAAAAATAAAAAAACCGTTCTTCGTTACTCGTAAATATGACGAAGATCATATACGTGAATATGATGATTTACAAAATAAGCCTATTTTGTATGTAAAAAATCTTACCAAACGTTATTTCGCCAAAAAATTACCGGCTGTTCAACAAATTTCTTTCAATGTGTATCCAGGAGAATTCCATGCTTTTATCGGAGCAAACGGCGCTGGTAAAACTACTACCATCAAATGTTTGATTGGTGCTTATACCAATTGAAACGGTACAATTCTAGTGAATGGGTTTAAAAACAATAAAGAAAAAGCTAAAAGAAAATTAGGTTATATTCCTGAAAATGCTCGTTTCCCTGAAAGATTATCGGCGATTAAATATTTGCAATGAATGACTATGCTTTCTGGATTAACGCATAAAGATGCTAAGAAATTTGCTATTCGTAAATTAAAGTCACTTCGTATGTGAAGCTTGCGCCACAAAACACCTAATTCTTTTTCCAGTGGTCAAAAAAAGAAAATTTTACTAGCTCAAGCATTAATTCATGACCCCGACATCATTATTATGGATGAGCCAGTAGCAAATTTGGATCCAAAGGCTAGAACTGAATTCTTTTCATTGCTAATAGACTTAAGAAAAAAACGCAAAGCCATTTTTATTTCTTCCCATGTGCTTGCTGAATTAGATCGATATGCCGATTCTGCCACAATTTTAGATGGTGGCAAAATCATTTATTCAGGTGATAAAAAAACATTAATGAATAAATTTTCAACTCATCGTTATGAAATTGCTACTAGTAATGATGTAATTACCAAAAAATATTTAAAAGCTCAACATTTAAAACATTATTCTAATGATGCTAACGATGCCATGGTTGTTAATTTTGCAACCGAAGACAAAGCGATTACCTTGCAAAAGGAATTAATCAAAAACGGTATTACCTTTACCAAGTTTTCTCGAATTGAACCTTCGTTGGATCAAGTTTATAGTAAGTTAGTCATCAAAGGATCGGTTGATACAGAAAAAGGCTAGGATGTTAAGTTACTACTATTATCTACAAACGAATGTATTAAAACGTAAATCGGTATGATTTGCAGTTGGTTTATTTTTGTTATATCTTTTCCTTATTCTTATTTTTGTTCCAATGCTTACCAAGCTTGGTCCCACAGCGATCTGAAATAACAATATAGTGGATATTCAAGCGATTTCAACTTTGGTTTTATCCATCGTTGCTTCAATAGTAGTAGTAGTTATTTTTCGTGAAGGTCGTGATGATGGTACAGAGCTAATCATCATGTCTAAACCAATTAATCATTGGAAAATAGTTAGTGCAAAATTTGTATGTTTCTTAGTTACCGCTTTTATGATAATTATTCTCGCAATGATTTTAGCGTTGGGAATGTTTTTCTTTGGGCAATATGATTTAGTTAAAAATCCTAATGGCATTACACCTTCAAACGTTTTTGAAATTGAAATGGGAATTTTATTAGCAACATTAATTATTTTTTTATTTTTCGGATCAATTGGTATTTTGATAAGTACAGTTGCCGGTAAAATTAGCATTATGGTGACTACCATCGGCATTGCGATTGTATTTAACTTGCTATATACCATTATGCCAATCATCGCTAAGACACCAGAATCTTATGTGCGAGATAAATATGCAGTTACATTAGCAAGCAAACGTTATCCCGATCAAAACGGCGTGTTTCACGATGTTGTTAATGCGAGTCATGTTAAATATTTTACCGATGATCACAATGATCCTACCAATAACTGAAATACGGCACGATATGCGAATGAGGGTAATAAAAATTCACACAATCAGTTTGTTTCATACATTAACATTGGGCAACAGTTGTCTAGTTTATATCGTACTTTTGATAGTTCCAAGTCGCTTCAAGAGCATAGTGCATTTGGCACTTATGTCAATCGCCATTATTCACTGAATGATTCTCATACTATTTTTGAAAACTACGATTCATCTACGATGCCAATAATTAATTACAACTTAGTATCAACTCAAGGCATTCTATCGGCAAATTGAGATATGCTTACAATAAATTTAGATCTACTAGACTTGTATTCAATTTCCGGAATGACATTAAATTCAGTTTTTTACAATAAAGAAGAAAATTCTTCGTTTCAATCGTTACTTAACAGTAAATGGTTTGATATTAAAGACTTTACCACTTTTAGAAATGATATTGACAAAACTAAAACTGAAAACTATGTTAAGAAATTAGAAACTTACAAACCTGATGACCCAGAATCACAATTTTTTGGGTGTGATTTAACTGATCCAACTTCAATCCATTTTGGAGCGCTTAAGGATTCCGATTATCGCAATCGTTTCATAAATGATTTATTTGTAGATACAAAATCTGATATTTATTTTGATAATGCAGATTTCCCATTGCCTTATAAAGTAAAACCAAACGATCATTCTTATGATACAGCGATGGAACTTGACTTTATGGCAGTTTGGTGAATGATAAAACAAGATATAACGAGAGGCTATTGAATTGCTTTAAACGACGCTTTTAATCAACATGCAATGAATCCTGATTTAGGTTTACCACCAATAAGTGAATGAACAGATAATCCTAATTCAGATAGTAAGATAGCGGTTCGTTTAATTCAATGAGAAGAATATGGTTTAGATTTGTTAAATACAGCTAATAAAACTCAAAGAAATTGACGTTTCGTTCTTCAAAGCGATGATTCACGTCATGAAGACGTTGTTTCGTTTCCAACCTTTTCGACCTATCAAAGCGATACAGCGAACGGCATAAGTTATGCAAACTCTAGATATTCAATAAAAAAATTAATAGAGGATACTATGACATCTGATGCATTTAGTAGTATGTATAGTTATTCGCAAGATGTTTACTATAGTAGTACGAGCTTAACGATATTTTGAACCTGCTTTGCAATTCTTTTATTAGGTACTGCAGCACTTGTTTATGCAAGAACAGACATTAAGTAATTAATGCGTGCTAACGCAATCTTTTAATTTAATGTTATGAGTTAGAATTGTGCCAACGCTAAGTACTCAAATGTTACGTGTTTCTTTTGGTAAACTAGGAATCGTATCAGGAACCAAATCGTGAATTACCATGATGGCTTTATGATACATATCAGTTGCTACCAAATCAATTTTGGTATTAAAAAAAAATGTGTCAAATTTTTTAACGTGTTCAATCAAGAAACAGATGTTTTCATCAAGCGAAGAATATCCAGCAATTCTTTCAACATAACTATCCGTGTTTTTTAATTTAATAATTTTAATTGTTGTGATAGATTTATTAACAGTTAAATTGCGTCTAAAAAACGGACTTTTTCTCGCAAGGGAATTAGCAATCATTTTATCAACGTATTTACGCTCTTTTTTATTTCAATACACTATTTAATTATATGGTTTAAGTTATAATAAAGTATGTCGTTATTGCGATTATTTGAACGCAGTTCCAATGATTATGCTTACATTCGTTACAGATTAAAAATGGAGAAGCATTTTAATTTTGATAATTTCATGCATATTCCTAAATGAAAAATTAAAGCTTTCTTTAAAATTCGTGAAGAAAAGGATTTTTTACGTTATCGATTTGAGATCTTGAAGAAATGAATGCACAAGAACGAATTCTATGACAGAGAATACATTGAAAAATTAGAAAAAATAATTGATAAATTCTTCCTAAGGTTAGAATTAAATTCTTATGAATACGAATATTTAAATCATTACCATAATATTGTTTTTGCTAAAATTCGTAATTTAAAAAATCTAATTTGCGATTTTCCCGTTGATAAAAATGAAAAGGTTTATTACAAATATGAAAACGTTGGTTTGTATAAGTTACAAGATAACGTGATGTTACCAATCCAAAAAAGTGGAGAAATATTTATCACCACTAAAAAAATCCTGTTAAACCGTGATATTAGTATTTATCCTATTGATTTTGAAACCATTGTTGACTATAAGGTTTCAATGCGTGGATTAGAAATATATACCAAGCATAATATTTACATATTAAAATGTTATGACGACTATTTAATTTACACTTCGTTAGAACGCATATTTAAATTACAAGGGATTAAGTTGTAATTATGATAGGACAACAATTAGAGTTTAAACTTGAAAGAATTCCTAAAAAACCTGGAGTTTATTTATGGAAAAATAAGTATGGACAAGTAATTTATGTTGGCAAGGCAAAAAATCTATTTAATCGTACGCATCAATACTTCGACCGTCCCAAAGATGGTAAAACATCATTATTAGTCGAACATATTGTTGATGTAGATTTTATTGTAGTAAGAAATGAAAACGAATCGTTGTTATTAGAAGCAAATTTAATCCGCAAATATCATCCTAAATACAATATTCTTTTGAAAGACGGGTCTAGTTATCCATACATTTTATTAACTAATGAATTACATCCGAGATTACTATATACACGTGACTACAAAAAAGTTAAAGGGAAATATTACGGTCCGTTTGCCACAACCAAAAGCAACCGTTATGACACATATAATCTTTTGTTAAAATTATTCCCGTTCCGTAAGTGTAATTACATTCCTAGAAATAAGTGTTTATATTATGATGTTGGTCAATGTTTAGGTCCGTGCATTAATAATATTAAATCGCAACAGTATGATGGTTATATTAAGCAAATTGATAGTTTTTTTAAAGGCGATCCTAAAAAAATCGTTAACGGATTAAGAACATTAGAACAAAAGGCTGCTCAAAATTTAAATTACGAAGAAGCTAAACGCAACTTAGACTTAATTGAACAAATTAAAAATGTTTCTAAGGAAATGTCTTTATCTCAAACTGTTAATTTACGCGGTTCGCAAAATGAAGATATAGTCGGTTATCACGTTCAAGATAATTTGATGGCTATTGTAGTTTTTTCTTATGTTAATGGGAAATTATTAACAAAACATCAACAAATTACCGAAATATTTAATGATTATGAAGAAGTGTTGAATGATTATTTAATTCAATATTATTACAAATCATACAATCTTCCTAAAAAATGTTATGTCAATTTATCAAATGTAGTAATTAAGCAATTAACAAAATTAAACGGATTCAAATTTATCAAACCGATTTCTGGCAAGCATAAATCGATTTTACAAAACGCTGCTCTTAACGCTAAAAATTACATGCAAACGAATTACTTAATTTACAAACAACATAAGGCAAAAACAGACGAGGCCTTTAACGAGCTTAGAAAAATACTTTCATTAGATAATCTTTCGTTAATTAATGTTTTCGATATATCTAATTTGTTTGGAGATGATAAGGTCGCGGGAATGGTCGCTTTAGAAGATGGTGTTTTTAATAAAAATCTATATCGAAAATTCATCATCAATGATTTAGACGCAAATTCAGATTACGCAGCCATTTACGAGGTAATTAAACGCCAATACGCTAGAACTATTAAAGAGGGCCGTGCAGCCTTTCCTAACTTAATTATTGTGGATGGAGGCTTAATCCAAATAAATGCGGCGACTAAAGCGTTACACGAATTAAACTTAGATCGTATCATCCCAGTAATAGGACTTTCAAAGGATAACCATCATAAAACAAATTGCCTTGTTTTTCAAAATAAAAAACAAATAACTTTAGATAAACATTCTTCTGTATATTTATTTCTATTAAATATTCAAGAGGAAGTACATCGTTATGCCATCAACTTCTTTAGAGAGAAATATAAAAATTCTACTTTTAAAACTATGCTTAATGAAATTCCAGGGCTAGGGGTAGCATCAATTAACAAGTTGTTAAGCCACTATGACAACATTGCCAACATTAAGAAAGCATCAATAAGTGAATTAAGCCAATATGTTAAAGAAAATATTGCTAGACTTATTAAAGAAAAATTGAATTAGGATATGAAAAAGCGCATTTTAGTTTTATCAGATAGTCACGGTACAAACGATTTAATGGTCAAAGTTATTGAAAAAGAAGCAGCCGATTTAGTGATTCATGCTGGCGACTATAGTACTTCCATTGGCACCATGAAACAATATTTTAATTACTTTGTGGATGGAAATAATGACTACGATTGGAAAAATGTTGAAATCTTTATATATGGCGAGTTTAAATTTCTTCTAACGCATGGTTCAAACGAATGATCATGAAATCAAGAAAAGTGATATAAACGTTTAAAAGATTTAGGCAAAGCGAATGATGCTGATATTGTGATTTTCGGTCATTCTCATAAAGATTACATTGACGGCAAGAATAAACCATATCTTTTAAACCCTGGTTCTATTTCTCTTCCTCGTAATGCCGCTTTGCAAAAAAGTTATGCCATTATTGAAATCGAAAATGACTTGTTAAAATTTCAAATCAAATATGTATAAATTTAAATTAATTTATTAATTTATGAAAATAATTTTGAATTTTTGGAAAGTTTATGATAAATTATTAGTGTAGATTGTTTGAAGTTTTAAGAATGTTAGATAAGAAGATTAATACTCCAATATTAACCGTAACATAAACAAGGAATAATAATAGTTTACAAACACCCATGATTCAAAACAAGGTTTCGCGAGCCTTGTTTTTATTTGTTTCTTGGTGGTTTAATTGGGTATTTGCCAGCAAAACAGCCTGTGCAAAATTTATTGACACTACCACAAGTTTTGATTAAATTATCAATACTTAAGAACCCTAAATAATCACAACCAATCATTTTGCGCATTTCTTCTAATGAATGTTTCGCTGCTAACAAGTGTTCTCTGGTTGGAGTATCAATTCCTAGAAAGCAAGGATGCTTAATCATCGGACTGGCTGATAATAAAAATATTTTTTTAGCACCAGCATTTTTAAGCGCACGAACCAAATAATGAGAAGTTGTGCCTCGAACAACCGAATCATCAATCAAAATAATGTCTTTATCTTTTACATTGATTCTTAGTGGGTTTAACTTGATATAAACTGAGCGTTCGCGTAATTCTTGTGTTGGTTTAATAAAGGTTCTAGCAATATATCGGTTTTTAATCAAACCGACTCCATAAGGTATTCCGCTAGCTTGAGCATAACCAGTAGCAGCATGAACACCAGAATCGGGAGCGCAAATAACCATATCGGCTTTTAACGGATGTTCTTTAAATAACATCTTTCCTTGCTCGATTCGAGAAAGATAACAATTAATACCATCAATCGTGGAATCAGGTCTAGCAAAATAAACATATTCAAAAATGCAAGTGTGTTGTTTTTCATTTTTAGAATAATTAATAGATTTAATTCCGGATTTACTAATGATTACCATTTCACCCTTATTAATATCTCTTACAAAAGTCGCTCCCACAACATCTAATGCACATGATTCCGAAGAAAGAACATAAGCGCCAGACGGTAACTTTCCTAGGCATAACGGTCTAATACCATAAGGATCACGTAAACCAATAAGTTTATCTTTAGTCATAATAATTAGACTGAACGAGCCTTTAATCATCGCTACAGCTTTTTTAACGGCATTAGCAATATCAAAGGAGGTAAGGTTTTTAGAGATCAATTTGATAATTGATTCGCTGTCAACAGAAGTATAAAAATTAGAACCTTGTTTTTCCAATTGATCACGAATTAAATCGGCATTGATTAAATTTCCGTTATGAGCGATTGCAATGGGCCCGATTCGCGTATTGGTTAAAATGGGCTGCACATTTTCAACGCCTTTACTACCGGCAGTAGAATAACGTACGTGTCCAACCCCCGAACACGGTTTGATTTTATTTAGATCATTAATAATTTCTCGGTTAAACACCTCGCCAACCGAACCAACATCTTTATATTGATCAACATTTTTAAAATTACTAACTACGATTCCAGTACCTTCTTGTCCACGGTGTTGCAATGAAAACAATCCGTAGTAAATTAATGAAGGTATTTCTATGGAGCGTTTTGAAAAAATGCCGAAGATGCCACAAGCTTCTTTTAGTTTGTCGGTTTGATTATTATCTTTAAGCATGAACTTATTATAAATAAAGATTAGAGTTTAATGCTATGGCAATTAAGTTATTCCTTCAAATTATTGAGTTTAACGATATTGTCCAAACGACTATCTAGCTTGTCGAATCTTGAAATGACATAATTATTGAATTCTTCTTGCTTATCAAAACGGGCTATTACCATCGCTTGAAACTTTAGCATTTCTTCTTGAAACTTCAACATTCTATTTTCAAATTCTAAAAATCAAGAAGGTGGTTGCGGCGGATTAACAATTGTATCTTTCATTTCATCAATTATGATAACACGTTTAGACGATAGCTTGAAATTTATCCGTCCAACTACTAGTAGTTGTATTTCTTCTCTTGCTTGTACTCACGATTCGTTATCACTAAAATAGAACAAATTGTCGTTGGCAACATTATCTAAAATTTCTTTAGCTTTGTGCTTTCTACAAATCCCTCTTATATCTTCAAGTTTGTCTACAAATATATTTGTAGACATCATAACGATGGTTGGTATTTTATTATTTTTCATCTTACTCCCTATACTATGTAATACAAGCGAAATAAAAAATTGCTAAATTATTTTCAAATTTAGTAACAAAAATGCAGAGAATCTAGAGATTAAAGTTTAGCACCTTTACTATTATCAGTTAAGAACTTTTCTTTCATATCGTGACGTCATTTGATCAACTTAGCATTAATTTTAGGATATTTTAATGCTAAAATTTGGACTGCTAGCATTCCAGCGTTATAACTATTATTAATACCGACAGTAGCGACTGGAATAGCTTTAGGCATTTGTACAATGGATAATAGAGCATCCAATCCATTTAGTTCAGCTTTGATTGGCACACCAATGACCGGTAAAATGGTTTGACTAGCGATTACTCCTGGTAAATGAGCTGCCAATCCGGCACCGGCAATAATTAATTCGCATCCTTTGTTTTGGACGTTTTTTAAAGTAACAGATAATTTTTCAGGAACCCGATGAGCCGATAGAATAAATGACTCATAATCAATGCCGAATTCTTTTAGAACCGAAGCTGCGCCCCGCATTACTTCGATATCGGATTTACTACCAAAAAATATTGCTACTTTCATAACTTTTAGAATTATATGTTTTTACAAAAGAAAAATTATTTTTTGTGTGTGAAATATTTCACACCACTTTCAAATATTTTTTGGTCGTAAATTCCAACAACATTCTTGTATAGATTAGAACCAATTCGTTCGCTGTGTCCCATTTTTCCAAAAATACGACCATCTGGGCTAATAATCGCTTCAACAGCGTAATTAGATCCATTAGGGTTATGTGGCATGTTCATAGTTGGGTGATTATTTAGGTCCACATATTGACTAATGATTTGTCCGTGTCTTTCCATTTGCTTTATTTGCTTTTCAGAAGCTACAAATTGACCTTCTCCATGGCTAATGGCAACTAACCTAACGTCGTTTGGTTTTAAAACCGTCATTCATGGAGAATTGTTAGAAACAATTTTGGTTCTAACAATGCCAGACATATGATGTGAAATTTTATTAAAAGTTAATGTCGGCGAATCATCCTTTGGTTTTTGAATTTTACCATATGGCAATAAACCCAATTTAATTAAAGCTTGAAAGCCATTGCATATTCCCAACATTAATCCATCACGTTTTTCCAATAATTCAGTAATAGCTTTTTTAACTTTAAGATTATTAAATACGTTCACAATGAATTTAGCGCTACCATCTGGTTCATCGGCTGCACTAAAACCTCCGGGAATCATAACGATGTTTGCTTTTTGAATTGCTTTAACTAATTCATCAATGGATTGTAATAAATCTTTGGAAGTCATATTGCGAATTAGAACTTGTTGCACCTTAGCTCCAGCACGTTCAAACGCATATTGTGAATCATATTCACAATTAGTTCCAGGGAATACTGGAATCACTACTAACGGAACACTAACTATTCTTTTTGAATATTTACGTTCTGTTGCCAAATAATGTTTCAAATTAATGTTGGTATCATCATTTTTAGTGGTGTTCACAAAAACATTTGCTAATTTAGAAATCATTAATTCTTTGGCTTCATTAATACTTAATGTTATGTTTAGTTGCTTGTTAATAATCTTTTGAGAATCATTTGTCTTACCAATTATTTTGTAATTAGAATCTTTTAAAATAATGTTGGGGTTATATTCTTGAGGAATTTCTACAATTAATCCACCGTAGTTGATTCCAAATAATTCGTCGGTATTAACATTATTAAATTCAACTCCAATATCATTGCCGATTGCCATTTTGGTTAAACCTTCTGCTACTCCAAAATGTTTTAGGGAGTATGCTGAGATAATTGATTTTTTAATAATCGCTTTTTGAACCACATTAAAGTTTCTTTTAAGTCAGTTAAAATCAATTGTTCCGTCATTTAAGTATTTAGGAAGAATTAAAGCGATCGTTGAATTAATTTTTTTAAATTCGGGAGATATTACATTTTTTGCAGATGTAGTAGTTACTGCAAATGATACTAAAGTTGGCGGTACGGTAATATTTTCAAATGAACCAGACATGGAATCTTTTCCACCGATGGCGCCCAATCCAAGTGCTTGTTGAACTGTGTAGGCTCCTAACAATGCGCTAAATGGTTTGCCTCAAGTGGTTTCGTTCTTATTCAATTTTTCAAAATATTCTTGAAAAGATAAATGAACTTTGTTTCATGTTCCACCCATAGCTACTATTTTTGTAATGGATTCAATTACGCTATAGTAAGCCATATGAAAAGGGCTTCATTCGCCTAAATATGGATTGAACCCGTAACTCATTAAAGAAGCAGTTTCACTTTGTTCTTTTCTAAAAGAAGGTATTAGAGCCGCCATACCTTCGGCAGGAGTTAGTTGATTCTTCCCACCTAAAGGCATCAATATCGTATTAGTTCCGATGGTTGAATCGAATCTTTGAATCATGCCTAATTTAGAACAAGCGTTAAGATTAGTGAGCATTTCTTTTCAAGTTACCAAGGCATTTTTAATTTTTAGCTTTGGTATATTATTCTTTCTTGGAGCGATAACTTCTACATTAGTATGCTGAATTGCTCCGTTAGTACTTAGAAAGTTACGATCCAAATCAACAATTTTGTTTTTGTTTCAATACATGCGTAGACGATTACTATTGGTAACATGTGCAATTGTGGTGGCTTCTAAGTTTTCGCCATCTGCAAATTTAATGAATTGTTTGGCATCTTTAGCACTAACCACAACCGCCATTCGTTCTTGAGATTCACTAATAGCTAATTCCGTTCCGTTAAGCCCCAAATATTTTTTAGGTACTAAATCTAAGTTGATATCAATCCCTGGGCATAATTCGCCAACCGCAACACTAATTCCACCAGCACCAAAGTCATTGCACTTCTTTATTAGTCGTGTTACATTAGCGTTGCGGAACAATCTTTGAATTTTGCGCTCACAAATGGGATTTCCTTTTTGAACTTCCGCTCCCGCTTCTTGAACGGATTTTGAGGTATGTGATTTGGAAGAACCAGTTGCCCCACCGATACCATCTTTGCCAGTACGTCCGCCTAGTAAGATAATGACATCACCTTTAGTTGGCTGCCTACGAACGATATTTTTTTTGGGAGCAGCGCCAATTACTGCGCCTATCTCCATTCGTTTAGCCATATAGTTAGGATGATAGATTTCATCTACTTGCCCTGTGGCTAAACCAATCTGATTGCCATAAGAACTATATCCTTTAGCGGCTCCTAAACTAATAGTTCGTTGCGGTAATTTATTTGGTAGTGTTTTCTCAATTGGTGTAGTTGGATCGGCACTGCCAGTGACACGCATTGCTTGATAAACATAAGTTCGTCCTGACAATGGGTCCCTAATTGCTCCGCCCAAACAAGTAGCCGCTCCACCGAATGGTTCAATTTCAGTTGGGTGGTTATGTGTTTCGTTCTTAAACATTAATAAGTATTTCTCAACCTTGTTATTAATAGCAACATCAACATTAATAGAACAAGCGTTGTTTTCGTCGGACACATCTAAGTCTTTTAATCCGTTATGCTTACGCAATTGTTTTGCACAAATAGTGGCAATGTCCATGAGCGACATCTTACGGTTTGTATTTTTGCCATACACATCTTCGCGCGACTTAATATACGCTTGATATGCCTTTTTAATAGGAGCGGAGTACAAACTATTAGGAATTTTAACTTCGTGAATTTGAGTTTCAAAAGTGGTGTGGCGGCAATGGTCTGATCAATAAGTGTCAATTACTTTAATTTCGGTAATTGTTGGTAAACGTTTTTCTTTTTGAAAATAGGTTTGAATTAAAAGAAGATCTTCAAGTGACATTGCCAAACTATGTGTTGTATGAAAATTACCCAATTGTTCTTTATTAAATTTGTTAAATCCGCCAACAGTTTTGATTGGTGTAGGTTGTAGATGAGTTTGTACATACTCGCTTGAAAATACATTTACTTCGCAGGAATCCACACTGTTAATTAGATATTTTTTAATTCTTTGTTGCGACTCAAGGGAGATATTGCCATCAACAACATATATTAGAACAGTCTTTACTATTGGGTTGCATTTAGGATTAATTAGTTTGATACATTGTTCAGCAGAATCGGCTCGCTGATCAAATTGTCCAGACAGAAGAGCCACTCCAAACGCAAATGCTTGTGGTTTTTTTGGGAATTTTTCTAAATACAAGCAATCAACAGGTGGTTCGCTAAAAATTGTTCCTAGTGAGGCTGTAAACGTTTTATTGTCGATGTTAACTACGGTATATTTAATTAATATGCGCGCACCAATAATGTTTTTGATATTTAGGTTTGTGCGCAATTCGTGTAAAAGATGGGTTGCTTCAGCATTGAATGGTTTTCGTTTCTCTACATATACAACACGAGTCTGTTTAGTTTTCAACAATTACCTCACCATTTTTAACGAGGAAATATTATATAACCTAATCATTAATACGAATTACTTTATCTTTGCTTTTGAATCCTTTAATAATAGAAACTTGTGATTTCTTGACTTTATAGTAATCGCCTATAAATTTTACTAATTGGTCATTAGCTTCGCCATCTACTGGTTTAGCTTTGATGGCAACCTTAATGCCGTCGTTATAAGAATCCACAACTTTATTTACTTTGGCATTAGCTTGAACATGTACTTTAATAGTTTTCATATTAGGTCGACAAAAATTATTATAGATATAATATACAACTTAAATTATGTTTGCATACCAGACTAGTTCTCAATTAATTATTGGATTAAAATCTTTTCATCCACTTATTAGATTGATACGTGAAAATCATTTTAAGAAAGTGGTTATTATTTTTGAAAGCAATAGTTCAAAAATAAACCATCATAACGTTATATTGTTATTTCATAAAATTAAAAACCGTAACACTCAATGTGTGCTTTGTCCAACTGATATTAGGCAAGACTTTGTCAAAATTGAAAAAGACGTTGACTTAATCTTAAGCTATGGCGTGCGCCACATTCATGATATTGCCAAACAATCTAATAATTTTAAAGCCCGTGTTTATTGCATTGAAACCATCCCTGGACAAATGTCATCTTATGGAACAGGAATCGTTTGAAAACAAAATCAAACCGCCTGAAAGGCATTAATTCCCGACGTTGTTTTCAACTCTTGCCAAAAAGCACATCGTTGGAATATTAATGACTCTTTATATTTTTTACACAACATCCCTTTAGCGCTAGAAGCGTGCTTTAATTTAAAAGAAGAAAATGATTTCGTTAATGCTTGTGCTTTTGGTGGTATTTTGGAAACTTTAAGACTGTATAAAATATGCAAAAAAACATATAACCGCAAAAAGTTAAAGAGAATTTATGCAAAGTTAGCTCAAGCTGATATTTTAACTAAAAGCGCTTATAACAATATTGCATTAAGCGATGAAACCAAAAAAATCGCTGAAGCCATTCAACATTACCGCCAATTTGAGGTAGTAACAGCTTATGAATCTTTGGATATGGTAAATACGCAATTGCGAAGACATGCCACTAGAATTGAAACCATTTTTAAATATATCGGTACTACTACTGAGAAGTTTAAAAAAGATTTTGATGAAATGTATTATGACTTTTTTAATAATCCTAAACGTTGAGAAACTTGTGGCGATATTTTGGGGAAAAAATTGACGGAAATAATGGGGATGAATCAACAAACTAGGAGAATTTTGTAATGGTTTATCGAATTTTTACCACTTTATTAAAATGAAAACTAACCCGTTGTTTGCTACAAAAAGCAAAATATTCTAAGCTATTTCAGAAACTAGTACCAATGCTGCGTGAATGGTACGAGAGAGATGCAATTCATCAATATCCCTTTATTAGCATGTTGGGTTTTGGCTCGCTATCAAAATTCAAAACCATATCTGATGCTTTAAAATTTAAACGCGCCTTAATTATTACTGGTCCAGTATTAATCAACACGGAAGTTATCAAAAAAGTTAAAACTGAGTTAGACGATAACAAAATTAAATATCATATTTTTGATGGTACTAAATCTAACCCTTCGATTCAAGTCGTTCAAGAAATTATTGAAATGTACCATAAAACAAATGCAGATGCCTTAATTTCAGTTGGTGGTGGCAGTGTTCATGATGCAGCGAAAGGAGCGGCACTCACCTTATCAAACAACAAATCTCTTAAAAAATTACAAGGTATAAACGTTAGTAAGAATGTATCGATCGTTCCAATTATCGCAATTAATACAACGGCCGGAACTGGAAGCGGTGTTACTAATGTGGCAGTAATTACAGACGAAAGCAAACATTTTAAAATGACATTAGTTGATAAAAATATCCAACCACATGTCAATGTTGATGATAGTGATTTGATGACGGGATTACCACCCAAACCAACCACTTGAGTCGGAGTGGACACATTAGTTCATGCTATTGAAGCCGAACTTTCTATTTATGGAAATGTTTTAAGTAAAGTATATGCACGCTCAGCGATGATGCTGGTTTATCATTACTTGCCAATTGTATATCGAAATCCTAAAGATAAAAAAGCAAGAGAAAAAATGGCCTACGCTGAATTTATGGCGGGAGTTGCTTTTAATAGTGCATCGCTTGGTTTCATTCACTCGTTGTCTCATGCTTTAAGCGGATTGTTTAATACTCCACACGGCTTGGCAAATGCAATAATCATGCCGTATGTTTTAGATTATGAATTAAAGAAAAAGAAAATCACACCACAATTGGCTAACATTAGTGACTATATGAATATGACTAGTTACTCTGAGGATGAATTAGGCAAAGCAAAGGAAACGGTAAAAAACATCATCGCTTTTTTGGCTGAATTAGGTATTCCTAAGACCTTAAATGAAGTGCAACCAAAAATAACTAAAAAACAGATTAAACAAATGGCTACAAAGGCAATGAAAGATTTCTGCGGTATTTCCAATCCTGTTCAGTTTTCGCGTAAAGAAGTAATTCACATTTATAAAAATGCTATCAGTGGTAAATTTGACAATATCTAATTAAATAAGCTTTGACTCAAGGCATATCAAGTAGTGGTTTCTTCGTCGCTAAATCCGCCGTGATCATAATTAATACCACCATGATCGGTAGTTAAAACTACTAATAAATTTTCATCAGGATTCGTACAACTATTTCTCGCTTCATCAATAAGTTCTCGTGCATATTCGTCGCTTTGTCGAAGTGCTTCCACATATTCTGGAACCGAAGGAGAAAAACCAAATTCATGGCCAGCATTATCACAGCAATCTAAAATACCAAAATTAGCCCGATGATTTGGTATAAATTCCTTTAGTTGGTTTACTATTGTGCTATATTCCGGGTGGCTTGATTCATCTTGATAAAAATCATACGGTGAACCCCCCCCCCTCCTCATCAAAGTCTGTGTGTCATGTTTCGTTTCACAGCCACTGGCTGGAAGTGTACGAGCTATCAATTGAATCATGTTGTAAGTTGTACATAATCGTATGATGACCTGGTAATAATTGTGTGTCGGCGTGATTAGTTGTAACTCCATTTGTTGCACCTCATTCTCCAGTTAGTAACGACGTTCACCCTGGACTAGTGGATGTTTGTTGTGTTTGATTTATTCCACCACAAAAACCAAGCAACAACTCGCCGTTTGTAGCTAAATCGCTCAAAATTGACGTCTTGTTATTTAACACATAATAGGAAACTGCATCAGCTCTGCATCCGTCAAATCCAATAAATAGTAGTTTGTGATTGTTATTAACTTGTAATCATTCGTACATATATTGGTATAGACTTGGTTCGCCAATACGTTCTGATGTTTTATTTTTAAAGACTCGAGATTTATCTAACGAAATGAAGAATGAATTATCATCAACATTACCATTATTACCGCAGCTGGTTAATGTTATAGTTGAAACAGTGAATAGTACTAATCCGCAAGGAACTATTTCCAAGAATTTCTTCATTAAAACATTATATCTTTAAAACAGTCATTTTGCTTTGTAGGTATAATCATTATTGAGAATATAGACATGATTAAGTTGGTTAACAAAGATACTAACAAAATTAATTACGGTATTCACGATACTAAAATTGATTTTAATTGGAAGGATTATGTGTTGCATAATTTTTGGGATAAAAAAGTTAATCAATTTAAACATAAATTAGCCTTTCATAAATTTCACTTTGTTAGCTTTACTAGTCAAGATTACATAATTGGTTTAGCAATCATAGATGTGAGCATTGCTAAAAATATTTTTGGCTATGTTTATAAAAAAGATAAAGGTATTATTACACAATGACAAAAAACCATTTCCAATCGTCATATTAAATTTACTAACGACATTGACCACAACCAAATTCAATATCATTCTAAGAAAATGTCGTTATCCATTGAAAAAAATATCGATACCACCAATGTTGTTGGTCATTTTAATTTCAAAAATATTATTTCTTTAGATTATCAATTTAATCTAGGATTGGAACATAAATCTTTGCGAGTTGTCAATCCAATTAATTTTGACAATTGGTCATTTACTGAAAAAAGAGCTGGTTTGAAATTAACTAATATCAAAGCTGTTGTTAATAATGAAATTATTGATTTAAAGGCTAACAGCACATTAGCAACTATTGATTGATCGGCTGGTTTCTTTAGAAGAAATACAGTTTGGGCATGAAGTAGTGGTGCGACTTTTATTAATAAGAGTAACGTTGGCTTCAATTTCACGATTTTTCATAACAACGCACTTTATCCTGAAAATGCTATATGAGTTAACAACAAACGTGAATATGTTCGTGACATTCTTTTCAGCTGAGACTATAATGACCCATATCATCATAAGATGGAAATATATACACCAGATCATCGTATTCATATTTATTTTGAAACCGTCGCTCAAAAAAGTGATGTACATTGTCGAGGGTTAGGTTTGATTAAGACTAACTTTCACCAATATTTAGGTTTTTATTCAGGACACATTAGTTTTAATAAAAAGAAAATCGTCATTCCTAAATTTCTTGGTTTATTAGAATTACATAAAGCACTTTGATAAATAAAAAACTATTGGCGATGATTCGTCAATAGTTTTGTTCTGGTGCTGAATCTGAGAATCGAACTCGGGGCTAGAGCTTACCATGCTCTTGTTTTGCCACTAAACTAATTCAGCGTGGCTGGGATGGGTGGATTCGGACCACCGCATGTCGGATTCAGAATCCGAAGCCTTACCGCTTGGCTACATCCCAATGGTGACCCGTATCGGATTCAAACCGATGAATGCCGCCTTGAGAGGGCGGTGTGTTAAGTCGCTTCACCAACGGGCCGATGAGAGTTAATTATATCGTTTGTAAAACTAAAAGTTTCTAAAGTAAAATTGAATTTTGATGAAATTTAGGCAAGACATTATCTAATCCGCGAATACGAATCAAACCAAATTTTCAAATCATAAAGGATAACACCCCCCCCGCTAGGTAAACAGTTGACATTACTAAAATATGGGGCCAAAGCGTCAAAGAACTAACAAAGCTGCCTTCTACTATCATTCCTAGATTATTCTTCATAAGAAGTGAAAGTATTATCATTAGTAGTAATCAAGCAACAACAAAAACAATTGTTCAAAATAAATATTTCCATTCAAAGGTAGCAAAAGGATGAAAAGTAAGCAAGATAAGCCCTATTAACAAAACGATCAAATGATAAATAACCGATCAAGCTACTTGCATCGAAACAAACACATTACCATCGGTAGGCAAATCACCAGCTAGCAAGGCAGGATAAATAAGCGTAACAACAGCAATGCATGAAGATACGACATATTCCAAATGTCAAGCAACCTTATAAATTTTTCTGTGTTTTTTGCTAAAAAGAATAAAAGGCATAATATATAAAGTAGTGGCAGAAAAATTGATAGGAATTCGACCAATCCAATTGTTTACGGCAATATAGTAAATCTGTTTGGTTAGCTCTCCTGCTACTAAAATTACCCAAAGTATTAGTAACCACCGCATTTTAACACGGAAAGATGATTTGCGATTGAAAAACCAAAACAAGAAAGCAATTACAACCATTAAAGCTATTAAAGGCAAAAATATATAAACATATCCTGGTTGGTAAAACACATTGAATTATACTACGGTTTATTAATGCTTAATTAAAGACGGTTGGTCCATCTCTTTCGGGATTTTAACTCCCATATAATCTAAAATAGTCGGAGCAATATTGCTTAATTTACCATCGTCTTTTAATTTAATACTTGTATCAGTCACAATAAAAGGCACAGGACTTAATGTATGGGATGTTACTTTATTACCGTTAGAATCAATTTCTTCATCAGCATTACCATGATCTGCGGTGATAAACATGGTGTAATCATTACTTGAAGCCTTTTCATAAATCTTTCCAAGCATTAAATCAATTGTTTCAATCGCTTTAATTGTGGCTTGTAAATTGCCGGTATGTCCAACCATGTCGCCGTTAGCAAAATTACAAATGATGACATCGTTGTTCAACATGTTGTCTAGCAATTTGTTGCATACTTCGTTTGCAGACATTTCTGGCTGTAAATCATAAGTAGCTACTTTTGGTGACGGAACAATAATTTTAGTTTCGTGCGGATAATTAATTTCGACACCACCATCAAAAAAGAAAGTGACATGAGCATATTTTTCAGTTTCGGCAATTCTTAATTGTCTTAAACCGTTATCAGCAATTACTTGTCCCAGCACATTTTTGAATATAGTTGGTGGATAAGCAACCATACTAGGTTGAATCCCTTCATAAGTCATCATCGTTACATAGAATAAATTTTTACGGCGCACTTCTGGGATGTAGTCATAGTAAGATGAACCAAAAATCATGTGAGACATTTCTCTTGCTCGATCTGGTCTGAAATTAGCAAAAATAATGGCATCGTTGTCTTGAATAGTAACGTCCTCTTTTGGATAATTAGCATTTAAGGCTGGTAATAAAAATTCATCAGTGATATTATCGGCATACATTTTATTAATATAGTCACATGGATTCGTATAAGTATCTTTAGGATTACCAATTAACGCCTCGTAGGCTAATTCTTCACGTTCTCAACGTTTGTCACGGTCCATAGCGTAATAACGTCCAGAGATGACGCCAAGTTTAATATTATTTTGTTCTAAAGCTGGTAAAATCGTTTTTTGGAAATCATTTAAAAGCGTACGTGGCGGAACATCTCTTCCATCTCCGAAAGCATGAAAAACACAATTGGCATTGTGTTCGCGAGCAATTTTAAAAATACTCATAATGTGTTCTAAGTTGGAATGGACTCCACCAAAGCTTGCCAAACCCATAATATGTAACTTACTATTATTCTGTTTTGCATAATTTATAGCAGCTAGAAAAGCTTGGTTTTTGTAAAAGTTACCTGTTTTTAAATCTTGGTTGATCAAGGACAATCCCGTATAAACAATTCGTCCTGCACCAATATTTAAATGGCCAACTTCAGAGTTTCCCATTTGACCTTTTGGCAAACCTACCGCTTCTTCTGATGCCAATAATTTCGTGTATGGATATTTTTTCATTCATGCATCTAAATTAGGTTTATGAGCCAACGCTACTGCATTACCTTGTTGGATGCTGCGGATACCAACACCATCCATAATAATTAAAATTGCTTTTTTCATTATTTAGCCTTTATGTATTCTGGTGTTGATTGAACAATCGTATAAAATTTTTGTGGATCAAGCGACGCTCCACCAACCAATACACCATCAACATTTCTTACTTGAAGTATATCTTTGGCGTTCTTTTCATTGACACTACCACCATAAAGCAATGCTATCTTATCAATGTTATCACCCAAAATGTCTTTTAAAATTTGTTTGAGTGCCACAAAAGTTTTTTCAACAATCTCAATAGTAGCGGTTTTGCCAGTACCAATCGCTCAAATTGGTTCATAAGCAATTACTAATTGATCAACCATTGATAAGTCAATATTTCTTAAATCTGCCTTAAGTTGTTTTGCTAATACGTCATTAGTTTGATTGGATTCAAATTCTTGTAAAGTTTCACCAATGCATAGTATTGGTTGCATTTTTTCTTTTAATAAAGTTAAAACTTTTTTATTAATTACTTCATCAGTTTCATTTAAATGCAAACGAACCTCTGAGTGTCCCAATAAAACTGTGTTAATATGTAAATCTTTTAACATGTTGAAGGAAATTTCACTGGTATATGCTCCAGTAATTTCGGCATTAGCATTTTGTGCTAATGTTAAAGTTTTAGTTTTGTTATGCATTAAAAAAGTGGATAAACCAACATACGTTGGTGCGATTCCTATTACTGTATCAAGACTAGAAAGGGTTTGATCGTTATTTAATAATGCATTGAATGTTTCACAAAAGTGTTTAATTTCACTTTGTGTTTTAAACATCTTTCAGTTTCCTAGTATGTATTTTTTCATATTCGCTACGCTCCAATCATCTTTCTAAAAGTTTTGTCTAGTTCATTATATTGTTTTATCAATACCGATTGGCTGCTACCAAATAAATTGTAATAAATTTTGAATTTAGGTTCAGTACCACTTAATCTAAATTTAATTCATGAATCATCGTGTAGATGTCATTCTAGACAATCACCCAATTTATTTCATACAATTTGTTTGATTGCAAACGATCCAATCTTTTTAGAATGATATTCCTTTAATAATTTCATCTTACTTTGTAAGACCGGTTTTCATTCTAGGACATCATATGTAAACGAATCGGTTTTTCCAAACCATTGCCCATACTTCGGGTAAATTTCTTTTTCAAGCATGTCTACTAAATCCATTTGTTTTACCTTATAGAAATTGTAAATTTCTAACGCTAGTGCTGAAGCAGTAAACGAATCTTTATCACGATCAATTGTTGTGTTAAGCGCCCCGATAGCTTCTTCAAAAGCTACTACTAAAGATTGCTTGTTTCCAATTTCAGTAATTTTAGCGCCCATTCATTTAAACCCAGTGCCAGTACGATAGACCTTACCTTTATATTCTTTCACAATCCTATCAATTAGGTATGTGGAAACATATGAGGACACTACATATGGTGTTTTCGTAAATTTGCGGTACTTAAGACAATAATATGTGTAAATTGTTCCCATTTCATTTCCAGTAATCAATCGTCATTTTTCATTATGTTTGATACATACCGCCATACGATCAGCATCTGGGTCTACTCCGATACAAATATCACTATGTAGTTGATCGGCTTGTTTAATTGATAAGTCAAATGATTTAATATCTTCTGGATTAGAAATAGGGGAGTTTACAAACGTAGGACTATAGAACATCTGTGCACGCACGGGTTTAATCTTGAAATTTAGATTATTAAGAAACTTCGGTAATAGTTTAGAGGCTGTGCCGTGATGTGCTGTCAACACTATTGGATATTTTTTCTTTTCTTTCAATTCTTTTCTATTGATAAGCACACATTGAGCATCTTTAAAGTAATGTTCAACAATACCGTTAGAAAGAAAAGATATTAATTTTGGTTTAGGTGTATACTCGAAATCTAATAATTCAGTTGGTTTGATAAAATGCTGTTCAACCATTTTAGCGATATCAGGTAATATCTGGCCGCCATCATCGTGATACGCTTTAAACCCATTGTATTCTTTTGGATTGTGGCTAGCCGTGATAATTAACCCGCCAACCGAATTTGTTTGTCTAATGGCATAAGAAACGATCGGAGTGGGCATTAGACTGTTCTTATTAAACAACAATACCTTAATTCCGAATGATGATAACACTTTTGCCGCTAGTAAAGCATAAACATCTGAATTCATTCTGTTATCGTGCCCTACGACAATACTTTTGTTTTTACCATACTGACGCACAATATATTTGGCATATGCTTGCGTAAGGTTAGCGTATGCAAAACGATTCATTCTTGTGGTGCCAGGTCCCATTTTACCGCGAACACCAGCCGTACCAAATTTCATTGTCTCGTCGGCAAAAAAGATATTTTGCTCTTGTAAACTAAGATTTTTAATATCTTTTTTTTCTTTAAGAGTTAGTTTTTGAGAATCTAACCATTTTTGAATAATAAATTTTGAGTTTGACATTATGTTTAATTATATGCAAGCACCCATACAATAGTGTCGCTGTTTCTTATTTTAATTTAAAAGCAAATAACCAAAGCGTGCCCATTGGAAGTAAATGGTTATATAATCACTAGTATGCAATTAAATAGGGGGGGGGATTAAACGATACAGTACTATAAGTACTAATTTAATTCTTTCTCTAAAAACCAGACTTTTACCTTTGTAGAAGTCTGGTTTTTGCTATTTAAATCAAAAGGGAAACAAAATGAGAAGAATAAATTTAATTAAAACGATCAGTACTATTAGTGTGCTAGGAATATCTAGCATTGCATTTGTTACTAGTTTGACAAGCTGTAACAAATCTAAAGTTGTTGATATCAGCGAACTGAAAATAGGTGATAAGTTAAAAGATGCTACTATTAAATTTAATCATAATTTTGATTATGACAGAATGTTTCTGTATGTCAGCAACAACCTTGGTGGATGGCTCATTTTCTCCAGTGATTCAAATTTATATGGTGAAATTTGTATTGATTCAAACGACAAAACAATAAGTTTTGATGGAACGACAGGCATTTTTAAAGAATACTATTCAGATAACCAAATAAAATTAAGTTCTTACACTTTTGATGGGCATTATCGAGACTATGGTATTGGTAATGAAGAATTATTAGATATATTAAACAAATATCATGAAGACGTTTCCGACTTATCTTTTTTAAAAGGAATGGCAACCATAACTTTTCCTAAATAAACTATAAGGGAAGTTTTTATTTTAATTTAAAAGCAAATGGTAATAATTGTTTTAAAGTATATTTCTTGTATTTACCAGTTATTGAATAAACATAAACAGGCATATTACCGTTAGCAAATTCAGAAATAACTTGACGACAAGCTCCGCAAGGCGTGACATTATTTTTTTTTGAAGATGACAAAAGATATAAGGTTTTAAAGTTTTTAGCGCCACCACCGATTGCTGCGCCAATTGCATTTCTTTCTGCACACATGGAAAGTGGATAAGAAGAGTTTTCAACATTCACGCCAATAAAATCACCCTTTTCAGTTTCAAGCAAAGCTGCGACCATAAATTTTGAATATGGTGCATAGGCATTTTTAATTATTTTTTTAAGTTCTTGATAATGTTTCATATTTATTTCATAACCTTAACTATGATCGGCTCCTTCTTGTGTGGTTGTTTAGTAAGTAGTACATTATCTAAGAATTCTTTTTCCAGAAGACGGTTAATTGGTTTAGATGAATAAAATGTGGCAAGTGTCTCGTTTGCTTTAACATATTCATTTCGAATTTTATTTAAATAAATGCCTGCATGGAAATCAATGGGATCTTCCTTGTGCAAACGACCAGCACCTAATTTAAACGATATTAAACCTATGGTTTTGGTAGAACGATAGTCTACATACCCAGACTTAGGCGCTTTAATTATTTTTATATGCCTGGGGTTAAAGTACTTTCCAGAATTTAATAAATTAGCATTAGCATGTTGTGATATAACCCATTGATTAAAAACTTTTGAAGCTTTCCCAGTTTGGATGACTTGTTCAATTTGCATTAAAGCTTGTTTGCGAGTTTTGGTTTTTTTGACAGTTAACATAATATCCGCCACAAAATCATAAATTAAAGATTTCACTTCATCACACTCAGGATTACCTTTTAAAAAATCAATTGACGCTTTTATTTCAATCGCATTACCAATCGCCCTTCCTAACGGTTGTGTCATATTAGTTATATGAATAATAGCTTTACGATGACATTCCTTGAAGATCGCTAATAAAGCATGCGAAAGCTTGGTTGCATCGTTGATTGTTTTACAAAAACCACCATCACCGACTTTAACATCTAGAAAAATGTAATCAGTTTTTAAAGCTAATTTTTTGCAAGCAATACTTGAAGCAATCAACGGAATAGATTGAACGGTACTAGTTGCGTTACGTAAAGCGTAGATGGTACGATCGGCTGGAGTTAATTCATCGGTTTGAGCCATAATAAATAAACCGTTATCTTTGAGCAACTTCAAATATTGTTTTTCATTAAGATTACAATCCACACCAATCGATTCTAATTTATCGATGGTGCCACCAGTATGTCCTAATCCCTTGCCTGAAATTTTGGCAACCTTAATTCCAAGCGCCGCACAAATTGGCGAAAGAATAAGGGAAACTTTATCGCCAACTCCTCCGGTTGAATGTTTGTCAATTTTAACACCACTAACTTTATCTAAATTAATAATTTCACCAGATTTTAACATTGCATCAGTTAAATGGAAAGTTTCTGTTGGGTTCATGCCATTAATATTAATGGCCATAATTAATGCAGCTGCTTGATAGTCATTAATCGTTTTTTTATTAACTAATTGGTCGATAAAATAAAAAATTTCATTTTTTGTTAACTCTTGGTCGGTGCGCTTTTTTTCAATAATTGATAAAATATCCATTATTTTCCTTGCATGAGACTAACGCCTCGAGATGTTCCGATGCGGTTTGCTCCGGCTTTAATCATATTAACCATGTCTTCGTAAGTTTTCACACCGCCAGAAGCTTTGATTTTTGCTTTATTACCAACATATTTTTTGAAAAGTTTTATATCGTTAACAGTCGCTCCGCCAGTACTAAAACCTGTTGAAGTTTTAATGAAATCTGCTTTAGCTGCAATTACGCATTTACAAGCGTTAATCTTGTCTTGTTGTGATAGTAATGAAGTTTCAACGATGACTTTAAGAATGCGTGTTCCACAAGCTTTTTTAATCGTCTTAATTTCGTTGATGACATTAGTTAGTTGTTTTTGTTTTAATCATGAAATATTTACAACCATATCAATTTCAGTCGCACCGTTTTTAAGTGCATCCCTAGTTTCGTTTACTTTAGTATTAGTAGTATTGCTTCCTAAAGGGAAACCGATTACCGTACATACTTTCACTTTTGATTTTGCTAATTGTTTTTTACAGCGTGCTACATAATCAGGGTTAATACATACTGACATGAAATCAAATTTTATTGCTTCTTGACAGAGTTGGTTGATTTCTTTTTGAGTGGCATCCGCTCGTAATAATGTGTGGTCAATGTATTTGTTATATTTCATGTTATATCCTCGTTGCTGTTTCTAAAGCTAATTTAATCATGCTTTTAAAAGATGTTTGTCGTTGTTCTGAGGACATCGATTTATTAGAAACAAAAGAATCGCTAATTGTTAACAGGCATAAAGCGTTCTTTTTTAATTTCATGGCATTAGCATAAAGCGCGAATGCTTCCATTTCAACAGCTAACAACCCTTGAGAAAGATTCATTCTCTTTTGCCAAGGGGTGTTAGAATAAAAAGCATCTTCACATAAAACTTTGCCAACAAAACATTTTGTTTTTAGCATTTTAGAAGTTTGCAAACATTTGTTTAGTGTTGAAGTGCTTGCTTTTAAAATTTTTGATGGTGGTACTTTAATACCAATATCTTTTGCATAGCCACTTTCACTAAACGCCTGATTTGCTACAACGATGCTGCCAAGTTGTAATTCTTTTGTGAATCCACCCGCTGATCCAACGCGAATAATTGTATTTACTTTATAGAATTTAAATAATTCGTATGAATAAATGCCGATGGAAGGCATGCCCATGCCATGAGCCATGACAGTAACTTTTTTATTTTTGTACATTCCAGTATAAGCAAACATTCCTCTTACGTCATTCACTAGTTTTGGCTTAACTAAATAATTTTCGGCAATCCATTTAGCACGAAGTGGATCCCCAGGCATTAAAACAATTTTAGCAATTTCATTTTGTTTGGCGCGATTGTGTGGTGTCATTTTATTTTTCTCTTTTCTTGCTGTGTTTTTGATTTAACTCTTTTCAAAGCTTATAGGCATCCCGTATCTCATTAATTTCAAGATAGAGCTGATCAATTTTACTATCATTTTTGGCTTGATTTTCTTTTTTTAATTTTCATATTTTTATTAGTTTATTAAATATTAATAGGTGGTATTTAACATCGGTTATATGATAAATGATATCTTCAATGCGCTCTTCTTGCTTCTTTGCTAAAAGTCGTTTTGAGTAACTTTTATAAGTCGGAGCCTCAATTAAATTTTCAAAGTAAATAAGTGCTTTTTGATAATCTTTTGCGATGGCATTAGTAGTTTTACTTTGTATTTCAAGAAAATTAAACAGGTTTTCTTCTGTTAATAGTTCGTCTTTCCCAACAAGATATTGAATTCCTTTTAATACAAATTTTTGTTGCCCCAAATCAAAATCAGTGGAATTGATACTAATTTCTTCAATGTATTTTGTTAGAGCATTACCACTATTAGCAAAAGCTAAAATTAGTGAATCATAACCATCTGTTAACTGCTTCTGTTTAATTTTACGATTATCCTCTAAGTCTTCTAAATACCGACTAATTTTTGTTTGCGTTTCTGCAATTGATGGAACAACCGACTCTTCTTCTATAAAGGTTTCGGGCAAACCTGCTTCATTATCTGGCTTAACTAGTTTAGAATAGTAACTCTTTTTATGTGTTTTTTTAGTTTTAGCTTGTTTCTCTAAATCGAAATTGAATTGGGCTCGTAAATCTTCAAATGCCAATCCAGATTTATCGGCTAATAATTTTAGGTGTCGTTGACGTAATAATATGGAAGTGGAACCAAAATCAATCATGCTTTTAAGAATGTAAACAACTGACTTTTGAATTTCATCAGTTGTTTTTTTATTAATAAATTCATTATTGATGAGAAAAGTAATGAAATCAATTCTTTCGTTCAAAATATTTTCGATTGCGGTTTTACCAGATTTATGAAATAACTCATCAACATCTTTTATATCTTTGTCGTATTCGGCAACAACATATGTGTTGAAACCACTCTGCATTAATCTTTGGCCGTTAGCAACAGTAGCCATATTCCCTGCATTATCATTATCAAAAGATAAAATAACTACATTAAGATTGGTTGATGTTCGAAGCGCGCTGAGATGTTCGTTAGTTAACGCCACTCCCATTGTTGCTACAACATTTTTGAATCCAGCTCTAACATAGGCAATCGCATCCATAAAACCTTCAACAATAATAATATTGTCAGAATGTTCAAATTTTGCTTTATGAAAATTGAACAGCACGTTACCTTTAGAAAATAAACTAGTACTAGAAGTATTTAAATATTTGGGTTCGATGTTACTAATAGTACGACCGCTAAAGGCAACTAAGTAGCCGTTATTATCGTAGATGGGAATAGTTATTCGATCGCTAAAAAAATCAAAAACCATACCTTCTTGATTAATTGAAATCAAACTATCATCGAGCAGTTCTTTTTCGTTTCAAGTTAAATCTTTGCTGCGTTTTGGCCCAAACATTTCGTTGGCATTAGATGCCATGCGATATATTAAATTACGTTCTTTGGGAGCGTAACCAAAACCGAATTCGGTAAGAATTTCATCGGTTAAACCACGGTGGTGCAAGTAATCCAATTTGTCTTGATTTTCCGGATTATGTAAAAATCCTTGATACCATTCGTTGACTTGATTATTTAAATCTATCAAACGTTTTATTTTTGGATCTAAGTAAGTATTATTAGTTTGCAATGACAATTGCGAAGTATCATATCCGATTTGATTGGCAACTCATTGAACTGCATCCATAAACGGAATCTTTTTATATTGTTGGATAAAACCAAAAACATTCCCTTTTGCGCCGCACACAAAGCATTTAAAAATTTTCTTTTTCGGGGAAACTACTAAAGAAGGATTTTTATCAGGATGAAAGGGGCATAAACCAACATAATTATTCCCCTTGCGAGTTAATTTAACAAAAGCAGAAATAATTGCAACGATATCTGCTTTTTCTTGAATCTCTTTAATAACATTAAAATTAACTTGGTTAAGCATGTTAATTTATCTTTGATTCATTAAAAATTCTTTTAAATCCTTAATGAAAATTCGTTCTTGTTTCATAGAATCACGGTATCGGATAGTGACTTTTTTATCGTCCTTTGATTCAAAGTCAAAGGTTAAACAAAACGGTGTACCAATAGCATCTTGTCTGCGATAACGCTTACCGATAGAACCACTTGTATCATAAATAGTTTCGATTCCGACACTTACTAATGATTCAAAGACTTCTTTGGCTTCAGTGTTCAATTTATTGACTAGTGGTAAAACAGCAGCTTTATACGGCGCTAATTGGTATGGTAATCGAAGCACTTCTCTTGTTTCGTCATCTTTTAGTTTTTCGATTTCGTATTTATCATTAATGAGTGCATATAGTAATCTTTCAACGCCAACAGACGGTTCAATAACATAAGGAATTATCTTTTGATTAGTGATTGGGTCTAGATATCAAAGATTAGCGTTCGAATGCTTTATATGTGATTTTAAATCGTAATCGGTACGGTTTGCAATGCCTCACAATTCTTTTCATCCGTGAGGAAAATGATATTCGATGTCAATAGTTCTATTTGAGTAATGGGACAATTCGTCTTTTTTGTGTTCTCGTAATTTAATATTGTGTTGATTGATTTGAAGAATTTTATGAATAAAATTCTGAATTTTCTTTAACTGCTCGTCAAAGATTGTATCGGCATCTTTAGGGAAAACAAAATATTCCAGTTCCATTTGCTCAAATTCTCTCGTTCTAAAAATAAAATTACCTGGTGTGATTTCGTTGCGGAATGATTTACCAATCTGTCCAATAGCAAATGGTAATTTTGCTCTAGTTGTTCTTTGCACATTAGCAAAATTCATAAAAATACCTTGAGCGGTTTCGGGACGTAGATAGTTAATATTAGTTTCATCATCAAGAATACCTTGATGCACCTTGAACATTAAATTGAAAGTTCGGATTGATGTTCAATCATTTTTACCACATACCGGACATTTAATTTTATTGTCAGAAATGATTTTTTCTAAAGTCTTAAAGTCAGTTTGCTCTGTAATCTTAGTATCTTTGACATTTTCTTCAATTAGTTTATCGGCACGAAAACGATTGTGACAATTTTTACATTCTATTAGAGGGTCGCTAAAATTACTTAGGTGCCCACTAGCTTTTCAAACATTGGGATTAACGATAATAGATGAGTCAATTCCAATGGCAAAAGGATCTTTAATAATAAATTCTTTTCACCACAGATCCTTAATATTCTTTTTAAGTAAAACTCCAAGCGGACCATAATCCCAAGCATTAGATAAGCCACCGTAAATTTCGGAGTTCGGGAAAATAAATCCATAGTTTTTTAGAAAATTAACAATTTGTTCTTGTATCATGGACGCCACTCTTATCCTGATACATTATATTAGTAATTGTTATTAATATGAAAACCGTAAAATACTTGATTTATTTTCATTAAGTCTATCCAACAAATTTTCAAATTTAATACAAATTTTAATCCGCTCGATATTAGACTCTACGTTTGACTTTTTGTGTGGAATGAGTAATCTCCATTTTTTGGTATGCGTTCTAGGAAATTTGAAAATTTCTTTTCGCCACGCAAATGAAGAAGACTACCGCTATCATTAAATGTAACCATACTCACTTCAACTCACAATTTCAAGCCATAATAATCAAAGTCTGGGGTTAGCGCTGTAGGTGACTCGTTGTATAATCTTAGTTTTGTAATTTCATTGGTAACATCACTAAAATCAAAACCGCCAGAAATACACCGGTCATTATTTCTAGCAAACTTAAATTGGGAGTTTACAATAATTCAATCTCCTGCTTTAACTGTAAAATCTTCTTCATTATTCCATGATTCTAATAATCCTGGTCGTTTTTCAAGTATGTCGTAGTTAATATTGGCATTTAGCGAGGTAAAAAAAATATCTATATCGGCAGAACTTGGAACGTAAGGAACTTCATCAGACAAGAAAGACGGGACATTAATTTTTTTGACTAACTCTTGAGCGTGTCGAGACAAATCATCGGAATTGTGTCAAATAGCATAACCAATTCCAACACCAGTTCCCGCGAAAACTAGAGCAACACCTGGTATTAGTGTTGCCAATAATAATTTTGTTTTATTCATAAATTTCTCCTCTTTTAAGTATGATAAATAGCAAAAACCAGACTCCTAAAAATGTAAAAGTCTGGTTTTTTAGAGAAGCTATTAAATTAGTACTTGTAGTACTATATCGTTTAATCCCCCCCTATTTGATTGCATAACTGATTATAGCAGAGAGAAACTAATATCCAGCTAATGTCTTAAGTTTAATTCCCAAATTGTCTTCAGTATAAATGCGGATTAATTTAATGAGAAAATCAATTTCGTGTAGATAACCATTTAATTTATCATATTGGTTATTAAAAAGATAATGTATCGCTTTTGAAATAGGTAGTTCATAAAATTTATCATTTTTAGAATCAAAGCATAAGTTACAAAGTAAACCATGTTCTTTAAAAGAAATGGTTTTAATTTTATTGCTACCGCACTTTACACAGCGATTAACTTCTAGCATAACACCAGAAATTTTAAGAAATTGGCGCAATATGACTAAAACAATGATTTTATCGTTGAACGTTTGTTTTTGAATCATTTCCAAATTATCTTGATAGAAAGTATATAGTTCTTTACCTTTAACATTGGTAACTGTTGCACATTCGTTTAATAGATTAAAAGATTCAATGGTTTCATAATTTCAATCAATTGATTTGATGGTATTTGATTTTTTTAATCTACTTATCTTGTCATCACTGCGACTTTGAAATATTTGAAATTCAACATAGCTACCAATAAATAAATTTCGCGCATTTTTAGATTCAATTTTCCGACTGCCTCTTGACAAACAAGGAATTTTCCTCCCGTTCTCAATTAAAAATGTTACGATTTCATCGAACACTTGGAAGGGGTATTTATTAACCACATACCCACGATAAATTGTTTCGGCCATAACTATTTATTACTATAACCAATATCTTTTAAAAACTTTTCATCATTACGTCATTCTTTTTTAACTTTAACAAAAAGTTTTAAGTTGACTTTAGAGGCGTACGTATTCATCAAATCTTTGCGAGACATTGTTCCAATTTTTTTAATCATAGAGCCACCTTTGCCAATAACAATTGGTTTTTGTGATTCTTTTTCCACCACAATAACAGCCTGGATGTTTAATGTATTAGTAAACTTATCGTAGTTATTTAATTCAATTATGACAGCGGTTGCATATGGTAGCTCTTGTTGTAAATTGAAAATAACTTGCCTGCGAATGATTTCGCTAATGGTAAAATTATCATTATCTTCTATTACTAATTCCCGTTCTTCAATTGGTAGTAATTGTTTGATTGAATCAATCAATTCGCTTAAACCAGTTGATTGTTTGCTAGAGACCACTATAGTGGTATGCAATTTAATCAATCCACTTATTTTTTCCTGATATGCAGTTATTTTTTTGGAGTTAGATAAATCACTTTTAGTTAACACCAAAATCACATTAGAAATTTTATATTCTTTAATGAGACTAATAATTTTCTCGTCTTCGTTGTCAAATGGTCTGGTTAAATCAACTAATAATAAAGTAGCATCAGCCGTTTTATAACTACTTTTAATTTGCGAGTTGAGAAACAAGTCAAGTTTAAATCGGGGTTCGTGTCAACCCGGGGTGTCGATAAAAGCAATTCGCAGATCTTTGTCTTCATAAATGGCTTTAATTTGGTTACGAGTTGTTTGAGGCTTAGGCGAGGTGATCGCTACCGTTCGTTTTAATAAAGTATTAATTAATGTTGATTTACCAACATTTGGTTTCCCAGTAATAGCAACATAGCCACTATACATGTTACTTCAATGCCTCAATTATTTTAGGAATGAAAATGATTAAGCCTACCGCAACGGAAGTAATAGTCATAATTAAAGTGGCTGCCGCCGATATATCTTTAATTTTCTTGGCATTGTAGTTATATTTAAAGGCGACGATATCTACTAAGTTCTCGATCGCGGTATTTAATAATTCCATCCCAATTACCATTCCAATCACCAAAACAATAACTGCTCAATCTAAAAAACTCATTTGTTTATGTAATAAGGCAGCAATAATTAAAACAAGCAATCCAATCAATAGATGCACTACCAAAGAAGTTTCTTCTTTAATTGAAGTAAATAGCCCAACAAAGGCATAACCAAACTTCTTTAATCAAGCCCATTTGGTTTTCTTTTTTTCCATACCCTACTATTTTACGAGATTTAGTTGTTTGATTATTTTATTTTGCATCAAAAACATTTCATTTTCATTCGTTTTATTTTTGTGGTCGTAGCCTAATAAATGTAAAACCCCATGAATGAACAACAATGTTATTTCATAATCAACCGAAACCGTTGCCTGTTTTTGTGCTTGTTGGTAATTTATAAAAATCTCACCAAGTAGTTCGGTTTTAGGTTGCTTTGCATCATGCATAGCAAAACTTAGTACATCTGTTATCTTATTAATATGACGATATTGATTATTAAGTTTTTTTATCTTCTGATTGTCAACAATATTTATGTCATAAATGAAATTTTGTTTTTGAAGTTTACTCAAGTAGACATTTGCAAGTTTAAATAACTGGCGCTGTTTGTTTGTTAACTTTTTGAGTTTGTCATCAATATAAAATACCAACATAAAATTATTATATATAATGGTTGGATTAATATAAATAAGGAAAATATATGTTAGTAGATACTAGACAAAGAGACGAACAACAAAGTAAAGAAGGTTTTACGCCAAACGTTGTTAACACCGAAAGAGAAGCAACTATTAAGTCAGGAGCAAAGATTATCTTTTGAATTTTATTCTGTTTTTTATGATTAACTATTATTGGTGGTATTATCATTACCGTTTGAAAAGTTAAAAAAGGTAACTATTTCAAAAGACAACAAGAAAAAATTAATGAATCAACCTCTGGAATTGATATTCAATTAAAGAAGAGACGTGATACATTAGTAAAATTAGTAGATGCTACTCAAACATCAGTAAAATTTGAAAAATCTTTATTAACCGACATCACTAGACTACGTAATGTAAACATTGCTCCAAACGACACAAAGGGATTAGTCGCTCAAGATGCAGCAAGCTCTAGTGCGTTGTCTAGATTAATGGCTACTTTTGAAAACTATCCTAATTTAAAAACCACTGATACGATCCGTGATTTAATGAGCTCTGCCGATTACATTGAAAGAGAAATCGCTGCCGCTAGACGTTTATACAACGCTACAGCTTTACAATTCAACCAAGAAATCCAAGCATGACCTAGTAACGTCGTTGCTTCTTCAATGCACCTACACAGTTTCGCATTATTTGCAGCCAGCGAAGCAGACAAACAAGACGTTAGTCTAAAAATGGATGTTTAATTAAACAATCTTAATAATCAACAATATGGCCGAAAGTTTTTTCAACAATGAAACACTCCATGTTGTTGATTATTTTAATGGTGCTTTAAAGGATAAAAATAAACAAATCATCATTGACACTTTCAATCAATTAATTCTTGGTAAGTCTAAAATTGATATTAATGCTAATCGAACCACTGCCGATAAAATCATTGATCTAGACAAAAACATTTCACGCGAATCTAAAGAAGTGAAACATTCACATTTTTGGATGAACTTTATGAGAACCGTAGGAATAATTTGAGGTTTGATAGGTATATTTTTAATTTTATTTGTAACTGTCATCAACCCAAATTTTAACAGTTCGACATTCTTCTTAATTCTTGGTCCTGTTTTAATTGCCTTAGGAGCATTAGTTTTTGGTTTGAGTTGATTAGTTAAAAAGAGTTATCTAAAGAATCGTCAAGAATTAGACCAATTACAGAGCGAAAGAACTAAAGAATTTAACGTATCTCAAGATCAACTAAAAGATTTAAAAAGTCATATCTATTACAGCCTGACACAACAGATTTTTGAAAAAACTTATCCTTTGATATCCTTTGCCAAGTATTTTTCAGAGGCTGATTATCTAAATTGAACTAGCTGGTTAAAAAACGATGTTAACTCTTCAACTTTGTATTGTTTATCTGGAACTCTTAACACCAACCCGTTTATCGTATTAAAAACTAAATCCACTGAAATGTACGATCATGTTTACACCGGAAGTGTTACCGTTATGGTAAGACGTACAAGATATGTCAATGGACGTTCACAATCATACATGGTTCCTAAAGTAATAACTGCATCTACTACTAATCCAGCACCAAGATATTGGACAGATACGAAACTCTTCTATAAATCAAACGCTGCTGAATCTTTGAATTTTGTCAATTTAAGTGAATTTAGGAATGAACGTAAGGCTGAAAAATTCTTTAAGAAAAACAAACAAATGGAAAATATGGATAATCCTGAATTTGACCGATACTTTCCATGTGAGCGTGATAATGAACAACAATTTAGAACTTTGTTTTCACCATTAGCTCAAGAAGAAATGGTGAAATTGATGAAAGTTAAAAATAATTACCGATTTACTAAAAAGAATACGATTAATATCATCGAATCACCATCATTTGAGTCTATTAAATTTGATGTTAATTACAATAGTTTTTTTAATTATTATGATTACGAGCAAATTAAAAATGATTTTATTGCCGCAAATCAAACTTACTTTCAAGATATCTACTTTATGTTTGCCCCCATTTTAACAATTCCTTTGTATCAACAATATCCGTACCGCCAACCAATTTTTGAAAAAGCACAACAACGTTTACTATCGTTTGTTCAAAACGAAACTGTGGTTAATACCATGTATGATTCAAATTTATTCGCACATAGTTCATCAGTTACAGAAAATATTCTTAAAACTAAACGGGTATTTGCTAATAGTCTTTATGAAATAAATGAGATTATTGCTTATGGATATCGTAGCCAATCAAGAATAAAAATAATTGTTGTTTCTGATTTTGAAGCCGGACCAGTTAGTGTTCCAGTTACAGTAATTGATTATTTTGCCGTACAAAAATCTACTAATGTAATTAACTCACTTGTAGATAAAAACGAAGCCGATGTTAATGACACTTCATTCCAGGCAGTTTGAAAACGATACATGAGTTCACTCAATGTTAGTAACGCTAATAAAAAAGGTTCAATTGTTTCAATGTTGGCAAAAGATAAAAATCCAATTAATGCGGATTCATACAAAAACTTTTTAAGAGATCTTAATAATTAAACTTTAGCTTTATGGTTTTGGTCGTACGTCTTTAATCATTCTTTTGAAGCTAACGAAACCTTAACTTTATCATTTGTGATGGTTGCTAAATAAACAGCACATTTTTTCTTTTGGTTTACTGCCACGAAGGAAAAATCAACATTAGTACCGATTCCAAATTCACCGTTTTTATTTAGCGCAACTATAGAAATTGGGCCGCAATGTTTTTTGTTTTTCTTAAAGTAGTCTTTAGCAAAATTATCAATTGCCAATTGAGCGGCTTTGGTTGGTGGTAACCCTTGTGACATCAAGTTTACTGTTTGAAAAGAAAGACAACCTTTCATAATGTCTTCGCCTAAACCAGTAGCTGTTGCTCCACCAACTTTTTGGTCGCAATAATAGCCACAACCTGGAAATGGAGAATCACCAACCCGCCCTGGGCGTTTATAGAATAAACCACTAGTTGATGTTCCAACAAAAATATTCCCCTTAGAGTCTAAACTCACAACTCCAACGGTATCATGCCCATCATATGGTGAAAGAGTAGGGTTTTTAAGTAAAAGTTTCCTTTTGTTTTGATAAATCTTCTTAGCACGATCACTTAACATGTTTTGCATTTTGAATTTGTTAAGAATGGCATATTTTTCCGCGCCAGTTGCGACTAAAAAATTATTAAATTTATCTAAGCTTAGTTTTCTAGCAACTTGAATTGGGTTTTTAATTCTATTAACTCCTGCAACCGCTCCGACTGCAAGTGTCTGGCCATTCATAAAACCTGCATCCAATTCTACTATGCCTTCACTATTAGGCAAGCCACCATATCCTACTGACTTATAGTAAGGATAGTTTTCAACATCACTAATGACGTTTACAATAGCATTACCTTTTGGGTCGCCAGTCTTTAATAACGAAACATTTTTAACAATAGATTCGTATGGCATTCTTCATGTTCCGATAAAACAATATTTCATATTTGTGATTATATAATAATCAACAATTATGATAGTTTCTAAACAAACTCACTTTGGCGAAGTTCCTACATCTGTTAATAAAGCCAAAGGGAATGTTAAGGAATTTTTCGGCAAATTATCACAGGGACTGATGTTGCCCATTTCCATGTTACCAATTGCTGGCATTATGATTGGGCTTGGTTCCATCTTTTCTGATAATTCCATCATTCATAATACTGGTGTTAATATTTTTGGCAAATATTTAGAGGCACCCGGAAAAATAGTTTTTTCAGCATTGCCAGGATTATTTGCCATTTCCATTGCCGTTAAATTTACTAAAGATTCGGGACCGGCTGGAGTTTGTGCCTTCTTAGGTTGATTAATATTTAATGCTTTTCAGTCTGCTTTGATTTCAGTTACCAAAGACGGCGATGTAGTTACAGGATGTAATTTTCTGTTCTATCATCTTAACGCAGATGAATACAGCGCTATTTTTACAACTAATATTGGTATCCCATCGTTATCAACATCAGTATTTGGCGGAATTATTATTGGAACGATAACGGCTTTTGCATTTAATAAATTTAAAAATATCCAATTGCCTAATGCCATTGGATTTTTCTCAGGAATTCGCTTTGTACCAATAGTTTTATTTGGTTTCCTAGCAATCGTTTCAATCTTGTTTGCTATTGGATGGCCAATTATCGGCATTGGTCTTTACAACTTGGGTATTTACATGGCTAAAGCTCCAGGTGGATTAAATTCATTCGGGATTGCCTTCATGAATCGAGCTCTGCTTCCTTTTGGATTGCACTTCATTGTGACTACTTTGGTGAACTACACTGTTGTTGGCGGTGTTTTTCATTTGGATTGACAAAATACCGTTCTATATCACGGAGAATATTTCCAACTTTCATCTAGTTATGAAACATGAGCAACTTATTGAGGCGAGACAAGTCAAAATCAAATTAATGGCGAAAATTTAATCCAATGATACTTGATTAGCAAAGTTGGCGTGCCAGTCGATCTGTATCAAAACGGAGATTTAATTCATTCTAATGTGAAACTTACCGTTGATATGATTTACAAAGGTGTAAAAGATATCCCTACGGCAAATAATAGTTTTACATTTATTCCAGGTCAATACACTGCTGGAGCAAGTTCGGTGATGATGTTCTGTTTACCCGCCACCGCTTTTGCAATGCTTACTTGTGCTCCTAAAGGTGATAATCGTAAATTAGCTAGCTCAATTTTACTGTCTTCAGCTTTTGTTTCGTTTTTTACTGGTATTACCGAACCACTTGAATTTACTTTTTTATTTATTGCACCATGATTGTATTGAGGTTTTCATGCCATTATGTATGGTGTTGCGGCAATGATTAATACCATTTTTATTCTTTATACACCGTATGGTCCGCATGTTGTTGGAGCTTGCTTTTTGGATGATGTATTTTATTCTTTGGTTCCAGAAATTAAGGGTGGGGGCATTAATTTATGAGTTCCATTACTTGTTGGAATTGCGCTATCCCCCATTTATTTCTTTTTCTTTAGATGAGCCATACTTAAGTTTGATTTAGCTACTCCCGGTCGTGGTGGCAATACCAAATTATTCACTAAGGCAGACTTTAAAAAAAGCAAAGAATCTAAACACAATATGAATTCAGAAAAAGCTAATGCTGTAATTAAAGCATACGGTGGTAAAGATAATATTGTAGATGTTGGTGCTTGTTTTACTAAATTAAGAGTAACGGTAATTGATGTTAATAAAGTGGATAAGCAAAAATTAAAAGACTTAGGCGCGCATGGCGTAATTCAACCAAGTCCTAAAGCAGTGTACGCTGTTTTTGGTACCGAAGCTGATGTGTTAAAAAACATGATGAAAGACTTAATAAGTAAAGAAAATGAAAAACCAATCAAGTAAATTAGTTTGAGACTATTTTAAAAAAATTTCATTAATTCCAAGGGCGTCTCGTCATGAAACTAAAATTGCTAATTTTTTAGTAAAAACGTTTAAAAAGATTGGCGCTGAGGTAATTAAAGATAAATCCAACAATGTTGTGGCAAGAATTCCTGCAACAAAAGGATTTGAAAAATTACCGTTGCTTTCACTGCAAGCTCACAGCGACATGGTTACCATTAAAAAAGACGGATCTCATCATAATTTCGCTAAAGATCCAATTAGACTCGTCTTTAAAAAGAATATCGTTACTGCAGTCGATACCACTTTAGGCGCTGACAATGGGATAGGGATAGCTTTGATTTTAGCGATGTTTACTGATAAATCTACAACACACGGGCCGTTAGAAGCAATTATTACCTCTAAAGAAGAAATCGGATTATTAGGAGCCAAAGAGCTAAACCCTAAATTAATTAAAGGAGAATATCTAATTAACTTAGATAGCGAACTTGATGACGAGATTGTAATCGCTTGTTCTGGTAGTTTAACCATTGACAGCTATACAAAGTTACAATTAATTAGAAACCATTATGATAATCATTTTTGTTTGTCAATCAAAGATTTGCTAGGCGGACATTCTGGCATGGACATTGCCAAAAAAAGATTGAATGCTCTTAAAGGCATATTCTTTGTAATGAAAGAAATGTCCCAAACAATTACATTAGTAATAAACGATATTTCTGGTGGAACGGTTTTAAACGCAATCCCCAGTTTTGCTACAGTCAAATTTTCAACTAACGATAGAATGCATAATATAAAACCAATCATCAACAAATGTTATAAGCAACTAAAAAAACTTAATCCTAATGAAAAACATTTTAGGTTATCGCTAACTCCAATTAAGAAACCAACATATGCGGTTGATAAAAAACAATCAAATCAAATTATTAATTTTCTTAATGATGTATTCAACGGAGTAAAAATTTACAATCAAAAATATCAACTAGCACAGGCTGCGAGCAATCTTGGCAAGGCATTTATTAAAAACAAACGGTTATACATCAGTTTTAATGCAAGAGCCTTAAATATAAAAGACAACGAGCAAATTAAAGATCTCATTTGTAAGAGACTAAAGCAAATAAGGGCAGAATATACATTCCGTATTGGTCAGGGGTGGAATCCCGACATAGAAGTTTCTAATTTCACCATTAAATTTAAAGATTATGTGAAAAGACATTTCAAGAAAAACTTAAAATTAACATATGTCCTTGCTGGTTTAGAGACTAAAGATCTACTAAGTGGGAAATTTAATTTTAAAAGCGGGATAAGTTACGGTGTTAACATTACTTCGCCTCACAGCATTCAAGAAACTTTATCTATCTCATCCGTGGATTTTGTTTATAAGATTCTTGCTGATTCCTATCTAATGTTCCCTGCACAATAAGAGAGTAGTGTTCCTAATTAATAATTTAGTGTTGATTAAATAGACATCTTGTAATTTTCCATTAATCATGATATAAATTCCGTATGAATCAAGAATCTTTTGTCAAAAAGAATTACCGTTTTCTTAACCACTTGCTTTATATTCTCATTTGACTTTTTTTAGTGCTTCTTGCTCACCTTATTTTCTACGGGGGGGGGTGCGCCCTTCAAACTATTTTAGTAAATCATGGTTGATGAGTTTTTGATAATCTTAATCTTCCGATTGATCAAGCCATTATTAAATGGGGCACACCAGCGTTAGGCTTCTTTAATTATGTGGCCTCATTGTATGATTTGATTATGATTATTTTTTCAGTATTAATTTATGTATTATTGGGGCGAAAGTATTTTACTTATTGGGCCAAAACTTTTATTCTAATGCACATGATTAGTTTTGTAATTTTTCTTTTATTCCCAGTTTATTACACTCCACCAGATAATATGAATATTTTTATAAACAAAACTTATTATTTTAGTAATTTCGGAGAGCTCCCTTCTTTTCATAACCTAAATATTCAAATTTTTATTGTCATAATTGTCTTAGCTAAGATAAAAAAAGAAAAATATGAAAGACAAATTAATATTCTGATCTATATGGCTTTAATAATCCTTTGCTTCTTAGGTATTAGCACTTTTATTGGCCGTATTGTTTCAAAAGTTCATTATTTCATCGATGGATTTGTGAGCTTGGGGATGTGTATGATAGTTTGTTTTTGTTTTATAAAATGCCAATTTATGTGAGCAGACGCTTTTAAACAGATTCGTAAAAAAATATTGGTTTCTAAATTTTCTTTGTTGATAGTGACTTTGTTAATGGTTTTGACATTAGCAGGTTTTTTAACCCATGCAGGATTGGAGTGGTCAATGGGACAATAAAACCACACCATCTAATGGTTGGATATTCTCTAGTTGGTAAAATGATTTTAAACCAATACCATGCAAGAATATTACAACTAACTCTGCGCGTTGAAGACTTTTGCGTGATGTCTATGTTCTCGACATAAAAAGTTGTGATGTGTATCTTTTCTTATATACTTACTAGGCATTAACCAAAGACAGTAACTGGCAAAAACCTTAATTATGTTACCGAGGTGATACAAAAGTTTTGTACATTTCAAATATCTTTAGCGTTAATCGTTAAAAATATTTTAATTGTTAATGCATATATTTGGAGGTTTGAATTGTGAAAACAATTATTCAACAGAAGGAAAACGAATCCAAAATACTAGCTGAACAAATAAGCGGAGGAAAATCAATCATTGTCTTTGAATACCTTGGTTTAACCGCCAAAGAATTGACAACATTCCGTAAGAAATTACACGCTGCCAATGCAAAAATGTATGTTTCCAAAAACAATATTTATACTCGTGCTTTTACATTAGCTAAATTGGAAGGGTTTTCTCAATTACAAGGTCCGAATGCCATCTTAATAGCAAACGGCGATGAAATTGCTCCGTTTAAAGAATTACACGAAATTATGAAGACTCATAAATTCGTCAAATACAAAAACGGGGTATTAGAATCTAATTTAGTTCCAGCAAGTGAACTAGATAAGATTGCCAGCATCCCAGGTCGTGACGGATTATTATCCATGTTACTATCTTGCTTACAAGCATCCATTCGCAATCTAGCATACGGCATTAAAGCCGTAGGCGAAACTAAAACACAATAAATAAAAAGAAAGGCAAATTATGGCAAAATTAACAAAAGAACAAATTATCGAATCATTAAAGGAAATGACGCTACTAGAGGTCAACGATCTAGTTAAAGCAATTGAAACTGCGTTTGGCGTAACTGCTGCTGCTCCAGTAGCCGCAGTCGCTGCAGCTACTGGCCCAGCAGAAGCTCCAACATCAGTTACTATCTCTTTAATAGAGGCTGGTGTACAAAAAGTAGCAGTTATTAAAACTTATCGTGAAGCGACAGGCTTAGGCTTAATGGAAGCTAAAGCAGCTGTGGAAAAAACTCCAGCTGTTATTAAAGAAAACATTAAACCGGAAGAAGCGGAAGAAATTAAAAAGAAATTCGAAGCTGCAGGTGCTAAAGTTAAAATTGAGGCATAGTACATTAATAACTAGTTGATATTAATTTAATTTATTCTCTAAAAAACCAGACTTCACATTTTGTAAAAGTCTGGTTTTTATTTCAAAATAAACTAATTAAAAGAAAAAGGAAAGACAATCATCACTTTCCTTAAATATAATATTTTTATGAATGAATACCTAATTAAAAAGCAAAAAAATAATATTTATGAATTAAGATTAGTTAAACATCCTGATTCTTGCTTAACTATGAAACTTTTAAAGAACAGTGTCTACTGTGCTGTTAGCACTCATGTCTTCTTTGACGATAGAGGTCATGGAATTGGTAAATTACTTTACCAAGCGATGATTGACTATATAAGAAAACAAAAAGCAAAATTTAATGCGGCTTGTTCTTTTATTATGAAACAGGCTGATTTAGATAAAACAGTCAAGGATATTTATTTGCCAAACCTTTAGTTACTAACGAACTGATAGTAGCGTTTTAGCTTTTTAAAAGTTAACTGACGATATCTTTTCATGATTGGTGTAAAGGGCATATTAAACGTTCATTGATAAGCATAATTGGTAGTTAAATAAACAAAGGTTAGTAATTGGTGCAAATTATTAAATTTAAGTAACTTACAAAGTATTTTAATTTCACGAAGCGGTAAATTAACTTCTCTAATAAAATTGGCTACATCTCAATATTTATTATTCATTCTTGCTCATTCATAATCAATAAAAACAACCTTTTTGCTTGGTGTATATATTAAATTATCTGCAGATAAATCGTTGTGAGACAGAACTAGTGGCATCCTTTCGTAATCTTTAATTAAACTAATGTAGGCTGCTTTATGTTCTAGTGGAAGTTTCGCTTTTTCAATACAATCTCAATAATTGTGTTTGACAATATTGCTTGCTTTAACACGGTGTAACCACATTAAAGACTCAGCAAAGGCTTTTAAGAAACTGTTTGAACTAATTTGTCTCTTAGTAGGGTTAACTCCTGAAATTCATTTTTTAACGGCATTCCCGTTACTGACATCGTAATAAATGAAATCTGTTAATTTGAGTAATTGATGCAATTTTAATTCGTTTTGCCGATTAACCTTGCCTTTGTCGTTCCCTAATCTTATTTGGTAAAAACACATATCATTCGTTTGCACTTTATAGGAAACATTAGTAAAACCTTTATGAATAGCAACACATGATAAAAGATCGCTCCTATTGTATTTAGTTTTATTAATAAACAGATTAATAGCTTTGGAACGATTATTCATTAATAAGTTTGACGTTGCATTGTCATGCGCCCATCAATATCAGCGATATAGCTTGATGAAACTAAACAATTTTGATCAATTTGGCGAATTTCACTAATTAGCTTTGGTAATTCGGCAACCATGCAAATAGTTAAGAATACTTTGGTAGAGGCTCCAGAATAACCACCAGTAGCGTCTAGTAAAGTAGCGGGATGGGTGTATTTAATTTTCTTGAGATGTTCATTAATTTTACCAGTTTGGTTAGAGTAAACTTCCACACGCACTAATTTATGCCAAGGAAATAAATGATCAATTAAAACTCCATTTAAAACAACTCACACTAATGATGTAAATAAATTAGCACTAAATATATATTGTCAAGTTCAAAAACTAACGGGGTCAGTAAAAGACTGAGTAGAAGCATTATATAAATGTGCTTGGTTGCTTACTAATCCACCAGAAACATAACTGCCTAAGAAAATACCAATGATCATACTAATGCTTGTAATGATGATGAAAATAGTGCCAACATTTTTATTTTTCTCTTGCGATCAATAGATGGTTAAATAATCACTACCAGCCGTTGAAGCACCAATAATAAACATCAGAGCATAACAAGCCGATGAAATCAAAGCAAAAATAACCGAATAAACTAAAAGTAGCATAGCTTTTGTAATGTTTTCGTCCACAACATTACCAACTACCCATTGCTCTGGAGTCCCAACTAATTGACCTTTAGTAAAAACCTGATTTCAATCAAAACTTGATCCGGTTCAACTTCCAAAATAATTTGGGGAGAAGATAATTGCCTGAACATGATATTGATTTAAAACTCCATTAACAGTTGAAGTGTCGCCAAACACTTGAATATCGCTCATTCCCGGTACGATGCCTCATACAAATCCTAATCCTTGTAGTGTAAGTAAATATACAATAGATAATTTGGCGAATTGTTTATTGATTTTAAAATAAGCAAAAATGGTAAGTGGAATATTTAATAAAACATATAAGCCTCAGAATAATGCGTTAAAAATGACATTAGCCAAATTATGATCCATTCCCTTTAAGCTTAAAGCAACATAAACAACACGAGCGATGCCTTGAAAACATGCGGCAAACCCGCCAGTATATAAACCAGTAGATTCAACCAATATAACTGTAGAGACTGACATTAGCAGCCCTAAAGCGATAGCTATCATGTACTTGACTCAAGTTTTATTCAAAGCATATAAACGAGAAAATTTAACAATTCCAGAGTTGAACTTTTTTTCCGAGAAACCCCGGTTAGTAAATTTTAATAAATCCGCTTCTGTAAAAACTGGGTTAAGAGTTCTAAAAAAAAACTTTTTTTTGGTACTTTTTTTCGTCTTTTTATTTTTCACGCGGGAATTATATTAAATTAATAACCACTATAATTACTTCTTGTGAAAAATAAACTGGTTTCAAAGAAAATTGTTTTGGGAATGTCGGGTGGTGTTGACTCTTCTGTTTGCGCATATTTATTAAAAAAACAAGGGTATGAAGTAATTGGTTTGTTCATGCAAAATTGAGATACTTATTTAAACAATGACATCAAAGGACATTTAAAACTCGATGCAAAAGGATGCAATGTTCAGAAAGATTTTGAAACGGCCAAAAAAGTTGCGAATAAGTTAGGCATCAAAATCTATCGTACTGAGTTTATTGACAAATATTGATCAAAAGTATTTAAATATTTGATTAAAGAATATAAAGTTGGAAGGACGCCAAACCCCGATGTCTTATGTAATAAGTACATTAAATTTGATGAGTTTATCAACTATGCTCAAACACATTTTGGTTGCGATTATATTGCTATGGGTCATTACGCTAATGTTTTGAAAAGAAATAATAGCTTTTACTTAGCTAAATCTAAAGACGAAGATAAAGACCAAACTTATTTCTTGTGTTGATTATCTAGTTCACAATTGAGCCATGTGACATTTCCAATTGGAAATATTATCAAAAATGAGGTAAGAAAAATCGCTCAAAATATTGGGCTACAAAATTGAGACAAAAAAGATTCTACCGGTATTTGTTTTATAGGAGAAAGAAATTTTAAAGACTTTTTAAGTAACTATTTACCATATAAAAAAGGCGCGGTAATTGATATTGAAACAAATCAAACTGTTGGTTATCACGATGGTGTTGCCTTTTTTACATACGGGCAGAATAAAGGTTTGAGTCTTTCTGGCAAAACGCAACGTTATTTTGTTTGCGATAAAAATTTACAAAATAACATTCTTTATGTTTGTGGGGAGAAATATAAAAATAAACATTTGTCTACGACAAAATGTGAAGTAATAGAATTCAATTGAATTAATGGCATCCCGAAGCTTTGCAACGTATCTATAAGATTTAGACATAGACAAAAGCTTATCAAAGGTTCTTTTCGAATTAAGAACAAATCTGTAATCATAAATTACAGTAAAACATTATCGGTAACACCAGGACAATTTGCCGTTTTATATCAAGGTAAAATTTGTCTAGGCGGTGGCATTGTTGATAAATTAATTAAATAATTCAATCGCTCAATAAACTAATTTTGACATTAGCAAAACTATTGATTTGAATCTTTTTAATACCTTTAACTACAACCATTCCCAATCCTTCTACGATTAAGTTGTATTTGGATTGAGGAATTAAATCAAACGTATGTTCTTTACGTTCGTTATTTTTGGTCTTATAGTGATTATTTAAAGGATTTTTTAAATTACGTTCTAAATTTATTATTTTGGTTCTTTGAATTTTTAATTTATTAGGCATATAAAAAATCAACAAACCATTTTGAACACATTCAGCTTTAATCCAAAATAAACTATCCCCAATAAAAGCTTGTGGTTCTTTAATTTGGAATGTAAGTGCCTTGATTTTCTGCTTATTAGTAATAGAACCGACATCTGTTAGTTCTATTAAATTGCTTAAAATACTATGCTTGCTATTGTAACCAGGTGTATCTATGATGCAATGCTTTCTTAGTTTAATTTGTTTCACATCAATCGTTGTATTTAAATAATTGCTGATAGTCAATGGGGTGATTACGCTTCCGGAATATTTTATTAAAGCGTTAATAATAGAAGACTTACCAGAGTTAGTTTTACCGATAAAGTATGTTTTTTCATTTCAATCTATCTTATCAATGAACTCAAATAATTTACGAATCCCATAGTTATTACGTGTGGAGGTAATGATGATATTTGGTTTGTTAATACCATATGTTTGCAATAGATTAGTAACTCGTGCATTAATTTTACTGTAATTAAAATCACTTAGAAATAAATCAACTTTGTTAAAAACAAATATCAGGTTCGGATGCTTTTTATATTGATCAATTATTTCAAAATCGATATTCAAAATATCGTTAATTAAAATAATTCAATCGCGGTTATTAATTTTTAGTTCTTTTAAAACTTTATCGGATGTAAACTCTGCCATTTCTGTTTTGGAATTAATTCCATAGTGTTTCAACCGAAAGCAACGTTGACAATATGGTAACTTTAAGTCTGGAGTGTAAGCGAGATCGTTTGGATTACTAGAAAGGTACATACCACAACCTTTGCATTTTTTATGTTTAGATAAATTGGTGCTCATCGCCTAAGCCTTTTTCTCTCGAGTAATCTAATTTTAAATAATTACCATATTCTAATTTTTTATAAATGTACTTATCTAAAAATTTAATTAATTTTGAAGATGAATCATTATTAGATTGATCGGTAACAGGCAATACCAATATGCTTTTACAACCGATACGATTTGCTAACCAAATGTCAGTAATGAATTGATCGCCTAAAAAAATCATTTCATTTGGTTGATAATCAAAACGCATTAATGCTTTAACAATTTTTCGTTTTAGTGGTTTTTTGGCGTTATACACAACGATATCTGAATTTAAACGACTAGTATAGGTTAAAACTCTTCGCTTGCTATTGTTCGACACAATAGCTAGTTTTATCCCACTATCTTGTACCTGCTTGCAAAAATCAATTACCTTTTTGTTAGGCCACCTTGTAAAATGCGGTGATAAAGTATTGTCCAAATCACAAACTAAAAGTTTGATTCCTATTTTTTTTAACAAAAAAACATTAACATCAGAAAATGACTTTATAAAAATAGTTGGTCTGAAATAATTTAATCAATTTGATTTGGCACGATATCTTTTCATGTTATTTGTCAAATAAGGTACTTTCGCTGTTTTCGGTCTGGTTATTCATTCAATCAATCTTTGTGACAAATGATGAATGTTTTCCTTTTACAGGGCTTACTCTAGTTTCGCTATCACCTATGACAATTTCGCTAGACTTAATTAGTGCTCAAACACCATCATGACTAACGTTGTTAATTAGTTCGTTCATGTTAACTTGAAAAGCATTTAACACTTCGATGGGGTGAGATTTAATTTGACTAATCAATGATTTGCCGACATTGGTTCGGTTACCAATGGATATCATTTCACGACGAATACGTTTCATTCCCTGGATGCAAGCAATCAGAACGAATTCTTTTTTGCTATCTTCGATGAAGATGGCACTGACTTCGTCATCGTCTCGCAACGAAACATTTTTAACGCCAGCCGCGTTCTTTGAAACGATACTAATTTGGTTGGTAGGATAAAATAAACCCATTCCATATTTGGTGATAACACCAAGCATTTGATTTGGATCTTCTATTGTATTGCTAATAACACAAGAAGAAACCAAATCACCCTCATCTAAATTCATAACTGTTGAAATTTTTGTCAATTTGGAAATACCTAAATCTTTAATTAAGGTTCGCTTAATCATCCCTTTACGTGAGGCAATAACCAAACAACGGTTATCTTCTAAATTATTAGCAAAATTAAAGGCTTGAATAATCTTATCATCAGGATCATTAACAATGATATTGTTTAAATGAATCCCCATATCACTCCATTTTGATTCTTCAATTCGAAAGGTAGGGATACTTACATAATTACCTTTGGATGTAATCAATATTACTTTATCTCTTTGATTAGATATAAATTGGGCGATCGGAATGTCGCCGTCTTTTAATTTCAAACGATCATATTCCGAATTAGAATAACTTCGTTTGGAAATGTTTTTTAAATAACCATCACGTGTGACTACTAAGATATTCTCGCGGTCTTCAATAATATCGGTTTGATCAATTTCAATTTTAGCTTCCTCTTGAGAAATTTGTGTTTTACGAGCATAACCAAAAATTTTCTTATAACCACGTAATCGATTCTTTAAATAGTTATTACGATATTCCTTGTTTTTAATTAATAGTTCTAACTCACTAATAATTTCTTCAAGTTCCAATAATTCTTTGTTTAGATTAGTTACATCGGTGCTAGACAAACGGTAGAGGCGTAAATTAACAATTGCCTCGGCTTGGGCTTCGCTAAATGTTAATTTGAGTATTAAAGCGTTTTTAGCGGATGCCTTGTCATTTGATTTGCGAATTAGATCTACCACATCATCTAACATCTTAATCGCTTTAATTAAGCCGAGAATGATTTCGCGACGCGTTTTAGCTTTAGTTAAATCATGTTGGCTTGCTGCAATAGTAACATGTTCAATATGGACGATAAAAGCATCTAAGATTTGTAAGATGGGTAAACAGTATGGTTTGCGTTCTTTGATTGCTACCATATTAATGTTGTAAGAAATCTGTAGTTGGGTATTTTTAAATAAGAAATTTTTCACGAATTCAAAATTCTTACCATTCTTCATGTCCAAGGCAATTGATACGCCTTTATCATCTGATTCATCACGAACTTCATCAATATTAAGCACATCGTGTTTTAGGGCTAGTTCTTGAATATCGCGAATGATGGTGGATTTATTAGTTTCATATGGGATTTCAGTAATATAAACTTGCTTAGCGCTTTTTTGAACTATTTTGGCACGAATGGTAATTTTACCCTTGCCTTTTTCATAAGCATCTCTAACTCCTTCGGGATTAAGGATTAAACCACCGGTAGGAAAGTCGGGTCCGGGCATGATCTTTAGAACGGTAGACAAGTATCCAGTTGGCGAATCGATTCTGGCAATTACAGCATCAATTACTTCGTTGGGGTTGAACGGCGGAATATTCGTTGCATAACCTGCGGCAATTCCGCTAGATCCATTTATCAATAAATTAGGTAAAAAAGTTGGTAAAACTGTTGGTTCCTTTTCACTATCATCAAAATTATTAATAAATGGTACGGTATCTTTTCTAATGTTCTCTACCAATAATTGACCAAATTGCGATAAACGGCATTCTGTATAACGCATAGCAGCAGCGCCATCGCCATCAATGGAACCATTATTACCGTGCATGTCTAATAAAGGAATATTATTTTTTCAGTCTTGCGACATACGAACCATGGCATCATAGATGGAAGTGTCGCCGTGCGGATGATATTTACCAATTACTTCACCAACAGTACGAGCTGATTTTTTATGCGGCTTATCAAAAAATAATTGTAAATCATTCATGGCATAAATAATACGACGTTGTACTGGTTTTAAACCATCGCGGATATCAGGAAGTGCTCGGTCTTGAATAATGTATTTAGCATAACGTCCGAAACTTTCAGACATGATTTCTTCAATTGGCTTGAGATGAATTAATGAATTTTCTTTTTTAGTCATTACTCATCCTCCAATGTAAAGTTGACGTTATTATCAATCCATTCTTTACGGATACTAGCGTTATCCCCCATTAAGACATTGACACGACGCTCTGCTAATGCCGCATCTTCAATTGATACTTTAATGAGTTGACGAGTTTGTTGATTCATAGTAGTTTCGCGGAGTTGTTCGGCACTCATTTCGCCAAGACCTTTATATCGTTGAATTTCATGATTAGGGTTTTTCTTTTTTTCATCAGCTAAGCTTTGATCTTCTCAAGCATAACTAATGGCCTTGGTGTTTTTATTAGTGATTCGATAAAGTGGTGGCAAAGCAATAAAGACTTTATTGTGCTCGATTAATGGTTTCATAAATCGATAAAAGAAAGTTAACAATAATACTTGAATGTGAGCACCATCAGTATCGGCGTCAGTCATAATGATTACTTTACCATATTTTAAATCTTCAATTTTAAAGTCAGCTGAAATTCCAGCGCCAAGACATGAAATGATGGTGCAGATTTCTTCGTTTGCTAATAAGTCTCGTAGTTTCGCTTTTTCGACATTCATTACTTTACCACGAAGTGGTAAGATAGCTTGATGTCGTTTGTCTCGCGCTAGTTTGGCAGTGCCACCTGCGGAATCACCTTCTACTAAGAACAATTCATTTTCTTCAGCATTCTTAGTTTGAGCTGGTGTTAACTTGCCAGAAAGAATCATCGCTCCTTTACCAGCGTTCTTAAGTTTCTTTACATCTTCACGAGCACGCTTTGCAGCAATTCTAGCGTCGCGAGAATTAATCGCCTTATCAATGATTTTTTCGGCTGCCTTTTTATTTTCTTCTAATCAATAAGTAAACTTTGGAGCGAAGACACGTTTTACCGCTGTATGAGCTTCTTGGGTAAATAATTTATTTTTTGTTTGTCCTTCGTAGGAAATGATTTTTTCAGGAATACGCACCGAAATAATGGCTGTTAATCCTTCACGAACATCATCGCCTTCAAAATTCTTATCTTTGTCCTTAAGTAATTTTCATTTTCTGGCATACTCATTGATGGCTTCAGTGAGTGCGGATTTAAAAGCGGTTTCATGCGAGCCACCTTCTTTGGTTTTAACAGAGTTGGCAAATGAAACAATTACTTCAGCCGAACTAGTGGCATATTGTAAAGCAACTTCTACTTCAATACCATCAGTTATGGATTTACCTTCAAAGTAAGCAGTTTTATTTAAAGCAGTTTTTCCATCGTTGATGAAATCAACATATTCACTAATCCCATTCTCTGAAACAAAAGTAACATTATCACCATCAGCTTCATTTGTAAAAATGATTTTAACATTTTTATAAAGATAAGCGGTTTCACGAATTCGTTCTTTTACAATAGATGGGTTAAAAACAATTGATCTAAAAATACTAGAATCAGCCTTAAAATGAACGATGGTTCCGGTGCGGTTGGTTGTGCCAATAATTTTGGTAGGCTGCGAAATATTGCCCCCATTTTTATATTTGGATTCAACAATTTTCCCGGCGTGTTTAACGATAACTTCCATTCATTCGCTTAAAGCATTTACAACTGAAGCACCAACACCGTGTAAACCTCCAGCAGTTTTATAAGCACTATCATCAAATTTACCACCGGCATGCAACACGGTAAACACTGTATCAACCGTCGATAGACCTGTTGTTTTATTCATACCAATGGGAATGCCGCGACCGTTATCTTCAATAATGACTGAATTGTCTTTACAAAGCGTGACTTTAATGGTATCGGCATTGCCAGAGATTACTTCATCAACACAGTTGTCAAAAATTTCTCAGATAAGATGATGCAACCCATTAGTATCGGTAGAACCAATGTACATTCCAGGTCGTTTACGAACAGGTTCTAGCCCCTCTAAAACTTTTATATTCTCATCTGCGTATCCACGAGTCATAATTAGTAAATTGTTAGTAATTATACTAATGGTTTTAATTAGTTAATAGGTTAATGCGTAGTATTTAACAACCAAAATACTGATTCATAATATCATATAATCACTATCCATGAAAAACATTGTACTATTTGGTGGCGTGTTTGATCCAGTTCACATTGGGCATCTAGCTGTTTATAAAACAATTAAAAAACATATAAAGTTTGACAAGTTCATTGTTATTCCTAGCAAAAACCCACCATTAAAAAAACACGCTCCAAAAGCGAAAGCTAAAGATCGCGTTGCTATGTTGACTTTAATGTTCAACCAATATAAAGATGTTAAGATTTCCCTTTATGAAGCGTTGCAAAAGCATAACGAAGTCTCTTACACGATTAAAACACTAAAACATGTGAAAGAAATGTTCCCACACGATCAATTATATTTTGTCATTGGCACTGATCGATATTTGGATTTTAAAAAATGAAAAGATTGAAAACAAATACTTGAATTAACTAAATTAATCGTAATCAAACGAAGCGATGAAAAAATTAAAAAAGTAATACCCGCTACTTTTATTGATATCAAACCAGTTCCGATTTCTAGCACTCAATTACGCGCTGTACCTTTTGTTAAATATTTAACCGAACCCGTAGCTAACTATATTGCTGAGCACGGTTTCTACGCCACTAGTCAAATTATTTATCTTGCCACCGCTAACCTTATGTCTAAAAAAAGGCTAGAACACACACTTAGAGTCACTAACTTGGCATTAGACATCTGTGAGTGTACCAATATCAAATTATTTAAAAAGGCATTCCTTGCTGCTATGTATCATGACATCGCCAAAGAATTTAGTGATCAGCAGATTAAAAAGTTAGTTGGCAATTTTCATTCGAAATGTTATCCAACCATCCACACCATGCATGGTATTGCTAGTGCTGAATACGCCCGAAAATTTTTAAATATCAAGGATAGAGAAGTATTAAACGCAATTGCCAATCACGTTATCCCTCCAAAAAACCCTAGTGAGTTAGATATGATTATTTATTGCGCCGATAAATTAGAACCTAATCGTACGAAAGACGACATTAAAGATCGTCTTGGTTGTATTGCTTTGGCAAAAAAGAACCTTAAAGTTGCGTTTACTAAGGTGTACAACGAGACTTGCGCTCATTATAATTAGTTTATATGATTGGTTTTGTTGTTGCGCTACCAGATGAAGCGCCAAATTTATTAACCCAAATAAAAGATGTGCACACAAGTATTATTAATGGCCACGATGTGCATGTGCTTAAATTTCTTAATGATTACGTGTGTTTAATATATAGCGGCGTTGGTAAAGTTAATGCCACGATGGCTACCCAAACATTAATTGATCACTTTAAAGTTGATACCGTCATCAACATTGGTTCGTGTGGAGCCATCGCTAGTAATGTTGAACTATACGACATCGTTGTACCCAATTTAGTCGGATACTATGATGTAGATTTAACTGCCTTTGGTTATAAGTTAAATCAGATTCCACATGGAACTGATGATTATTTAATTAACAAAGGTTTCCACGAACAAGTTGTTAACATCTTAAAACTTTATCCAAATCATTTAACTTTTGGAAAACTAGTTAGTGGTGAAACATTTGTTACTAAAGAAAATATTAGTAAATATCATATTGATGAGAAGGCTATAGCTGTTGATATGGAAAGTGGTGCTATCGCACAAACATGTGAACATAATAGAGTAAAGTATGTCATCATCAAAATCGTTAGTGATTCTATTTATAAAGACGAAGAAAACGCTATTAGTTGGAAAAATAATATTAAACTTGTGGGAGATTTAGTAACCAAAATTATTTGTGATTTAGCTTATTGTCTAATTTATCACAAGCATCCGCAAACACCTAAAGTTTAATATTGACTATTTTTGGAAACTTCTTAATAGTGGCATAACTGGCAATGGCGATATAAGCACCTGCATGCAGATATGAATTCGTAAATATTTTTTTATTATCAATTACTAAATTATCTAGCTCAAGACTATTTAATCTTTTGGTTAATCCTGTCCCCAATAATTTCGCTGTCGCTTCTTTTAAGGTTCATATTTGCGTTAATTTGGTGTTTGATGCACGAATGTATGTTTTTTGCTCATTTGGTGAAAGCAAGACCTTAGAAATAGTTTTAATTCGGGGATTAATAGTTTCAATATCAACTCCAATTGGTTTATCAGATATGCCACAGATCACATTTTTTTGGTTATGTGAGATATTGAAATAAATTGGATTCCCTAATACATAAGGCTTGCCATACTTGTTCGTTTTTATACGTACGGACTTGATATTATTCAACTCAAGCACACGATTTAATAAAAGATAAGATGCAATTTTCTGCAGTTGTGCATTCTTATTTTGATATTGCTTGATTTCTTTTTTTAAAGCAAGAGATATTTTGTGTTTACAAAGATCTTGATTAATTTTTGCTAAATATAACTTCAACATATACTAATTGTATAAAAGTGATTAAATCAATTATTAACTTTCTATCAAATATCTATGAAAGAAGATTATTTTAATTTTGAATATTAATAATGAATAAAAACATAATTAAAAAACACAACCGGCTGTTGTGTTTTTTATTTGGTGGAGGATAAGAGACTCAAACTCTCAACCTTCTGAATGCAAATCAGATGCTCTATCATTGCGCTAATCCCCCGTTGGTGGAAGCAAATGGATTCGAACCATCGACCTCGCCCTTATCAGGGGCGTGCTCTAACCAGCTGAGCTATACTTCCAAGGCAACTATACCTTTGCAGGTGCAGTAATTATATACGTAAGTTTTAACGTTTCGTAAATTGCGGACTACGACGCGCCCCGTATTTACCATATTTTTTACGTTCTTTAATACGAGAATCACGAGTCATCATTTTCTTTTTCTTCAAAGTGGTTTTATGATCAGCGTTAGCGACAACTAGAGCACGTGCAATGCCTAAACGAATCGCTCCCGCTTGACCACGGAAACCACCGCCGGATACTTTCACTTTAACATCAAAAGACTTTAAAGTATCTGTTAATGCTAAAGGTTGTTGCATGTCTTGAATAATTAGGGCATTAGGAAAATATTCTTTTGGGGTGCGTTCGTTAATCGTAATCTTACCAGTGCCTGGTACTAACAACACTTTGGCAATGGAAGATTTACGACGTCCGAGTGCTTTATATTCAACTTTTTCCATAATTATTTATTTCTTACCTTATACACGATTGGCTTTTGTGCAGTGTGGTCAGCACCCGCATCTTTATAAACATGCAACTTCGTAATAATCCGACGAGCCAATCGGTTTTTTGGTAACATTCCTTTAACAGATTGATAAATTAATTCGTCGGCATATTTTTCAAGCATTTCTTTACCGCTGCGTTTTCTTAAACCACCGATATAACCAGAATGGTTGTATCAGAATTCATTTTCCGCTTTATTTTTGGTTAACACCACTTTATTAGCATTACGCACAATAACGTAATCGCCACAATCCACATTGGGTGTGAAAGTGGGTTTATTTTTACCACGTAATAAATTACTCACTTGCACAGCTAATTGTCCTAAAACAACATTAGTAGCATCAACGTCAAATCAACGACGATTAGCCGCTGCTGCTTCTGTTTTAGTCATAGTTGATTTCTGCATAATAAAAAGTTTGGTAATTATATAGTCTTAGTATTCTTTTTTATACATTTTTTGACCATTTTCAAGAATTTCAATCTTTTTAACGAGTCCGGTACCAGCGGGAATGAGATTACCAAGCATGACATTTTCTTTTAAAGCACGTAAATTATCTGTTTGATTTTTAACCGAACCATCAGTTAAGATTTTTTTGGTATCTTGGAAAGAAGCGGCGGCAAGGAAAGAATCGCTCTTACTTGGCGCAGTATCTAATCCAAAGATTAAATTAATTGCCGTGACTGGTGTATTATTGTTAGTTAACAATTCATTATTTACCCTTCGTAAAACACCAACATCCACAATTTCACCAATGAAGAAAGAAGAATCCCCAGGGTTCAACACTTTCATCTTATTAGTCATTTGTCGTAAAATAACTTCAATGTATTTATCAGAAATTTCAATACCTTGTAAACGGTAAACTTTTTGAATTTCTTTAATCATGTAGTTACGCACGGCATCAATACCAGCAATTCTTAACAAACGGTTAATATCAATTGAACCATCGGTAATCTTGTCACCAATTTCAATTTTCTCACCAACTTTGACACGGAAGACTGCGTAGAATGGTGCTTCGTATTTACGGGTTTCATTAATATGAGAGTTTTTAATTTCAATGGAATAGCCATTGTCACTTAACTCAATAGTCTTTACTACACCATCAATTTCAGAAATGGTAGCTGTTTCTCATTCCTTTGGTGGCACCATATCAAATAATTGTTTCAAACGTTCAAAACCTTGCGCGATGTTGCTGCCACCAGCAGCACCACCAGTATGGAAAGTTCTCATGGTTAACTGGGTGCCAGGTTCGCCAATCGATTGTGCGGCAATCACACCAATCGCAGTACCAATTTCAATTGGTTTATTAGTCGTTAAATCGTTACCAAAACATTTTTGACAAATCCCGTTTTCAGCTTGGCAATGTAATACAGAACGAATTTCCACGCGCTTGATTCCAAGCTTTTCAATGTGTAATGCCATTTCATTGGTAATAATGTCATTATGTCGCACTAAAACTTCTTTGGTTTTAGGATGCACAATGTCTTCCATCGCAAACCGGTTGGCAATTCGATCCGCTAAAGTTTCAATGGGCTTACCACCTTCTTTAGTGTCATAAATTGCCTCCACGACTAAACCACGGTTGGTGCCACAGTCTTCTTGTGAAACAATAACTTCTTGAGCAGCATCAACTAGTTTACGAGTCATGTAACCAGATTTTGAGGTTTTCATTGCCGTATCAGCCATACCCTTACGAGCACCGTATGAAGAATTAAAATATTCGGAAATACTTAAACCTTCCAAGAAGGAGTGTTTAATGGGAATTTCAATAATATCTTTAATCACGCGTGATTTTGATTTTTGATCATAGTTATATGATTTGGACATCAAACCACGCATTCCCATTAATTGGGTAAATTGGGAAACGTTACCACGTGCACCAGATTTTGCCATAACCACAATGGAGTTATTTTGGTTGTCACGATCTGACATAATGTCTTCCACGTCAGTGGATACTTGATCCTTAACATTAGTTCATAAATCAACAACTTTTTTATAACGTTCATCATCAGTTAATAAACCTTTTTGGAATTGTCGTTTTAGTTTAGCGACTTCTTCATCAGCATTTTTAAAATAACCGTATTTCTTATCATAACGGGGAATGTCATACGCTGAAACTGTTGTGGCAGATTTAGTTGAGAATCTAAAACCAAGGTTCTTTAATCCGTCCATTGTTTTGGCAACCACTTCGACTGGATAATGAATGTATAACATGGAAATAATAGCTTGTAATGTTTTCTTGGTAAATGATGCACGTGGCACTCATTTTTCAATCGCTTCACGAACATTTTTGCCATGGCCAATGACATCGGTTTCATTTAAACCTGTTTCATTGACTGCCACATCATTAACATAAAGCATGTCATCTGGTAAAACATTATTTAAGATTACTTTGCCAACAGTCGTAATTAGAGTTCCTTCATGTGGGAATTTCTTATTAGGATAGTTATTAGTAGCAATTCCAACCACGGAGTGTGGATGCACTTGTCCTAATGTATAAGCTTTTAGTAATTCAGTGGTTGAAGCAAAGATAGTTCCTTCGCCAATCATCCCTTTTTGTTCAGTACTTAAGTAGTAGACACCAAGAATCATATCTTGAGTTGGGGTAATAACTGGTTTACCATCCTTTGGTCCGAGAATATGTCATGAAGCTAATAAAATATCACGCGCTTCATTAACAGCTTCTGGACTTAATGGTACATGTACAGCCATTTGGTCACCATCAAAGTCAGCGTTAAAAGCGGTGGTAACTAATGGGTGCAAGCGAATGGCTTTACCATCAATCATTTTTGGCTCAAAGGCTTGAATACCCAAACGGTGTAAAGTTGGCGCACGGTTTAATAATACCGGTCTTTCTTTAATAATTTTTTGCACGATTGGTCAAATAACATTCTCTTGATGTAAGATCATTTTTTCAGCTGTCTTAACATTTGAAGCAATTGGTTTAATTTCATTACCAAAACTATCAAACTTTTTAATTAATTCACGAATGATGAAAGGACGGAACAATTTTAAAATCATGATGGAAGGAATGCCCACTTCATACATTTTTAATTCCGGCCCAATCACGATAACACTTCGTCCAGAATAATCTACACGTTTGCCTAATAAATTTTGGCGGAATAAACCTTGTTTACCCTTTAAGTGGTCGGATAATGATTTTAACGGGCGCTTGTCTTTAGACATCACTGGTTTGCTACGACTCGCATTATCAAATAAAGCATCAACTGCTTCTTGCAACATACGCTTTTCATTATTCAAAATAATGGAAGGAACACTAAGGTCAATCATTTTCTTCAATCGATCGTTACGAATGATGATTTTACGATAAAAATTATTAATATCACTAGTGGTAAAACGACCACCATCTAACTGAATAATCGGGCGAGTATCAGGTGGCGTTACGGGAATAACTTTTAGAATCATCCATTCTGGTTTGTTATTGGATTCAACAAACCAACGGATTACTTCCAAACGTCGCATTAACTTACGGAAACGCGCGCCGTTAGGATCAACTTTGGACATTTCGTTTTGAATGTTGATAGACTCTTTTTGTAAATCAACATTCTTTAATAATTCAAAAATGGCTTCGGCACCAATACCAAAACGAATGTTAGTATGCTTACGAATAAAACCAAACACTTGTTCAATCGAGAAAGGCATAGAAGTATTTTTTAGAGTTTTGTAATATTCATCCGCTCGTTTGTAATCAATACTATCTTTTGGTGACTTCGCTTTAATTTCTTTCAACACTTTAATTAAACGTTGACGATCGCTTTTAGAAGTTTGTGGACTAGTTAAATCAATAATGTCCTTATCTTTAAAGATGGGACTACCAGCAGAATCTAACACAATGTGGTTAACAAAGTAAATTACCTCTTCCACTTGTTTGTAAGGCACATCTAACACTAAGGAAATTTTCGATGGACTTGGTAATTCCTTGCTCATTCAAATATGAGCAACAGGAGCAGCCAATTCAATGTGACCCATACGTTCGCGACGCACGATGGATTCAATAATTTCCACGCCACACTTTTCACAAATCTTCCCTTTGTATTTAACTTTTTTGTACTTACCACAAGCACATTCGTAATCTTTTACTGGACCAAAGATGGCTTCATCAAATAAACCGCTACGTTCTGGTTTTAATGTCTTGTAATTAATGGTTTCACTCTTAGTGATTTCACCATGACTTCAAGAACGAATTTGTTCAGGAGAGGCAACTCCAATTTGTAATGCTTTAATTTTAGATTTTGTCATTGTCTTATTTCCTAGAATTGTTCTTCCTCTTCGTATGAGCTATTTTCTTCAGTGGTAACAGTTACGGTTTCGTCGCTTTCCATACCAGTCTCTTTCATTTCTTCATCTGAAATAACTGAAGTGTAATTGTTCATGTCTTCTTCCGTGCCGTCTTCTTTCTTAACATTAACACCGAGCCCTAAACCTTGTAATTGTTTTGTTAATAATTTGAAAGATTCAGGAATGGATGGGGTTGGGAACGGTTTACCTTTAACGATAGCTGAATAAGTTAAGTTTCTTCCCTTAACATCGTCAGATTTAATGGTTAGTAATTCACGTAAATTGTAAGCCGCACCATAAGCTTCAAGTGCTCAAACTTCCATTTCACCAAAACGCTGACCACCATTTTGACTCTTACCGCCTAATGGTTGCTGCGTAATCTTCGAATATGGTCCCACACTACGAGCATGAATCTTATCATCAACCATGTGATCAAGTTTCATCATATACATGACACCCACAGTGATCTCCCCGTCAAAGTAATCACCACTACGGCCATCAATTAATTTATATTTACCGTGCGTTTTAATTGGGTTAATGCCTGCTTCATTCAAGGCACTAGTAATATCATCTAAGTCTGCTCCCATAAATACTGGAGTAGCTGCTTTAATCGATAAATCTTCTAATGTTAATCCAGAATTAGTTAAGATGACTTGTAAATCAACATCACGAATTTTCTTTTTGGCAGCTTCAATTGTTTCGATGCCTAAATCTTTAAAATACTTGCGTGTATTTTTTAGTAAAACTTGGGCTTTGGATTTAATTAAACCAAATTGCGAAATAATTTCATTGATTGGTGTTTTTTCAATTGCAAAGTCAATTAACTTCTTTTTCGCAATTTCTCTTAATGCCAATCCTAAGTGGATTTCCATAATTTGACCTAAGTTCATACGACTAGGCACGCCTAATGGGTTTAAACAAATGTCAATTGGTGTACCATCCTCTAAATGTGGCATATCAGCTACCGGCACCACGACAGAAACAATTCCCTTATTTCCATGACGTCCAGCCATTTTATCACCGATTTGAATTTTACGTTTTTGTACAATATAAACTTTAATCAATTCAATAACATCGTCGTCTAATTCAAAACCATCACGAGAATGAAAACGTTCTACTTTGGCAACAATACCTTCACCGCCATGTGGTACTTTCATAGAAGCATCACGAATGTTTTTGATTTTACCGCCACTCATCGCCTGCAATAATTTTTCAACACTTGTAGCGTCGTTTTGCCCTTTTGGTGTTACTTTACCAACAAGAATATCGCCTTCATGAACTTCCGCGCCAACCATGATGACACCATCTTCATCTAAGAAACGTTTTGATTCTTCAGATACATTTGGTAAATCACGAGTAATTTCTTCGTCACCCACTTTATCAATACGTAAACATTCCAAAGTGTGTTCCTCAATACTAATTGAGGTATAGACATCATTTTGGAATAAACGTTCTGAAACCACAATCGCATCTTCAAAGTTGTAACCATTTCATGTGGTGAATGCTACTAACGGATTACGTCCTAAAGCTAATTCACCGTTTTGCATGGCAGGACCATCTGTCAAAGTTTCGCCAACTTTAACATGTTGACCAACTTCCACAATTGGGGTTTGATTAATACATGTACCTTGGTTTGACTTACGGAATTTAATTAAGTTGTGAGTGTGCTTTTTATCGTTTTTATCAACTAACACAATTTTATTGCCATCAACGTAACTTATTTCACCGGCCTCATCACTAATTAAAGTCATGCCAGAGTCATGGGAGATTTTATATTCATTACCAGTACCAACAATTGGGGCGTATGGCGCTAATAAAGGTACAGCTTGACGTTGCATGTTAGCGCCCATCAAAGCACGAGTCGTATCATCATTTTCTAAAAAGGGAATCGCACTCGCAGCTACAGACACCACTTGACGTGGTGAAATTTCAATGTAATCAACTTTGTCAACTGGGAACATTTCTTGAATGGAACGATATCGTCCCACCACTTTGCCATTAGTGCCCACAATTTTGTTAGGATTTTTGTCATCACGTTTGGAGGTTGATTCACAAATGATGTATTCATCTTCACGCAATGATGTCATTCATTCAACCTTATCTTGAATCACACCTTTAATAACCCGTTTGTATGGCGTAAGTAAGAATCCCGTTTTTAAATCTACTTTAGTAAATGAAGCCAAAGACATAATTAAACCAATGTTCATACCTTCTGGAGTTTCAATTGGGCAAATACGACCATAGTGCGAATAATGAACATCACGAATATCCAAGTTTGGATCTTCTCGTGAAATACCACCATCACCCATCGCAGAAATACGACGCTTATTCGTTAACTCGCTCAAAGGATTTTGTTGATCAATAAATTGAGTTAATTGGTAAGAATTAAAGAAATTTTTAACCACTAGTTGAAAAGCTTTAGTGTTAACCACAGATTTAATCGTAGTTTTTAACGCAATTTTAGCTTGTTGTTCTTCGTTAGCGGTTGGAATAGAAATCGAAGCTAACTTTTCTTTAATGTGTTTCTCCACGCGAGCCATACCAGCTTGTAATTTCGTTTTTAATTGTTCATGAATTAAACGCAGACGTTTGTTACCTAAATGATCAATGTCGTCGTATTGACCAATGCCATGAACTAAATTAATAGTGTATGAAATTACCGAAATAAAATCAGCCACAGTTAAGGCGTTAGTAGTAATATCACCGTGCATCCCCACGATTGGGGTTGGAAATTGCAATGTTTCATTATCGGTATAAACCAAAACAGCTTCTAACTTGTTTGTTTGATTCTTAAGGATTTCAGTAGTGTTTTTCAAATCAATAGTATGTAACTTAATTTCGTTTTGAGCTAATGCTTGTTTGATTTTATCCAACTCTTCTTTTAAAATCAAAGTACCTTTTTTAAATAATACTTTCCCATCCGGAGTAATAATGTCTTCAGCAAACACACGTTGGTATAGTCGTTCTGAAATACGTAACTTACGTTGCATTTTGTATCGACCAGCGGCAGTTAAATCATATTGGCGGTTGTCCATAAAGTGACGTGTTAGCACATCTTGGTAACTAATTTGGTTACGAGAAGTACTATTAGCTTCAGCGATTTTAGTGGAGATATTTAAATCCGAAATTAAATCCTTAGCGGCCTTTTCAGTAATGATAGCATCTACTAATAAACGTAATTTTGCTTCTTGTTTTGTTAACTTATCTAAAACTCTTTCAACAGGAGCGGCAAGTTTTTGAATTTTTTCAGTTAATTCTTCTTTCTTTTTACCAGTTGCTTGGTTAAGTTCGTTGACTAATTGTTCGTGTTCTGTCGCAATTTCATTAAAGAGAACATCATAATCAGTTCGTAATGCATCAGCTTTTTTCTTTTCTTCCACATAATCAAAAACAATACGTTTTAGTTTTGTATCGATTGGTGAACCACGATCAGCGGTTTTGCCTTTGGCAACATCGTCTGCGGTTTTACGAATTGCCATAATATATTCGTCGTCTAAAATATTTTGGTGATTGTAAATCTTTTCAGCATAAAGGGTATTAACAATATAGTCGTCGTGGTTAAACATTTCCAAAATTTCATCTTGAGTCATACCAAATGCTTTTAGTATTTGTGTCGCAGGAAAACTTGGAGCGGCATCCCCTAATGCATTTCGCATCATAACCTTTATCATATTTAATTTTTCATCGATGATAAAATGCATTTGAGTACCGCGAGATGGTAGAATTTCACAGATGTAACCGTAGTTAATTTTTTTCTTGGAGTTTAATTTAATTTGACTTTTAGTTAAAGCGTAAGCTCCAGGAGAACGCACGATTTGACTAATAACAAATTTTTCAATTCCGTTAACAATGAAAGTGCCTTTTTTAGTCATTACTGGAATATTGGCAAAAAAGATTCCGTCAGCGACACCAGTTTTGGTTTTTTTAGCACGACGGATTTCACCAGTTTCATTATTGATTAAAGATAAATCAACGTATAAAGCTCGTTCGTAGGTTTTACCTTCACGACGAGCTTTTTCTTCATCATTTGCCTCTAGAAATTTAATCCCGTTGTATTTAACTTCGTATTTACTCTTGGGATGACGAACCGGAAAATACATTTCCACTAGGGAACGGATTTCGTTTTCGACAAATTGGTTGTAACTATTCTTTTGAACTTCTAAAAGATCGGGTTCATCAAAGTTAGTTTCAATTTTGGAGTAATCTCTTCTGACAGTAAGATTAGAATACTTAGTTTCGTGAAAACTTTGGTTGTTATTTGACATGTGGTTGAGCCTCTTTGCGGTGGATAATAAACTTAACTATTAATATCACTTAATATATTAATAAGACAATAAGTCTTGCAATTATACTGAAGACAGGCTAAAATGTCAAACTTTTAAAATTAGTTTTGTGTCTGCACAGGGAAAATATACGTTAAAGTTTATACATATAAAAAATTAATCAAAATATCTTTGTTACATTTTTAAGATGAAGCGGTTGTATAAGAATAGTCATTACCTTTGCTTATTGGAAGAGTTTGAAAAGTTGAGATATTGTCATAGAATATAAAACTATTCAGTCTCCAGCAATCTTTAAGAACTTCCACACACAAAAAGGATACATCAAGCTCTAAATTCCGATATGTTTGGGATGGTTCAAGGTATTGCTGATCGTAAATCCAAAAATGAACCTGAGTGATTGTTTGAAAGATTTGTTGAATTTGAGTATATCCAACATAACCATTTAGCAAAGTATCGGAATTTTCTCCTGAAACTGAAATAGTTGGAAGTATAAATCAATCGTCTTTCTTAAATTCAAAATTTGAATCTTCCACCATACTGTGTAAAAGTACTTAGGTTTTCTTGCGCTGCTCTTCCTTTTGTACACGCTCTCTTTGTTTTTTAGCTAGTTTTTGAGCTTTAATGTGTTGCTTTTGAGCTTTTTTTACTTCCTTAGCGTGCTGTTTTGCTAGTTTAGAACTATGCTTTTTTTGACGAGTCACGGAACTGTGTCTTTTCTCTAATTTAGCTTTTCTACGTTGTTCCTTCTTTAATCGTCTTTCTTTTCTAGCGTGTTCTCTTTTAGCATGAGCTGCTTCTCGACCTTTTCGTTTTGCAATTCTCTTTTGTTGTTTGATTACAGTCTTATGCGCCTGCTCGCTGTGATTCTTAATTAAATCATCAACGTATTTTTTAGCACGATCATATTCTTTAGCATAACGTTCTTGTAGTTTCTTAACGCTCACTAACTCATGCGTAGCATCGCGTTGTTCAGCGGTACAACGTTTTGCTAATACTTCTTTAATCTTAGCATCTTGCTTAGCTTCAGTAACTCTATGTTCTTTCAATTGATCAGCAGTTAAATGTTTAGTTGATTTAGTTGAATATTGTGCTTGTAAAACTTTTTTAACAAAAATAATCTTTTGTTCGAATGACATTTTTTCAAAAACAAGTTTCTTACGTAAATCATTAACGCGTGATTGTGCTGTTTTAATTTTTTTGGATAGGAATTGTACTTGGTCTTCCAATTTAACCGCTTCTTTAGCGATGAGATGTGATTCATATAGAGATGCTCTTAAGTGTTTTAATTTCTTTTGTTGTTTTTCAATAATTTCTTCAAATTCAAATAACATTTTTAAATTACGGTTGTTTTCAGCTTTCATTTTTTTGTAAGCCGCAACAGCTTGGCGGGTTGTAATCATTCTTTTTCGTGCTTGAATTGATTCGCGAGATTTGTAATCAAGAACGTGAAGAGTGATGGCGATAGCGTCCATGATGGCGAAAACCACAAATTGAGCGATTAAGGCACTTCCAAATGCGGTGAGGTTTCCTTCGGCGGTAATTATTTTGAATAAATCTTCGTTACTAGCAACATAAGAAATGAATATCACGATCAATTCAAATATGAATAAGCAGGTAATGATTAAGGCTACTCTTATAAAGGCATTAACTCATGGTGGTAAATTGATATAGCCTTCAAAATCACGTTTTGCTTTGCGCTTTGCCGCTCTTTTTTCAGCAAGTAATTTCTTTTGAGTTAACTTTTTAGCTCTAGCATCAGCAATCAGTTTTTGCTTAACCAACTTTGCAGCTTGCGCTTTTTCAGCTTCCTGAGTACGGAAAATAACTTCTTGTTTTCAAGCTAACTCTGCTTTCTTCGCTTTTTGATTGCGTGCTTCTTGCTTAGCAATACGCTTTTTTTCAATTTTAGCTTTTTGTTCTGCAATTAATTTTTGTTTAGCAAGTTTCTTAGCCTCTTTTGCCTTTTGTTTTCTTAATTCAGTTGCTTTTTTGTGTTCTAATTTACGTGCTTTAGTAATTGCCTTTTGATCTTTTTGTCTTTGCTGATTATCTTTTTGTTGCTCACGTTGAAAACGCTTTTTGTTCGTCTCTAACATATTAGCTTGTTTGTCGTGTTTAACTTTAGCAACTTTCAATTGTTTGTGTTGTATTTTTTTAGCTCGCTTAGCTTCTTTTAATTTTCGTTTTGCTTCACGGTGTTGTTCTTTTTGAAATCGTTTCTTTTCTTTTAATAACTTGCGAGTTTGTTCCGCATGCTTTACTTGTGCAATTCTTAACTCTTTATTTTTTTGTTTTTGAGCTATTTTCGCTTTTTTATCTTCTTGTTTAGTAAATTTTTCTTGCTCTTTAGTCATAGAACTTGTAGATCACCTTTTATAATTAATGTATATACAATGATATATAAAAAATGTGTTTTAATCAAACTAATTATCAATAAAGGCGTCCGTAATTTAAGAAATTTGAGATAATGATTAACAATAAATATTTTGTTCGCCCACTAATTAATATAATTAGAAAACATGTCTGATAGAAAAATTAAAGCAGTTGAATTTGATAACATTACTTTTGGATACACTAATAAAGTAACCAACCTAGATAAGGTTAGTTTTGAAATATATGAAAACGAGTACATTTGCATCATTGGACAAAACGGTAGCGGCAAATCTACCTTGTCTAAAATTCTTACTGGTTTATTGCAACCTCGTAGTGGCACAATCCGTTTATTTGGTCAAATTGTAAATAAGATGAACATTAAACATTTGCGAGACAATATTGGCATTGTTTTTCAAAACCCTGATAACCAATTCATTGGTTTGACAGCGGAAGATGACATTGCTTTTGGATTAGAAAATCGTAAAGTTGATCCTAATCGTATGAGCGACATCATTCACGCTACTGCAAAAATGGTAAACATTGAAGATTTGTTACAAAAAGAAGCAACAAGTTTATCGGGTGGACAAAAACAAAGAGTAGCAATTGCCAGCGTTTTAGCAATCAATCCTAAAGTCATCATCTTTGATGAATCAACATCAATGTTAGATCCGAAAGCAAAACGTGAATTGAAAAATTTAATGCTCGTTTTAAAAAATAAATTTAATAAGACAGTCGTTTCTATCACTCATGATATGGAAGAGGTCACTAACGCTGATCGTGTTATCATTATGAACCAAGGTAAACTTTTAAAAATTGGCAACCCCAAAGAAATTTTTGAAGATCGTAGTTTTTTGCAAAACGTTGCTTTGGATGTACCGTTTTCTTTGCAATTATCTAAATCATTATTGGATTTAGGTGTTAATATTCAGCCTAATTTACAAATTAATGACCTAGTGGAGCAAATATGAAAACTCAAATAGCGAACTTTAATTCTCCATACGCCATTACCGCTACTAATCTTAAAATAGTTTTTGATGAATTTACTGAAAGCGAATTAACTGTTCTAGAAAATTTTTCCTATAAATTTAAAAGAAATCAAATTTATTTTATCATTGGTAATTCCGGAAGTGGTAAAACCACCTTAATTAGTCATTTTAATGGTTTATTAAAATCATCGTATGGTGATTTAACAATCGGTAATCAAACTATTTTAGGCAAAGATCGAAAGATTAGACATTTCAAAACATTACGAAAAATTTGTGGAATGGTTTTCCAATTTCCAGAATACCAGCTTTTTAAAGACACCATTGAAAAAGACATTATTTTTGGGCCTGTTAATTTAGGCGAAAAAAAAGAAGAAGCAAAACTTAAAGCTAAAAAATATTTAAATATGCTTGGATTAGATGATTCTTTTTTAAATAGATCTCCGTTTGATTTATCAGGTGGACAAAAACGACGTGTGGCTATCGCTGGCATTTTAGCAATTGAACCAGAAATTTTGGTTTTTGATGAACCAACTGCTGGTTTAGACCCAGCCGGTGAAAAAGAAATGTTAGAAATTATTAAAAACTACCATCAGCAAGGTAAGACCATAATTGTAATTACACACGTTATGGATCAAGTGTTGGCGTTGGCTAATGAAGTTTTAGTTTTACATGACAAAAAATTAATCGCTAATGGTTCCCCGTATGAAATATTCACTAATAAAACATTGATGGAAACTACTAGTTTAGATTTACCTAAAGTCATTCGTACCATTGACAGTCTTGTAAAATTAGAACCTAAATTTGAAAAGCTCTATGAACTTAAGCCACGTAATATCGATGAATTAGCTGAAGGCATTAAAGAATTAAAGAAGGAGGTTGCTCATGAATAATAGTTTTAGTACTTATATTGCTAGAGAATCTTTTGTTCATAAATTTAATCCTTCTTTAAAATTGATTATTGCAGTGGTTTTTATTGTTATGATTTTTTTACCACTCGGTTTCTTTGGCCAATCAATTCTTTTAATAATTCTTATTACCGGTTGGCTGGTTGCCAAATTACCAGCAAAGACAATGTGAACCATCATCAAGTCATGTTTGGTAATGTTCTTCATTTTATTTTTAATTAATTGAATGGCATTTAAGGCCCCGGGCATGGTTTTTGACATTAATCATAATACACAACCACTATTTAATATTAATTTTTGATCAACAAGCACAAACGATGCAACTGGTATTACCTATAAATGAGCTCACGGTTTCATATGAGGTGCTGATAACCATTACCACATTCAATACGACAAGCCAGCTAGCGGTAATTACTTGTCTTATGTAATTGATAAAGACTGAACCGCCTATATGTCTTATAACACCACTTGATATAGTCTTTCTTCCGAAACAATAGTTTATGCTGCTTATGTAACTTGCAAAATTTATCTGATGATTGTTATTGTAACATTAACGATCTCTACCACTAATTCTGTGCAGCTTTCTTTTGCGATTGAAGATATTTTAAATCCTTTAAGAATATTTAAAATACCAGTAAACGAATGAGCGATGACTATTTCTATCGCTTTAAGATTCGTTCCTTCTTTATTAGAAGAGTCGCAAAAGATTATGCGAGCACAAGCTTCTCGAGGGGTAGACTTTCGCAACGGTAATTTTCGCGACAAAATAAAATCACTAGTTTCTTTAGTGGTACCAATGTTTTCAATTGCCTTTCATAAAGCCGACGGTTTGGCTGATGCAATGGAAGCACGGGCTTACAATCCACGGTATGCCCGTACTCGCTACCGTAATTATTCCATCCAATGGCAGCATTGGTTAATTGCTGGTCTTCTAACAATTTTGCTAGGCTTCTTTATCGTCTTCTCTATTAAACGTATGTTGTTTGCCCCATTCGGATGAACCGAAGCAGTTTTAATGTACGGTAGTCGTTAATTATGAACTACTTGGTAACTTTGAGTTATGATGGGAGTAACTTTCACGGTTGAGCAAAGCAATTAAACGTTCGCACCGTCCAAGAAGAAGTTGAAAAAATGTTACAAAAAATTTTTAACCGTTCTATTAGCGTTTATGTTTCTGGCAGAACCGACGCTCATGTTCATGCTATCGCACAAACATTTTCATTTAATGTAAAAAAAATAAAAATTAAACCCCAAGTGCTACTATTGGCCTTACGTAAATTAAGCCCGAGCGATATTTACTTTGTCAAAGTAAAAGAAAATGATGCGATGTTCCATGCCCGTTTCAACACCAAAAATAAAACATACCAATATGTTGTTAATTTTGACAAGTACGATGTCTTTAAAGCAAACTACGAATTGTTTTACCCAACTAAAATTAATTTACCATTATTAAAAAAAGGTGCAAAACTATTTGTTGGTGAACATGATTTTAAATCATTTACCACTTCAGTATTTGAAAATACGGTCCGTAAAATTAACTACATTCATTTCAAAAAAAATCAAAGCAAACTTTTCATCATTGTTAATGGCAATGGTTTTTTACGAAATATGGTGCGAATGATTGTCGGCAGTTTATTAGATTTAAACGAAAATAAAAAAACATTAAATGATCTTAAAAAATTATTAAAAGAGCCTGCCAAAGGCAACGCCATCACCAAAGCGAGAGCGTGTGGTCTTTACTTACTGAAAGTGAATTATTAATTTAATTTCATATAAACACGATAGTATTAGTATGAGTATTACTTATGAAAAAACAATTTTATGAATTTCAACGAATTAAAAATTAAATCCAGTATTTTGGATGGCATTAAGAAAGCCAATTACAATGAAATGACTGACATCCAGAAACAAATCATTCCATTTGCTTTGCAAAAATTAGATGTCATCGGGCAAGCGCCAACAGGAACCGGCAAAACTTGTGCGTTTGTAGTGCCAACATTAGAACTATTTAATTCCAACGATCGTTTCATTCAAACATTAGTTTTATGTCCAACTAGAGAACTAGCCTTGCAAATAACTTCTGAATACAAAAAAATTGGAGAAAGTCTTCATAATCTTAAAATATTATCTATTTATGGTGGACAAAAAATAAATCGTCAAATTCAATTATTAAAAGAACAGCCACAAATTATTATCGGAACCCCAGGTAGAGTGCTAGATCATTTACAACGTAAAACTATTAATCTTACCAACATAAAAACAGTTGTATTGGATGAAGCTGATGAAATGCTGGACATGGGTTTTATTCGTGACATTGACAAAATATTGCACAAAACAAACAGTCAACACCAAACCATTTTATTGTCTGCCACCATGGATAAAAATATTTTAGAGATTTCTAAGAAATATCAAAAGGATCCTAAATTTTTTAAAGCGTCTATTGCTGAAAAAGATATTCCTAACATTGAGCAACATTACATTCAAACTCCCGAATTTAAAAAAATCGAAGTAATTACTAAACTAATTAAGGATAAGGGTTTTTTCTTATTATTAATTTTTACCAACACTCGTCGCAAAGCTAAATGGTTGGTAAAACAATTGCGTGATCATAAATTTACGGTTGATGCTTTGCATAGTGATTTAAAACAATCTGCAAGAGAACGAGTTATGCGATTGTTTCGTGAAGGTAAATTACAAATTTTAGTCGCAACCGATATCGCTGCTCGTGGTATTGATGTCAAAGGAGTAGATGCGGTAATTAATTATGATGTTCCAAAAGATATGAAATATTACATCCACCGTATCGGTCGAACTGCTCGAGCACAAATGACTGGTAGTGCATATACATTAATTAGCAACGACTTGCACGGTAATTTAAGAACAATTGAACGAGAAACGAAAGAAAAACTTAATGAACACAAAATGGAAGGTATTGATTTTAATACTCCGCCACCAGCTAGAGAAAATAATTTTCAATATAACCGACATAATGAGCGTAGATCTAATCATCCGCAAAAATTTTCTCGTCGCGAATCGTTCAAACCATCTGGTCCAACGACTCGCTTCTTCGTTAACATTGGTAGTAAAGATAAAGTTGATAATCGTTCTTTAACACAAGCTGTAATTAAAACATTGGATGTTTCTCCAACCGATATCACTGACGTTTGAGTTAAAGATACTTATAGTTTTGTCGAACTTAAGAATCATTTAGCAGAACGCTTCCAAGGATTAAAAGAAATAAACGGCACTAGTGTGAGAATCCAAATCGCTACCCCAAGAAAAAAGCAACAAGGTTTCACTCATAAAAACCAAAAGCATGACCGTTTTCAACACAAATCTTCCCACCACAGTCACAATAAACATTTTTCAAATAAATTTAAAAATAAATAATCGTTCTAGACGTATCTAATTTTCAGTGGGCAATTTGACATCATCAAACCCAACGATTGGAAGCGCTGACCAATTCGTCTTAGTTACTTCGTCGTATAAAACAATATCACTAGTAGTTTCACCGATTACCGTTTCAATCATAAATCCGTCATTAGGCTTTGGACTTATAGTAAGTTGGAGATTATTACCTTGGTATTGCTGCATATCAAAATCAGAGTTTGGGATGTAATAAGCTTTATTGATAATCGCATCAAATTTACTATTATTATGAATGGTAAGTTCTACTACGGTATGGGTGTCAATGGGGATTTCATCAAAAACAAATGATTTATTAAATCTAAAGTTATAGACCAGAAACAAATGGAAGCCATCATCGCTACTTTCACGAATGTACAAAACGTGCATATGAGTGTTATTAGTTAAAGTTGACATTAATGGTACGGATTCGCCATCAACAGTAACGTTGGTGTATTCCGTAAAATAATTAAAATAGCTTACTATGGTATTTAACAAATCTTTTGAATGATAATACTTATGAAAATATTTGATTATTTCTTGATCATCTGATGATTTGTTAGAAAAATCTTTTGCTTTATGTTTCGTTGTATATTTACCATAATTTCAATTTTTAAGATCGCTTAACGAGAATTGTTGATCTATTATTTCATCTGCTGGTTTTTTATTCATCACAGCATAAGTTATTCCAACACCAACTCCTCCCGCGGCAAGTACTCCCGAACCAAATAACAGTGAAATATTTCGACGGTGTTTTTTTGCAATTTTAGTAGCGGCAGGAAATTTATTATTTATATTAGCTGACATAGTTATTCCGGTTGAGTTCAATTTCAAGTTGCTTTAATCTTAATTTTGGTTCAGCTATATTGGGAGTAGTTTGACATCATGGGAGAAAAGTCTTTTGTGGCTCACGCTGTAACTGTCTGTTTATTGCTTGTTGGAGGCAAAGATTTAAAAATTATTCCAATAATCGTTCTCTTACCCGTATCTTGTGAATAGATACCAACTTTCTGTGAGACATCATAATAATAGTCAACGCCGTCCGGTAGTCCTGCAGGTGTTTTGCCATCTTTTGTCGTCAGAATTGTTGTATATTCGCCATTGTAAGTTAATTCATCACCCGAAATAATAACATCCATTGTTTCATCATGGTGAAGCGTGCCAAAATCATATGATATTGTTTTTATACTACAACTTGTTAAGCCAATACCAAGTGCCGCACTAGATACTCCCAGCGTACCAACAACGCCAATTGTTTTAATTAAATTTAATCTTTTCATCTCTATTACCCTTTGAATTAATGTAAATAGCAAAAAAACAATATGTCTACAACGGTAGACATATTGTTTTTGGTAAAGAAGATTAAATTAGTGCCGTTAGCACTATAACACCTAATCCCCCCCCCATTTGATTGCATAGACTAGATTATATAATTTTAATTGGCGCCATGGGGGGGGATTCTTCGCTATGCCGTTAAACCACAAAGACATTCTAGATTATTCTAAATCCATGCCAAAGACGAAATAGTTCGGACCGACATGTGCTGTAATAACCGAAGGCAATTCAGTATGCTCTATTTTTACTTTGGGATACATGGTTTCAATAATTTTAATGTATTGAGTAATGTCAAATTTCCTGTCAGCTTTACTATTGGTAAAGACGACAAAACGTCTAATTTTTGATTGTTCTAGCGGAATTAATTTATTTAGAGCTTTGTTGCCACGATTAATTGCTTCTTGTGGATCTTTCGCCTTGTCTCTAAAAATTAAACCTTCTTTTGACAAAGAAATAATTAGTTTTAACCCTAGCAATTTAATTAGTAAAGATTTGAAATTACTAACACGTCCACCTTTTTTTAATTGGGAAACATCTGGAACAATTAGTAACCCAGCTCTTTTATCTTCAAGTTGCTTTAAATAATTTTTAATAAAAGCATCATCTAGTTTGTTTTCTTTACTAGCATTTAAAAAATCAATAATAGTTCATTCGGATAAACAGCCAACCATGGTTTGATCATAAACTTTTAGATTTTTATAATCATTCTCCAACACTTTCCAATTTTGAAATGTTCCGGAAATGGTGCTTGGGATGGTTAAGGCGTATACGTTTTCATATTCTTTTGTTAGTTTATCTAATGTTTTAATAACATTGCCTAAGATAGGCTGTGATGTTTTAATGTCACAACCTTTCGATATTTTTTCACATATTTGTTCATTAAAAATATCAACTTGATCTAAATAGGAAGTCACTTTACCATTATCTGTTTCGATTATTTCCATCGGAACGATATATACATCAGGATATTGATTTTCTTTAATTCCAAAAGACGAATCTAATAAAAGAGCTAATTTTTTCATAACCATGAAATTATATAAAACGTTTAAGAGTTAAGTATTAAAATAATAATAGTTAACCGTCACGATGTTCGGTGTGACGTCACTGACAATTCTTTGAAATGTATTTGACCATTTTGATTCAACCAATCAATTCTAAATATATAGGTTTCGTAAGATTGCTTGTTAGAACATATTTGTTGTTCTCGCTCATCTCATACGCTTTAATTTTTGTCAAATACATTAATGTTAATATAATCACGAACATATTATTCAAGGAGAGGGAATTAGAAATGAAAAAAATGTTATTAAAAATGGTTTTACCGATTGTTAGTCTATCTGCCGTCGGTGTCGCTAGTGCAATTTCAATCACTTCATGTTCCGTAGAAGGTCATACTGTAGAAGTTCAAGACTTAGGTTTTCTCAAAGCAGTCTTAGCTGAAGGTGGCGATATCGCAAATAACGCTAAAGATACATCCTCAAGAGATTTAGGTTTGGAAGAATCTACCGATGTAACGAATTCAAAAATGTTGAAAGTAATTAATGATGGCATGAATATTGATCGAGCGTCTTATTTGGTGTGTTTGTCACAAGTTCTCGTTATGGGATTACTGACTGTAGCAGAACAATGAACCTTTAGCCAAATTAAAATACACACTGAAGTTCAAAGCCACAAAATTAAATTTGATGCTTCTGCTACTATTACCGATAACGAAAAAGTTAACCATCAATATAAAGCTTGATTCGACAACTATTTTTCCGTTTGCGCCGCTGGTAACGCGCTAATTGATACACCTTTTGAATTGGGGGGGGATTACGCAAAGACTGGTTCTCCTGGTTTTCAAATTGGAACAGCTGATAGCTCTGCAAAAAATCTTAATGTCATTGTAGATTCTCGTCCTATAGACGAGAGTCCGTTTCCATGTCTTGATGTCACCGGAACTGTGGGCGGTGATGAAGGGAATACATTAAAAAATGTTTATCCCAATTGAGAAAATTGACCAACTGCACCCGAAACAAAATAATTAATAAATATTCCGTTTTCTAGAGAATGCTTCTTTAGTTTATATAATTGAACTATGAAAAAAATGACGACTAACGAGATTCGCAAAACTTGATTAGATTTTTTTAAAAGTCATAACCATTTAGAGTTACCATCTAAATCCTTAATTCCAGTTAATGATCCTTCACTATTATGAGTTAATTCCGGTATCGCTACTTTAAAACGTTATTTTTCAGGTATTGAAAACCCACCAAGCCCAAGATTAGTAAATAGTCAACGAGCAATTAGAACTAATGACATTATGAATGTTGGTATTACTGCTCGTCATCACACTTTCTTTGAAATGCTAGGTAATTTTGCAATTGGTGATTACTTTAAAGAAGAAGCTATAAAATTAGCTCATGAATTATTGACGAAACACTTCTTAGTAAACCTTAATTTAATTTACATTACTGTATACCAAGATGATGACGATACATATAATGCTTGAATAAAATTAGGAATTAATAAATCTCATATTGTTAGAGGAAACAAAGAACGCAACTTTTGAGACGTTGGTCAGGGACCATGTGGTCCCTGCACCGAAATCTTTTACGATCGCGGTAGTCAATATGATCCCACAAATATTGGCACTGAATTATTTTTAAAAGATATAGAAAATGATCGTTATGTTGAAATCTGAAACATTGTATTTAGTCAATTTAATAATGACGGTAAAGGTAACTACACTGAGTTGTCTAGAAAAAACATTGATACCGGCGCTGGATTAGAACGAATTGCTAGCATCAGTCAACAAGTCCCAACTGATTTTGATACCGATGCTTTCAAACCAATTATTGATGCCATTAGTTCTTTAACTACTAAACGATATGACATGAACAGTTATTTTAGTAAAGATGTTGAACAGTTAATCATTAACCGTGATTACAAAATTATTGCCGATCATATCAAAGCTTGTGTATTCGCCATTGCCGATGGTGCTGTTCCTAGCAATAAAGAACGCGGCTCAGTTTTGCGTCGTTTGATACGTCGGGCAATGATTAGTGCTCGCCGTCTTCAAATAAAGAAAAGTTTTATTAGTCCAGTATGCATAGGCGTAATTACTGCCACGGATGAATATTACCCTTACTTAAAACAAAGCCAAGAGCGAATCGTTGATGTTCTAACTAAAGAAGAGGAACTTTTCAAATTAACGTTGGAAAATGGTTTTAAGCTATTTGATGAAATTATTTCTAAAAATGATTTACATATTGATAATGTGTTTAAGCTCGTAGATACTTACGGGTTCCCATTTGAAATCATCGCTGAACTAGCGAAAGAACGTGGTGTTGTAATTGATGAAGCGACTTATGAAAAGAAATTACAAACTCATAGAGAAGTCTCGCGTGCTAACTTAGATGTTAAAGGAATGGTTTCGCAAAAAGAAGGGCTAATAAATTTCACAACACCATCAACTTTTGATTATTCCAAATTAACAACGAAATCTAAAATCATCGGATTATTTAATAATGATTTTAAAAATGTCAAAACTCTCGATGAACTAGGATGAATTGTTTTTGATAATACTGTGTTCTATGCTACTAGTGGTGGACAGCAGCATGATAGTGGCTATATTAAGAGTGGCAACATCAAATTAGACATTATTGATGTTATTAAAGGGCCGAACGGACAACACTTTCATAAAATCAAACCTACTAGAACATTATCGGTTGGTGATGAATATGAGTTATGTATAGACTCTGATGTACGGTTGAAAACATCAAGAAACCATTCTGTCGAACATTTGATCCAACAAGCCCTACAAACTGTGATTGACAAATCAATTCGCCAAGAAGGTGCCTTTAAATCGGCGGAGAAAGTTACTTTTGATTTTCAATATCACAACAAATTAACTAACGAACAAATCATCAAAGTGCAAAATGAAGTAAATAAATATATTGCACAGGCACACCCAGTTAAGACTTGTATGATGGATTTAGAAGAAGCTAAACAAAACGGAGCTATTGCTTGATTTGATGATGTCTATCGAAAAATTAAAGGTAAGCTTCGAGTTGTCTTTATGGGAGATGTCTCTAAAGAAATATGTGGCGGTACTCATGTAGCTAACACCAAAGATATTGAACAGTTCTTTATTGTCAGTCTTGAAAATAAAGGTGGCGGCGCATGAAGAATTGAAGGTCTAACTTCTAAAGACACGGTAGATAATTACCTTTCTAATCAAGTTGCTATCATTCAAAATGATATTAACAAGATGAATGATGATGTCAATAAAGCTAATGTTTTAACAAATGAATTCATTGCGCTTGTAAAAGAAACAGATTATGATGTAGCACCAAATAATTTAATTAAATTACGAGAACATTTGAATAGAATTCAAACGCTCTACCATGCTTTAATGTTAAAAGCACACAAAGATTCTTCGAGTAATGAAATCAAAACAATTAAAAATTTCAAAAAAGAAGTTAGTAATTCTAAAAAAGTATTTCATTTTGTTTACCAAGGAAAAAATATCAAAACTATTAATCAGGCTTTAACCGAATTAATAAATGAAGACTCTGAACATGCCTATGTTATGTTTAATTTAAACGAAGAGCAAACAAAAATGCAATATATCGTTATTGCAAACAAAAATTATGTTGAACAACACCATTTTGATGCAAATGGTGTTGTAAAATCTTTAAATCAATTATCATCAGGCGCTGGTGGTGGACGAAAAGAATTTGCCCAAGGTGGTACAACAAACACAAGCAAACTTGATGATCTTATTCAACATATAAAATCTTTATAGTGAAAATATCTTTATGCGAATCACCAATTGCAAAAAAACAAAACATATAAACGAATTATTTAAGCTTATTTTCAAAAATTGAATACGTTTAAAATTTCCACCGCTATATACGGTTGTGTTCACTCCCATTTTCATTTATTTTTTTATGCTAATTAGTGTATCAGTAAACAATTTTATGGGTAATGACTCGACCATTCTTGTACGAAACAATTTTATGAGCGGTATTTTAATTGCTTCGCTTCCAATCGCCATTAATATTATGCCTGCCACAATCGTAAGCTTTCGTAATTCAACATTATCTGAAAAAATTGGAATATCTACAATCAGCAAATATAACTACATACTTACTAATATTATTTTTTATTTTATGATATTGTTTTTGACATCAACTTGAGATTTTATTTGAGTCATTATTTTTAATTCTAACCATCTTACAATTGTATTCGGCAGTTATCAGGAGACTTCTGTCAATTGGGGGGGGTTCTTGTTGGCGCTAGTAATTTCCTATCTAACATATTTAATTATTGGAATTTCAATTGCATTAATTTTCAAAACTAATGTTACCACCCAAATAGTTGGATCTTTATTTTACATTTTAAGCCTTATTTTCTCAGGGCAAATAATTCCGTTTTTTATCTTAGATTCGCAAAGGGCTTTAAAAATTGTTTCCTATATTTCACCATTTAGGTATGTAACTGGGTTGCTACAAATGTCTTGAAATAATTATCATGATATTAACGGCGTAGTAAATGGTGGTTTATTCAATCCGTTTCACGATTATTGAATATCAATTAATAACAAAACATCGATTGTTTCTTTGCATACTTATGATATTTGACTATGCTGATTTATGCCACCGTTTTTTATGATTGGGTTTATAGGGTTGACTTCAAAATGTTTTAAATGGAGGATTTAAATGACAAAATGTTTATTAAAAATATCAAACATCAATATGAAAATAGGCAATAAGAAAATTTTAAAAAACGTCAACCTAAATATTTTTCAAAATCAAAACATAGCTATATCGGGCGCGAATGGTTCGGGAAAAACCACATTGTTATATATCATTTTAAAATTGTTAAAACCTAGTTCTGGCTCAATAACTTGAATGAATGATCTTGAAGTTAATACAAATCAAAAAATCGGTGTTCAGTTTCAAACAGCAAATTTTCCAATCGGTTTCAAAGTCAAAGATATTGTTACTTTTTTCAGAAAAATATATTGTGTTAACCATAATAGCGATGAATTATTCTTTCTTTTTGAAATTGATAAACTGTGAAACTCTGAAATTAAATATTTATCGGGCGGTGAAAATAAAAGATTAAATATTTATCTTGCATTATTTCACAAACCCAAAATTATCTTCTTAGATGAGCTTTCCAATGAATTAGACTTAAATAAAAAAGCTTTATATATAGCGTTTATAAAAAAATATTGTCAAAAGAATATGATAACAATAGTTTTGATTTCACATGATTTGAATGAAATTAAAATGTTGTGTCATAAATTTTACGCATTAGAAGAAAACACCTTAATTTTAAAAAAACAAATACCAAGAACGATAAGAAATTAACCATTATATTTAGCACTCTTTCTCAATAAGTGCTAATTATGTGTTATAATGTGCTCATCTATTAGAAAGGTGTTAAAATAAACCTATGAATAAGCCAATATTATTAACTCGCGGAATCATTGTATTCCCAGGAACAAGTGTCGACATTGAAATTGGTCGTATTAAATCAATTAATTCTATTAAATTAGCAACAAAAAGCGATCAAAAGCTCGTTATTGCGTGCCAAAAAGATCCGCAAATTGAAGAGCCTAGATTTGACGATATTTATCCTATCGGAACTCTATGCGATGTAACATTCATGGAAAAAAACTCTGATGATTCTTATAAAGTTGTTGTAAAAGGAACCAAACGTGTCAAGATCAATAGCGTGCACGACGAAAATAATATCATTACTGCTGATTATGATTTACTAAAAGAAACTAACACTACTTCAAAAGAAATTGGTGAAAAAGTTCGCTTGCTTTATGAAATGCTTGAAAAGACCATCAATACTTTGCCGACTAAAGAAGCTAAACAATTAAAATCATTATTTTTAGGGGCTCCTTCTGCTAATAAAGTTGCTGACCAAGTTGCTTCATCTTTACCAGTAGATCAAAATGCCAAGCAAAATCTCTTAGCAGAATTAGACGTTGTGAAACGAATTGATGCCATCATTCGTTTAACTGCTAAAGAAGATGATGCCAAAACAATTGATAATGAAATTCAAAAGAAGGTTAATGCTACTCTAAGTAAACAACAAAAAGAATTCTACTTACGTGAAAAAATGCGAGTAGTTAAAGAAGAACTTGGCGAAATTAACTCCCGAGAGAATGATGCCAATTCATTTAAGAAGCGAGTTGAAGAAAATCCATATCCAGAGCACATTAAGAAACGGGTAATTACTGAACTTAATCGCATGGAATCATCTAATCCCCAAGAAAATTCTGTTACTCGTACTTACATTGAATGATTATTAGACTTACCTTGATGGCAAAGAACTACTGATAATAACGATATTACTCACGTTGAAGAAGTTCTTAATAAATCCCATTATGGTTTAGAAAAGGTAAAGGAACGTATTATTGAATATCTAGCCGTTCGTGCTAGGAGCCCGGAATCCAAGGCCCCAATCATTTGTTTAGTTGGTCCGCCTGGAGTTGGTAAATCCACACTAGCTCGTAGTATTGCTGAAGCACTTGACAAGAAGTTTGTCAAAATGTCCTTAGGTGGAGTGCGCGATGAAGCTGAAATTAGAGGGCATCGTAAAACTTATGTAGGCTCTATGCCTGGTCGTATCATCAAAGCCATGAAACAAGCTGGAGTTATCAATCCCTTATTCTTACTAGATGAGTTAGATAAAATGACTAGCGACATGCGTGGCGATCCTGCCAGTGCGATGTTAGAGGTTCTAGATCCAGAACAAAATAATAAATTCAGTGACAATTATATTGAAGAAGATTATGACTTATCAAAAGTCATGTTTGTTGCTACAGCTAATTACGCCGAGCAAATTCCTGCACCATTGTATGATCGCTTAGAAATTATTGAATTAACTTCTTACACTGAACGTGAAAAATTAGAAATTGCAAAGAAATATTTAATTCCTAAGATTCGTCAAGAAGCTGCTTTAAGTGATAAAGAATTAACTTTTGATGACGACGCTTTACTTTTTATCATTCGTCGTTACACCCAAGAAGCAGGAGTGCGACAAGTTGAACGATTACTACAAAAGATTACAAGAAAATTTATCGTACGTCAACAACATAAGGTTCTTAAAACCCAAAAAATTGACGAGAAAGCAGTTCTTGATTATCTAAAGAAAGAAATCTATGAATACAATGTTCGTGAACCATCCCCAATTCCAGGTGTAGTAAACGGTATGGCATACACTTCAGCCGGTGGTGATTTATTACCAATTGAAGTAACATACTTCAAAGGTAAGGGCATCATTAGTATTACTGGCAACTTAAAAGAAACAATGAAAGAATCGGCGCAAGTTGCCTTAGGTTATGTAAAAGCTAACTCGGATAAGTTTGGTGTGAAGAACATTGATTTTAATAAAACTGATATTCACATTCACGTTCCCAGTGGCGGCATTCCTAAAGACGGTCCTAGTGCTGGCGTTACTTTAACTACCGCCATTATCTCTGCTTTAAGCAACCGTTCTGTTCCTAACACGATTGCGATGACTGGTGAAATTACTTTAAGAGGACGCGTCGGTATCATTGGGGGCGTGAAAGAAAAAGTTATTTCTGCCTTCCGTGGTGGCATCAACGAAATCTTCATGCCTTTAAAAGATGAACGATACTTAGAAGACGTTCCGAAGGAAGTAGCTGATAAAATTAAATTTCACTTTGTGGAGCATTATCACGAAATTTATCAATCTATCTTTGGCAACTAAACAAAAAACGTCGGTAATTACTCCGACGTTTCTTGTTCCATGATTAGCAATGCTACCTATCTATTTTTCATAATCATCACCATATTTTTGTAAAGAAAGAACTTTATATAAATGCTTTTGGTCAACTTAACATCCGTTTTTGAGTGTTAAGAAGAGTAGCTCATTTATAAGAGTCGCTTTCGGTCAGAATTAGTGAATTATTGTTTACTTCGTTTCTTACAACCTGTAATAAACTCCATAATTTTAGGCCACTAACTTCGTACTACTCATACCGTTAGGACTACAAGCCACTTCTATGCAACCTGCTATTAACTAATGTAACATAAAATAAAAAGAAAAGCAAATTAATTTTTATAAATAATGTAATTATTTACTTTTTGTAAGGCAAGAATTGAATCTAATCAACCATTCAATTAATCGTAAAAAAGTTTTCAGTCAAACTCTAAAAATTTAGCTATCTTCTTAGCTATTTCAATGCCAGGTATTTTTTTACCACTGATAATCTGATTGACAAAACTTTTGGTTATTCCGACTTGGTTGGCAAGTTCCGATTGCGTTATATTATTTAATAGTAACTTACTATTCAGTAGCGAAATGATTTTAGTTTTCTTATCATTAATTTCAAGAATGTCATTCAATCTTATTAAAGAAGAACGTTGCACTAATGTTAAAAATCTATCAAAGTTTTTATCGTTTTCATAATATTTGACTAGCGCATCAGTAAATTTGTTAGTGCTATCAATTTTAATAAAATCCAAATCATTAGCAATTAAAATAGCATTACAAAAACATAATGATGTGCGTTTATTACCATTGATAAAAAATTGCATTTTAGACATATCTGCGTATAGTTTGACAACTTTATCAAAGGTAATTCGGTTGTCCAACAAATGATTGATGCGATTAATATAGTCTGCACTAGTATATAAAGCTGGAGCATATGACGAACCACCGATTTTGACAAATTCATTTCGTCATTGCCCAGCTTTAGTTTTGGATTCGTAGGTATCTATTAACTTGTTAATGTTAATTGCGTCGCGATATGTAATTTGTTGAGAAGAATTTATAATGTCATTAACATAGTTATATGCTTTTTGTATACCTCTAACAACTTCAATTGTTTCTCACGAATAATTTTGTTTTGATTTTTCCAATGATTCAACAATTTCCTTAGTTTGTCCATACGTTAAAGCCAAGCCCTCAAGATTGCTAGCTTGTTGAATCAATTCAACAAAATATTTTCTAAATTCTTTTAATTGAATATTTTTAAGAGACATGATACGAATCATTACAGTTAACTTTTGTTAAAAATATAAAAAGTTTACTAACAGTTAACTATTTAGTTAAAATCTATATTATCAAGTTCCGGATTAATTTTATAAATAATGTAATTATTTACTTTTCGTACTTTGTTTTGACACGACGTAATTGATCGATAATCCGATCCACCGCTTCGTTAATTGAAGTTAACACATCATGAGCATTGGCTTCAGCACGAAGCATACCTTTTTTAATAACTTGTAAATTAATTCTAGTAGTAAATGATTGGTTTTTAGGATAGTAAACAATTTCTGCTTTTACTTCAGGGATAATAAAGCGAAAGTCTTCAAAGCGAGCAATCTTACTTTCAAAATGAGAAGCAACCGCATTAGATTTTTGACAGTCTTTTCAACGAATGGTGTATGTCATATAATTAATTCCTTATCTTAAAATAACATTTCTTTTTGTAAGTCTTTAACTTTGGCAGCATCAATAAATTCCTCAACAACTTTAAAAGCGAAGTCACTTGCAATGCCAGGACCAGCTGCTGTAATAAAATTTTTAGAAACAACTAAATCTTGTTTGACATAATTATCTTCAATTTTGGCGTTTACTAAACTGGGATAACAAGTGACTTTTACACCTGCATCTAAAACATCCCAATCTGCAAAGCATAAAGGGGCTGCACAAATTGCTAAGAAATTAATTTTCGGATTCTTATGTTCTTTTTGAGCAAAAGCAACTAATTTAGGCGCAAATTCTTTATTAAATCTCACATAACCAGGCCCACCTGGTAGAAAAACAGCATTATATTTACTTAAGTTTTCTTTAGCTAAAATTTCATCACAAGATACTTTAGTTCCGTGGGCTAAAATAACATTTTTCTTTTTTTCAATGGAAATCAATTTTACAATTAATCCAGCTCGTCTTCAAATGTCTACTGGGACAACAAGTTCAATATCCTCGGTTTGGTTAGCTACCATTATGGCAATTTTTAACATATAGGCAATCCTCTCTATTAATTAGCTCACATTATCGCATAAAATACGATACATTTACCACATTGTTAAGAATTCTCAAAGTCTTTAAGTCGCGTAATCAAAAAGAAATATTTATTCTAACACCACACTTAAAGTAGTAAAATATTTCCATGTTTATCAGTAAAACCAATCACAATGTTTACAAATTGAGTAAAAAAGCGATTTGAATTATTTGTGGCACTATTTTAGGTTTATCGGTGCTTTTAATGACTATCGCTGCTTTCTATGATTATCAAATTGATTGAATCTTAGCTAAACCAGAATTACCCGATCCGTCTAGCGGGTTTGTCTATACAAAAGATATTTTTGCTAGAGTAATGGAAATTGTCGGCACTGGTCCTTGTATTTTAGCTACGATTGTAGCCCTAGTCATTTTTAACCAAAACGCTTACAAGATTAAATCAAATTCGTGAAGACAAATTGTACGCTATGGCACAATTATTGTGGCGGTTGGATGAGTAGTGTATTCATGCTTCTTTCAATTTTTTCCTCTAATGTTAGTCTCTTTTGAAGGCGTTGCTCGTTACGGACAAATTAGCCCGTTAGATAGTTATGGGCATATAAAAGATGCGCTAACTTTCTGAACATTTATTGTACTTGGTTTATTATTTAGCGTTTTGTTCATTCTCCCAACATGATTGATTTTACGACGTATCAGCCCAAAAACAATGTCAGAGTTATTAAGGTATGCTTTTATATTAACATCTGCTAGTGTCATTGCGATTCTATTGGTTGAAATTGCCATCAAACCAACTTTGCAAAGAGAACGTTTTCGTTTCTTAATGTCAAATGGGGTGGTTAATTTAACTGATAGATGGATGGTTCCAACATGAACATCATACAAAGTCATTTTATTAGATGGTTCAATTAAATGAATCCCAGTGGAATCATCAATGTACTTCCAACCATTACAATATGATGAAGCTGGCAATATCATCGGTATTGGTGCAAACGATCCTAATGGCGGTTTTCACCCTTGATATGCCTTACCATACACTCCATACGGTTATGGCACCACCGGGAATTTACCTTTCATTAGTGAAGATGCTTCTAAATCCTTTCCAAGCGGTCACGAAACAATGGCGGCAGTTGGATTTTATTCACTAGTTTCTTTACCGTTTACTGTCACTCGCTTAAATACCAAAAAAATTCGTCGCACTTTATTTATTGTAGCTGTTTGTGGGGCGGGATTAGTGGCGTTTGGACGATTGTTAGCTGGAGCACATTATTTGAGCGATGTTACTATCGGTAGTTTAATTGCGATTGGATTATTATCAATATTCCACTGTCAATATTGTTATGGTTCAAAACACTTAGATGCTTGAACTGGTTTGAAAATTAACCCCAATCATCGTTAGGAGAAAAATATGTTACATACTGTTTTAGCTGCAAGTACTTCACAATCTGTCAATTATGCTTTAATCATTGGACTAAGTATTTTAATTGCTTTACCATTCATTTCTTCTAGCATCATCATTCCTATTTTGTTAGCCATTCACAAACGCAAAACTAAATACAAACAACCTAACAATAAAAAAATTAAAAATTCCTACAAAAAAGTTAAACGTAAAACTAAGTAAATTTAAATACCAAGTATATATAATGAAAAAACATGAGCAACATAAAAAAGAATACTATTAATGGTTTCGTTGCTAGAAAATTTTTCTTACAAAGATCTCTAAACCATCGCTTTGTTGATGAAGCAATTGGTACATATATTCTTATATTTGTTACCTTAATACTATGTTGAATATATATCTCGAGAGGCTTGTTCGTTGAAGAAAATGGATCAATTAATTGATTAATGTTTAGTCTGACATTTACTTCAACCTACTTATTTTTATTTGTACTAATTTTCTTTTTTGGTCATGCTGGAGCTTTATTTAATCCAGCCTTAGTTTTAATGTCTCGCACCAATAAAAATATTAATAATAAAGAAACAATTACATACATTACGGCAGAACTAGTTGGTACGATACTCGCTGGATTGACAACCTATATCATTGCGGCAACATGCTCACCAAGTAGTTTTGGTAATCAATGAACCAACCCGACATTATTAGGTATAACAACGGTTAACCAAAATATTTGGGTAGATCAAATGACTATCAATGGAACACAATGAGCAGGCGTTGGTTCGTTATTTTTGGGATTTTTAAGTGAATTAATCTTCTTTGGTTTATTTACTTTCTTAATTTTATCAATGAGTGTTATCTTTAAAAAAAGTAATAATATTCGAATTGAAATACGTAATCGTTGACTTTCATCAATCATTCTCAGTTTTGGATTATTCATTATTGTTGGGGCGCAGATTCCGTTAACCGGTGCTTCTTGCAATCCGTTTCGTTCACTGGCGCCATTAATTTTTCAATCTTGAGGTCAAAATGCAACAGCAGGATGAATTCAATTTCCATTCTACTTATTAAGTACAATTACCGGAGCACAAATTGCAGCGTTTATTTTTAACAAAACATTAAAGAAAAAATAGCGAATCAAACTTCGCTATTTTTTAAACTAATTCCAGAATCGCAACTTCGGTTCGATCGCCTGGTCTTTTGCCAAGGCGGAGCACGCGGGTGTAACCGCCTTTACGTTGGCTATATTTTTTAGCGATTTCACTCAATTTTTTTACTAAAGCATTTCGATCTAATTTTTTAGTTGGCTTTACAATCGACAAAATACGACGTTTAGCATCAAGTGTATCTTTTTTAGCGGTTGTAATAATACGGTCAACATGCTTTTGTGTTTCTTTTGCTTTGGTAAAAGTCGTACGAATTTTACCGTAAGCGATTACATCACTAACTTGTTGACGAATAACCATTTGTCTTCAACTGGATGTTTTTCCAGGTTTATTAACATAAGACATTGTTTATTCCTCTTTAAAAGTTAAACCGTATTCGACTAATTGTTTTTGAATCTCACGTAAAGATTTCTTACCAAGGTTCTTAATTTTTTCTACTTCGGTTTTAGTCATCGCCGTTAATTCATTAATAGTTTGAATACCACGACGTTTTAAACAGTTGTATGAACGTACTGATAAGGTAAGTTCTTCAATCGGAATAGATAAACCTTCTTGTTTCTTTTCCTCTTCGTGTTCTTTAATAATTTGCATTGTTTCAATTGCCGCACTAATATCAATTAATGGTTTTAAGTGCTCGCTTAAAATTTTAGCAGCCATCGCCACAGAATCTTGCGGTGAAATTGAACCGTTAGTCGCTACATCAAGCGTTAAAATATCACCAGTGATGGTTTTAGATATTTTTTGTTCTTCTACGGCATAACCAACACGAACAATTGGGCTAAAATTAGAGTCAGTTGCAATTACATTTAATGAGTTAACCATTTCACGGTTTTGGGCGAATGTTTTAAAACCACGGCCACGAATCGCGTAAATTTCTAAATCTAACTTAGTACTCGCGTTAGTGATGGTAGCGATGTACAAATCCTTATTGAAGATATCGAAACCACTTGGTAATTCAATATCACTTGCATAGATTTCGCCATTTCCTTTTTTAGAAATTTTCATTGTTGGCCATTGTTCAATTTTGGTAGAAGCAAGTTCATCATCACTAATAACATTTTCGTCAATCATAATTACTAAATTTTTAAGGTTAAGGATAATTTGTGTCACGTCTTCTTTGACACCGTTAATAGCTTGGAATTCATGGTTAACACCAGGAATTTTAATTGCAAAAATACTTGCTCCTGGAATATTAGATAACATCGTACGGCGTAAAGCATTACCTAAGGTTACGCCAAATCCTTTTTCAAGAGGACTAATTGTAAACTTTGCTTGTTGCTCGTTACTTGCTTCGATTTCCGGTTTAATTGTATATTTTAAGAATTTTTCCATTTTGATCTCCTTCGTTGTTTGTGCCCTTAACGTGGTTTTTTCGGTGGCCGACAACCATTGTGCGGAATGGCAGTGACATCATTCATTTCGGTAATTTGTAATCCTGCAGCCGCCAACGAACGAATTGCAGTATCTTTACCCTGACCAGTCCCATTCACATTAACAACTACACTTTTTAGTCCTAAAGCCATCGCATTCTTAGCGACAGCTGCCGCCGCTAATCCCGCAGCATAAGGCGTAGATTTTTTACTACCTTTGTAACCGATAGCCCCAGACGAACTCCAAGCGATAGCATTACCTTTAACGTCGGTAATTGTTACAATCGTATTATTAACTGATGCGTGGATATGAGCAACGCCATGAACATCCGCTAGTTTTCTTTTTTTCTTTGGTTTCGCTTTTTTAGGAGCAGCAGTAGTTGCTTTTTCTTGTTTCTTAGTCTCAGCCATGTTATCTCCTAATTCTTAGTCTCTACCTTCTTGTTTGCAACTGTTTTACGAGGACCCTTACGAGTACGACCATTAGTTTTAGTGCGCTGACCTCTTACTGGCAAACCACGACGATGGCGAAGGCCACGATAACTACCGATTTCAATTAAGCGTTTAATATTCATGGCAATTTCACGACGTAAATCACCTTCGGTGGTTAATTTAATGGCAACTTCACGAATAGCTGCTAGTTCTTGTTCAGTTAATTCACTAATACGTTTTTCAGGATCTACTTTAGCAGTTTTAACAATTTTTCTGCCAGTAGAAATACCAATGCCATAAATCGCTGTTAATGCAAAAGGAACCTTTTTATTGTTGGGAATATCTACGCCTAATAAACGTGCCATTATTTAATTTCTATGCTCCTTAAAGATTAACCTTGTCTTTGTTTATGCTTTGGATTCTTACAAATAACCATCACACGACCATGTCTCTTAATAACTTTACAATCTTTGCAAATTGGTTTTACTGACGCTCTAACTTTCATTGTTTTTTCCAAATGGGGCGTAATTATATACCAAAACCATTATTTTTTTGATAAAAGACATAAAAAATATCGAAAGAAAATTATTGTATGACGGTATTGTAAAAAACCCTGTGTTTTCAGATAACATTTTCAAAATAATCTAACAAATTTTTTATTTCGCTTGTATTACTATGGTAAGGAGACTAAATGAAAAATAACAAGATACCGACCGTTGTTATGATGTCTACAAATGTATTTGTAGACAAGTTTGAAGCTGTTAGAAATATTTGCAAGAAGTACAAAGCGAAAGAAATTTTAGACGATGTTACCAACACTATTCTGTTTTATTTTTACGATAACGAATCGTGAGTGAAAGCAAAACAAGAAATGCAACTAGTAGTTGAACGGATAAATTTCAAGTTGTCATCTAAACGTGTTATTATAATTGAAGAAATGAAAGACATAATTGTTGATCCGTCACAACCACCAGCTTGATTTTTAGAATTTCAGAAATGAATAGTAAATAAATTTGAACAAATTGATGCTCGTTTTGATAAACAAGATGAATTTAATAAAAAGCAGAATGAGTTTAATAATTATGTTATCTCAAGATTTGACAAGCTAGATAGACGTTTGGACAATATTGTCAGACTTAACAACTTAAAAGAATAATCCGTTATTAGTTAAGGTGTGCCCATTAGAACGGTATGGGAATTTTCTCATTAAATTGCAAAAAATGTAACTATCTACTAAAAAATTAGAAATATTTTGATTGTATTTTTAACCAATTTGTAAGTTCAAAAATAAATAAAAAACCATTGATTTTTCTGTCTTTATCGCCTGTGTGTGTGTGTGTGTGTGTGTGTGTGTGGAAACTTTCTCGGTGAATAGCTACCACAAATCTATGATTTTGTTAGAAAACTCTCTATAATTAATTTTGGTAATGAGAGATATGATAGCGTTCACACACACACTCACACACACACACACACACACACCGCACGTGCGCGCAAAATTGACTTAGTTATACATACTAAAACTAGTACTAATACAAGCATCACACACGATGACTGTATTTTTTATTCTTTGATTAACAAAACATTTTGTAAAAGGGGAATAACATGCAAAAAAGAAGAATTAAAAAAATAATAAATAGTAGTGTCTTAGGTACATTTGGATTGGTTGGTGTTTCATCATCAGGAATTATTTTAACACAATGTTCCAAACCAGATCCTATACCACACACATATAAACTAACAACAGGTGATATTACAGAATTGGATTGAAATCCTGATAAATTTACTTTTGTAACACTTAAAATGTGGGAAGATGATAAAGATATTTCAAAAGATGTTACTTTTAGAGCTGGAAGTACAAATGTAACCATTGCTGGTAATAAACTTACCTACGACAAAGTAATAGATAATGAGAAACTAAAGGTTACAGTTACTGGTACATACAATAACAACGCAGCTTCTACTGAAATTGAATTATGAAAATATCAACAAACAAGTGTTCTTAGCCCGGAAGATCCAGAATGGAAAAATATATTTAATAAATCAACAGGCACATTAACTTCTGATGATATTAAGAACCCTGATTGAACCCAACAAGCACAAGAACATACATATACAACAATTGATTTATCATGTTTTGATATCATTGCTGATGATGCTTTTGCCAATTCCACACTTTTAAAAGACATACAGGAAAAACTTACAATTAGTTTTGAAAATATTAATTCTACTTTATCCATTGGTGCTTATGCTTTCTGATCTTGTGGAGGTATTAAAAACATTGTTTTACCGACTAATTTTGAGCAGATTTCCATTGGAGAGAACGCTTTTTCACTTTGTGATCACTTAGAAAATGTCTCATTACCCAGTGCTGATTCACCAACAAATAGAATAAAAAACATTACTGAAACAAATAGCAGTTTATCAATTGGTGATCAAGCATTTTTCCAATGTTCCAAACTTAAAACTTTTTCCTTACCTAATTGTTATGTAACAATTGATTTTGATGCTTTTGGTATATGCCACGACTTTGAAGGATTCATTCCTTCAGAGGATACCAAAATTGCAAGGATTGAACCATTTAGTTTTGATGGCTGTCCTAACTTAGAAGTTGACAAAATTATTGCTTTAACAGATAAATTTACTGAAGATAGCAAATTGTCTATAGTTTCTAATGGAAACTATGGAGCTGCTATTATTCGTTCTAGCGCTGGATTTATCACTTGTGTCATAGGATCGGCTGGTAACCTTGGTAATGCAGTCAATAGTTATTTTGAAGAAGAATACTGAAGCTATTTCATATACGATAGATTATTTGCAAGTAATCCCGCTTTACAAGAAATTGATTTATCTCAGGCTACGGGATGAGGCCACATCGGTACTGAAGCATTTGAAAACTGTGCGAATTTAAAAGAAATTCGTTTTCCAAACACTGAAATTGATCTTATTGATGAAGGAGCTTTTAAAAATTGTACTGGTTTAGAACACATATATTGAAATCATGATGTTTGCCCTGAAGTTAAAAGTAATGCTTTTGATAATGTCAAGAAAAATGGAATACTTCATGTGTCGACTAGCTATAGAAACAGTGCAGGTAGTGCTGTTGAAACTGGTCAGCCTGTAACCGATTGAGGTAATCTCTCTGACTGAAAATACGCAGTTGAATCATAAGGTTAATATTAAAATTTAACTAAGTACTTTGTAATACTTATAAAAATCTTGATTTAAAACTTGCAAAAGTTTAATGTTGTGTAGTACTGTAAAAGAATTATTAGGGAAAAATATTTAGTCATAATAACATGCTTTTATATGTGCTTCTTTAAAAAAATGCAATAACAATTCGCAATTGTACAATTTTATTTTTTAAAAAGTGATAAACACTAATTTCTATAAGTAATGCGACCTTTAGTCAAATCGTAAGGGCTTAGTTCAATTGTAACTGTATCGCCTCTTAAAATTTGAATGTGATGTTGTCGCATTTTGCCACTTAAAACAGCATTAATAACAATTTTATTTTCTAACTCTACTTTGTAAGTGCTGTTAGGAAATACTTCCTTTACTAATCCTGTCATTTTTATTGTATCGTTTGCCATACTATTCCTTTATTTTAATATTCTTTATTTTGTTTTTAGCACTTTTCATCTTAAGTATCCCCTGTTAAAATTTCACAACCTTCCTCAGTTACTAATATCATGTGTTCCCACTGACAAGTCAACTGATGATTTTGACTTCGTACCGTTCACTTGTCAATAGGATCAATATAGTATTTGTCGCTACCAGTTAAAAGCATTGGTTCAATGCACAATGTCATTCCCTTGATTATTTTGACACCAGTGTGTGGCTTACCATAATTTAAAATCATCGGATCTTCGTGCAGATGATTACCACACCCGTGACCACCAAAATCTTTAATTACTTCATAACCATTTTTTCCCGCAACACTTTCAATGGCAAAACTAATATCACCAATGTAATTGCCTGGTTTAATAACTTTAATCGCCTCCATTAGAGCCAGTTTTGTAGTGCTACTAATACGACTTGGTTCGTCAGTCGTTGGAGCGACATGAATGGTAAAAGCGGCATCACAAACATGATTTTGATAAGTGATTCCTAAATCAAAAGTGATTAAATCGTTTGCTTTAATGACGTAGTTTCTAGGAATGCCGTGAATTAGTTCATCATTCACACTGATACAAAGATGCTTAGGGAAATGATTGTATTGATAAAAACTACAAGTCGCATTTAATTCGCTAACTAACTTTGCTGTTTGCTCGTCTAATGTTAATAAATTAACTCCAGGTTTAGTACTGGCAATTAACATTCTACGTACTTTTTTTCAAATGTCAGCAGCTGTTTTTATTAATGCAATATCGTGTGTCGATTTTAAATAAATCATTTAGTTTTGCTCAATAATTTTGATTACGGTATCTAAAATCGCTTCAATGCCATTATTAGCATCAATTCGGTATAGCTTATTAGTACCGTGATAATAAGTTATTAATTTACTAGTAACCTGTTGGTACAAATCAAAACGTTTGCTAATGGTTGTACGATCGTCATCTTTACGTTGAATTAAAAATTCACCATCGCAATCACAAACATTATCAATTTTCGGTTTTTTAAAATAGATGTTATAAGTAGCTCCACATTTTGAACAAACTCTACGACCGACAATCCGTTTGATTGCCAATTCTTTTTCCACATCAATTAAAAAAACTAAATCTGGTTGCACAATGCTCGCTAAAAAATTTGCTTGGGCAACTGTTCTAGGATAACCATCCAAAATAAAACCTTCGTGGTTACTAATCAATTGTAATAATTCCGTTTTCACTACCGCATTAGTGATGTCGTCACTCACTAACGATCCCGTAGCGACAATTGCTTTTAGTTCTTGACCCAACGGTGAATTTTCAGCAATCACTTTGCGAAACATATCACCAGTTGATAAATGTTTTAAACCATAACGGTTGACTAATTTCCTTGCCAACGTTCCTTTGCCACTACCTGGTGCGCCAAGTAAAACGATGTGCTTTTGTTTTATTTTTACCATAATTGTTCAACTTCAGCTTCTAAATGTGATGTTTCGCTAATGTGTTTAGATTCAATTTTATTACGGGTCACGTTATAACCACTAGTGGTAGCGGCACTCTTAATAGAATTTCATAATTCCATGGTTGCCGTCACAATAATGATTAAACCTGTCCCACCCAAGGCTAAACCACTTGGAATGCTCGTGATTTCGGCGACGATATATGGCAAGATGGCGATCAAACCTAAGAACGGCCCACCAATTCAATTCACACGACTTAACACTTTGGCAATGTGTCGTTCAGTGTTTTCGCCAGTTTTTATTCCCGGAATAAATTTACCGCTCTTTTCAAAATTTTCCGACAACTGTTGGGGATTAATTTGAATATACGAATAAAAGAATGAGAAAAGCACAATTAAAACAAAGTAGATGACTAACCCACTCGGTGTATTAAGTGTTAAGTATCCACTAGTCCCTGACCCATCACCAGCAATGAATCACTTTGCTTCACCTTGCGATAAAAATTGGGCGATAGTTCCAGGAATTGTTAAAACGGAGGAAGCGAAAATAACCGGAATAACTCCAGCTGCATTTAATTTAATTGGTAAAAATGGTAAGTTATTAATATTAGTGGTCAATCCCTGACCAGTTTGCTGGATGGGAATCTTTCTTGTTGAACCATTAATAAAAATAGTCACAATTAAAATCGCTACAAAAAATAATACATACAAAGCAGTGGCAAGAATTAAATTAATTAAATAGTTAGCATTTTGAGAATCCATTTTGCCAGAGATGGTACGGAATGCTTCACGGAAATTAGGAATGATCGAAGACACAATACCAGCTAAAATTAAAAGTGTAATTCCATTACCCACACCTCGTTTGGTAATAATATCACCAATGAAAATGGAAATATAAGTCCCAGCAACCATAATCATTAATAGCGTCAACATTTCTTTAGCAGGGATTTCGTTAATAGATTGGAAACCGAAAATGGTAATACCACTACCTTGCTGGTTATTTAGTAATAAAGCAATCACGGCATAACCTTGAGCAATACAAAACGGTAAAGTAAGAATACGAGTGATGATTTCTAACTTTCTTCGTCCCCGTTCGCCACCTTTTGCCATCTTGGACATTGGTGGAATTAAATCACTAGACAATAACTGCACAATAATTTGTGCGGTAATATAAGGACCAACACCGACAGCGAATATGGACATACGGCTTAAACCACCACCAGCTAATAAATCTAACATGCCAGCAAATGAATCGTTAGTATTAAAAGCGTTAGCTGGTAATTTTATCCCGGGGATTGTCAAAGTACTGCCAATACGAAAAGCAACTACTAGAAACAGAGTAATTGCTAAAGCACTAATTACCGTTTTATTAGTAAAAATTTCTTTAACAAGTGTCCGTGCTGATTTGTAAGTTTTTTTCGTATTGGTAGACATGTTTATTTAATAATGTTTACTTTACCCTTTGCGGCCTCAATTGTTTTTTTAGCACCGTCAGTAAAAACATGAGCGCTAACTTCAATTGCTTTCGTTAGTTTATCATTACCAATAATTTTGATTGGTAATTTATTAACGTTAATAATTTTTTTATCTTGCAACACTTTAGTATCAATTTTATCAACTTTTAATTGAATTAATTGTTTAATTGTCACTACATTATATTTGGTGGCAAAATTGTAATTATTGAACCCTACCTTTGGTACCTTACGATAAATTGGTGTTTGGCCACCTTCAAAACCTAAACGAACGTGTCCTGATTTACGTTGTTTTTGTCCTTTGGTTCCTTTACCACCAGTTTTACCAATACCGCTACCAAAACCTCGACCATAAGTTTTACGCTTATGTCCACGAGATCCTTTGGTATATTTTAAACTATTTAACTCCATACATTATCTCCTACAAAACTATAAAGCCTTGATATCCTTATCACGTAATTTTGCAATTAATGATGGATGACGCTGGTTGACTAAACCATTAATGGTAGCTTGTACCATATTAAGCGCAGTGTTACTACCTTTGTTTTTGGTATAAATGTCTTTAAAACCAACGAGCTCAATCACGGCACGAATGGCACCACCGGCAATAATACCTGTACCTTCTGGGGCTGGTTTTAACAAAACTTTAGAAGCGCCATGGCGTCCAATAATTTCGTGATATAAAGTACCGCGTTTATTAAAAATAACATCGACAATATTTTTACGAGAATTTTTAATAGCTTTTTTAATGGCATTTGGAACTTCGGTTGATTTTCCAACCCCATAACCAACTTTACCGTTTTTATCACCAATGACAACTAAAGCACTAAAACGCATGTGACGTCCACCCTTAGTCGTTTTTGAAATTCGTTTAATACCAACTACTTTTTCTTCAAAACCCATTTGGTTGACACGACTTCTGGTTTGGCGTTTAAAAACTGGTGCGCCAGTTTTTTTATCACCAAAAGCTGGTTTGCGGTGTGATGCCTCTTTCTCAACAACTGGTTTAGTAGACGTAGCAGTAGTCTCAACTACAGTTGTTGTCGGTGTATTGGTTTCTACTTTCTTTTCGTTATCTAACATTTTATTTCCTTCTTAACTTTCTAAAATTTTAATCCGCCACTACGAGCTGCAGTTGCCAAAGCCTTAATTTGACCGTGATATGGGCTACCACCTCGATCAAAAACGACTTCTTTAATATTTTTAGCAATTGCTTTTTTAGCAAGGTCTTCACCAACTAAAGTTGCAGTAGCCACTGTCGCGGTTTTTTTTAATTGTTTGGTAGAACTACATACAAGCGTTTTACCAACAGTATCATCAACGATTTGGGCAATCAGGTGATTATTACTCTTGGAAACTACCAATCTTGGTTTTTGATTATCTTCACGTTTCAAACGATTGGTAAGTCGTTTATGACGTAACGATCGTCTTGCTTTGCGATTGACATTTAATTGTTTCATAATGATCTCCTATTTCTTGGCAGCTCCACCAGCTGTTGTGCCAGCGCCTTCAGCAGTCTTACCAACTTTACGAACAATGATTTCATCACTATACATAATACCTTTACCATTGTATGGCTCGGGTTTGCGCACCGCACGAACATTAGCAGCGAATTCACCAACGATAATTTTGTCATAACCTTCAATGACAATTTCAGTTGGGGTTGGACATATTACTTTTAAACCCTGTGGGATATCAAATACGACTGGGTGACTAAAACCGATGGCTAAATTTAATTTTGCACCACTCACATTTGCTTTAAAACCAACACCCACAATTTTTAATTTTTTAACATAACCTTTGCTTAGACCGATGAGTGCATTATTAATATTAGAGTTAATCGTACCGTGAAACATACGCGCTTGTTTTTCGTCATTCAAACGTGAAATTTTTATTTTATTATCCACGTTTTCTACTTTAATCATACTAGTCGGATAAGCCACCTTTAGCGTTCCTTGCGCACTTTTTACAAGTACATCACTAGAGTTAATAGTGACAGTAACACCTTGTGGAATAGTTAATAATTTATTACCTTTTCTTGACATATATCCTCCTATCACACATAAGCGATTACTTCGCCACCAAGATTGTTAGTACGTGCAAACTTATCAGTAACTACGCCTTGACTTGTTGAAATAATCGCTACGCCTAACCCGCTTAACACACGCGGTAATTTACTTGATTCTTGGTAAACACGTAAGCCAGGTTTGGAAATTTGCTTAATTCCTAAAATAGCTGGGGTTTGATCTTTATATTTTAAAGTAATAACCGTTTTACTAATACTAGATTTGTTGTGTTTTTTTGTTTCGAAATTGGTAATATAGCCTTCTTCTTTTAATACGCCTAAAATAGCAGAAGTAATGTTAGTGGTATAAACCGCACAACTTGGGTGGCGTGCTTTCGTCGCATTCTTAATACGAATAATAAGATCAGCAATTGGATCAATGAACATAATTTACTCCTATCAAGATGCTTTCTTTAAACCGGGAATCGCACCCTTATACGCTAACTCGCGCAAGCAAATACGACATAAACCAAACTTGCCGATGACAGCGTGTGGACGACCACAACGTACACAACGGTGGTACTCACGTACTTTGTATTTTTTATGTTTTTTTTGTTTTGCGATTAATGATTTCTTTGCCATATTTTCCTTTATCTTTGTTTTGCAAATGGTAAGCCAATTGCTTTTAACATTGCTTTAGCTACTTCATTTTTTTTGGTAGAAGTCACGAAGGTTACGTCGAACCCACGCACCTTTTTAATATCGTCGTAATTAACTTCGGTAAAAATAATTTGTTCTTTAATACCGATGGTGTAATTGCCACGACCATCAAACGAGTTATTGCTCAAACCCTTGAAGTCACGAACCCGTGGTAGAGCGACGTTAATGAGGTTCTCAACGAAATTTCACATACGTTCACCTCTTAGGGTTACCTTGACGCCAATCGCTTGATTTTCACGCAGTTTGAAAGTGGCAATGGCTTTTTTGGATTTAGTGAGCACGGGTTTTTGTCCGGTAATCACTAAGATTTCATTAGTCATCGCTTCAATAAACTTGGCATCGCTTGCCGCATCGCCAACACCCGCGTTAATCACAATCTTTTCTAGTTTAGGCACTTGCATCACTGATTTGTATTTGTATTCAGACATCAATGCGTCTTTAATTAATTTTCCATATTTTGCTTTTAAATTTAAACTCATAATGCCCTCCTACTTCTTTGATGCAATCGGATTGTTAGTTTTTTTAGCAACCCGAATTTTCTTGCCTTCTTTATCAATAGTGTATTTAATTTTGGAAATACCTTGTGGTGATTTTGGCGCCAACAAAGCTAACTTACACAAAGGAATGCCAGCTTCTTTTTCTTGAATGCCACCTTTTTCTTGTTTGGCATTTGGTTTACGATGTAACTTAACTTTGTTTAATCCTTCAATAATAGCAACACCTTTTTTGTTATTAACTACTAACACCGTTCCCTCTTTGGTTACGTGTTTGCCAGAAATCACTCGTACTTTATCACCTTTTTTAATTCTTTTCATATGTGTCTCCTACAAAACCTCTGGTGCCAAAGAAACGATTTTCATAAAACCTTTATCTCTTAATTCACGCGCTACTGGCCCAAAGATACGCGTCCCACGTGGCGTGTTGTCTTCTTTGATTAATACGCAAGCGTTATCATCAAAGACGACTTTGTTACCATTAGCACGTTTAATTCCTTTACGAGTACGAACGATAACTGCCAAAAACATTTGACCTTTTTTAACACCACCTTCTGGCAAACAATCTTTTACAGAAACTTTCACGACATCACCAACGGTTGCGTAACGTTGACGCGTGTTGCCTAAAACTTTAATCACGCCAACCCGACGAGCTCCGGAATTATCAGCGACATTTAATCTTGTCATAAATTGAATCATAGCAGTCTCCTATTTCGCCTTTACCAATACACTTTGGACACGATAAAACTTTGTTTTGCTAATCGGACGCGTTTCCACAATTCGTACTTTGTCACCTAATTTAGCAATCCCTGTTTCATCATGTGCATGATATTTTTTGTGTGTAATAACTAATTTTTTATAACGTGGGTGTAAGTTCTTCCGTTCCACTTCCACTGTTACTGTTTTTGCCATTTTAACTGAAACGACAATTCCAGTAAAAACTTTTTTTGCATTGCGCTTTTCCATATTAAGATCCGCCTCCTACAGTTTTACGAATAATTTGTTTTTCTACTTTCTTATCCATATGTGACTTTAATTCTTTCTTCACCACAATTGGAGTTGGTGCTGCTGGTTTATCAACATCTTCTTTTTTCATCTTGGTAGATGTGGTTGCATCATTGATAGCCTGCTTCACAGTTTCGCCTTGTGTCAAAGTACTCTTCTTGCTTTCTTTTGGTGCCACTGCTTTTAAAGCGTCTTGAACAACGTTAGTAATGGATTTAATTTCATTAGTTTTTAAATTACGCATCGTAATACCGTGAGTCCCAATCGATAATTTAATGTGACGTTCATTTAAAATGGTTAATGCTCTGGCAATCGTTTTACGAATTTCTGGTAGTGTATTCGTTTTTTCTAATTCACCACTAGCCATACGGAAACGAGATTCCAATAATTGTAATTTGAGTCGCATGATCAGTGAACAAAGTTCTTCGTTAGTTTTCGCTCTTAATTCTTTATTCATAATTTATCTCCTCTCAATCACATTCGGCTTACGAAATGTTTGCTTTAACAATTGCTCTGCTACCGTTTCATTCGGCAAATCAGCTTTGGAAACCACACGGCAAACCACATTTAATTTATTACCAGCTTTTCTTAAAGTGTCTTTCGCTTCATCAGCTGGAATATTGGCTAATTCAAAAATAACTGTACCAGCTTTAACAACCGCACATTGAATTTCGGGATTACCCTTACCACTACCCATACGTACTTCTAATGGTTTTTTAGTACGTGATAATTGTGGGAATACCCGAATTCATAATTTCGCGCCTTGTTTCAAATACTTCGTTTGGGTTTTAGCTAGCACCACACGAGCCGCTTCTAATTGTTTATCCGTAATTCAATTACCGGTTTTTTGACGACCGTTACAATTACGTCCTTTGCCAGACATTACTAATAAACCGTATTCTCCGAAAGCGACAAATTTATTACCTTTGGCTTTCCCTTCGTAACGGGTACGGTGTGGTTTGCGATACTTTGTTCGTTTTGGCTGCATCATAATTATTCACCATCCTTTTTAGAAACTTCCGGCTTTTTAGCAGCTTCTACTTTAGTTGCGCTAGAAACTGGTTTAGCAATATTAAAGTGTTCCACATTAGTAGTTGCTCCTGGAATCAATGTTCGTGGTCGTCTTGGTCCTCGGTCACCTCTTGGTTTGAATTCTGGTTTTTGTGGTTTTACTTGGTTGTTTAAGCCCTTACCAAAAATTTCACCACGGTTGATTCAAACTTTTACACCGATTTTACCATAGGTAGTATGAGCTTCTTCTAGCGCGTAATCTAAGTCAGCACGTAAAGTAGTTAGCGGAATAATACCTTCACTATAACCTTCTTCGCGCGCCATTTCCGCACCACCCAGTCGTCCTGACACTCTAGTCTTTACACCGATGACATGTGCGCCCATCACTTTTTTAATGCCCATTTTTTGTGCATTTCTGAACGAAACACGGTTCTCAATGGCATCAGCAATTTCACGAGCAATTACTCTAGCGCTTCAAGCGGTGTTCTCATAAGGAATCACGTTCACATTTACTTTAATTTTACGTCCGACAATCTTGTTAATGGCTTTGGTAATGATTGGAATATTAGTTCCGTCTTTACCGATGACACCACCAGGTTGTCCGACATAAACGAAAATATAAATTGTTTTTTCAGTACGTTCAATTTCGGTGCGCACTACTTGAGCGGTCTTATAATTTTTAATAAAGTAAAGACGAACTTTTTCATCCTCAACTAATCACTTGGCCATTTGACCGTCATCGCGAGCGATTCAACGGGATTCTCAATTACGGTTGACACCGTAACGATAACCATTTGGATTTACTTTGTGTCCCATTATTTTGTCTCCTCTTCTTTTGTCGTTGTGTGTAATTTCACTTTAGTTTTTTCGGTTACGATTGGTTTTATCTCTGGTTTCTTTTTAGTAGAAATAATTTTAGGGTCAACTTTCGCTTTATTTTTTTGTGGCACATTAGTTGCCAAACGATCCAGCTCACGTTGTTTTGGATCGTCTGATAATATGATTTGTAAATGACTATGACGTTTACGAATCATGTTAGCACTACCCTTGGCTCTTGGCAAACTACGTTTAATCGTCGAACCTTGATTGGCAGTCACCACATAAATGTAAAGTTTTTCACCAACCATTTGGTGGTTATTAGTCGCATTAGCGACTGCACTATTTAATAATTTTTTGATAATGCCAGCTGTTTTCTTTTCGGCATTATCTAAAATGACTAAAGCTTCGTTAACTTTTTTGTAGCGAATTAAATCACAAATTAAGTTCGCTTTACGAGCTGAGATATGAACATTTCTTTGAATTGCATATGCTTTCATACATTCGTCTCCTATTTAACAGCCGTTCCCGTTGCTTCTTTAGCAGAGTCTTCAGCTTTGTTGTTAGAAGAGTGTGCTTTGAAAGTACGGGTTGGCACAAATTCGCCTAACTTGTGGCCAACCATGTCGTCACTAACATAAACATTGACAAATGACTTACCGTTATAAACACTAAAGTTAAGTCCAACAAATTCAGGGAAAATCGCACTACGACGTGATCAAGTTTTGATCGCTTTGTGTTTAGGATCAGCTTTGGCTGCGGTGACTTTCTTCATTAAATGTTTATCAGCAAATAAACCTTTTTTATTACTTCTTGACATGGTTACTCCTACTTATCATTCCGTCTACGAACAATTAAGGCGCTAGAGGTTTTCTTTTGTTTACGTGTTTTAACGCCCATATGACGTTTACCTCATGGGGTTCGTGGTGCGTCATAACCAATGGATTGACGACCTTCACCACCACCGTGTGGGTGATCATTTGGGTTCATGGCACTACCACGAACAGTTGGGCGAATGCCTAAATGACGGCTACGACCAGCTTTGCCTAAATTAATTAGGTTGTGGTTTTCATTACTTACCGCACCAATGCTAGCGCGACAGTCATTTAAAATTTTACGAACTTCACCGCTGGATAGTTTCACGATGGTGTAAGCACCGGTTTCATCTTTTCCTAAAACTTGTGCACTACTGCCAGCACTACGAGCCATCTGACCACCCTTGTGTGGTGATAATTCAATATTATGGATAAAAGTTCCTTCAGGAATGTTTTTGATTAACATTGCATTACCAACTTTAATATCAACTTTGTCACCAGAAATGATTTCGTCACCGACTTTAATACCTTGTGGGGCGATGATGTAAGCTTTTTCGCCATTGCTATAAACAACTAAAGAAATAAAAGCAGTGCGATTGGGATCATATTCAATGGTTTTGACAACTGCTTTATTGGGATTACTACGCATAAAATCAATTACACGGTATTGACGTTTTTGACGCCCGCCTTGATGACGAGTGGTGATAATACCACGATTATTACGACCTGATTGATTGTGAATATGTCGAGTTAAAGATTTCTCAGGAATATCAGTTGTCAAGTGTTTGCTGTAATCAACTAAAATAGTCGTTCGTTTCCCTTTACTACGGGTTTTAATATGCTTAATTGCCATAAACTACTTCGTCTCCTTTGGTTTAGATGATTTCGTTTTCGCTTCGTCTGTCGCAGCTTTTTTTACCACTTCTTTTTTAGTAATTTCTTTCTTAGTGGTTTCACTCTTTTTAACAGGAGTTGTTTCTTTTACAGCCTCTTTTGTTGCGGTTTCTTTTGGAAGTTCTTTGTTGCTTGCCGCGATATCGCTACCAGCTGGTAAGGTAATGTAAGCAATCTTCATTAGTTTGGAGAAACCAGGTTTAGCTGTACCAGTGCGGACACGAGCCGGTTTACGAATTTGGGTGGCGATTTTGGTAGGATGAATTCCATAAATGGATTCAAAGGCAATACCAATATCATGTTTTGTGGCTTTAACATCAACTACAAAAGCATACTTTTTTAACGGTAAAGAACCAAATGTATAAGTTTTTTCAGTATGTAACGGATATAAAATAATTCTTGTAAATTCCATAATTAAGCCACCACCTTTGCCAATGCTGCTAAAGCACTTTGTTGCGCAATAATGAAATTAGCATGCAAAACATCTTTAGTGGAAACTTGTTTAACAAGTTTGGCACAGGCACGATCAATATTGTCTGCTGATTTCACTAATTTTTCAGTTTTATCATTATTGAAAATAAATAAAATTTTCTTGTTGTTTATTTTCAATGTTTTTAATAAGTTACTAATGGATTTAGTGTTTGGTTTAGTAACATTAGCCTTATCATCCAAAGCGTAGATACTCGCATTTTTAACTTTCTCACTAAAAGCACTAGCTAAAGCCAATTTAGTTACTTTGTTATTCACTTTAAGTTTGTAGTTACGGGTTGGCTTTGGGCCAAAAACGACACCACCACCAACATAGTGCGGGTTACGAACGGAACCTTGACGCGCATTACCAGTATGCTTTTGCGCATAAGGTTTCTTACCACCACCGCGAACTTCGCCTTTGGTTAAAGTTGAATGCGTTCCCTGGCGTTGACTAGCATTTTCGGCAATCACACTTTCAAAGATAGCTTGGTTATGAGGCTTATCAATTAACAATGATTTAGGAGTATCAACATCGCCAATTATTTTTCCAGTAAGATCAATTAATTTAATTTTAGACATACATGCTCCTATTTCTTTTCTCCACCGGCTGGTGTCGTACCAGCTTTAGCTGCTGCAGCCTTAGCCGCTTTTTCAGCCGCTTCTTTTTCTTTTGTACGCGCCACAGCTTCAGCAGTTTTTCTCGCTTCTTCAGCTTCCGCTTCTTTTTTAGCAGCAGCTTCGGCAGCTTCGTTCGCTGCGTGTAGAGCTTCTTTGTTTTCAAGGTTTTCATTTTGCTTTAAAATTTCTTCTTGGATTTCTTTAGTAATAATTACAAATTCTTTTTTCTTATCAGCTTTCTTATAAGAAGATTTAATAGTAACAACACTTCCAGCAGGTCCTGGAATTGCGCCAAGTATTAAAATTAAATCACGTTTATCCATGACATCAATGATGATTAAATTTTGAACGGTTCTAGTTTCATGACCGTATTGGCCAGCCATTTTTTTACCTTTCGGTACACGTTGTGGTGCACTACCACCACGACCAAAGGCTACCGAACCTTGATAACGGTGTACGTATCCAGCACCATGAGATAATGGGCCAATCTTAAAGTTTCAACGTTTAATAGCTCCAGTAAAACCACGACCTTTAGTAACGCCTTGGACATCTACATATTCACCTTTAGTGAAACTGCTAACCTTTATTTCATCACCAACGTTAAATCCTTTCACGTCGCTAAAAGTAGCAATATGTTGTTTCGCTGGTGAATTAACTTTTTTAAAGATACCAACTTTGGCTTTATTAAGTTTCTTTTCATTTGTCGTTAGGTAACCAACTTTTACACCGTCTCTACCGTGCTTACTTGCAGACTTAATTTCTAAAACTTTATTTGGTTCACAATGAACAACAGTAGCAGCTAATTGTTTGCCAGTAGTGTCAAACAATTGCACCATGCCTACTTTTGTTCCCATTATATATTTCATAAGTTTCTCCTATTGAACTACACTTAGTGTAGTTCAATGCTTACTCCTGATGGAATGATTAAACGTCTAAGAGCATCAATAGTTTGGGCATTAGTTTTGCTTAAGATGATTAGACGTTTATGAGTACGACGTTCAAATTGTTCGCGAGATGGTTTATCTACGTGCACAGAACGACAAATAGTAAAAATTTCCTTTTTGGTTGGTAAAGGAATCGGGCCTTTAATACCGCAATTGCAGTTTCGGGCTATTTCAATTATTTTCTTAACCGATTTATCTAATAAATCATGATCATAAGAAAATAATTTTATTCTTAATTCTGGATTCATAATGTGTGTTGGCTGTCCTTACGATGTGTTGAATTTAACCTTGATTCTAAGTTACCCGATACTCGACAACACTTTATGGTGTATCGGCAATCTTAAAACGCCAAGGGGACATAAATAATACTATACATATAGTCTTTTGTCAAACTTAATTGATATGGTCTAACATATACAATTACTCGGTGATACTGATGGATATATCTCCGCTTAAAAAAGTAAAAGATGCAGCAGGGAACGGATATTTAGTAATTACTTGAATTTTAATAGTAGATGTTCCAACTACACTTGGAGTACCAGAAATTACTCCGGTATTAGAATTTATGGATAATCCATCTGGTAATGTTCCGTCAACGGAATATTGTACCGAATAACCATTGTCCATGGCAATACCAAAATTATCTTGTGTAATAATTTCGTCGGTTGATGTAATTGAACTATCTTTAATTCCAGAAATTGTACTAGGAGCATCGGTAATTGTTACCCCAGTTATATAACCTCATTCTTTTAAATAAGTATCGGTAGATAGATTATTAAAAAATGTTTTCATTGCATCGCGATTTGGACCGTTGTTCAAATCAATAAATCTACCAAGTTGATTATTTCCACTAGCACTATTCGTAAACGCATTACTGCTAACATTCATGTTTTGTGGGGTTTGGTTAGTATTGATTCATATTTCCTGTAAATTTGTACAATTTCTAAAAGCACCTTGAGCAATAGTTTGACAAGATTGTAATGAAATGGAACGCAGTGAAGTACAACTCATAAATGCCCCAGAAGCAATTGTTCGAACGTAATCCATATTATAAATATGTTGCAAACCTGCGCACCCAAAAAAAGCTCGAATATCAACAAACTCAACGGCGCTATGAAAATCTATGGAAGTTAAACTGGCACAATCTTGAAAACAATAAGCACCAATTCTTAAAACCTCTCAACTCTCTCCTGTTGCCAAATCAAATGATTCAAGCGCTGAGCAACCACTAAATGTTTCGTTACCTGTGATCATTAACTTTGTAGTAATTTCGACAGTTTTAATATGTGTATTATTTTTAAATACTTGATCAGCAATTCCAAACACATCAATTTTCAAATAATTTACAGTGTCCTCTAATGTAGACTTGATTAATCATTGGTTGTGGTGTACATCATCGGTATAAGAATAAGATAAACCGCTTATGTTGTTTGTCGTATAAGATGTGTTCGCAAATGCATTAACACCAATATGACTGATGTTATCGGAAATTTTTAATTCGCCCGTTAATCCTGTTAGACCATTGAAAGCATAATCACCCACATCAACGATATTATCGAAATCAATGTATGAAATATTTTGTAATTGCATATCTGATGAGTATTTGCTAACATCCAAAGCATTTTTATAGATGGCGTAAACATGTTCTTCTTCAGGAAAAATTAATGATGCTCCAGGTGGAGCAATATAATCACCATCTCTTTGTAAACCTTCGAAAATCCCGCCACTAATGACTAATTGAGAAAATGGTATGACGTTATATCCTGGTGGTGTTTGTACAATGATTTGCAGTTCGTGCGTTGCATCTGGTAAATTGTCACTAGAGCATGTTATCAAAATATTGTATGTTAAACTTGGATCCAACCGATTGGTTCATGAAAGTTCTCCAGTGGTTTCGTTAACGCTAAACAAATTTGAATAATCAGTTATTATGTGCCATTGAGCGTTAATTAAAGGATGATTTAAACTATCGGTAGCCGTTAATGTGAAACTTCCTGATTTATTAACTGTTGATGTTAAAGTGTTGGGAGCATGAATCACTGCGACAGGTTCAGTTTTATTTGTATGTCATATTGCATAACCAATTCCAATACCAGCGCCAGCGCCGACTACAGACGCACTAATGGCAAGCATGGTTTTAATCCCTTTACGACGGTTTTTAATCTGATGTTTCTCGTTACTATCTACTTTATTTATTTTCATTTTATTTCTCCTAATTTATTAAAATTTTTAATGAGAAAATAAAAATACAAGCAGTAGTGTTTACTGCTTGTATTAAATTAGTGTGTTGTGAAAAACTAGTTTGCTGTGTGTGTGTGTGTGTGTGTGTGTGTGTGTGTGTGTGTGTGGAACACTACTAAGATTTCATCCCTCATAAAGCACATTATACAAACATATTCTAATTAATACAAATGTGTTAAAATTGTTAAATGACTGCAACTATTGTAGGGCTTGATTTATGAACAGTATTAACAATCATTATCGTTGTTGGTGTAGGCCCTTACATTAAACGTGTTACCAACAATTATTTCTTCTGATTAGTTTTAGGAACAGGATTATTTGTTTATTTAATGGTTGGTAGGTTTTACGAACAACTATCAGATTTTGCTAAAAATGGTAACGATAATGGTATCGGAACTTCGCGGGGCTTATTATTAGATATATGCCCATTTTGTGCATTTAGTATTTGTATCGCTATAGCGGTTGATCCTACTCGTAAATTCGCTAAAATTATCGCTCCGTTCGCTATTTTCGGCGGACTAATCACAATTCTTGGCGGTATTGGAGACGAATTACAGCTTTCAGACGTTTCCACAGCACGTTACATTTTTATGGGTGATTCACTTAATCCAATGTACTTTATGATGCATTACATTAATGTCTTAGTCGGTTCGTTAGTGCTAGTAAGTGTTCCGAAAATGCGTTTTGCTGATTGAATCTATTGTAATTTGTTTGCAGGAGCATATTACTCTTATGTAGCGATTTGCATGTTAACTTTACATGTACAATACAACGTTAGTGGTTTAAACATAAACGATTGATCTTCGGGTGGCGAATATGATGGAGTCGCTACAATATTCAATTCCTCACCTGCTGTTGCTTGTGCGCTTGGTTTCATATTAAGCTACTCGGGTATCACTTTAATTATTTTTGGTTCCAATCGTTTGCAACTAATGAAACGCTATCGCTGGTACAACATGTGGAACAAAGAAAAATGGTACATTGGTTGATATCAACTAAAACCAGATGTTATCAAAGAACCGAAAAGCTTACCTTACAAATTTGCAATGTTAATCAAAACTTCTTGCAAAAAATTGTTTGGTCACCAGTAAATAGTTTTTATAAACGTTCATAAAATCATCACCAACGTTAAAATGATTCGGTAATTTTATAATGCCTTCATCATTAAATTGACGATCAGTAATTAATAATTCTCGTTTACTACAAATCATTCCCATTGATTCATAGTTCATTAGTTTATTTGGTTTAATTAATAATCCATTAGGCATGATTGTTCCGATTTGTGCTACCACCACTTTTAAACCAAGAGCAATATTCTCAGCGCCACAAACAATGGGTAAAACCTTATTCTTAATATTTATTTTGCAAATGTGTAGATGAGTATTTGGTATTATTTCACACTTAACTACTTCACCAACTTTAAATGTTTTAATATCATATTTTGATAAATCAATTTGTAAATTGTCTTGAATAAGTTTTTTAATTGGTTCGTCAAGAAATAAATATCCTTCAGGTATTTGTAATAACTTGGAACATTCAAAAATATTAATAAAAGTTAATTGGTTGTCACTATCAACCCCATAAGTAAAATTATTTTTAGAATTAACTTTAATTGTGGGTTTGTTATTAATAGATATTAATAATGTGTCGTTTAAAGTAGATTTGTTATAAAAAAATGTAACCATTAATTGATTATACAATTGTTAAAAATATGTGTTTTGTAAAACTTATATTTTAGGGTCTGCACCCGGAATAACATTTGGATACCATTCAGGATTAAAATAAAGATTCAAGATATCGATGTTGTATGGATTTGGAATATTTTTTAACCCATTGCCTCAATCAATTTTTATATTCAGCCCAAGATTTGAAGGAGAAGCGGTGATTGACACATCATCATTAAGCCTTATTGAATCGTTGTTGTAATATTTTGTCTCACTATAATTTTCATTTTGATTACCATAAAAGATTTCACTCGATTCATAAATATTAGTCGTTTTTGCTCAAGTGACATATGTCAAATTTAATTCATAATTGATACTGTATCTTGAAAGTTCTACCTTCATTGATGAACCTTTCTTAAAAAGAGCGTACTCTGTAATACCAAATGACGTTTCAGAACCATTTCGTGATGAAACTCTACTGGTTTCAAAATCACTAACCAATTTAACAGAAGCACTGTTGTCGGTAACATTTGTCTTCAACTTCAATGGTGAATCAAAATCACTGTATGTCATGTTTGCCCAATCCAAACACATTGAATATAAAAGATTTTGGCCACTAATTCGCTTGTGGCTAAAAAAATAATCAATAATCTCATCCTGTGAGGCATCGTTGAGGTCCAATGGAGTGTCTGGAGTTTTATATTCATCGTGGTGAGTTTCAAAATATTGATCAAAATCTACTCACGAATTTATAGTCAAGTTTGAACCGTTTTGATTAGAACTAAAGATGGGATACCCAACACCTATTCCTACTCCGATTCCTACCAACCCAACGCACGCTCCAAATAATAGCCTTTTAGTTCTTTTTTCTCTTAATCATTGTTTGTATTTTTTTGAATTTAAAATATCGCTTTTCATTTTGTCCTTCCGTTCGCCTAATTTTTGTTTGCTGTTATATCAGCAAAATTGACATCTGGATATCAAGCAGATTTCAAATGTAAACTGGTTGATCTTGACTCTCCACGATCAGAAAAACTCAAATAAAATAACGGTTCATCATGGCTATCGGTTTCTTGGTTTCCATAAACATCAAAAGAAGAATTATTAAAATTGTATTTGAATTTTTCATTTAACTTTCGTTGAGCATAGTCTTGATTTGAATTATCCAATCATACCCGTTGCGTTACGCTTGCCTCAACACAAATCTCTGATTGAGAAACTTGAATTTTGATATATGAGTCCTTTAAAATCATATCAATTCCTCTTTTTATTTGTTGCTTGCTGGAACCTAATGGTGACAATCCAAAGTCAAATTCAAAGTCACTAGCGAATTTAGCGGAAACACTATTATCGGTGGTACTTATTTTTAACTTTAATGGTGTATCGTAATTATCATAATAAGTAGTTCCTAACTCTAAAAATATTGAATATAAAAGATTTTGGCCACTAATTCGCTTGTGACTAAAAAAATAATCAATTATCTCATCTGACGTGGCACTATTGAGATTCAATGGAGTGTCTGGAGTTTTATATTCGTCATGGTGAGTTTCAAAATATTGATTAAATTCTTCTCATGAATTTACGATTAAATTCGGTTGAGTCTCGCTACAACTTGCTAAAGATGCTGAAAGTACAACACTAGTAATTCCTATAGTACTAACCACACCTATCGTTTTAATTCATTTAATTTTTTTCATTGTTATTCTCCCTTATGAATTAATCTTAAAATTGCAAAAAAACAAGACTTTACAAACGTAATGGTCTTGTTTCTAGAAAGAGAACAAAATAAACGCCTACGACGTTACGTTTAGTCCCCCCCCCCGATCAATTTCATAATACTAATGATATAAAAAAAAAAAAAAAAAAGATAATGTTGTAACTATTCACCGTACGAGTTAAAGTTAACAATTTAAAGGATTGCTATTTTTTAGATATAATCTTCAAACTTTATTAAGAAAGTGGTGAATTAATTAAATGCCTAAAATAATCGTAAAGGATGGCGAACTAAATGAAGCTTTAAAACGTTTTTCGCGTATTACCGCCGAAACACGACGTGTTGCCAAAAGACACGAATACTATTTGCGTCCAGGATTAAGAGCAAAAGAGAAATCTAAAGAAGCTCGTAAATTCCAAAAAAAGACACGTCAATTCAAACCCTAAGAACCTTAGGGTTTTTTACTAGCTAACTCAAATTTCACGTCTTTAATGTAACCGGCAAATTCAGTTAAAAACACTTCTTTTACTCCTTGATCAAAAGTAATGCTAAAAGAACTACAACCAACACAGGCTCCAGAAATAGATAATGTTAATATCTTGTTTTGGAAACTTACAAACGTTAAGTCTCCACCATCATTGTTAATAAAAACACGTAGTGATTCTACTGTATCATGGATTTGGGTTAATAATTCGCTGGAGGATAACTTCTTGGGCATTTAGTTTAACAATTATAAAAGAACAAATATAATCTGTCTTATCCAAAATATGATTGACTTCAAAAATATTATTAAATGTAAAGTGGTTCGGATTGAACCAACTTTTGCCATTTTATCATTTAATGAATCTCAAGGGATTTGTCATATCTCAGAAATTAGTGATTATCACATTAGTAATATTCATAATTTTTTCAAAGTTGGTGAAACTTATGATTTTTTATTACTTAACGGTAATGAACAAACTAACAAATACAAGTTGTCTTACAAGCAAATCCGCCCTAAATTATTAAAGTATCATCGGGAAATCATTCCTTCCCTCTCTGGTTACAAAAATCTATACGAAACCACAATGAGTAAATTAAAATAAAACTACTGCGCTCTTAGCTCAATTGAATAGAGCGTCTGACTTCGGATCAGAAGGTTAGGGGTTTGACTCCCTTAGAGCGCGCCAAATAAACCATCTCTTGACGAGATGGTTTTTAATTGACGGAAGTTAGGTCTTGTAAAATAATTTTTATTGCCTATTTATTAGCATAATTGTGCAATAGAAATTTAATAGTATGCAAAAGAATAAACACACCTTGCGCCGAAATCACTTGATTAATTTAAATATAACTATTTACCGAAAAATAAATTTAACTCATATTCATATTGCAAATATGCATGTCAATGTGAACGGTTGGAAAATATGAAAAATGATCGTTTTTGTCATAAGTTCATACTGATTGATTCAATTACACTTAATGTAATTAAGCGAACCTCACATGCGTACGGCGATGAATAGTTACGATTATTGTATTTTAATTTAAAGTTAGTCTACAGCATATGTTCATTTCGTTAAACCGTTCCATTCAGTCACAGCATTACCAGTCGTCTTTCCCAGTGTTTTAGCATAGGTGGCGTTAATGTGGAGTGTACCACCTTCTGCAACGTCAAAGAAAGCACCACCGCTGTAAATTGAGGGAGCGCTATCGGCGCGATAGTATAAGTCGGTCAGATTAGTGCAATTACTTAAAGTACTGTAATTGAAAATGGTACAAGTTGATGGAAGTTTTATCATCTTAAGATTTTTGCAATTTTGAAATGCTGAAGTGGCGAGAGTTGTAAGAGTACTATTTGTAAAGTCAATTTCCTCTAAACTTTCACAGTTCATGAAACTGCCAGTGCCTAAAGAAGTGACGTCGGTAGAACTACCAGCAGTAATTTTCTTTAAATTTTTACAGTTACCGAAAGTATTACTGCCAATAGAAACTTCGGAATTAGGAAGAATGAAATCGATAATTTTTGTACAACTATTGAAGGCGCCATTATCAATGGTAGTTTTTTTAGTTTGATTTTTTAATGTGATAGTAAAGTTTTTTGTACCATAAGAGTCTAAGTCATCAAAAGTAGCAAAGGCCCCACCATAAATGACATCAAAACAAGATAAATCAATGGTGTCATACTGGTTCTGGTTTTGTAACCAATGATTTGAATCTACAATATTTGTAGGATTCAATGTACCTGATGATATATTGAATAGATTAACTCAAGCTGGATCGTTCGGAAGTAAAATGTTGGTCGGAATGAAATTATCCAAAATTATGTAGGCCATCGCCACATTTCCATCGTACGTGGCGATAACATCAATCGGTAAGATACTATTAACTGGTATTTTATCATAAGTGATTGTATTGTTAGTGATAGTTACGTTACTATCCCCTTCAGAGATTGAAAGAGTTACATCTTTTTCATCAATTATCGTTCCATCTACTTTCATGGTAAATTCTGCTTTAAACGGTTTTTCGCGATTTCAGTCTAAAACCTTGGCATTTCCTTCAAGGGTGTAAGTGTGCGTCGCCTTTTCTAAGATCAGCGTTACTTTTAAAGCAGAACTAAAAAATGAATTAGAGATGCAACTAATAAGGAAATTATAGGTGCCAGCCGGCACTTTATCATCTCAACTTAATACGCCCGCAAAAATACTTACTCCTTTTGGTTGATTGAATATTTTTCATTTAGCATTGGCTGTTATATTTTTGCCAATATTATTAATGGCATTGTAATTGATTGAGCCGGCCACTCCCTGGTACCCATTTGTTGAATTTGGTCCGTAAATTTTTATTGATGTTTCGACAGGGATAGCATCAGAATTGTTATGCCATATGGCGTAACCGATTCCAATACCCGCTCCTCCCATCGCTAGTAAACTGATTGTAGTGGCTAAAGCAATTTTTTGTCGATGTTTTTTTCACATTCTAGTAATGGAAAATTGATCATTTTTATTTTTAATTGTCATTATTAATCCTCTTTTTAAAAATTGCTATTTGAACATGTAGAAATCAGTAAACTTATGATTGTCTTTTCAAATGTTGAAATAGGCATTACACAAAGTATAAATAATGATTTATTTGTTATTTGGATTCGGCAAATTTCTTACTAAAAAAAATTTTAAAAGTATACAAACGATATAAATTGTATGAACTTTGTAAAACAATATTTATTCTGTCGCTATTTATTAAATAACTACGAGACTTGTAAAGAGCGGGTATTTAATAATATTTTAATGTAGATTAATTTGAAAAACTATTTGCATATACCTTAATTTTTACTATGCATTTTTTTATTTTTATTCAATCTTTTAACGGTTGGTGAAACTTATGACTTTTTATTACTTAATGCTAACGAACCAAACAATAAATACAAATTATCATATAAGCAAATCGACCGAAGTTATTAAAATATCATCTGCAAATCATTCCTTCTCTCTTTGGTTACAAAATTTATATGAAACCACAAATGAGTAAATTAAAATAAAAAACATTGCGCTCTTAGCTCAGTTGAATAGAGCGTCTGACTTCGAATTAGAAGACTAGAGGGTTTGGCTCCCTTGGAGCGCGCCTAAAAAACCATCTTTACAAAGATGGTTTTTGTTTTATTGATTCTTGTAGCATAATGAATCATACGTTAGCGAAAAAATATTTATGCCAACCGAAACACTCCAACAGAAATCTAGCAATAATAAAAACGGTAAATTCTTAAGCAATAAAAAAATACTAATTATTGTTTTTGCCTTTTTAGTAATGATTGGGTTGGTTGTAGTTTCGGTAACTAGTATTTTACACGAGTTTAGCTTTAGCAAACTTTTAAGTGATGTTCACGATGCTTTTGTTGATTCCAAAACACGTTTAATGGCCTCTATCATGTTGTGTTTGTTAATATTGTTTTTCTTTTTCAAGTTTTTTAATATGACTGTTCCTTATATGATTCGTTTAAAACATTTGGGAATTAAAGTTTCTTCTAAAGATGCCACTTTATATTATTTGACATCTTTATTCTTTTCAGCGATTTCGCCAAGCATTTTAATTACCGAACCATATACAATGTTTTGATTAAAAACCCAAGGCGTGACTACGGCACAAGCTACTGCCTTAATTTGGATCAATGAATTCATCAATCACACTATTTTAATAATTATTACTCTACCAGCCTTCATTTGATTAACAACACAATTTAATCAAATCATCGCTTTTAATTCAGGCGAAGGATGAACGGTAATCATTTTGGCGTCAGTGGGGATGGGAATCGATATTTTCATGTTTTCCTTTTATATCGTTTCTGGTTTTAGTAAAAAAGTACATTATTACTTATCCCGAACGTTTAATTGGACTAAAAAGATTTTACATTTACATTACCACACTAAAAGTCAAACATATTCAAAATATATTAGTAGTGCTTTCTTATATCGATATGCCAAGCATTATTTAAAACAATACAAAGATAATGTCTATGTTTTACTTTGTTATCTATTCACTTCCATTATTTGATTTGTAATGGTTTACGCCTCTTTGGTTTTAGTTCATTACCAAGGCGCTGATTTCTTTAATGGTTTAACTTTTATAAAAGTTATTGGTAATGTAGCTGTCATTACTACAGCTAACCGTTACTTACCTTTACCAGGTGGTGAAGGTACTATGCAGTTACAAATGCATATTTTATTATCTTATGAAAACAAAACCACCGATAGCGGTGTGGATAATGCGATTTTCACTTGGCGTTTCTTTACGGCATATCTACCAGCAATTTATGGCATCGGTGGCTTTTGTTTCTATTTAAGTAGCTTTGCAAAAAGTGTCAAAAATAAGAAACCTATTTTTAAAAAATAATTTTTATTTAACCAAACGGTTATATCATTCAACGACGTATGTCTCGTTAATTTCTTGGTTTAATTCAGGACGTTCTGGATAACGTAAGTATTCACCGGACATTGTAGCATTGTCAACCTTAACAAAAGCTAATGTACCAATTTTCTCTTCACGAGCAATTAAAGGCATCTTGCGAGATTTTTCTTTAATAGTAATAACGGATTTCGGTTGAATAATCGTACTTGGGATATCAATCTTTTTACCATTAACTAATATATGTCCATGGCTTACAAGTTGTCTAGCACTACGTCTTGTCGGTGCAAAACCCATTCGATAAACTAAGTTGTCTAGACGAGATTCTAATACAATTAAAAGATTTAAGGCATTAGATCCTTTCATTTTTTTAGCAACTGTAAATAAACGACGCAATTGACGATCAGTTACTCCGTATAAATAAGCAATCTTTTGCTTTTCCGTTAATTGTTCCCCATAACCGCTAAGTTTACGATTAGCTTGGCCGTGTTGACCCGGAGCATAGACTCTTTTCTTACCTTTTAAAAATTCTTTGTTGTTTTCTAGAATCGAAAAACCTAATCTACGTGATTTTCGATTCACACTTCCAGTGTATCTCATTATATTTTTATTATTCTCCTAATTATTTAGGCACAAAAGATGAAATGATTCTAAGTTCATTATCTAGTACTAATAGGTTCGGTTAAATCAGCCTAACTTACTACTAAAGCTTTGCTACTAGCTATTGGTGAACTCATACCACGTTGCTGTTGTGCGAATGGTATTATATAGAAAGAAATCCATCGCGTTAAAATATTACCATTAGAGTAATGCAATTCTAAAAAGCAGTATATGTTCAGTCAATAGGACGATTAGGTATTTGAGAAACTTCCCAAGAAGAACCGTAAGTTCCTCTAAAATAAAGATTATTATTGGCACCAGTCGGGCAACCGAGAAAAGCGTTATTACCAATGGAAGTTGGGTTGTTTTCGTTATATCAATGTAAAGTTGACAATTTCGCACAATTCTCAAAAGCATTGTCGTTGATGGAAACAACTCCGAGTGGCGTAGAAATGTTTTCCAAATTAGTGCAACCACTAAAAGCGTTGTCACCGATGGAGCCAGATGCATTAGCAGTACTTAAATCAATATTTGTCAAACTCGCACAGCCCTCAAAAGCATGGTTGCTAATAGAATTTACTACTTTAAAATAATCATCATTAAATTGCTGGCCGATATTACCAGACAATAAACCAGCACCATCAATTCATTCCTTAGTTGGTACAGCTACGATTGCTGCACCGGTTGTGTTATTGCTTACATAGGCAAGGTTTTCAGTATTAATTTTGTTTTGAAGTGCTTGGATTCCTGAAATTGATAAACTTTTACAGTTACAAAAGGCATCGCCTTCAATGCAAGTAATCAAAGTATCAGATGAATCAAGTGATAATGAAAGTGTTTTTAAATTTATACAATCTCCAAAACTGCTGACACCAATAGATGTAATAATTCCGTTTGGTAAGGCAAAATCATCAAGACTAGTGCAATTGTAGAAGGCAATATTACCTATGGAAATATTAGCGGTTGAAGTTCCATTCGGCAACGAAACTTTCTCTAAATTTTCACAATTTTCAAAAGCACCAATGCCGATAGAAAAAACATTTGATTCAGCCGTTGCTTTAGGGAGAATAAGATTTTTAATACCCGTGCAGTTAGCAAAGGCACCTTCATCAATAGAGGTAGTGCCTGTTTGAGACACAAAATTTTCAAAACTAATGGTAATATCTTTCGCTCCAATATCACTATTTAGACTCGCACAACCAGCGAAAGCTATAACACCAACAGATGAAAAGGAAGACAAGTCAACCGTATCATATTGGTTTTGAGTTTGCAGTCAAGTTGTTGTTTTATCAATGTCTTGACCGTTTAATACTCCCGACGTTTTATTAGTTGGGAATAAATTAACTCAAGCTGGATCATCTTGTGTCAAAACATTCGTTGGATTAAAATCGTCTAAAACAATATAAGTAGAAGCAGTATGTCCGTTAGATGTCGCCGTGACATCAATTGCTAATGTATCAGCTTTTGTTTTATCATAGGTTATGGTATTGGTATCGTTGTTTATAGTCACATAGTCATTACCAGTATTTATACTAAGCATTACATCATCTGATTCAATTGCTGCCCCATCTTTTTTCATTGTAAATTGTGTTGAAAGCGGAGCGTTTCTGTTTCAATCTAATACTTTTGCCGTTCTTTCAAGTGTGTAAGTGTGATCTGCACGAGTAGAATTCTTATTATGTCAAATAATATAACCTACTCCAACGCCAATTCCAGTTGCCATTAAACAACCTAGTGTTGTAACTAAGGCAATGGAACGCTTGTGTCTTTTTCACATGCGGTAGATAACCGATAGTTTTTTATCAGATGCTAATTGGCTTGTAGATTTACTTTTATTTGTCATTATTTTTTCCCTTTCTAAATTTAATGCTTCGTTATTTTCTTTTATTGCTTTTATTTTTCTGCATCTTTTAAAAAACTTACAGCTTAAAAAATGTTTTTGTAATACAAAGAACATACAATGTAAATATTTACTAAAGTAAATTTTTAGAAAAAAACAAAAATACAGGCATCATTAAATTTGATACAATTGTTTCATAATGGAACTTTTGGTTAACCCTGCAAGTTATTCAAATGCTCTAGAATTGATTAATCTCGGTGTTCATCAAATATTTGTAGGAGATAATCAATTCTGCGTTCGAAATAACTGTCACATTACATTAGACCAACTTAAAACTTTGTGTAGTAGTAAGCGAAACACAAAAGTGATAGTTTTAGTAAACCGGTTTTTCTTTGAGCAAGATTTAATTGACTTGGATAAACATTTAATAGCTCTTTCCAAAATACAAGTTGACGGAATAATTTTTGGCGACTTTGCTATAAAGCAAATATGCCACGAAAGAAAAATTAATATTCCACTCATTTATAATCCTGAAACACTCATTTGTAACTATGAACAATTCCCTTTTTATATAGAAAATGGGATTCAAGAAGTGTCACTAGCACGAGAGCTTAACCATCATGAGATTAAAGATATGTGTGCAAACAAAAATCAAATGAAATTGCAAGTACAAGTAGCGGGATATGCTTATATGATGCATTCACGTTGAAACCTAGTATCTAACTTTAAACAAACACAAAACATTTCTAATAAATTAGCAAATACTAAGTTAGAAATCCGGGAAGTTTCACGAAAAGAAAAAGCATACATCTATGAAGATAAATGAGGCGCACATGTTTTTACAAGCTACTCTTTATGTTTACTAGATTACTTATCGGAATTATGTAAATTTGGTGTAGATACAATTCGGATTGATAGTTTTTTACATGATGACTTATGAACCACACAAACTACTAGAGTGTATTTAAAGGCTTTAAATCTCCTCGATAGTAACATGGATGTAAAATCGTTAATCAAAGAATTGCCAGCAGATAAGTATTCTCGTGGTTTTTATTTGATGGATATTAAAGATTTAATTTATTTAAAACAAAATGGCAGCGTGTATGAGTAATAAGATAGAACTACTAGCACCAGCAGGAGATATCAATCGCGGTAAAATCGCTTTAGATTTCGGAGCTGATACCATTTATTTTGGTGGGAAACAATACTCGTTGCGTGCACGCGCCTCTAATTTTGACGTTCCACAGCTACACGAAATTATTAACTATGCACATGCACACAACAAGAAAGCATATTTAGTTACCAATATCATTTGTCACAATCATATGTTAAAGGAATTTGACAAATTTTTAGAAGAAGTAAATAAAACCCCGCCTGACGCTTTTTTGTGTGCCGATCCTGCCGTTATTCAAAAAATCAAAAAAAACGTTCCTAATGCCGTTATTCATGTTTCTACACAACAATCGGTCACTAACTCTAAGGCGACTTTATTCTGAAAACGAAATGGTGCCAGTCGGATTGTCACAGCACGGGAAGTATCGTTTGAAGAAATAAAATCAATGGTAAGTAATGTACAAAACCAAATTGAAATTGAAATGTTTGTACATGGCGCTGTTTGTATTGCCTATAGCGGTCGCTGCATGCTAAGTAGTAATATGTGCTTGCGTGATGCTAATAATGGTGGTTGTGCTCAATCGTGTCGTTGGGTTAGTGAACTTCTAAAAGAAAATAACTCTTTGTCTAATACATTCAGTATGTCTGCGAAAGATATGTGTTTAATTAATTACATAGATAAAATCAAAAGCATTGGAATAAGTTCAATAAAAATAGAAGGACGGATGAAATCAGAACACTATATTGCTACTATCATTAATGCTTATAGTAAAGTTCTAAATAATGGTATTTCAGCTGAATACATTAACGATGTTTTAACTGCTGCTAATCGCGATACTTCAGTTGCTTGATTTAATGGTGAACCTACTAAAAACGAAATGCTTTATCACGAAATTCCTAAAAATGTCAATCAGTTATTTGCGATGATTGTTGATAAAAAAATTGGTGATGATACATATCAAGTTTTTTCTAAAAACTATTTTAGATCAAGTGATACCTTTCAAGTCCTAGGAAAGAAATTAAAACATATTGAAGATGTAAAACTAATTTCCATTAAAGATGCAACCAATGAATCAATTGAAATTGTGAATACACCAATGAGTAAACTCATTGTTAAATTCAATAAACCATTAGATTTGTATCCGATGGATATGTTAAGAATTAAAAAGTAGCTTATTTTTTTATCGTATTAAAAATAATTCTGGCTAACTTTGTTTTAGGACCATTCTTACCATTTTCATTTACATTTGAATAATGATTAATTAATCAATTCATATCAGCGGCGCTAACTTTGTTGATTTGCTTAAAGTCCGTGTATTTAGTTGGTAATTTTAATAACTTAATAAACTCTTCAAGTTTTCTAAAGAAAAGTGGTAATGTATTAACTTCAAAAACGCTTCTGGCTATCTCCAAAGAATATTTTTGAAATAGCTTATTGTGTCTACACATATATTTTAGATAGACTGGAGTAATTAAAGCCAAACCAGCACCATGTTCCACATCCCATAAACCACTAACAGCATGCTCAAATCTATGAACCGTTCAATCGCCACCGGCAGTGCCGAAATGTGCTAAATCATTCAAAGCTCATGATGAAGTTCATAATAAGTTACTACGAGCATCATAATCTTTATCGTTTTTAGCTAGTTTTTTTGCGCAACTTAATAACACGCGCATATTCGCTAGTAAGTATTCTTTAGTCCAATTAAAAGTTTTAGTCAAATCATAATATTGTTCGCACAAATGACTAAAGATATCAAAAATACCACAAGCCGTTTGTCAATACGACAAGGTTAATGTATATTTTGGATCTTCAAAACAAACTATTGGTGTAGCAGTTGGCGTGCCTACAGATTGCTTGTAATGTGTTTTTGCATTAGTGATTACACTACCAGAATTGTTTTCACTTCCAGTTGCAGCTAATGTAATAATGGAAAATAAAGGGATGCTTGGCTTAGTCACACGCATGGGGTTTTCAATGTAATCCCAAGTATTTTTATATTGTGGGTTAGTAGCCAAGATTCCAATTACCTTAGCAGCATCAATTACACTGCCACCACCAGCAGCAATGATCAAATCAACTTTATTCAAGCGACATTTTAATGATGCTTGGTAAATACCAACGTCTCTTGGGTTAGGTTCAATCCCCTGATGTTCTATTACGGTTACACGATATTTTTTAGCCACTTCTAAAATTTCCTGGTACAAACCATTCTTTTTTATGGAACCTCCACCATAAGCCAACAAGATTTTTTTAATTTTTCTAGTTTTTAATTCATCGCCTAACTTTTGCTTTACAACATCTCTGCCGAAATAGTAAGTGGGTATGATTTGTAATTTATTTGACATTATTTCTCCGCATTTTGTATTAACTCCATTATACAAATATGGTTTTACTTTTTTGCTGAAGATGAACGGTATTTAACATTAGCTATCTTTTGAAGTTTTAGAGAATTAGTTTTAACATAATTTGCGAACTTATTGATTTTCTTATCATCGTCATAATAATCCACCAACAATTTAGCATATGTTGCATGACTCTTAATCCTGATTAACGGTAAATTATTCTTGAGTAGTAAAGCATTACAAAATATTAATGATGAGCGTTTATTTCCGTCAGGAAACGGTTGTGTTTTTGATAATTTAGCTAAATTTACAATTTCATTTTCAAGATTCACTTTTTTTCTTAAACAAGTTTCAACAATTGTTGCATATTCAGAGCCACGCAAAATAAGTGGTCTGTATTTTTTTGTTCCCCCAATTGACTTAGGTGTTTTTCTTCATTTGCCAGCCACATCATCAGGATGTCAAAATTGTTTGGTTTCTTCATATTTATCAACCAGTTCATTAATTTTCTTGTATTCAAGAATTCCCAGTTCTTTTTGTCCGCTAATAAGCTTTGCAACAAATTCATAAGCTTTTAAAACGCCATTAACAGCTTCAATTTGCTCTTGTGGATATTTTTTTCTAGAAAGATTACTAAAATGTAAAATTTCATATGTCTTGGCATATGTTAAGCCCAAACCTTCTAACTCTGCTCCTTCAAAGACTATATCAGTTAGAAGGTTTCTAAATTCTCTTAATCTTATGGATATATTTCTTGAATTCATAAACCACTCATTATTACATTTTAAATAAAATTAATTTCAATTATGTGTTTACATTTGATTAATTCTATAATTCAACTATTATGAAACTTATTAGAGAAGCTTGTGTTGAAACAAAAGCACAAATTGACAATGCGATTAAAAATAAAGCTGAACAAATTGAATTATGCTCAAGATTGGATTTAGGTGGTTACACCCCATCTGATGAATTAATCCAATATTCATTAGATAATTCTTTAAATACCATTATGATGATTCGCAATCGTCCAGATTACACTACGTCTTGATGAAATACTTTTAAACTCAAAAGGATTATCAAAAAATATGCCAAAACAAAAATACAGGGATTTGTATTTGGTTTTTTAAAAAATAATGAAATTGATAAGAAAACCGTCAAAAGCCTGCTGAAAGTAACTGGTGGTAAAGAAACTATCTTTCACATGGCATTTGATGAGCTACAAGACCCAAAAGCGGGAATTGATACATTGGTTGAATTAGGAATTACTAGAATTCTCACTAAAGGCGGCAAGACTCCAGCAATGAATAATTTGGAACAACTAAAAGCATTAAATGAATATGCCAAAGGACGAATTCAATTAATTGTTGGTGGTAGTGTCGCTGAGGAAAACTATAAAGCAATCGCTAACGCTACTAAAATTCAGAGATACCACGGACGTAAATTAGCAATTACGCTTTAATGTTTTCCCAACGATTATTAACATTACCTAATACACGGGTAATGGTTGGATCAAGCATTAACACTAGCGAAGTTAATAATAATGCTTCAACTGGTGTCTTGATGCTTTGTACAATAACCCGCGGTATTAAATAATAGACTGCCCCAAATTTTATTCAAGCATCTGGTGGGCGGCTGTTTAGATATTCAAGATATGAAACCGATGAAATGGGCCCCAGCATGAATGAAAGTAGTAATGTGCATGAAGCCACTAGTATCAGTGTATAGATAAATGTGACATTGCGTCTTAAATTATGTTTATTGGAAACAACGTTGTAAAAAGTAAAAACCTCAATCAAAACAAAAAAAGCGGTAATCAATCCTAAAGCAATTCATCGATAAATTACATACATCTTAGTATTGTAAGTCGCACTATTTGATAGTCACATAATTAAAACTGTGTATGAACAAATGGCAAATGCTAAAAAAATCATTTGTTGAATGGCGATATCAACACCAATTTTGATTTTATCTTTTGTTTTACGATAAGCACATCACGAAGCAAACAAACCAGCTAGCATTCCTACAATTGGTTCTTGAATTGCGTACATCCAATATCAAACACCCCCTGGGAATATTAAATAAGTTAATGTATCGGTAATAGCTCCACATATTAGTCCATATACCGGACCAAAATATCAACCGATTAGCATCACCGCTGTATAAGAAACAGAGAATGATAAAACAAATCCGGGAATTGGGATGGACACCAATTGCAGAATAATACGCAATGCAAATAATAATGCTAGGATAAACATTAATTTGGTAGAACGAAATACTTTAATTGGATAAAGTGGAAAGAAGAATTTAATTATTGTTTTACGTCTACGTTGATTGTGATCCGACATAATCATATTTAAATTCCTTAAGCTTGCATAGGTGGTGCGGGTGGTGGAGCCTTGATGGCTTCACTAATATATTGGCGCATTAAGGCTTGCAATCTTTCGGTATCAACTTTAGGCCCTTTAAGGGAACCAAAAGCAATGCAAGCAACCAATAAAACAGCCGAACCAAAGATTAACACATAACCAATGAATCAAGCTCATAAGCCAAAAGCGTGTTCTCCGGTTTCTGGCGCAGTACTAGTAGTTCACGGTACCATTGTGCTTTTAAATATTCAAAAATCTGGACCCATTGAGCCGCCGAAAATAATAAGCATTAAAAATAAAATCCCCAAAAATAAATAAAATTGTCACTGAAAAGAATAAAGCGCATTTTCATTCTTGGTATTAATCAGTAAAGGTTTAGCAGTTCTATAACATAGAAAAAAAGCGAATAAAGCAATAACGAAATAGAAAATGGCAGCTAGCGGACCAAGTGCAGCATTAAAACCATTATTCGCTTCATCAGTATTTAAAGCGTGAGCCGAATTTTTAGCAAACATCATTCCCATGCCGACAAAAATACAAGCAATAGAAAATAAAATTAATAATCCCGCAATAATTCACTTAAGTAAAGGAATAAACTTTGGTTTAGTTTTAAACAAATAAACTTTACCTTGGATTGATTCTTGATGAATGCGAGCGTTTGCAGCAGCGGTATACATAGGATTTTGTTCGGGAGGCAAATTCCCCATCGCTCCTGCCATTCCAGGCATCATAAAGGGCATCACAGGAGTAGAATTTTGTTGCTGCGGCGCATCATTTACAGTTGGCATCACTATTTTAGCTTCTTTGCCTTCAGCCAAAGCATCTAAATCAATTTTAAAAATATTGCGAATGTAAACAGGTAAATAATTAATGTCGTCAACTAAAACTTCTTGATCATCATATTTGATTTTACTATCAATTGTGAAATGTTTAGAAGTTAATTCGTTATATTTAGTAAGTAATTTAGTAGATTTGATAATCTTTGTTTTGTTAACATTTTCTAAATAAGACAAAATATTTAATTGTTTTTCAACGATTGATTGTAAATTAGGCTGTGAAAAAGCTGGTTTCATAGAAACAGCGTCAAAAATAGTTTCCAAATTCTTGATTAATTTACGGTGTTCTTTTTTTAGATCAATTGACATATTCTTATTTCGTTAGCATTAATTTTAACCCTAAATAAGGATTAATCAAACTATGTTTGATATTATAGTCTAATAAGGTTAAAGCAAAAATAGTTTGGTCAATCTTTTCAAGTGAAATGTTGTTTAATGTATCGCGATTAGCATATTGTACAAATTTAGTAATTTTTAGTTGCTCTTCAATCATTGTTTGCGAATAATGTTCAATCACTGCTTGTTTTAGTAATTTAAGATTAAACAATTGAGACGACATAATTTGAATCAATTCAATTGGTTGATACTTCAACATAATCAGGCTGTCGTAGAGTTTAATTAATTGCTCTTTATTATTTGTTAATAAATAATTAGTCATTTTAAAAATATTCAATTCTGCCGAATTATTAATTAATTTTTCTACGATTGATTTGGAAATTATCCCATTATTCGCAGCTAACAATAGTTTGTCTACCTCTGTCTCAATCATAAACGGATCATTACTAACAGTATTTTCAAACAAATCATAAGCAGAATTATTTTGAAAGCTCATTTTACTCTGTTTTATTAAATTATTAATTAAAGATTTTTTACTTGCTAATGTAAACTTAGAAATTTTTTTTAAATTAACCTGTTTAGCAAATTTATTGAATGTTTCCTTTTTTGTATTAATACTCAGATAGATGTCTTGTTCAGCAACTGAACATATTTTCTGAGACAAATCAAGTTCCTTGGGTTTATCACTCAATAAAAATGTTGCATCATGAACAATAAAAACTTTTGATGTAGCAAATAAATCAGTTTGACATATTTGATCAATTATTTCTTGATGATTATCATCAAAATAAAGATGCTGAATTTGAGCGTTATTATGATAATCAACTACCTTATGTATTTCATAAGCTAGATTATTTTTGTCATCTCCATAAAAAACATTAATCATTTTATTTTGATGAAATTTTCGTTTGATTGTTACGGATGCGTTTGTTTTCCACTATCTTGCCAGCGACCATGAAACCATTTATAAAAAGAGGTATTAAATTGCCAATCCAAGTTGGTGCGCTATTTCAAAAATGAATTGTATTTACATTTATTAGAGAAATACCTAGTGAATATGTAAAAAACATTAAATTAGCTGCAGTAAATGCTAATGCCACTCTTAAATCAACATGTTTAAAGTGGCGATCCTTTCAACATTTTCAAAGATTGAAAATCGCCGCTGTTGTTAAGCCGAGAGCGCCAGCAAAACCGATACCGATAAATATCCATAAAATCGTGTCATTTATTGAATTCATTTTCCTATTTCTTTCCTCTTTTATATTTTTATAAGAATTGTATCATTCTAATTAAGAAATAAAACACAATAAAATACAATACTTCAATGATGCCTGGTAGATTTTTGATTGGAATGACGACATTCAACTCCCAGCTTGTGTGAATTAAAAAGGTAACAAGATTGACAATTAATCTTTGAAATGGCGCAATTCACACGACTCAAAACGTTAATAAAAAATAAACAAAGATAAAAGCGAATAAATAACTAAAAGCAAATGAATTAATAACGACCCATAGACTAATTTGATGTTGAATTTCAATAACAAATGGCAGGCTTAAAATAACTGCCACCAAATTAATTAATATTTTTTCTAGAAAGAAGTTCGTAATTTCCAACTTATAAATATAAATTATCCCAGCGGTGCAAAGATAACTCATACAAAAACCAACATTAAAAACAGAACTAGGTCCTAATAGTAATGAAAACACTCCAGACATACCTAAAATGTCAAAGCGATTAGATAAACGTTTGCGAAAAATCAATGTAATAACAAACATTATTAAAACTCTAGTAACGCTAACAGCAAAATTTAATAAATAACAATAAAAGGTTATCAGTAATATATTGACTATATTACCCACCACTAAATTACGTTTGAAACAATAAGAAACTATGCGTTTTAAAATGGCGATATGAAAACCACTTACGACTATCAAATAAACGATTGAAAGATCAATCATTTGATGGTAAATTAAATAACCAGCGCCTTTTTTAATATTAAATAAAACTAAATTTATAAAAGTGGCCGTTTTACTATCATATTCATTTTGGACAAATTTTTGAACACTATCTCTTATAGAAAAATGAGTTATCTTATCAATCGTTGGTGTAATAAAAGAAAAAACAACAACTTGTTTGATTAATAAGTATATTAATAGAATCACTCCAATAACTATTAAACCAACGATGATGGTTTTAATTTTGACTTTGTATGTAATCAAATAGAAAATTGGAATTAACAATAAAGCAAAGTAGTAATAACTAACATGGACACTATATAGCAGAATACATGCTAGAATAAAAATCCAAACTAAATGGAATGTCTGTTTCTCTATTTTGTTTTTGCGAGTTAACCCCATACTAATGTAATATGGGGAAAATATTTTTTTGACTAATTTATTTTTTTAATATTCTCTAAAATCTTTTGGTATTGTTCTTTGTAAGAAACGTATTTTTTTTCTTCTTCTTGCACTTTTTCTCTAGGAGCATGAGCCAAGAAATTTTTATTTTGAAGAATTGTTTGAGAACGTTTAATTTCATTTTCCAAACGGTTTTTCTCAATCTCTAGTTTATTAAGCTGTTCAGGCGCACTAATGAAATTATCAAAATATTCAATGGTTTGATTATCTATAACAAATAGATTCGCCTTCTTATCGATTCGTTTAGAAGATATTTTTTTCACAAGAACATTAAATGGTTCGAGCAAACGATTAATATCATCTATTTTTATTTTATTATTGGTAATTAAGTTAGTTTCAATTTTAACACTTTGTTTTATTCCGTTCTTAATTCTTAAGTCCCTAATAAAGCTATAAATACTGTTAAAACCTTGCATCAACATTTTTGTTTTTGGACTTATTGTTTTTTTAATTAATGTCGGCCATTTCTCCAGCATAATGGATTTTTGATCACTGTACATTTTTAAATAAATTTTTTCTGTAACGAATGGTGCGAACGGATGTAACATTACAAGAATGTTCTTAAATAGTGTGTTTGCAACACTAATTGTTTCGCTTTGTTGCTTTGGGTTACGTAGTAATGGTTTAATAAATTCTAGGTATTTATTGCAATAGTCTTCCCAAATAAAATCCTCTAAGTATTTATTAGCAACAACAAAATTGTACTTGTCCATATTATTCGTTACTTTATCAATAGTTCGGTTGTAACACTCAATAATTCAACTGTTTAGCGGATTTAATTGTTTTTTAACTAATGGTTTAATTTTATTAAGTTTAAATTGTTCTAAAAAATTGCTAGCATTTCAAACTTTATTGATAAATGATCAACGGTGTTTAATTTTCTCTTCAGAATACCTTAAATCTTCACCGACTGTCGCGGTAGATATTAAAAACATACGCAAAGCATCAGCACCATGGTCATTGATAACTTTCATTGGATCAATACCATTATTTAATGATTTAGACATTTTACGGTTACTTTCATCTCTAATCAAACCGTGAAAGAATACATTTTTTAGGGGAATTTTTTTAGTGACATGAATACATTGAAAGAACATTCTTGCAACCCAAAAGAATAAAATATCGTACCCTGTTACCAGCATATCTATCGGATAAAAATCATTTAAATTGTGTTGAGTTGTCAAAGCAGTTGGCCATAATCCCGAGCTAAATCAAGTATCTAAAACATCTTTATCTTGAGTTCAACCGTTAAGATTCTTAGGCGTTTCACCAACTACGATTTTATCTTTTTGGTATCAAACCGGAATACGATGTCCCCATAATAATTGGCGCGAAATACATCAGTCTTGAACGTTTACCAATCAAGTATCCATTGTTTTTTTAAAACGACTAGGAATAAAATTAGGCTGTTGTTTATGAATTAGTGAAATTGTTTGTTTAGCTAGTGGTGCCATTTTTACAAACCATTGTTTTGACAACAATGGTTCAACAACCTCACCACTACGTTCACTATATGACACTTCATTTTTGTGTTCTTCACTCTTGATTAGTAAATTTCTCTGCTGCATTTCGCCAACGATTGCATCTCTTGCAATTAAACGATCAACACCGGCATAGCTATTTTCAATTGATTTAGCTTCAGCATTTAAGGTTCCGTCTTCGTTTATGATGGATTTATAACCAGTAATTTTATGCTTAATTGCTAATTGATAATCGTTGAAATCATGAGCAGGTGTGCATTTCATTGCTCCGGTGCCAAATTTCATATCAACATATGAGTCTACCATGATTTTTAATTGTTCGCCATTGATTGGATTAATAACAAATTTACCAATACTTTTTTGATACTTTTTATCTTTAGGGTTAACGAAAACCGCTACATCACCAAACATAGTTTCGGGACGAGTAGTGGCAACTGTTATGAAGTTTTTGCTCCCAACAATCATGTATTTAAAATAATAAAGTTTGGAAACAGTTTCACGATGTACTACTTCAATATCGCTAATAGCGGTTTTTAAAGCAACATCTCAATTCACTAATTTGTAATCGCGATAAATTAAATTTTGGTTATACAATGTTTTAAAAGTTTTATTAACGATATTATTGACATGCTTATCCAATGTATACACTTCATTCTTATACGAAAGTGCAAAACCTAATTTTGCTCATTGTTCATGAATGTAATGAGCTTGTTCTTTTGATCACTGTAAAAGATTTTTTAAAAATGTTTCATCACTCATAGCTTGGCGATTAGCCCCAGTGTCTTTTAAAACTTTTTCATATTTTGTTTGAGTGGCTATGCCAGCGTGGTCGGTACCCGGAATTCAAATCGTACGATAACCGTTAAGTTTTTTATAACGAATCATCGTATCTTGTAACGCACCATCCCAAGCATGACCTAAATGTAGATGGCCAGTAACGTTTGGTGGTGGCAAAATAATTGAAAAATTTTTAGAACTTTTAGATGAAGCTATTGGTTCAAAAAAATCATTATTTTTTCAAAAGGCATATAAATCTTCTTCAACAACCTGATGATCATAGATAAGCACCTTAGACATGGTGTACATTATACTTAATCGTATTTATATGTATAAATATCATTATTCTTTTTTTCTGATGATTCTACGTAGTTTGCATAGTGCGAACAATGCTATAAAAACTTTTATGGTGATATTTACAATATAAAAGGAATATAATTTCTTCGTTTTCTAGTTATGGTTATTAAAAATAATTTAAAAGGTGGCCTTACTATATTTGAAAGTAATTACAACTAGGAGCATTTGCAATTTCGGGATATCATGGAGAACCACCACTTGCATAATAAATAGTGGCTAAACTATCACAACCAAAGAAAGCAGAATTGCCAATGGAGGAAGGATTACCAGCGTGGTACCATGATAAAGTCGTTAATTTGGTACAGCGTTGGAAGGCGCTAGGTCCAATAGAAACCAAATTTGTTGGCAAAAAAACGTTTTCTAAATTTACACAATAATAGAAGAGACCAGAGGAGCTGTCGGAAGCAATAGCATCGCGCAAATCAATGTCGGTTAAACTCGCACAATTATAGAAGCCATCAAAACTAATGGGGTTTTCTGACGTAAAATGTCCACTAAGTTTATTGGCAAGATTACCTGATATTAAACCCGCTCCATAAATTCACGGTTTTCCTACTGCCGCAACAATCGCAGCACCAACAATTGAAGTGCCAGTTCCATTTCCTACATAAACAAGATTATTTGTATCAATATGAGGGTTGGAACCTCCGTCGTTACCTAATGCTTGGATTCCTTCCACCGATAAATTTGCACAACCATCAAAAGCCCCGTCACCTATAGAAGCAATTACACTATTAGTAGAAATAATTGGCAAGGAAAGTGTTTCTAATTTCGTACAATTACGAAAGCCAGCAACGCCAATGGAAACATTACCTTTGGGTAAGTCGAAATTCTTAAGATTTGTACAATTTTCGAAGGCACTAACACCGATGGAAATATTGGCAGTTGAACTATCAGTAGGTAATGAAACATTTTGCAAATCAATACATCCTGAAAAGGCATAGTCATCAATGTCAAAAACATTTATACCAGTGGTTTCTTTTGGAAGAATAATGTCTTTTACTCTCTCACAATTGAGGAAAGCGTAATCGCTAATAGAAGTAGCGACAGTAGCATTAAAATTTTCAAAACTAATTGTAATATCTTTGCCCCCAGTTGTTAAACTCGGACAACCAGAAAAAGCATTAGTGCCGATAGATAAAAAAGATGACAAATCAATCGTATTGTATTGGTTTTGTTCTTGTAGTCAATTATTAGTTTCTGAATTAACAATATCGGTAGAATCTAATACACCTGATGATGTCTTAAATAAATTTTCTCACGCTGGATCATTTGGTTCCAAGACATTTGTTGGCTCAAAATCATCTAATACAATATAGGTGGAAGCAGTATGTCCATCATATGTTGCAGTTACATCAATTGGGAGAGTGTTGTAAACAGGTGTTTTAACACCACCAACATCTTTGCCTGTGTAAGTTATTCTATTAGTAGGCTGGTCAATAGTTACATAATCACTACCGGTATCAATACTAAGCATCACATTAGTTGGATTATCAATTGCTATGCCATCCACTTTCATCGTAAATTCTGTATAAAGTGATTCTGTGGGATCACGATTTCAATCTAGTACTTTTGCGGTTCGCTCTAAGGTATACGTATGAACTACCACAGGATCTGGTGGAATTGGATCTGGGTTTGAATTCTTACTATGTCAAATCGCATACCCTACGCCGACACCAATACCAGTCGTCACTAAACAACCTAATGTGGTAATTAAAGCAATTCGATGTTTGTGTGGTTTTCAATTATTGTTTTGTTTCCTTTTATCTTTCATATTATTCCCTTCAATAATTAATAACTTTTGTTGACGAGGCAATAAAAAATACCAGCATCAGTGTTTGATACTGGTGTTAAATTATTGGGTTGAGAAAAACTAGCTTGCGCTGTGTGTGTGTGTGTGTGTGTGTGTGTGTGTAACCAACAGGATTTTGTTTTTCATAAACGGAGAGTATTATAAATGTTGTATACCAATAAAAAAATTTATTTGTGGTTACTAACTGTTCGCATCCTTTTTAAGGATCAATAAATAATTGTGTTTTTTAATATATGGAAAAATTACATTCTCAATTCATTTTTTATTATTCTCAGTGACATAGCGTAAATTATCATCAAACACTACAATTTGTTCGTGTAGTAAGAGCGAACACAAAATATTAATTAACGTTTGTTCATAAATATTTGGCGGAGACATTGTAGATATGTTAATATCAAATTTGGTTAAAGCATCTAAAAAAATATTATTTGTTTGATCAAAATTTTTACGTAATCAATCTTTGCTAAGTTTAGTGTTGTAGTTGATGATAAAGAGTTTTGAAAAATAATTTTGCTTAGATAACATATCAATATTCACATCATTAATTTGTAGTTTGATGTCTGATTGCCCTAATAGTAATGCATCAACCAATTCGTTAGTTCGTTCTAAAATCTGACCTGATTTTATTTTTTTACCATCAATTTTAATTGTTCGAACACTGCTTATAGTTGTTGTGCATTTATTTTCGTGGTTTTCCAATGAAATAAAATTTTTATAGATTTCGCTCATTTGCACATATTCAATTTTTTTAACGACGAATCCACAAATTCCGTTTAACGCCCCACTCATCATCACCATTAAATTAATTAAGAATATTAATTGCCCAAGATCTAAATTTTTTTGTTCAATTATCAAATATGAACCAAACATCACTAAAACTAAATAGATTAGTTTCTGCGCCATTCCTTCAGCAAAATTAAAGGCACCATTGAATTTAGATTGAGATAAATAAATACATTGGTAGTTACTATAGTTTTGTTCCAATTGACTGGTTAATTCGCTAGCCACAATAGAATTACATTGATCCCTCAAATAATCAATGTAATTGTGATTAATGGAATTATTGACTCTTTGATTCTCTATGCCTATTTTCATTAAGTGCTTGCGGTAATGATATTGAATAAAATTAAAACCAATCGCCAATATTCCCGATATTATGACGATGATTAAAAATCAAGGATTAATAATAGAAATAATTGTTGTCGTTACAAACAATAATAGAATGTTTGAACATAATCCCGATATCTCAGATACTAAAAATACGGTAATCGACTGCATTGATGTATCAATCAAATAAAAGTAATTACTATCTACTTTGTTTAAAAATGATTTACGTTTTTGTTTAAGAGCATAAATTAATTCACGACTTAGATAATGAAAATTAATTTTGAAATATTTACTTGTGTACAATGATAAAATGTAATGTCCCAATTCTTCTAATAGATAAAATATTAAAAATATAAAAGTAAAAGTTAATCCATCACTTAATGATTTGGTAGCAATCGCATGATTTATCATGATATTAAAATAGTCTGCGCTAATAGCACCTAACCCTATAATGACAACTTCCATTAGTAAGCTAACAATCAAATATTTTCAATCTAAGTTTCGTCATAAGTCCAATTTAGGCAGGGAACTAATATTAATTCTGCGAGACATTTTACCAATCATCATGATGATGCCACAAAAACTTTTAGCAAATTCACGAATGTTAACCCGGTATTTACCATCCGTTGAATCATAGATATCTAATTCGTATTTGTGCTTTTTCACTATTACATAATGTAACCCACCATTTTTCTTGATAGGACAAACCATATAATCATTGTTCTTTAATGATATAAACTCTTGCCAGTCTAATTGAAATGTTTCAACAAAAATTCCGTATTGTTGTGCTAAATGTTCAAAATTAAAAATTGATAGTCCATCGCCGCTAATGTTAGCATCATTCAAAATAACTTGTTTATTATCCTGATGATAAAAATGTTTAACTAAACTGCTAATGACACATACGCCACATTCATTTGGATTAGTTTGCTTTGTGACTTCCATACTATAGTAATACAAGCAAATTAAAAAATTTGCTAAAATATTTTTATGAGACTTTCAAATAACGTCATAAAACTAGACTGCGCCAATCGTTCCTATGTATACCTAGTTCAAGTTAAAACGGGTTGGGTAATGATTGATACAGGATTTCCAAAGTTGAGCTCAAAAATCATTGCGGAACTATCTTCGTACAACATTAAACCTAACGACATTAAATTTATATTATTAACGCACGGAGACGTTGACCATATTGGTAACTTAAGAGAGTTGCTGAATATCTTTAATTGCAAAGTATACGCAGATGCTAGTGAAATACCATACCTTGCTAAGAAAAAATCTTATGGTTTTAGAAAATGACTGTTTAAAATTTTACTTCATATTCCTAAATTTAATAATGTCATCCCCTTGCCTGTACCAGAAATTGAATCTATAAAAATCATTAGAACCCCAGGTCACACACCAGAGCATGTATGTTATGTTTATCAAGATTTTTTATTTGCAGGTGACTTAATTTGCACTGAAGACAATTCTTTTTCGTTGCTACCAGATAAGTATGTCTTTAACAAACTCCAAAACATTGATAGTATTAAATCATTGCGTGTTAATAACATTAACTGGGTATGCCCAGCACATGGAGAACCAATTCGCTCTAGCAAAAACTGAAGCGAGTTCATTAATAAACTTTAAACGATAACTTTTTTAGTGGTAGCAAAATCAATCTTAGCAAATTGTTTTAGTTTATTCATTCCGCCTTGCTGATAAATCAATTTGGCTTGCGAAATAATTTTGGGATTAGACGCTCCTAGTAATAATGGTATATGCGATTTAATTGATAATTCTTGAACTTGTTTAATAAATATTACTCGTGCCACAATACTAGCGGCGGCAACGGCAAGATACTTATTTTCTGCTTTTGTTTCGAAATGTGTGATTTCGTATGGCTCGATATTAAATTTCTTAAAATAAGCATAATATGCATTTCTAGCAACGAATTGATCCATCACGATTGGGATTAATTTCTCTGTTGAACGAATTTTATTTACCAATTTTTTAATGGTGGTGTCGTGCATATATGCTTTAACTATGTGCGTATTCTTAAATCTATTGACAAGTTGATTATATTCATTCGGCGAAGTTACATAAGTCTCAATTTCACATACTCTCATGATTTTCGGATACATGGCAAGCATATCACTATCCGATAAATCTTTTGAATCACGTACGCCAATACTCTTTAGTATTTGTTCACTTTTTTTCTTGAGATACACTGCGCATGTAACTAAACCGCCAAAGTAATCACCAACTCCGACTTCATCACACCCAATATACCCGTTAGCGCTTTCTAATGATGTATTTTTATAAACTTTTTTATAGTCAATCTTCTTCTCATCGCCGATTAATGAATCGTACAATTGTTTGGCATTTTCTCCTTGTATTAATAATTTTCCATTAGTAAAAATACTAATAGTAGTATTATCAATCTTATAAAAATACGACAAATGGGGATTATTCGGTTTCCTAAGACGGTATTGAGATAATCTCTTATCAATTTCTTTAATTGTATGCTTGCTTAAAATTGTTGTAAAATTTTGCATACTATAATTGTAGAATAAAATATGCCTAACAAGTTAGAAGTAATGATGGAAGAAATTCTAAACAAAAAATTTGGGAAGCGAATTCATTCTGGTTATGACCCCGAAGATGTTGACGCTTTTTTTGATTATGTGATTTCTTACTTGCAAGATGTTAATCGTGATGTCTCTAGCTTACAGAATGAATTAAAAGCAAAAGATGGCGACGTTCAAAAACTAAAAGAATCGTTAGAACAAAAAAATAATACTATCGCCACACTTAATGGACAAGTGGAATACTACCGTGCTAATGGCTACGATTATCAACGAATATCAAGCGAAATGTCCTCGTTACGAGATATTGTAAACAAAAAAGAATCCGAAAAAAAATCGAAATAATTACAAAAAAATTGCGGAAAGATTTTCACGATTTTAATTCATAATCTCTAATCCAAAAAGGAGGTGAGAAAATGAATTTTATTGCCATTATTGGAATCGTCGATTCCTTAAGACAAATTAAAAATGATAATAGTTCTACTTTAAAAGTAAGAGTGGAGAAACCGATGTTAGAAACTAATGATGAAGATTGATATGAACTTGTAAAGATAAATTTAGACAAAGATATTTTTCAAGAAGAAATTAAATTTTTATCAAAGGGTAGTATCGTTGGAATCAAAGGCAGGATTAGATGTGTTAACCAAAATATGCAACTAATTGGAGAACGAATCCAAGTGTTCTAAAATAAATTATTTTATCTTTTCAAATGCCTTTGGACGCAAGGGCATTTTAAATTTATGCGCGTTGATACGATGAAAGTTTTGAATAACGGATAGAGGATGATGTGGTATTTTTTTACCATATAAAAAAGCGTCAATAACATTGTAACGTACTCCCATTTCATCTTCATCGGTTTGGTTTTCATACAAACTAGCAGATGGTGCTCTTTGTACAATAGAATTTGGTAACTTCAATAATTTTGCAACTTCAAACACACGTTGCTTTGTTAATTTAGCGATCGGCAATATGTCACAAGCCCCATCACCAAATTTAGTGAAATATCCCATATAAAGTTCGTCCGCATTGCCCGTACCGGCAACTAGCAAATTATGTTCTTGGGCAATCGCATATAGGGCTACCATTCTTAATCGAGCCTTAAGATTTGTGATAGCTAAACTACTTTTTAATTTTAAAATTTTTTTATAACTATTGAAAATAGGGACTAGATTAACATCAATGATTGCAAAACGATTTTGTTTTTTCAAATCATTAATGCATTGTATGTCTAAAGCACTATTGTCGATATTCATTCAAACACCAAACACCTTGATATCTTTGTGCAAATTAGCAATTGCTGCCACCACCGCTGAATCAATCCCGCCAGAAATGCCAACAGCGATACCCTCGGTGTGTATAACACGACAATAGTCGGTAATTCATTTGTTTAAATAAGTTAAATAACTATTTAAGGTTTTCATAATTTAATAGTGGGCAGAAGAACGATTGTGACGAGCGTCGTATCTATTTTGAATTAAAGCTGGTAACATACTCACTCCAATGAAAGTAAATAGCATCACAACAGCAATAATGGCACCAATAAGATCGTAACTATAATCATCTCCGCCGTATCTATTGTAATTATTTATACTAATTCCTAAATCAGCAAACGAATTAATAAAAACAAAAATAATACCAAGTCCAACTATGGTGATTGCGATTATTGCTGCTGGTAAAAAAACTTTTGATTTTTCTACTTTAACTTTATGAGTACGTCTGTTACGTAATGCTCCAATGATAGCAAACGTGACACAAACGAAAGCAAAAAGAGCGTTTCAATTACCATAGGTATCGACAAACGAAAGAACATTAGCCATATCATTGGAAACTGTACTACCACCATTATAAATAGCATTTCCTGTAATCGAAGTCATACTTGTGTAGTTACCAATGTCTCAAAACCAAGGACCAACTCCAAAAGTAATTAAAAAAACAATCATAAATAAAATAGTGGCATAAACACTACCAACAAACGGTTTGTCAGTACTTAAACTATTTTTAAAAGGCTTACCAAATGGTAATTCATCGTTTTTAATTAATGATTCATAAAACCTCGGCGCATAGACAGCACTACCGGTAATCACACTTAGCATACCAACAACCACACATATCATCATGATTTGCATTAAGATAGTGGGAAAGGGTGAGTTGGTTGGAGTTAATCCAAAAAACGAACCATCTTGACAGCCAATCAAAAGCGAAGTAGAAACAAATATTTCAAAGATGGCAACAACTGTAACACCAATTGTTAATGCCTTCGGCATTTTCCGCGGTTCACGCATTTCGGTTTGCAAACCAGCAGCGGAATAAAAACCATCAAATGAGAAAAATACAGCTGGAATTGAATTTAAAACACCGCAGATTAAAGACATGTGTGCAAAAGACTTAATTGGAGATTCGCCATTATCATTGGGAGTAAACCAATGAGCATTCTCATACATTCCTCTTGTACCTAATACGATAAAACCGGAAACGCAGGCAAAAAATAATGGGATAAATTCAATCATGGAAACAATTCAATTGGAAATATTAGCCACTTTGGAAAAGAAACCAACGAATCAGATGTGGTACATCCCTAATCCGAAAGTAATTAATGCACAACCTCACCAAGGCATTTGAAAACCAAAAGCTTGTTGCAAAACCATCGTCATATATATTGGCATCATGACATAAATAATAGGTATATGTAAGTAAGCCATAAAATTTTTGGAAGTGCGATATAAAAACTTACCATTAAATTCTCTAACTCAGCCAATCACACCTTGACTGTTAGCTTTACCTGAACCACTGCAAATTTCAATCAAAGCAAAAGCTAATGCCAAAATGCCGATAATAGCAATCATTCAAGCTAGGATTGCATAAAACAATGCCCCCTGGGTATTATTCAAAATGTTCCAGTTTTTAATGAATATTCCGGCACCAACAGAAGAACCAATCACCATCATGATTGACGAAAAAAAACTCATCTTTTTAAAAAGCGGCTTATTCTTAAGCGTATTTTGATTGTTATTTAATTGTTTAGATTTTTCAATCTCTCTTTTTCTATGAAAAGCCATGGATTAATTCTAATTAATTATTTAGAATCCAAACGATTATTTATCACATCAATAACAATGAATTTTATTGATTGATTATTCTTTAGATTTAAATAATTTTAAAAATAATTTAGCAAATTTATTTTTTCGCCCATATTACTATAGTGTAGGGGGGGGGCGTGAAATGGGTAAAAGAGAGATTTATAAAGTTCTTGCAATGACACTAGATGAATTTACCGACGAAATTGAAATAATTAGACAAATTTGTCAAGAATATAATGCAGACCAGATTAACGACGACAAGAATGATACAATAATGTTTAACTTCTATGATAGCAAGTCTTGAAAGAGCGCAAAAGAAAAAATTCAACTTACAGTTGATAACGTTATTTTTAAATCATCTTCAAAATATGTTAATATAGAAAAGCAGATGAAACCGCCAATTATTGATCCGACACCACCTACTTGATTCACTAATTTTAAAAGTGAAATGTTAGAGTTTAAAGATGATATGTTGGTATTTAAGAACGAGATGCTGAAATTCAAGAACGAGATGATAGAGTTTAAGAATGAGATGCTGGAATTCAAGAAGGAAATGTTAGAATTTAAGAAGGAAATGCGGGAGTTTCAAAAATTGGTATTCGTTAGATTTGAGCAACTTGATACTAAAATTGATAACGTTAATGAACGATTGACCAGGGTTATTAAACTCAACAATTTAAAAGAATAATTAACCGCACTCGTTTTTGTATATCATCATTTATGAAATACCAATTTAAATATGGTTTTATTAATCTATAATGATGATGTTAAAGATATTAAATGAAGGAGAATTAAATGCCTGCTAAGAAAAAAGCCAAGAAATCATGTAGCTCATGTGGTTGTGGTAAGAAAAAAAGATAATCTTCGGATTATCTTTTGTTTTTATTAATAAAGTTAACGAATTCTGATTCTGGTAAAAAGCCAGTAAAATGCCCTAGTGGTTTACCGTCTTTAAATAAGTAAATAGTCGGAATACTTTGGACTAGGAACATTTGTGCTACCTCAGATAATTGATCCACATCCACTTTAGCAAAAATAATATCGTTAAATTTCAAAGAAATTTTTTCGATAATAGGTGATAGCATTTTACACGGGCCACACCACACCGCATAAAAATCAACTAAAACATAACCGCTATCAATTACATTTAAGAACTCATCTTTAGTTTCGATATTTTTGACAGGCATATTATGATTTCGTTTTCTTTTTATTAGTAGAAATTTCTTTTCTTGAACTTTTTTTGATTTTCCCAGTTCGTTTTTTGAATGAATTACCGATATTTTTAAATTCAATAACCTTACCATCCTTATCTACTTTTTTAATGTAACGACATTTCGGAAATCCGGAACATCCAACAAATGGTTGGCCACGCTTGTTGGTTCTTTCTACTAAATTTTTACCACAAAGTGGACATTTCTCATCGAGAATCACGCGTTTTGGTGAATTTGGAAATTCAGCGTATTTACAGGCAGGGAATCCAGAACAACCAATGAATTGAACGCCAGTTCTTTTAGAACGTCGGTAGATTAATGGTTTACCACAAACTGGACATGGACGACCTACTTCTTCAGGTTCTGCTTTTTTCATCTCATCTTGTGCAGTAACTAATTCTTTATCAAACTTTGGTTTGAAGTCATCACGAATTCATTCTTTTCATTTTTCATCATGATTAGCAATGTCGTCCAAATGTTCTTCCATTTTTTTAGTGAATTCTTTATCTAAAATTTCCGGAAAATATTGGTTAAGTCCTTCCACAACTGTGTTGCCGATTGGCAGCATCATATAAGCACGACTCTCTAGTTTAGCATAACCACGTTCTACAGCCATGTTAGCCATGGAACGATAGGTGGAAGGACGACCGACACCAGCTTCATCCAAAGCTTTAATTAAACTAGCCTGATTAAATCTTGGCGGCGGCATGGAAGTATGTTCTTTTGCTTCAATGGATAACATTTTTTGAATATGACCAACTTTTAGTTTGGCAATTTGAATGTCGTATTCTTTTTCATTATCTTCATAATGCTGATAAATGCTTCTATATCCATCAAAAATCAAACGACGATTGTATGTATAAAACTTACAATCTTTATTTTGCAAACGTACAATTGTCGTTTCGTAACGCGCTGGTGTCATATAGGCAGCAATAGTGCGAATTCAAATTAACTTGTATAACGAATATTCTTCACGAGTAATAATGCTTTTTAATGACTCTGGTGTGGTAAATGGATCAATCACACGAATTGCTTCGTGAGCATCCTGAACATTATCATCGTTTTTCTTTTTGTTAGCAAAATAACGCATTTGATAATACTTCTCGCCATATTTTTTTAAAATGAATTCTTTTGCTAAATCACTAAATGAAGTGGAAATACGAACGCTATCTGTACGAGGGTATGAAATTAAAGCTGTATGCTCGCCCTTCACTCTAATACCTTCATACAAATGTTGAGCTACCATTGTAACTTTGCCAACATTTCAGCCTAATTTATTAATAGCATCTTGCTGCAATGTTGATGTTTTGTAAGGTTCTCGCGGATTACTATTTTTTTGTGTCGGATCATCAATGGCGTAAATTTTAAATTCTTTGCCAAGCGTATCAACGACAAGTTTTGCACTAGGCTCATCGGCAAAATCAATTCCACTTCCTTCGCTATCTTCCCCTTTAAATAGGTTGACTTTTTCTTTCAAAGAAGTAGATAATTCACGCAAAATTAGTTTAGCATTATTTTCTAAAACAGCATCCACCGTTCATCATTTGCTTTGTTTGAAACGTTCAATTTCTTTTTCACGGTCATAAATGAATTTAAGTGCGACAGTTTGAACTCGTCCAGCCGATGTACCGCGCATTTTGTCGCGAACTAATTTTGATAAGCGATAACCCACTAAACGGTCTAAAATACGTCTAGCGAATTGCGATTCCACTCAACGGATATCAATTTTTCTTGGTTGTTCCAACGCTTTTAAGATGGCTGGTTTGGTAATTTCATTAAAGGTAATACGAAAACATTTGGCTTTATCTTTATCGCTTAAAACTTCATAGACATGTCAAGCAATCGCTTCGCCTTCACGATCGGGGTCGGTGGCTAAGTAAATTTTTTCAGCCTTATTTGCCGCAGCCTTAATTTCATTAATGATTTGCTGCTTCGTTTTTTCATTGCGAATTCCTTTTTTCTTACCAGTAGGGATAATTCATTTTGGTTCTAATGTTTTCTCGTCAAACCCCATTCCTCTCGTTGAAAGATCACGAATGTGACCAATCGTAGCCATAATTTTAAAGTCATCACCCTTTAAGTATTTAGTAATAGTCTCAATCTTATTTGGAGACTCAATGATTAATAAATTTTTACTCATAATATGCATAGTATTATAGCAACTCGTAAAAAAAGACTGAAATTCTTAATTGGTTTCCAAAAATATATTAGTGTAATTTAATAATCAATATTATTCACTATATGTTATCTATAGTGTATGTTCAGCCGTAACTATCAAGTTCGGCTCAGTTAGATACAGTTTGACCTTCGCTTATGTCTTGAGACAAGGCATAGGAAAGAGTTATGTGAAGTTTACCATTGTGCGCGCATTCAAGAAAAGCTTGCGTTTCCACACTAGGGGCAGAAGAACCGTATCAATACAAATTAGTTAAACCGCTGCAATGCGCGAAAGTAGCCATTGGAATAGAAGTTGTGTTGTTTGGTAGTTTGACACTATTGAGTACTGTAGCATCATCAAAGGCACCAGTACCGAGAGTTGGCAAATTAGCATCTTGCAAATCAATACCAGTTAAGCTATCGCAATTAGCAAAAGCGCCTGTGACCATTGAACCGTTAAAATAACCTTTTTCTACAAATAGGTTTGTGAGATCGCCAGAAACTATACCGGCTCTATTGAGCCACGTTTTGTCTAAAGCAGCTACAATCGCCGCGCCGTTTTCATCGCCTACATATTTGAGGTTATTGGTATCAATTTTGTTTTCAAGTTTTCGAATTCCATCAATTGTTAAGCTAGAACATTTTTCAAAAGCAGCATTACCAATAGAAATAATTTTAGTTAAATCTGTTGTTGATTTAAGTGCTTTTAGATTCACGCAATCGTCAAAAACATCAGTGCCAATAGAAATGTTGGCGTTTGGTAGAGAAAAATATTCAAGATTAAAACAGTCATCAAAAGCATTATCACCGATGGAAATCTTGGAGGCCGAACCATTATCTGGTAACGAAACTTCTGTTAAACCCATACATCTAGCGAAGGCACTATCGCCGATGGAAAAAGTGTTTGTTTCAGTTGTGGCCTTAGGGAGAATGATATTTGTGATTCTTGCGCAACCTCAGAAAGCAGCATAAGATATGGAAGTATCACTAGTAGAAACAAAATTTTCAAAAGAAATAGTAAAACTCTTAGTTCCACTTGATAAGCTTTGACAATCAACAAAGGCACGTTCACCAATGGAACCAAAATCAGAGAAATCAATTCCATCGTATGATGAATTGGCGAAAGCTATGTCTCCAGTGCCGCCTACACCGCCTTCAAAACCATTCATTGTGTCACTTGTTTGGTTACCGAAGTATGTTGCTCAATCAGGGCTTTCTGGTGATAAAAGATTTAAAGCAACTGGAGGGGGGGGGTTAGGCTTAGAACATTGCGTCAAGCCAAATACTGATGCAGAAATACTAATTGCATCAAAAATACCTATGATATTATTAATAATTAATTTTGAAAATTTCATTTCTATTTCTCCTTCGCAAAATTATTTGGCAATTTGTAAAAATAAATGAGAAAGAATTATAGTGAAATATTTAATTCGTACGATTGAAATTAATAATATCAATCACTTTCGAGTTAGTTATATTCATGATTTTCTGAGATAACATTCCTAATAATTTAATTGTTTGAAAAGCATCTTTATTAACGGTCCCTTCACCATTTGGTAAACATTGTTTACTTTCAACAAGCTTTAATACTTTGAAACCAATGATTAATGCAGATTCTACTTTTCAAGAACACGATAACTTAGCTCCATCGCATAAACTACCTGAATAAGAACATAAACAATAATTGATCAAGTCGTTAATTTGCTTTAGTGTGTAGTTCCTTTGGTAGCCAATACCCACAATCGTACCAGTGGCGGCAGCAACTACGCTACCACAATAAGCCGATAAACTACCGATGTTTTTCTTAATTTTCCAAGTAATTAGGTTAGCTAAAGCAATCGCTCGAAGCATAACAATTGGTTGTGTATGTTTTTGCAAATGATAAACATATTGCGGAAGGTTAACGGTAATTCCATGATCACCACTATCGTTAGATGACATTACCGGTAACGGACAACCATCCATACGAGCACTGATAGCGTTGCAAACATGGAACAAAATATGTTCTCGTCAATTAGTTTTTTTGTTTTTCAATTTAAAGTAATGCTTTTGATCACCAACTTTAGCAATGTCTTCATTCATATTAATTCCTCTTATAAAGAAATGAAGATCTTTCCTATTTAGCATTTGAATTCCATTATAAATATCGGTTAAAGACACATCCTTGACATTAATCGTTTCGTCAGCGTCTTTAATTACTGCCGGTTTTTCAACAAATATTTTGCAATCATTTAGTTTGATGTGTTGAATTGTATCATGTTTTTGTTCGATTAAAACTTCGCAAATGTTTCCTTTAATATCTTTCGCAATTACTTTAGTGTAAACTGGATCACATTTTTTTAAAATGAAAAATTTAACTAATTCATTTTTTAATAATTTGTGAGTTTGCTGAATTTGTGATTTAGTAATTCCGTTTAATACCATTAATTTTTTCTCGGGTTTCTTAACTACGTAACCTGCCGCTGCAATACCATCAACTCCAACTTTTCCTAATTCTGGCACACCAACATTAGCAACATTACGATAAATAAATGGCGAAACATATACAAGCATTTCTTTTAAATCATTACTTAAGTATTCAGCCGCAGTACTTGAAGCATAAGCAATACAACCAATTTCAGTGCAACCAAAAGCAGGAGTTACAAGACTATTTAATAGATTTAAGAGAGACTGTTTTTTCATTTCTATTATTATAACGAGCTATGAGCAATAATAAAGCATGCTCTCTAAATTTCGTAAATTTATTATTACATTATTCTTTAGCGAAATTTTTAACTAATGATTTATATTCATCACGAGTTATTAATTTTTTTTGTAATAAATCATCGTAGCGTTTCAATAATTCATTACTTTGATCATTAGAATGGCTACTGTGGAAAACATTAACATTACCACTTTTCTTAAATTCGTAGTACATACCGGCTAAATCATGATTCTTATTAACTTGTCCAGTATAAGTTACTTTACCGTTCCCAATAATAACGACGTTGTCAACATATTTAGCAATCTCATCAAGATTATGGGTGGAAACCAAAATAGATTTACCTTGTTCTTTTAACTTTAATAGTTCGTCGTAAAATATTTGACGATTCTGAGGATCAAGGTTTTCAGTTGGTTCATCCATAATGTATAAATCAGCTTCATGAAAAAATGCTTGCATTACCATTATCTTTTTACGTTGACCCGAAGACATTTTGGTCAATCTTAAATCCATCTTTTCTGTTATGCCAAAAAGATTACTGTAATATTTAATTTTTTCATCAATTTCATTACTGCTGATGCCATACAACTTAGCAGATTCGGATAAAAAGATATTAGCTGGCGTGTTGGGAAAGTTTTCTTTTTCAGGAATGTAACCAAATTTATAATGACTATCAATGTTCTTACTATTTACTCCAGAAATGATAATATCTCCAAAGTTATAGGTATAAAGACCGACAATACATTTAATGGTAGTGGTTTTACCAGCACCATTTTCACCAATTAAAGCTGTAATAGAATTCGACTCAACATTAAATGAAATATTATCAAGAATCACTTGGTTCTTAATTGATTTATTTAAATTCTTGACTTCTAGAACTCTCATAGTTAAATCTTGATATCATCTCTTTTATTTAAGGCAAAACCTACTCTAGTTAGTATGCTTGTAATTGGAATAAAAACAACTAAAGGGAGTACAGTATACATAATGAGATAATAAGTTTTATCAGGTTCACCTTTTGATGTTTTATAAACAATTGAAAATAATAGGAACACTAGCAGTACAGAGAACATTAAAATCAATGAAGTAACACGGTTCCTTAAATAATATCGTAAACTAGTTCCGACAAATGCACCCATAGAAGCCAAAATAAAAACAGCAAGCATTGCTTGCGGAAAATACTTATAACCGGCTGTTCCTACAAATTCGCTTTTGGCAATTGCAAGATAAGATATTAATCAAATGATAAAAATACATAAGAATAATGTTGTTGTTACAATTAATGTGCAACATATTTTTGATCAAAAATATGTTGACCGCTTCACAGGTCTTGTTAAAATAAATATTCTTTCTTCAGGATTAGCATTAGATTCACCAATCATTGATGCATACACAGTTATTACTGTGAATACGGTAATTGATGACTGGTCATCAAATCTTCAGTGGTCTCTATTATCATGGCCGATGACAGACGGTATAATAATAGCCATCAAAAGATTGACAAGTAAACAGATAAAAAAGAAGACATATACTGATGGAGAATTTAATAAATGCTTGAATGAAAGCGAAAATATTCTTTTAAATTTGTTCATATTAGGCAATACTTATACTACATTTTTCTTTTTCTTTTTTTTGTAAAATTGCAATTAATTTGCGAATTGCCTGTCCGCGGTGATTGATTTTAAGTTTCTCTTTAAGCGATAGTTTTGACATCGTTTTATTGTAATTTTTCGGAATAAAAATTGGGTCATGTGTCAAACCATTTTCAATGTTTATAATTTTTTTAGAAAGCTTTCCTTTTAAAATTCCCTTTGTTTGAATAATTTTACCATCAGGAAACATACAAGTAATGACGCAAACAAATTGTGCAGTTCTTTTAGGATCATCAATGTGTTGCACTGCGTGTAATAATTTTAGCAATTGTTGTAAACGAGTTGCATCAACGCCAGCATAACGGTTTGTATAAACACCTGGTTTACCTTTAAGTGTGTCAACACAAAGACCACTATCATCGGCAATCGTTACATAACCAGTCTCTTTACAAACCTGTTTCGCTTTTAGTAAACTATTCTCCTCAAATGTTTTGCCATTTTCTTTAATCGGTTTATGGTATCCAATATCATCCAAACTAAGAAAGGTATGTTTTTTACCAAGAATACTTAATGCTTTCGTCATCTGTATAAATTTATCTGGATTGTTAGTAGCGATAACTATTTTCATAATTATTTATCAACAATAAACTCAGCGCCATATATTGACAATATATCACCTGGATTGGCACCAAGTTTTTTAGCAGTTTCTTCAACGGTAATAGTTTGCATCTTTTGGTTGTAACGAACAATATTATCTTTGGTGTCAAGTGGTATTTTGTTAGTTCAATATTTCATATATTCACTATGAACCTCTCATTTATTAGTATCAACTTGCACTATTTTTAAATCTTTGGCAAAATCCTTCTGTTGTTTTAATTCAATGACTTTTGTTTTACTTGTTTGTGCAAGTAATTTCTTTTTATTTTCGGTTTGAATTTTGTCAAAATCAATAAATACTTGTTTTAATAATTCATCTAGACCAATTCTCTCAAGGGCGCTAATGGCATAAACTTTGCCTTTAACATGTTTCTTTAATTTAGTTAAAATCTTATTAGAACCATCAACATCAATTTTATTAGCGACCACTATGATTGGTTTGCTAAATAAAGCTTTACTGTATTGTTTTAATTCATTCACAATCACTTTGTAAGCTTGAGTTACATTCTCGTTATCGCTAGGATTTAATGAAATTAAATGAATTAAAATAGAGCACCTTTCAATGTGCTTTAAGAATTCATGACCTAAACCTTTGCCTTCAGCCGCTCCTTCAATTAGTCCTGGCAAATCGGCAAAAACAATTTTGTCTCGTTTGCGAGTCACAATTCCTAAAACAGGAGTTAATGTTGTAAATTGATAGTTGGCTACTTTTGGTTTGGCGTTCGAAATTTTGCCAACCAAAGTTGATTTGCCTGCATTAGGTAAACCTACCAAACCTACATCAGCGATATATTTTAACTTTAGTAGTACATTTTTTTCTTCGCCTAAGTCACCATGTTCGTGTAAGGTTGGGGCACGATTAAAGGAAGATTTAAAGAAGGCATTACCTCGTCCACCTTTACCGCCTTCACAAATAATGTGAGTTTGTCCTGATTCTAAAATATCTACGATTAATTCTTTAGTTTGTGCGTCGTAAACAGACGTTCCTAACGGAAGATTAATATAAATATTCTTACCACCATGGCCAGTTTCTTTAGCGGTTCTGCCGTTTTCACCGCTTGGAGCACTAATAGACTTATGACTTCTTCATTCAAATAAAGTATTAACGTTATGATCGCCCACTAAAACAATATTGCCGCCGTCGCCACCATTACCACCATACGGTCCACCCATCGGAACATTAGGTTCACGTCTTCATGCCACAATACCATTACCGCCGTCACCAGCTTTTAGATTAATCGTACATTCATCTACAAATTGCATATGAAACCTACTATAACAAATTAATTGTCTTTATCTATATCGACATATTCCATTTTGTCTTGCTTTTTCGCAGTGTTAGTTAAATCGCGTAAGGTCTTACGTGATTGATTGCGATCACGTTCATCAGCGGTGATATCGTTAATAGCCTGTTCAGCTAAACCACTTCTTCCAATTCATCCATTAATGAAATAATTAGTTAACAAGAAGAATATGATAAGCGAAACCAACAATATCAAACACTTAACTAATCAACACCATCCCGCTCCAAATGTTTGTGGTATTAGCCCGCTAAAGATAAAAGTAATTGCCGCTAACGAAAATGGAATAGTAAAAATTAAAATGTCAATTTCCATTCATTTTAATTTTCTAGTAATTAACGGAATAATTATGGAAATAACAAATGTTACTAATAACGGAATTAATATGAGTGCATTAAATTTTAGACTAGACGAAAGAATACTAATACCGTTAGGAAATTTGGTTGTATCTTGTGCGTAGCTTTTAAAAAGATCGGCATTAGTAATAGATGAATCTCAATACGTAATGTCTTGGGAATAGGTATTAAAAATACTAAGATAATTAGTATCGTTTATTTTGCCTGATCACATTACTCCTTTGTAAGGTATTAATCATTGTTGGTGTAATAAATTGATTTCACCAATTAATAATCAAATAATTAAAAAACCAACTAATAACAAACTACAAAACAATAATTTCACTCAAGTTTTGGTTAAATGCGCTGTTTTATAAGATAAACCCATCCGCAAATTATATGTTTCATTTGACATGAAACATAAAGATAAAACATCTAATTATTTATATTTAACAATTACTTAAAACAAGGAAAAACACTATTTAACACTCTAATTACCAAAATCCAAGGATTAAATATTTTAAAAGATCAATTTATTATTCCGCAGGGTTTTGCAAACCGTATCATGCCGTATTACCTTCACCAGGCAAACGGGTAATTCAATCCACCATATTAGCACTAGTTGCTAATTGATTTGATTTAATAGTTCCAAACACTGGACAACTATCAAATCAATTGGCACCAGTTCAGGTTGTGCTTGTTTTTGTCGCCAGTTGTATGAGTTTCAAATTCGCACATCCAACAAAGGCATGGTCGCCGATGGAAAGACTGGTAGAGGAACTATCGCTTTCGACAAATTCAAAATTGGTTAATCTCGCACAATTATAGAAGGCATAGTTATCGATGATAGTGACGCTAGTTGGTAATGTTATCGTTGATAAATTCGCACAGTCAGAAAAGGCACCAGTATGAATGAGAGTGACAAAATTTGGTACGGTAATGTTCACTAAATTCACACACTTCTCGAAAGCTCAGTTACCGATTGAATTTTTACCTAAACCCTTGTTCGTTCAACTATCTACTACTTTTAGACTCGCGCAGTTATCAAAGGCAGATTCACCGATGAAATCAAGTGCATTAATGTCAATTTCGCCAAAGGCAATGCAACCCAAGCAGGTTTGTGGTGCTGAACCTGTCTGTAAATTCTTAATTCATCCGCCTTTATTGGCATTAGTATTTATGTCTCATGCACCGAGATTATTTAAATTGGCATCACTAACTTGGAAAAAATCACGGTTGGTAAAACTCGCACAGTCAGCGAAGGCATCAGTACCGATGGCGGTAAACCGTGCTGTGGCATCCACTCCAAAATAAGCCAAATTCACACAACCATAGAAGGCATCACGGCCGATGGAGAGCTCGTGATTAATAGTAGCCCCACCGCCTAAATAAACCTGTCTTAAACCTGCACAGTTACAGAAGGCACCACGATCAACGTATGAAACACTCGTGAATTTAAGATATTGGACCGTGCCAGATTCACCTAAACTCGAACAGTCTCTGAAAGCGTTTTCACCAATGGAAGCAACATTATCCCCAAAATCAATCCCATTTCTATCTAGTGATTGCATCTTACTACTTAAATTAGTCGAATTTACTCCCATAATTGTGCCATCATTACCTAAAGTAAAAATCTGAGTAGTCTCATTATCAAGTTCTTCTCATGTCGCATAGTTACCACCAAACGGGATGGGCACAGGATCATCTGGTAATAAAGTAATAGTGGTAGTAATATTATGAGTAGTTTCGATTATTGTGACTGGAGTTATAGCACTTGGTGGTGTGTTTAAAGTAATGATATCACCACTAATAGCAATGTTTTTAGAAGTAGTTTCATAAGCACCATTATAAATGTCGCCATTGTGATAAGCAATTAGTACAGCGATATCTCCCTTTCCTTTTAATGTGTCTTGACTTTTGACTAATCAATAGTCGTTCGCAGGTGTCGGATCATCTTTGGCACATTGGGTTAAACTCACTCCTATTGCTGCAACTCCTGCTATTGCCATGGTAGTTGTCGCTGTACTAACAATCGCTTTTTTAAATCTTCTTTTCATTTCTCTCTCCTACATTTTGTAAAAATTTTCAATGAGACAATAAAAAAATACCAGTTATTAACAATTAATACTGGTATTAAATTATGGGGTTGACAAAAACTAGTGAATGTACCTGTGTGTGTGTGTGTGTGTGTGTGTGTGTGGAACGCTATTCTACTTCTCATCTTGAGAAAGATTATATAGTGTTATGTTTTATTAATAAAACAATTATGCTTAATTTCATAAACATCATATATTCGTTTTACACATTTATATACTTGTATATATAATTACAAAAAGTATTTAACAAAAACAATAAAAATTTTAAGGAAAATAATTAATTATGAGTAATAAAAAAATAACTGCAATGGACGGAAATACAGCCGCTGGCTATATTGGTTACATGATGAGCGAAGTTGCTGCCATCTATCCAATTACACCATCTTCGCCGATGGCTGAATATGGCGATGAATTAGGTGCAAGTGGCAAAAAAAATATTTTTGGTCGGACAGTAAAATTTGCTGAACTACAATCAGAAGGTGGTGCTGCTGGTGCTGTTCACGGTTCATTAGCTGCCGGAGCTATGACTACAACTTATACTGCTAGTCAAGGTTTGTTATTAATGATTCCTAACATGTACAAAATTGCTGGTGAAAAATTACCTAGTGTCTTCCATGTGTCCGCTCGAACCATTGCTTCCCATGCTTTAAGCATTTTTGGTGATCACACCGATGTTATGGCTACCCGTCAAACTGGTTTTATTATGTTGGCCTCTAACAATTCTCAAGAAGTTATGGATTTAGCTTTAATTTCTCACGTTGCTACTTACAAAGCGCAATTGCCAATTCTTCATTTCTTTGATGGTTTTAGAACATCACACGAAATTAGTAAAGTGGAAATACTTGACGATGAATTAATTAAAGGAATGTTACCAATCAAAGAAATAGAGGCATTTAGGAAACACGCTCATAATCCAATACATCCGAAACAAACTGGTACTGCGCAAAATTCTGATGTTTGATTTCAAGCAACTGAAGCCTCCAACAAATATTATGATGCAGCCTATGGCATTGTAGAATCTGTAATGAATGAGTTTGGTAAAAAAACTGGACGTATTTATAAACCATTTCAATATGTTGGAGATGCTAACGCTACTGACATTATCATTTTAATGGGTTCTGGTTGTGACACCGTAGAAGAAACAGTTTCTTATTTAAATAAAAATGGTAAAAAAACTGGTGTATTAAAAGTTCGTTTATATCGTCCATTTAATGCTAAAGCACTAGTAGATGCATTACCTAAATCAGTTAAACATATTGCTGTGTTAGATCGAACTAAAGAAGCTGGATCATTAGGTGAACCGCTATACCTTGATGTTGTAACTGCTTTAGTTGAAACTAATAGAAGCGATATTAAGTGTTATGCCGGACGTTATGGATTAGCTGGAAAAGAATTTACTCCAAGCGAAGTTGTTAGTGTTTTTGAAAATTTAGAAAATCCCAAACCTCAAAACCATTTCACCGTTGGCATTGTTGATGATGTAACTCACTCTTCATTACCTGCGCCAAAGAATTTTAAAGGACTTGGTTCTAAATATTATGAAATGAAATTCTTTGGTTTAGGAAGCGATGGTACAGTTAGTGCTAATAAATCAAGTATTAAAATCATCGGCGACTTAACTCCAAAATACGTGCAAGGCTATTTTGAATACGATTCAAAAAAATCTGGTTCATTAACAACTTCACACTTACGAGTTAGTGATAATGATTTCCACGCTCCTTACCTAGTAAAAGCCGCTGACTTTATCGCCGTACACAATTATGCATTTGTTAACCAATATGATGTATTAACTGGATTAAAACACGGTGGTAACGTTTTATTAAATACTTCTCTAACTGATGAACAATTAGCACGTGATTTACCAGAAGCATTTAAAAAGCATTTAAAAGATGCAAATGCAAAATTGTATGCAATCCCCGCATTTAATGTTGCTAAAACTGCCGGTTTAGGTAATCGAATCAACGTTATTATGCAAGCTTGTTTTTTCAAAATTAGTAACATCATCCCCTACGCTAAAGCTGAAGAGGAAATGAAAAAATTTGCCACTAAAGCATACGGTAAAAAAGGTGAAAAGATTTTGGCAGCTAACATGAAAGCCATTGATGCAGCCACAACTGATTTACGTTCAGTTGATGTAAATAAAATTATTTCTACTAAAACTGAATCGTTTACTCAATCTCGCAAAATGAGTGATTACTTCAAAAATTGAGTTAATAAAATCAATTCACGTCATGGTGATGAAATGAAAGTTTCTGAATTCGCTGCTGATGGTTCTGTGCCAAACGGTACAACTCAATATGAAAAACGCGGTATTGGTTTAAATGTACCTATATGGAATCCTGACAAATGTGCACAATGTGGTCAATGCGCTTTGGTTTGTCCGCACGCTGCTATTCGTAGTTTCTTAGTATCCGATAGTGATATTACTAAAGCCCCAGCAAGTTTGAAATCCAAAACAGCAACGGCAGCTAGCGCTAAATTTGTAGTACAAGTTTCTCCGCTTGATTGTACCGGTTGTGAATCATGTTACCGTTCTTGTCCAGTAAACAAAATTACTAAAGAAGGCGAACCGAAAGTATTGGAAATGAAACCACTTCGTTCGGTTGTTACTGAGCAAGAAAAGAATTGAGAGTTTGTTAATAGTATTACTCCAGTGAAACAAACAAAATTTCCTGAATCAACTGTCCTAGGCGTCCAATTTAAAAAACCTTACTTTGAATTCTCTGGCGCTTGCTCAGGTTGTGGTGAAACTCCTTATGTTACTTTAGTTTCGAGATTATTTGGTGATTCAATGATGGTTGCTAATGCAACTGGTTGTTCATCAATCTATGGCGGTAGTGCTCCAAGTAATCCTTACACCATTGATAAAGAAGGACACGGGCCATCGTGAGCTAATTCTTTATTTGAAGATAATGCTGAATTTGGTTTTGGGATGCGACTAGCAACTGATTACCGTAGAGCCGAAGCATACGAACGATTAGAAAAAATTGCTGCTAGCAATAGTGGTGAAATAGCAGCTGCTATTAAAGATTTAGTGGTTGTAAAAGATAAAGCTGAATCGCAAACCAAAGCAAAAGTAGTTATTGATTTATTAAATAAGTTACCAAAAACTGATGAAATTACTCAAGTTTTAAACTCATCTGATCAATTGCCTAAGAAATCACAATGAATTATTGGTGGCGATGGATGAGCTTACGACATTGGTTATGGTGGTTTAGACCATGTCATTGCTCAAAACGAAAATGTTAATATTTTAGTATTAGATACAGAAGTTTATTCTAATACCGGTGGTCAAGCTTCTAAAGCAACCCCTGCTGGTTCGATTGCTAAATTTGCCGCTAATGGTAAAATAACTCGTAAAAAAGATTTAGGTTTAATTGCCATGAGTTACAAACAAGTTTATGTGGCACAAGTATCTATGGGGGCAAATCCGGCACAACTAATTAAAGCTTTGATAGAAGCTGAGTCTTATGATGGTCCTTCCATTGTCATTGCTTATGCTCCTTGTATTAACCACGGTATTAACTTATCAAATGCGCAAGCTATTCAGAAGAAAGCAGTTGAAACTGGTTATTGAACTCTATACCGTTATGATCCACGCAATGAAAAAGCTCCCTTGACAATTGATTCAGCTGAGCCAACAAAAACTTATCAAGAGTTCTTAGATGGTGAAAATCGTTATGTTTCATTAATGAAAAAATCACCAGAGCATGCTAAGATTTTATTTGAGGCTAGTGCTAAAGAAGCTGTTCAACGTCGTAACACATTGAAACAAATGGTTACTGAACAAAGTAAATAATTAGAAGCAATAAATATAAAGTTGGACTAGCAACTGGTTCAGCTTTATATTTATGACAACTATTTATTTTCCTCTAATTTTGTTATTCGATTGTCAAACTTTGTCATATGTCTCTCTAATTTTATAATTTGCTCGCCGTGTTTGTTTAAAGTTATCAAAATTTTGTTTATTAAGATTCCTTGTTTGTTAATCAAGTCTCTTAGTGTTGGTTCTTTAGCTCCAATTTTCATTACATCTACCTCACCATTATTTTCATCAATTCTTTTGGTAATTGAGTATTTGTATCTCATATATTATATCCTATTCATTTTTGTGATTTTATTCGCATACTACTTTTATTTGGATGCAGTTATGTGTTTGCTTTATTTTCAATTCATTGTTTCTCCTTAGTTTAGATTGGAAAACAATAATAAGACAAAAAGTTCAAAAACCATTTCGGAATTTTTTCCGATTTTTTTCGGTTATTCTTATTCACAAATTTAATGAATTATTAAAGAATATCTATAATACTTATCAAATGCCAATCAATTTAAATAGTCTTAATAATTTTCAAGTTGTGAATAATCATGTGCAACTAACTGCGAATTATTTAAAAACACAAAAATGGTGTTTCAAAAAAATTACTGGTACAAGATTTGCCGCTATCTTCGGTTTAAATAAATACAACTCACCATTTAAAACTTGAATGACGATGGTTAACCTTTACAAAGATGTAATGGATCCAACTTTAGCAAAAGCGGGTAATGTTATTGAACCTAAAATCAGGACATATATCTCTAAGTTACTAAATATAGATTTTAAAATATATGATCCCAAAGAAATTGGCTGAGATGCCTTTAAAGAAAATAAAATTTTTGGTGGAATTCCTGATGGTGAGCCATTAAATAAACTTAAGATAGTTGATTATTCTACCGACATGCCAATGTTAGAAATCAAAACATCATCAATTGATTCTTTTGTCTATAAACGAGTAAATAATCAACTAAAGATGACTAAAGATGTTAATGGTTTACCAGTTATCAAAGAAAAAAACGCTAAGAAAAACACATGATTTAATGAGAATGGTATTGAAATCTCAAAAGAATATCAAATGCAATTAGCCTTATATCTATACTTACGTAATACGACTAAAGGGATATTTGCAATTGGCTTTTTAGAAGGCAAAGACTATGCTGCTCCCGAAGAATTTGAAGCTTCTAATCACGACATTCAAGTTGCTAATTTTGAAATTGACCGTAATTTATTAGATAAATACATTCAGTTTGCCACTAAATGATACCACCAACACATTGATACTGGAATTTCCCCAGAAATGACTGAAGATGATCATGCTTGACTTAAATCTGAATTGGAAATATTAGGAAAATAATGCGATCAATTATTTACATTAAATACGGAGAATTAACACTCAAAGGGAAAAATAAAATAGCTTTCATTAATTGTCTATTTGATAATGTGAAAAGAGTTTTAGTAGAATTTAAGACAATTAAATTCATCAAACAGTTTGATGCATTAATCATTAACGGTATTACTAGCAAAAATAATGAAAAAATAATAAATTTATTGCAAAAAATTCCGGGCATTGGTTTAATTATTCCTGCTTATGAATGTTCTCATAAATTTAAAAAATTGTCCGATCAAATAATTCAATCACTAATAAAAAAAGATATCAAGCAAACAACATTCAAGGTAAATACTAAGCGAACTAATAAACAATATCCGCTTAATTCCATGGAAATTTCTGCAAAAATTGGCAGAGACATATTACATAAATTCAAAAAATATTCGGTTGACGTTCATCATCCCCGGCTGATGATTACGATTGAAATTAAATATAAAGATGCTATTTTTTATTTTGAAAAAATAAAAGGAATGGGTGGTTTCCCGCTGGGAATTAATGGTAAAGTATTAGTATTAATTTCTGGTGGCATTGATTCGCCAGTTGCTAGTTATTTATTGTTGAAAAAAGGTATGCATGTAGATTTTCTCACTTTTATTTCACCACCCCATACTGATGAACGAGCATTGGACAAAGTTCGTACATTGAAAAAAATATTGACATTAAATAATAAATTGTATAAATCCAAACTATATATTGCAAATTTTACTAAATTGCAGCATGAGATTAGTCACATCCATGATTCAAGCTATCAAATTACCATTATGCGTCGATATTTTTTTAGAATTGCTAAACAATTGGCGCAAGCGGAAGGTTATATCGCTATTGCAACAGGAGAATCTATCGGACAAGTTGCTAGTCAAACAATTCAAAGCATGCAAACAATTCAAAGTGCTAGTGGTGATTTTTTAGTGCTTCGTCCTTTGTTGGCTATGGATAAAAGTGAAATAATTGATGTCGCTAAAAAAATTGGTACTTACGATACATCAATTTTACCTTTTGCTGATGCTTGTAGTTTATTTGTCCCAGCTAATCCGGTAACTAAACCAACGATTCATAAAGCAATTTCTCTAGAAAAAGAATTAGATTTGGCTGACAGAATCGCTGAAAACATATTCAAGAAACATTTAGTTGTTGAATAATGACAATTATTTAGGAATAAATAATTTACTCATATCAACCTTTTCAAGTTTAAGTAATTTTGCTTTTATCGATATCCCGCCCGCATAACCAGTTAAACTACCGTTTTTTCCTACCACTCGGTGACATGGAATGATTATTGAAATCGGATTGTGACTCACAGCATTACCAATCGCTTGACTTGCCATGTTTTTCTTGTTCATCTTTTTAGCTATTCTCCTAGCAATCGTACCATAAGTTGTTACCTTACCATAAGGTATCTCGCAAAGCATTTTTCAAACCCTTAGTTGGAACTTACTACCTACTGGTTTAAATGACATTTGAGTTGTCGTTGGATTTTTACCAGCAAAATATCCATCAAGTCATTGCTTTGTATCTCTAAAAATTGGTAAATTCGTATTTTCTTTCATTTCTTTGAAAATCGTACCACCGTGGTATTTTTGATTTTCAATTCACAAACCAGTAAGGCTCTTGCCGTCACTTCCTAACGTGATTTTTCCTATTGGAGTTTTATGCGTTGTAAAATAATTCATCTTATTAGTTAATAAATATAAATGAATTTCTTCAAAAACACATAACCAATGAATATCATATAATTGCCGTATGGATTTTTTAAAAACTGCCATTATTAATAAAATTACAGAATATGCAAAAATTTCTTTATTTTTTCACGAAGTCCCTGATTTTGATGCGCTAGGGGCTTGTTATGCTTTAAAACGTTACGTTCGTGATCTTTTTCCTGAAAAGGAAGTTGCCATCATTGGGCTTGATGTTCTAGACGAATCTTTTTCTAAAGGTTTTTTTTCTTTTGATAAACAACATGTTCCTAACGATTTCTTAACTGACTCACTTGGAATTATTCTAGATACTGCTAATGAGCAACGTGTTTGAACAGGACGACATAAGTATTGTAAGGAGCTAATTAGAATTGACCATCATCCACAAGTGGAATCAATTGGTCAAATCGAATGGATTGATCAAACGTATCCTGCAACATGTGAGATGATTGGTGAGTTGTTATATTTTTGAGATCCAAAATACATTTTAGCTCCAACTGCCACCTTTTTATATGCCGGGATCGTAACTGATACTAACCGCTTTCTATATTTAAACACAAAACCATCTACTTTTCAATTAGCTTCTAAACTATTGACTACTAATTTTGATCGTCAGCGAATTAATGATGCGATTTATTTAAAATCGTTAAGGGAAGCGAAATTTGACTCATATGTAATGGGCAAAGTTAAATTTATGGCGGAACTAAAATTTGCTTATGCGGTTTTGTCAAAAAATTCTTTTGAAAAATATGAAATTGAATTAAGAATGTCAATGGTTCATATCCTTAATAACATTAGAGGTTTAGAAATCTGAATGACTGTATATTACGACGATACTATCAAAGCTTGGCGAGGTTCGTTAAGAAGTCGTAACTTTCCAATTAATCAAATTGCTGAAAAATATGGTGGCGGCGGTCATAAATTAGCGGCAGGTTTTACCTTAAAGGACATCAAACAAGCCAAAAAAATGCGACTAGATGTCATTAATTACTTAAAACAAATGCTCGGACATAATCAATAAGCCAAAATATTATTTTTATATAATAAGTGGAGACTTGACAAATAGGGGGTCACTTATGGGTAAAACAAAAACTATTAAAATCGCAGCGATTGATCCTGACGAATTTGAAAGAATTGATGTACCAAAAACAGCAAGAATTGATCCAAACCAATTAAATTTAAGCGCCAACTTTGATGATGAAATTGTCAATAAAAGTTATGCTGACCTAGAGTACATGTTACGTTTTGAAGTGACTGATAAAGAAAAAATATCAAAAATTAAAGCGCGCATGAAAGAACTAAAACGTAAATAAATGTTTGTTAACCTTGGTGTTCATTCGCATTATTCATTATTAATGTCATCAATATCAATTGATGACATTATTAATCATGCACTCCGACAAAAGCAAAAGTATGTTATTTTAGTAGATATTAATAACATGTATGGCGCAATGGAATTTTATTTAAAAGCAACCGCTAATAAATTAATTCCGATTATCGGTTTACAAATAACATATGCCGAAAATAAAGTGGTTTTAATTGCCAAAAATAATAATGGTTATCATAATCTTGTCAAAATCTCTTCACGTGTTATGGGCAACATTGAGTACGACATCAACGACTTTACAAGCGATGTATACGTAATATTAGAATGCGAGCAAAATGGTAAATGGCTCAAACACCACAAAGACGTTTATTACGTTAATTCCCAACAAGATGCTCCGATTGCCTTCCAAGAATGTTTTTTTGAAAATAAAGGGGATGTAAAGTATCTTAAAGCACTAATGGCGATTGGCAGCGATCAACAACTTTCTGCTTTTGAGGAAAACCATGATTATGACGATTGCTATATGTTAAACGAAACACAAGCTCGTCAAAAATTTTCAACTACTGCTCTAAAAAATCTTGAGCATTTGGTTAATTCATGTTCGTGAACACTCACGCTTAATAAAACAATTAACTTTGCAACATATGATAAAAGTGTGTCTAGCAAGATATTATTACAAACCAAGTGTCGCGATGGGCTAAAACAAAGATTAAATTCATCAAGTGCACCATCATCATACATTGAGCGTTTAAAAAAAGAGTTAGGCATTATTGATCAAATGCATTTTAATGACTACTTTTTAGTTGTGCAAGATTATGTGAATTTTGCCAAACGTAATGGAATTCTTGTTGGACCAGGTAGAGGTAGCGCTGCCGGGTCGCTAGTTGCCTATGTATTGGGAATAACAGATATTGACCCGATTGAGCATGATTTAATCTTTGAACGCTTTTTAAATCCGTCGAGACAAACATTACCAGATATTGACATTGATTTTATGGATAATCGCCGAAACGAAATCATTGAATATTTATACGAACGCTATGGAGCCTCGCACGTAGCTCACATCGTTACCTTCCAAAGAATAAAAGCTAAAATGTCAATTCGTGACGCTGGACGCGTGTTGGGTATCGACTTACCAATTGTTAATAACATTAGTAAACTAATTTCAATGGAGTATGACTTGGATTTAAAAGGAGCTATTGCTGACAATAAACAAATTGCCTCTTTTGCAAACAAATACGAAGAACTATTTGACATTGCTAATAAACTATTAAATTTACCAAGACAAGTTGGTTTACATGCGGCCGGAGTAATTATTACTGGTACCCAAACCGACGATGTTATCCCTACTCAAGGAAGCACGGACGGAATCAATTCCACTCAATACTCTATGGAATACTTGGAACCATTGGGTTTAATTAAAATGGATATTTTGGGTCTTGTAAATTTAACCACCATTAATGAAACATTAAAATTAATTAAAAAGAATTATTCCATTGATATTGATTTATCAAAAATTGATTTGCACGATAAAACAGTGTTTACACAATTAACTAAAGGTGACACGGTTGGAATTTTTCAATTAGAATCACCAGGAATGCGTAAATTAATTGTGAAAATTAAACCAACCTCAATTGAAGATATTTCTATCACCTCTGCTCTATTTAGACCAGGACCTCAAAAAAATATTCCTGATTATTTAAAAAACAAAGCAGATCCGCAATCAATTAATTACCTTAACAATGACTTCAAAGAAGTTTTGGCTTCCACGTATAACATCATTATTTATCAGGAACAAGTTATTGAGATTGTCCAAAGAGTAGCTGGATTCACACTTGCTGAAGCTGATTTATTTCGACGTGCTATTTCCAAAAAGAATGCTGATAAACTAGGACAACTTAAAAAACAATTTATTACCGGCGGCATTAAAAATCAATATAGTGAATCTGAATTAAATAAAATATTTGATTTCATTTATGAATTTGCTAATTATGGTTTCAACCATTCACATTCATTAGCATATTCATACGTTAGTTATTGAATGGCATATCTAAAAGCGCATTATCCGTTAGAATATTTCACAGTATTGTTATCTACTAGTGAAAATAGCGTTGATAAAGTTGCTGTATATGTTCAAAGTGCACGAGCGATCGGTATCAATGTTTTACCACCGTGCTTAAATGACTCAGATTACAGTTTTCAAATTAAGGATAAAACGATTGTTTTTGGTTTCAACGCCATTAAAGGAATTGGTAACGAAACCATTAACAAAATTTTAGAAGCTCGTGCAAGTGTTAAAAATAAAAAATTTACTAACTATACACAAGCAATTGCCATACTTGCGAATAATGGTATCGGCCAAAAAACCATGGAAGTTTTAATTAAAGTTGGTGCCTTTGATCAACTATTGGAAGACAAAACACGTTATTTCTTATTGACCAACCTTACAGAATTATTTAAAAAAATTCAAACCATAACCACTAGTGGCGAATTTATTATTAAGCCAATTCTAAAACAAGTCGAGGAAACGATAGCTATTAAAAAACAATTGGATGATGAACAATTTAATTTATTAGGTATATCTTTTGTCGAACATCCGCTTACAAGTTTAAAACAGAAATATAGGGGTAACTATCAAATTTTAAGTTTAAGTGAAGCGGATGGACCTAATGTAATCCACGCTTTAGTTACATTAGTAAGCCATCGCGAAATTAAAACCAAAACTAATCAGGCAATGGCCTTCGCTAAAATTGAGGATGATAGTAAAATTATTGATGTTGCTATTTTTCCTGGAGTATACGAGAAAATTAAAGGCATTTTAATTAATAACAATAACTTTATTGTTACTATAAGAGCTAATGACCGGGGTTACCAGGCTCTATCATTCAAGGAATATCATGACTAAAAAAGCATTAGTAATCGACGGTAATTCTTTAATTTATCGAGCATTTTATGCTACACATAATCAATTAGAGTATTACAAACAACATAACCTTCAACCAGTTAACGCTTTGAAATTAGTATTATTAATTACTTTGAAACTATTAAACGAGACACAATACGATTATGTATTAATGGCACTTGATCATGAAAAGAAAACTTTACGTCATGATACCTTTGCCGAATATAAAGCTGGGCGAAAACCGATGCCCACCGATTTATTCACTCAACTTCCTTTAATCAAGGATGCAATGAAAATTATCGGAATAAAACATCTATCTATTCCGGGAATTGAAGCAGACGATATTATTGGCAGTTTTGTCAAAATAATGAATAGTCACGAGATTGAAGTTGATGTTTATAGTTCTGATAAAGACTTATTACAACTTGTAAATGATAAAACTATTGTAAATCTATTTAAAACTGGTATTAGTAACACTACAAAAGTAACGATTCATAACTTCGGCGATAATTTTTTTGGTCTAAAACCCTGCCAAGTCGTGGATTTCAAAGGTGTCTCTGGCGATAACAGCGATAATTTAAGAGGAGTTAAAGGGATTGGGCCAAAAACTGCGGCTGAATTAATTACCAAATACGGATCATTAGAAGGTATTTATGAATCGCTCGATAAATTAACCTTACCTCAACAAACCAAATTTAATGAATCTAAAGCTTTTGCAATGATGTGCAAACAATTATCAACCATCCAAACCAATGTTCTTGATGGAACTAATATTCATGATTTTGTTAAAAGACCAATTGACCAAAAACTATTTCAGGAATTAGTTAATCGCTATCATTTCACAGGTTTTGAAAAATATAAGTTTGCAAAGCAGGAAAAACTTTTTTCGTAATTTATTAATGTGTCATAATCCTTGATTATGGAAACAATCAAAACCTTATATAAAATTGGCCACGGTCCATCTTCTAGCCATACGATGGGACCAGCTAACGCTGCAAAATACTACAAACATCATTATCCCATCGCCACTGAATTCAAAGTTATTCTATACGGATCGCTAGCTTTGACTGGCAAAGGACACTTAACTGATTTAGCCATTATTCAAACCTTTGCTCCTGCTAAAGTAACGATTGAATGAAATGCAACCGATACTTCAATAGAACACCCTAATACCATGGATTTCATTGCCTACCATGATGATAAAATAATAAATACCACAAGGATTTTTAGTATTGGTGGTGGCGCCATCAGAATTAAAGGTGAAGATAAAAAGAAAATGTTACTCAAACAAATTTATAAAGATAACTATGCTACACAAATTATTAAAACATGTAAGAACAACAAAATAAATTTGTATCAGTACATTCAACGTCTTGAAGACAAAGTGTTATGACATCATCTTGATAAAGTTTGAAATGTAATGCAACAAGCAATTACCAAAGGTTTAAAAGAAACCGGAGTTTTACCAGGACAACTTAAATTAGGGCGCCGTGCAAGTATTTTGTTCAACACTTCTGCAAAAAAATTGAAAAAGCAAGGTATAGATCTCAACCATAATTTATTAATGGCTTATGCTTTTGCAGTTAGTGAAACTAATGCTAGCGGTGGAATTGTCGTTACTGCCCCAACGTGTGGTGCTTGTGGAATACTACCAGCGGTTTTACTTTACACTAAAGACAGAATGAAATTAACTAAACAAAAAATAATAGAAGCTTTGGCTGTTGCTGGTTTGATAGGAAATATTGCTAGACAAAATGGTTCAATTGCAGGAGCAGAAGCTGGCTGCCAAGCTGAAGTAGGTGTAGCTTGTTCTATGACAGCTGCTGCATATGCTTATTTGCTTAATCTTCCAACAAACAAAATTTTTGATGCAGCTTCGGTTGCATTAGAGCATCACCTCGGTTTAACTTGTGATCCAGTGTTAGGGTTTGTACAATCTCCTTGCATTGAAAGAAATGCATTGGCGGCTATACGTGCAATTGACGCTGTTAATCTTGCAGCCTTATCTCCTAACCATAAATTGTTTAGCTATGATGATATCATTCAAACAATGTTAGAAACAGGTAAAGCTTTACAATTTGGTTATCGTGAAACATCTACTGCTGGTTTAGCGCACACTTGAAGCAAGAAACATAAAAATAAAATCAAACACAACGTGTTTGATATTAAAGTTTCTTAATTCGTTTTATTTAGTAATAACTTCTACTTTTGTTTTGTTATCACCAAAACGAAGGTATTTTACAATACCAGCAGCTTTAGCAAATAATGTATGGTCTTTACCTTGACCAACGTTTTTACCAGGATAAATTTTATTACCTCTTTGACGGTAAATAATCATCCCAGCTTTAGCAAATTGACCATCTGCTAATTTAGCACCTAAATATTTAGGATTAGAGTCTCTACCATTTTTAGTAGAACCTACACCTTTTTTACTAGCCATATTATTTCTTAATCTCCTTCACAATTAATTTTGTGTAAGGTTGACGATGACCTTGTCTTTTAGTATGGTGTTTTTGACTAATGTGTTTAATGATTAGTAATTTGGGTTGCTTCCCTTGTTTTTGAATTTCACAAATAACTTTAGCACTAGCTAAATAAGGCGCACCAATCTCTTTATCAATCATTAAAACCTTGTCAAATTCTATCTTGTCATTAATCTTACCTTCAATTTTTTCAGCATAGATGACATCGTTAACTGATACTTTATATTGCTTACTACCGGTTTCAAATATTGCAAACATGTATTTCCTCCTACAATCTTAGACTCGTCTTGTTGGTATACATTCAAGTAATTTAAGACCAATTAAGAACGGTTGAAGCTGCACGATTGTGATACAGCGGACTAATATATTAACACAAAATAACCACTTTATGTTGGATTTTGATAAAAAACACATTCGTATTCAAACTCTTATATATAATTCAACTCATGATAAAAACAGTTAGTCTTTTAAGAGATTGTGCTCATGTAAGACTGATTATCAAAAAACACTGTGTTCTTACAGTGTTTTTTAATTTTTATTAAGAAGGAGAGAACATGTTATCCATTCCAAAAATTTATGGTGAATTAGTATTTAGCGATACCGAACTAAAAAAAAGAATTCCTGCTGCGACATATGAGCAATTTAAGAAATCTCTAAAAGACGATCAGAAAGAAATTTTAAATATTGATATCGCCAACAAAATTGCTAAAGCAATGAAAGAGTGAGCATTAGAAAAAGGCGCCACTCACTATACGCATTGATTTCAACCAATGAATGGAGTATCAGCTGAAAAGCATGACAGTTTTATCCTTCCGCAAAATGACGGAACAATCATTATGGATTTTTCTGGTAAGCAATTGATTAAAGGCGAAACTGACGGCTCCTCTTTCCCGTCCGGTGGTTTACGTAGTACTTTTGAGGCAAGAGGTTATACAGCGTGAGATGCTAGCAGTCATGCCTTTGTACGTAATCAAACTTTATACATTCCCACTATTTTTATGTCTTATCAAGGACATGTCCTTGATAAAAAAACCCCATTACACCGTTCTTCCACTGCGCTTAAAAAACAAACTTTAAGATTTGTCAATCTATTTGGTCATTGTGCTAACCATGCCAGAGTTACAGTTGGAGCTGAACAAGAATATTTCTTAATAAATAAAAGTGTTTTTGACAAACGCTTAGATCTTAAATTGACTGGTCGTACATTATTTGGAGCGAGAAGCCCAAAAAGTCAGGAACTAGAAGATCATTACTACGGGCAAATTAAAACACAAGTCATGAACTTCATGATTGATTTAGATCATGAACTTTGGAGATTAGGTATTCCTGCCAAAACAAGACATAACGAAGTTGCACCTTGTCAGCATGAATTAGCACCTGTTTTTGAAAGAGTATCCGTAGGTATTGATCATAATCAATTAACAATGGAGATTATGAAAAAAACAGCTGAAAAACATAATCTTGTTTGTCTACTTCATGAAAAACCATTTGCCAATATGAATGGCAGTGGCAAACATAATAATTGATCAGTATCTGTTGATGGTGTTGGTAACATGTTTGATCCAGGTGATAACCCTGAAAGCAATTATTTATTTCTACTATATGTAACTTGTTTAATGTCTGCCGTTGATAAACACCAAGATTTAATGCGAATTAGTGTAGCTACTGCCGGTAATGAACATCGCCTTGGAGGCAATGAAGCCCCGCCGGCAATAGTGACAATGTTTCTTGGTGATCAAATTACCGAAATTTTGGAATCCATCGCCGACGCTAAAGTTTATTACCATAAAGAACAAAAAATCACCACACACGGTGTTAAATTCGTTGCGAACTTCACTAGCGACACTTCCGATCGCAATCGTACTTCTCCATTTGCATTCACCGGTAACAAATTTGAATTTCGTATGCCTGGTAGTTCAATGAATTTATCATGTGTTAACATTATGATTAATACTGCATTTGCAGATGTGTTATCACAAGTTTGCGATGAATTAGAAAAAGCTTCTAATAAAGAAAAAGCTATCAAAGATAAGATTGCTGAATTATTTAAAAAACATCGTCGCATTTTATTTAATGGGAATGGCTACTCAGAGGCTTGAGAAAAAGAAGCGCAAGCAAGAGGACTATTAAATTTAAAAACTGTTCCAGAGGCTTTGGTTTTATATAACTCATCTAAAAATATTGAACTCTTTAAAAGACAAGGAGTTTATAGCGAAGCTGAAGTAAATGCTCGTCAAACCATCCTATTAGAAGAATATTGCAAAACAATCAAGATTGAATCTTTGACTATGCTTGATATACTTAATCGTGAAATTTTACCTACAGCTATTAATTTTGAAAAACATTTAGCAAAAACATGTCTTGTAAAGAAAAACTTAAAAATTGATTCAAGTAGTGAACTAAATTTATTAAAAAATATTTCAACTTTAATCAAACAAATTTATCGTTCTAGGGATGAATTGTTAAAATCGTTAGCTAACTTAAGAAATATTAGTGGTTGAGCACAAAAAGCTACTGCCTATCGGAAGAACGTTTTTAAAACAATGGAAACTATTCGTTATTATTGTGATGAACTAGAAAGAATAATGCCTAAAAATCTTTGGCCTTTCCCAACATATGCAGATATTCTTTTTAATTAGATATTAAAAAAATAGTTTGGTTTTAAGAGGGAGTAATAACAACATCTTTGTATCATCCAGTTGGACCAAAAGATAAATTTGGTAAATAGCCACAATTAGTATCATCATTCTTGTTATAAATGTCTAAGAAAAACATGTTGTCACTAGTGTTATATATCGCTAATTTTGCATCGCTTAAAGGCAAAGTATAACTGCCATTTATATTCATTACTTCACCGTCTACTTCCTGCTTACCTTTTTGAGAAAAATAATAACCGTTTGTTGAAAGTTCGTATTCGCTAGTGAAACCCTTGTAACTTTTTATATATTGAAAATCTACATCTTGATTGATTGCCCTAATTTCAAAATTACTAGTTGTTTTTATTGAAATTCGATTGCCGTTCATTTCAATTTTCAAGTTCATAGGAGAATGTTGATAACTGTCAAGAAATTCTACAGATTTGTACAACTGAGAATATAAGATATTGTTAGGTGTAAGTCTTTTTTCAGTAATAAAATATTCAATTAATTGATCACTTTGACTATCACCTCTAGTGAATGTCACAGGGTCGTTGAATTCATCGTGATGATTTGCACTCGCAAAATATTTTTCAAAATCTGCATAAGTATTAATTGTAAGATTAGGCTTTTCGCTACAACTAGTTAAAGTTGCTGAAATCCCTATGCCTGTAACCCCTAGAATTACGATGGCGCTGGTAACACCTATTAATTTTAATTTTTTCATTTTATTTCCTTTGAATTAATGTAAATAGCAAAAAACAAGACCCTACAAATGTAATGATCTTGTTTCTAGAAAGAGAATAAAATGAGCGCCTACAGCGTTACACTTAATCCCCCCCCCTATTTGATTGCATGAGAAGATTATATAAAAAACTTAGGTATATCGCTTACCTAAGTTATTTGGTGCACCCGAAGGGACTTGAACCCCCACTCTATTAAGAACTAGATCCTAAGTCTAGCGCGTCTGCCAGTTCCGCCACGAGTGCTACAATTAACAACCATTATAAATAAAATAGCAACTTATTCTAACAAGTTGCTATTTACATGGTGCTCGAGAAGGGACTTGAACCCTTAAGAGGTTGCCCTCGGTAGATTTTGAGTCTACTACGTTTGCCGTTCCGCCACTCGAGCGTGTTAAAAGTATAATCGTTCTTAATTTATAAAATGAAAAAATTAATAATATTTCATTCGCGAAATGTAAATATATAATTTCTAATCATTACGGTGCGGTAGCCAAGTGGTAAGGTCCGAAGCTGCAACCTTCGTATTCATCAGTTCGAATCTGATCCGCACCTCCATTAATGCGCCCATAGCTCAATTGGATAGAGCGTCTGGCTACGGACCAGAAGGTTGCGGGTTCAACTCCTACTGGGCGCGCCAAATCAAAAATCAACGTTAAAAGCGTTGATTTTTGTTAATTTAGCTACTGAAACATCATTAATTAACACATTCAATTCCAGTTTTATCCATCGTTGACATAATGTTTTTACTTATATTGAATGAATTTCTTGCAAAATAAGCATTAAAGATCACAGCATCGATTCTTAATTCGCTATAATGTGAAAGTTTATGAGGAGAAGGTTTTGTGTAACACACACACACACACACACACACACACGCTAGTTCAAGGTTGTGTTTTTAATTAAGCAAAGAGTTAATCACTGACTCTTTACTTTTTTTATTGTCGTTCATAAATAAATTAAAAGTTAAAGGGATTATAAAAAATGGAAAAAATTAAGGCATCAAAAATTATTAGCACCGTCGGCGTACTTGGAGTGGCGAGTGTAGGAACAATCATTAGTGCTACTAGTTGTAGTAATGATAATCCAAATGATGATGTAGTAGCAGTAATTGATAGCAAGATTGATTCAAAATATTTAATTACAGAAGGTAGTTCTATTTATACTAGATATAGCGATAGTACTCTTGTTACGCAAACTAAGTTATTGGATTTACAAGCATATGCAGCTGATAATAAGAATGCGAAAACATTTGAAATTTCTGAAACAATTAATTTTGGAATTTTGCTTAATTTTGATCAAGAAATGAAATTACGTGCAGTCAATAATGCAAAAATTTCATTAGGTTCAGCAGAAAGCAAAGTGACTGGCGATGTTTGAGGCGTAATTGTTGGTTCTGCCAAAAAACCAGCATCAAGCGTAGCGGCGAGATATTCAAAAACAATGAGTATTGATGCTACTGTTCATGCAGAACTATATACAAACGACGACGCTTATGGTATTTTCATAGACGGAACCGATGTTAACTCTATTCAGGAAATCAATGGTACATTTAACATTGATGCTCAAAATGGATATGGTGTTTATTACAATGAAGTATGCAGAGGAAATACCATAGTCAATGGTTCATTTCTAATCAGCGGAGTTATGAAAGCTATTGGTGTTGATTTTCCCACTACTATACAAAAGTCAAAACAAACCATTAACGGTAATTTTGTTTTAAATACTAGTTCACAATCAATAAGTCAAGACAATACGATAATTGGTGTTTTCTTTTATAACGATGTCAATAGTATTGTTAACATCAATGGAACATTCGAAATTAATTCTTTTACAATCGGGATCGGTGTTTATTTCCAAGAAGAAGTTTTGGAATCATCAAGAATTACTACAAAAGGAACTTTCGATGTTAACGCTGGATTTTATGGCTATGGCTATCGGTTTAATAAGGGTATATATAATGGTGCATATATAGAAATAGACGGATTTGCTAAAGTTAAATCAAATACCGCTAACCCTGGTGGTTTACCAACGGAACCTGAGGCTTGTGCAATTTACTTTAATAGTAATTTAGAATCAAATTTACTAATCAATGGTACCTTTCTAGTAAACGCTGTTTGAAATGCTGTAGGTTGTCTTGTTTATAGCACAGATGTTCAATCTAGTACTACTATTAATGGCATATTTGATGTTAATTCCACTTTGAACTATGCTGCAGGCGTCAGATTTTATCAAGGATTAGGAGGCGATTTTGGAATTAACGGAAATTTCACCATTCATTCAGATAATAACTCGGATTATGATAAAGCTTATGGTTTAGACTTTAACTATACCGAAAATAATTCAGCATTAAATGTTGCAGGCATTTTTACAATTAATAGCGAAAATGCTAAAGTTATTTTTTGTAAATTTAATTCTACCGTTGCAAGTTCCACGCAAAATTTTTCTGGCATACACACTTTGTTTTCTTCCAAATTATGTAGCACAGTTCCAATAGCTACCGCCGCTGGTGTAGTAACTACAAATTCACTTTTTTTCTTTAGTAACAAAGCAGATTCTTCAAGTATTTTCTCAAAATATCCAGATAGTGATTGTACATATTCGTACAACGGAACATCTGTTACAAAAGATACACCTGCCACAGCAGATGTTTCATTAACTTTATCAACATTAAAAGATTCGCAAGAGGAATATTCTATGTATGTTATAAATGCCGATGGAAAAGACGGAGCAAGCAAGACATTGTTTAATACCGCTATTAAAACCCAATTGATGACATATGCGCAATCTTCGTATTGTTCAGAAGATGCTAAAATATGATTAATACAAATCATTGATCAAATCATTATTTAAACTCAAAGAATATTAATTAAAAAACACCTCAATAGGTGTTTTTTAATTAATACATTAGCAGCAAGTAACAATTTTGAAACTCACAGCACATGGTGGAGCTTATAGGACTCGAACCTATAACCAACCGATTATGAGTCGGGGGCTCTAACCAATTGAGCTAAAGCTCCGATAATGGTAGCAGGGGTGAGGGTCGAACTCACGACACCCCGGGTATGAGCCGAGTTCTCTAACCAACTGAGATACCCTGCCGTCATGGTCGGGAAGACAGGATTCGAACCTGCGACCCCCTGGTCCCAAACCAGGTGCTCTACCAAGCTAAGCTACTTCCCGAAAAAATTAACGATACTATGAACATATGGGCTCATACTCACCATATCGGATAAGTATTATATGAGATTAAATTTTAACTATAATATTTCTATGAAATTAAATAGGGGGGGTTAAGTGGTATAGTACTGTAAGTGCTAATTTAATCTCTTCTCTAAAAACCAGACTTTTACATTCGTAAGAGTCTGGTTTTTGCTATGTTATTTAAGGGGATAAAAATGAAAAGAATAAGTCTAATCAAAACAATCGGTACTGTCGGTGTACTAGGAACATCTAGTATCGTACTTGCTACTAATTTAACCAGCTGTAGCAAAATAGAGACAATAACTATAGATTTTGGAGAATTAATATCAATAGAATCCGATGACCATTTTGGATTTATATCTTTTGCAAAATTTGAATCTCATGATTATAGAACGATTATTACTACAGAAGATGATAAAAAGCCTAACGGAATTCATTCCGATGATTATTTGTTTAGTACTGCACAAAAATTATATTTAATGTGTAATTCTAGTTCTAAAGGCGATGTTGCTACTTTAATGTTTATTGATAGCATTCCTCCAGTAGAAGGTAAACAAACAATCGTGGCATGAGCTTCATCTAACAATGAAATAAACATGGCTGATAACTTGTCTAATTTTAGTTGGACTAAAATAAAAGTTGATGCTTTTTGAACAGTTGCAGCTTCTTAATTCGTTTAGCAAAACAAATTAGTTAAAAAATATTTGCATACGTTGAAGACAACCAAAGATTTTTAGATGTTAATCTTTCTAGTTTGCCACAATTAATGACGAATGGTTTTTATTGCTTTGAAAGCATTAAGCCAATTTATTTTGTTTCTTTAATGTTTTAACAGTACGAGCAGAAACCTTAACACGTTTAGACGTATTTTTACCAGTCTTAATATTAACTGTCTGTAAATTTACATTTCATACTCTTCGCGAATGATTTAAAGCATGGCTACGTTTGTTACCACGCAACGGTCCTTTACCACTAATTTGATCACGACGACTCATAATTGACTAAAGATTATATAGAAAAAATAATTATTCGCCTTCGTAATTCGTTACAACCCATTGAATATCGTCATCTTGGTCACAAGAATCAATAAATTTTTCTAATCTAGTCTTTGTATCTGAATCTAATGATTCAATTGGATTTTGTGGTAATAAACGAATTTCACTATTAAATATTTTTACACCAATAGTTGTTAATACATCTTTAACTTTATAAAAATCACCAGGGTTAGTTTTAATTTCAATAGCATCTTCTTGTTCAATGATGTCAATGATATTGTAATCAAGTGTTGTCTCCATAATCTTGTCAACACTAATGTTGCTCTTATAAATTACAATATAACCTACATTATCAAAGAATATTTTAACACTATTAGGTTTGGCGATTTGCCCATGTAACTTTGATAAGTAACCGTTGAGATTACTGATAGTACGATTGATATTATCGGTTAAAGCACTAACTACAATTTGAATGCCACTAGGACCATAGCATTCAAATTCTTTAACTGATAATTCGTTGCTATCTTTATGGGACCCATTAATATTACGTTCAATTGAATCTCTTGATAAATTGTTTTGTAATGCCTTATCAACTGCTGCCTTTAATCTAGGATTAGCTTCAATGTTAGTACCACCAACTTTAACAGCAGCTTTGATTTCGCGAGCTAACTTTTGTCAAAGTTTTGCTTGCAATTGTTGTTTTTTATTGGTTTGGCTTGCAACTAAATGTTTACGAGGCATAAGTTACTGACAATTATATTAATTAAATAAAAATGGATATTAGAAAACAAATTTTATGAGATTGGTAATGTAAAATTTAAAAATAATTTAGCATTTTTTTTATTTCGCTTGTATTACATAGTAGAGGAATAAAATGAAAAATAGCAAAATATCTATCATTGTTATAATGTCTACAAATACATTTGTGGGAAATACTAAAGACATTAAGCGTATTTGTCAAAAGTATGAAGCAAGAGAGATTTTAGACGCTAGAACTAATACAATCATGTTTTATTTTTATGATAATGAATTATGGTTGAAGGCAAAACGAGAAATACAACTACTAGTAGTTGGACGGATAAATTTCAAACCATCGTCCAAACGTGTTATCATAATGGATGAAATGAAAGACACAATTGTTGAACCATCACGACCACCAGCTTGGTTTTTAGAGTTTCAAAAAGAAATGCGAGAGTTTCAAAAATTGGTAATGGCTCGTTTTGACAAACTAGATGAACGTTTAAACAACATTGTTAAACTTAATAATTTAAAAGAGTAATCCTTAGTGCTTAATCAATTAAAAAGTTATCGCTCGTGGCGATAACTTTTATATGGTGCACCGTGAGGGGATCGAACCCACGACCCAATGATTAAGAGTCATTTGCTCTACCAACTGAGCTAACGGTACAATTTGATGATTATAAACATTTAAATTATTTTACTATTTGATTAATATCTATTAACAGAATATCAATATAATCAAAACAGTTAATGAAATTTGATATTTTGTTAAAAGAAAATACCAACCGATTAAATAAAAGATGGATTCACAATAGTTATTTAATTTCTTGTTTATGTTTAGTTATGCTAATCTTTATTTTAAGAATGCTAGAAAGTTTTTTTAATATTTCGTGACCTAATGTTTCAACTGATAAATCTACTGCAAGAATATATAACGACTTGATTCCTGATGTCCTAACATATTTATTATTTACGCTAATGATCTTGTATTCACAATTGGTGCAGACTCAAAAGTATAGCTATCTGACAACATTGTTCATTATTTTTTGTTTTATATCCGAAGTCCTATATGACTGGACCTCGCCAAAATGTGATTTTTATTTTTCAACTATCGTTGCTTTAGGATTAATTTGTGAGGCGGTTCATTTTATTTTATTAACCAAAGGTTTCAATAAATCAGATTTATTTTATGGAATCGGTTTTCTTTTCGTTTTTTTTATATTCATAATATTTGAAATTTATATTAGTTTTTATTCAGGAAGTAGTCACATTAGTACCTTGCAGAATGTAGGATTTTTTTTGTATGCTTTTGCTTTGTGTTTTTTTGGTTGGAGAGGTGTTTGTACTTCCAAAACATTAAGCAAAGGTAAATGAGTTCTGCTTTTGGGCATTAGTTTGTGGTTAACTTGTGATTTCACAATTATCACTTACCATGTTTTTAATAATCCAACAGACTTTACGGGGGGGGGCGTTAATACTGGTTTAGGAAAAATCATCTTGGGTATGCCGAAATTTACTCAAATCATTCAATGACTCACATTCAGATTTGGTTTAATAATGTTATCTTGTGTTAATAAAAACACTTTTGTGTTTAAAGCAAAATAATAATTGCAAGTTTCCTCATTCCGACGGTTTACCGTTATAAACTATTACGAAATTTTAATATTTCTTGCGCTTGTTTAGAATTAATATACTTCTGTTGAACCGCTTCAATTAATAATTCGTCTAAAGTGCATAAAGAAATGTATTCACATTTAGCTTTTTTAAAATTAGAAATACATTTCTTCATTTGGTAGGTGAAAATACTAGCAACACCTAATACTTTTATTTTATTAGTTCTTAAAATATTAACTACTTCTAAGCAAGAATTTCCAGTTGATAATAAATCTTCAATTACAACCACCGGAGTATTTCTTTTAATTTCTCCCTCAATTGCTTTAGCACGACCGTGGTCTTTAGTTTTGCTCCGCACATAAGCCATTGGCTTATTTAATATTTGGGAAACATAAGCAGCGTGAGGAATACCAGCAGTTGCTGTTCCTACTATTGCTTTGACGCTAGGATAATGTTTAGAAATTAATCTTGCAAGTGATAATTCAATGAAATCACGAATCTTGGGATAGGAAATAATTAGACGATTGTCAGTGTAAATAGGTGATTTAATACCGCTTGCTCATGTAAATAATTTATCAGTATTTAGAAATACCGCCTTTATTTTTAACAGTTCAGAAGCTACTTTATTCATTTATTCTCCTAGAAATTCCTTTTTATATAAGTGATATGCTTTCAATGAATTATCAGCATTAGTGATAGGACGACCCACTACAATGAAGTCAGTTTTATTTGCGTGCGCCTCTCTCGGCGTGAGCGTACGAGATTGATCATTTTTACTTTCATTCATTCTAATGCCTGGAGTTACGCAAATAAGATTCTGAGAAATTTTTTCTTTAATGTATTTGGATTCATGCCCTGAACAAATCACACCATGAACACCAGCTGTTAATGCGTTAACGGCATAATGGTAAACCACATCTTCTAACTTACGATCAATTAAAATTTCAGATTCTAAAGTCTTTTGATCAATTGAAGTTAATTCGGTTACAGCTAATAATTTGGTGCGAGCCCCTTTAGTTCCTCTTGCAGCTGCTTCCATCATTTTAATTCCGCCATTAGCATGAATGGTGATAAATTCCACTCCAAGACTAGATAAACTTTTCACACCTTGTTCTACAGTATTAGGAATATCGTGTAGTTTTAGGTCCAAAAATACACGATACCCGTCATTTATTAGATTACTCACAAATTCTTTACCAGTAGCATAAAATAATTGATAACCTATTTTTAAAAATGGTTTTTCATTACCAAATTGTTCAATAAACTTATTAAATTGATTTTGGTTCTCAAAATCACAAGCAATAATTACATCGTGTTGCATCTTACAACAATTATGTAATATTTTATCTAAGTTGCAATCTAATTTTTATAAATAAAAAACTTAGATACTCACTATCTAAGTTTTTATATGGTGCCGACTATCGGAATCGAACCAACAACCTACTGATTACAAGTCAGTTGCTCTGCCTATTGAGCTAAGTCGGCACTTTGTGATAGTGATTATATAATGTGGATTTATTATTCATTTAATTCTTTAATTACGTCAATTCAATTTAGTAATAAAACCGAAAAAAATCCGAAAAATTTGCGGAAGGATTTTTGTACTATATGTTTTATTATTGTATCCACATTAAAGGAAAACATAATGAATCGAAAAATAGAAATAAAACGCGTACTTAAATACACTAAGGATTTGGTAGGTAGTAGCTTCGAGTGTATAATTACATCTATGAAAACTACGCCAATTAAGTATGCAACAGTAGAATTTGTAGAAAATCAAATAAAAGCTACAATAAAATATATAGATAGTAAAATTGATGCATTAGATGTTAAGTTAAGCAATCAAATTAGTGAAATCAAAGATTTACTTGTAAAACATATTGAAAGCGGAAAATAATAAAATTTATTCTAATCGTATAAATTTACTTACGAAGTGGTTTCTTACTAAGGCCAGATAATCCAAGCATTAACGAAAAACCAATTAATAATAAAGTTTGCAAAATAGAAGGAATTACAAATTCGCTCATTGAACTTTTATGCTGTGTTGTGAATGTAATTGATGATGATAGGTCATAGAAATTAGCAATATATTCATATAAAACACTAATAACAATTAAACCCACTCCAATAAATGCGCATGGCACAAACCATTTAGATGTTTGATGTGCTTTATTTTTATATTTCTTAAATAAGGCACCGAAAATAGCTGCACCTAATCCTACAAACACAATTAATGATGCTCAATTGGAAATTAAATCACAGAAGTTATATAGTCTAGTAACTCTATCTCCATAATAGTCAGTTAATCCATCCGTTGGCTTGTATGGTCCGTTGTAAAAATAAAAACAACCAATAATTGTACAAAGAACGAAAGAAATAGAATAAATAGAAATCGTATAGAACATAATACCGAATCGACTTTCTATTCCAAATTTATTTTTATATCAATTAGATAATGGTGCTTCATCTCTTTTAATAAGATCTCTATAAAAATCTGCGCCATAAATTGCAAACCCATTTATGACACCGAAGACAGCAACAGCAACGAAAATTAACATAATAAACATCAAAATTTTTCATCAGGTTTTATTTTTCAATTCTTCAATGTTAAGTCCGAAGAAAGAACCACCTTCAGCGCCTAATAATAAAGCAATTGAAATCAATACATAGATTGCAGCAACAATTGCAATACCTAAGGCCATTGCCGAAGAAGAACGGTGTGGTTGTTCCATTTTATGCTGTGAAGCACTGGCAGAATAAAAACCATCAAAAGCAAAAAAGATTGCAGGAATTGATGCAATAACGCCAAGAATAGCGGGTGCAAATTGATAAAATTTCTTCGGTGTTGTTTCATATACCAATTTATCAAAGTTTGATGTTGGTCATACCGGAAGATTACTTGGTTTACCACCGTGATAAGCGAAAATCCATATACCAGCAACAATAGCAAATAATAATGGTAAAAATTTCACAGCCGTAATAATAATGTTTTGATGACTAGCTAACTTAATTGATAACGAACAAGTAGTAGTGAAATACAGCATAATTCCTGCGCTTAATAAAATTACTGCTCAAGTTGGAATTACGACTTTATCAGGATTAAACACATTAAAAGCATCTTGAATCGACATGACGGCATAATACGGCATAACAAAAAAATTGGTGGGTAAATAAACGAACATCATGAAATTTCGAAACCCCTTATACACATAATTACCACAAAATCCTCGAATCCAACCAATAATTCCTAACGAATTATGTTCACCGCTACCTTTGACTAAGTCTGTTAATGTAAAAGCAATAGCTAATATACCGATGATGGCAATTAATCACGAAACAATAGTCATAGCAATAGAACCAGTGTTACTTAAAATGGATGCATTCTTAAAAAATATTCCAGCGCCAATACAAGAACCAACAGTAATTAACATTACTGCAAAATAACTCAACTTTTGGGTAGTAGTTTTATTTTGGATTCGGTTTTGTGAATTAGTTAAATTCGTAGACACAGAGTCAAAAGTATAACGAAATATTACTAATATGCTTACGAAAAATATTAATGAGAAAACACCATTTGCTATTTCAATTAACAAATGGTGAAAAATTAAATATTTTTTAAAATGTATTGATTAAGATGCGGGATTTTGAATGAAGTACCATCTTGTATTACCAGTACCTGGTAAATTTGGAATTCAGTTTGTTTCAGCGTCGTTACCCCCGGACACTTGATTTGATTTAATCACTCCAGCGTTAGAACATAAATAAAAAGTAGTATTGTTGATGCCGGTTGTGTTTATTTTTGTAGCAAGCTGGATGAATTTTAAACTCTTGCAGTCATTGAAGACACCATAGCCAATAGAGAGATCATTATTATGAGTAGGTGCACTGTTTACAAATTCAAAGTTAACCAATCTCTCACAACTCTGGAAAGCACTAGTACCTATGGACGTGACACTAGTTGGTAATGTTATCACTAATAAATTCGTACAATCAGCGAAGGCTCAATCGCCGATGGATGCAACCACTGTAGCTGATAAATCAACACCCGTTAAATTCTTACAATTTTGAAATGTTTTTTTACCAATGGAAGTAACAAAACTTGGTATTGTAATATTAACTAAATTCGTACAGTTAGAAAAAGCTTGATTACCGATGGTTTTTTTGTTTACATCTTTATCTGCCCAACTATCTACCGTTTTAAGACTTGCGCAACCTTCAAAGGCATAAGACCCGATGGAATCAAGCGTTGTAATGTTAATTTCACCAAACGCAATACAACCCAAACATTCTGAATTTGTTTGTAAATTCTTAATTCAACCACCTTTATTTGCATTAGTCATAGTATCTCATGCACCAAGTGTACCTAAGTTATCATCACTGACTTGAAAAAAATCACGGCTGGTGAAACTCGCACAACCCCTGAATGCACTAGTACCAACGGAAGTAAATCGTGCTGCCACAGCCACCCCAAAATAAGCTAAATTCACGCAGTTAGCAAAGGCGCTTTCGCCGATGGAAAGATTATGAGTGGTGGTGTTACCATCCCCTAAATAAATCTGCTTTAAACCCGTGCAACCATAGAAGGCATTGTTACCGACGGAAGCGACATTAGTGAATTTTAGGTATTGCACTGTGCCTGTTTCATTCATACTTGGACAATTTTGAAATGCATTGTTATTGATAAAAAGAACATTATCCCTAAAATCAATACCATTTTTTCCTAGTGCAGTCATTTTTTTGCTTAAATTATCAGTATTTACACCTGAAATTGTTTTTGTAACATTATCATAAGTAAAAATATTGTTAGTTTCATTATCTAGTTCTTCTCATGTCGCAAAATTACCACCAAGCGGAACTGGAACAGGATTATCAGGTAATAAGGTAATAGTGGTCGTCACATTATGTGTGACTTCCGTGATAATAACTTTAGTTGTTTCAGTGGGTGGAGCGTTAAGAACGACGATGCTATTGATAATGGAAACATTTGAAGAATCAGCCACGTAATTCCCGGTGTAAGTACTACCATTGTAGTAAGCAGTTAGTATGACTGTATTACCAACACCTTTAATGATGTCGTTATCTTTGACTAATCAGTAGTTGTCGACGATAACTGGATTTGGATTAGAATTCTTATTATGCCAAACCAAATATCCGACTCCTACTCCGGCTCCCGCTGTCGCCAAGCATCCTAATGATGAGATTAGCGCCATGGAACGTTTGTGTCTTTTTCACATACGATAAACGATAGAACGATTGTTGTTAGATTGGTTATTTTTTTTATTTTTCATATTATTCCTTTTAAATTCATATTTTTTAAATGAAATGAGAAGATAAAAATATCAGTACTGGTTAGTAATATATGTGTTAGATTATGCTGTTGAAAAAAACTGACTGAATGCGTCGTAAAACGATGTTTTATCTCTCACTCATTAAACAAATTATAGCATAAATAATTTATAAAACACAATTATGTTGTTTGCTGTTAATATGTCTTTTTGAAAAATATTGCTTTTATTTACCAACAATTGATTGCGGTAGCAATGTTCCGATAATTAACAAAACAATTGCCGTTCCTAATAAAATGGCTAGTAATTTTCAGGCTGATTTATAAAAATATTTTAACGGAACTTTCGCCATTGCACAACCAATAACAAACGGCCCAGCTGTAGGTGAGGCTAAATTCACTAAACCGTTTGCCATAGAAGAGGAAGCAATACCACCAGAAATGGAATATGGAATTGAAGCATTAAACATAGCTGGAGCAGCTAACGGACCGTAAATCGTATAAGCAAACCCACTGGTGCTTGGAATAAAAATAGAAATTAATACAAAAGCTAAAAATAAAATGACGACGCCAAGAATGCTGTTGATGCTCAAAGCATGCGATGCACCATTAGCAATCATTTCTGCCAGACCAGAATCAGTTAATATTAATGACAAACCACGTGCCACAGCAATTACAAACGAAATGCTTAAAAATTCCTTAGCACCTATCACAATATTTTTATAAAAATCATTAACATTAGTTCAATTCAAAGTTGCCATTATGATTGTACCTACCAGAAACAACAAAGCAAACGAAGCTAAATATCAACTACCGATTGCTCCGACGCCCGTTGCAATAAACGGGAAATTAGTTGTTAATCAGTTGTCTAATCAATTAAAACCATTTCAGCCAGTGATATCACTTCATGGGATTGCTCCAATGATTAACAAAACAAAACATAAAGTGAAAATAATTAAAGTAACTTTTCTTTTTAAAGTAAATTCTGGAACAACACTATGATCAAATTTAAAAGTTTGGCTATGAACATTTCTTAAATCATAGACATATGATTTTTTCGGATTTTTGCGCACTTTATTAGCATACAACATTGTGAAAGTAATTCCAATTGCTAAAAATACAAAATAAATAATTACTCGAAATACAATTCCGTCACCAGTTGATAATGGCGTGGGAAGGAAACCTTGTTTATTCACTGCATCAACTGCTGTCATAATCATAAATGGATTCACAATGGAAGCACAAACACCCAATCCAGCTCCAAACAAAATAATTATTACTCCAGTGATACCATCAAATCCAGCCGCTAAAACAATCGGCATAACAATTGCATAAAACGGAATTGTCTCTTCACACATTCCGAATGTGGCTCCGCCAATCGAAAACAACAACATGAAAATTGGAATGATAATTAATTCTTTACCACGTAGTTTTTTTACCAATTTACCAATACCGGCTTCTAATGCTTTGGAAGTGTTGACAACTTGCAGAAATGCCCCCATGATTAATAAGTAAACAATTATTTCAGCCGAATCAATGAAACCTTTAATAGGGGAAAGGAAAATATCGAAAATACCAGGAATGGTATTATCAACCTGGATCGTTTTACCAGTTTGCGGATCATAAACAGAATGTTGACGATTACCCATTGTGATGTAAACGATTCAAATCACTAACACAACAACAATAGTTAAGATTACCAATAAGATTTGAACGGGCATCGGTTCTTTGCTAGTGTTTGTTTTTGAATGATTATTAGAATTACGCTTTTCTTGTCTAATCAAAATAAAGTTAACAATTACTCCCGCTAATGGTGTTCACATCATTATTAGTAATAATGTCTTACGCTCAAACGGTTTAATTTGCTTTTGAACATAATAAGTATTAAAAGCAAGTCATATTAAACTAACAGCCACAATTATGGCTCCGTTTATGTAAGCGCCTGTAATTTGAGCTGATGATAATTTTGTAGGCGCGGTTAAATGACTACTAACAGTTGGAATCAAAATCAAAAAAATAAACCCAAAGGTAAAGGTTAATGTGCTTATCAAAATTCGCTTTGGAATTTGATTTATATATTTTTGATTAGATGATTTCATTACCTAATTGTTTTAACTATTTCTTTCATCAAATCGTAAATGTATAGGATTGATTTAATTTCAACGCGTTCTCTTGGAGTGTGTGGATACTCAATGTTTGGTCCGATACTAACCGCTGTAATAGTAGGATAGTGGCGAACGATGTCCCCAATTTCTAACACAGAATGAGTATTTAACAATGAAACGTTACGATTAAATTTAGTTGAAATCAATTTTTGAATTTGTAATGCTAGTCTATTATTAAGATCTGCTTTTAAACCTTTGGCAATATTGATAATTTTATAAGAGCCGTTCAATATGGTGAACAGGCTAATAAGCTTATTATTCAATTTATCCAAATCATATTCAGTGTTGCTTCTTTGCAACCAACTCAATTGTATTTCGTCATTGCTCGTAACTAATTTACCTAAGTTAGTGGAAACAGTTGTTGTTTGGAAATTAACATCAAAATTATTTAAACTATTGTTAGCTGCTGTTACTAGATTAATAAGTTTATTAGAATCATTTAGAATTAATGGTTCCTTGTCAGCCTTAACAGCATTTATCACTAGTGATAAATGCTTATCAGATTCACTGTAAGCCGTATACAAATTATTAAACTGAGTTAATATCATTCGTTTTAATTGATTAACATGGTGTTGATCAATATTTACGATTACTTCACAATAATTAGGAATGGCGTTTAATTGCGAACTAGTTTTAACATCAATAATTTGGAAATTACTTTTACTAGAGACGGTTTTAAGAATATTAAAAACTTCTACAATGGTATTAACCCTATTTAAATGGATTTCAGATGCAGAATGTCCGCCAGCTCCGTTCATAATTTTAATACTCAAATCGGTGGTATTGTTTTCTCTTGGTTTTCGTCTTATTGCTAACGAGCCATGAAAATCACAGCAATTACTACTACCGATAACGATGTGGTTATCATTCTCAGAATCAACGTTGATTAAATACGGACTTTTAATTCAATCATTTTTAAGCTTAATCGCGCCAATGGTTGTAGTTTCTTCTTGAACAGTAAAAAGTGCCTCAAGCGGTCCGTGGTTAACTGTCTTATCTGTAAAAATAGCAAGAATTAAAGCGATTCCAACACCGTTGTCAGCACCCAAAGTAGTTCCTCTTGCCTTGATTCATCCATGTTCTTCGTAAAAATCGATAGGATGATTCTTAAAATCGTGATGAGAATCGATATTTTTTTCACCCACCATATCCAAATGTGCTTGGAAACAAATACCAGGCACTTTTAACTTCCCATTTTTGGAAACATGGACGTTACCAAGCTTATCGGTAGTAATCTTGCAACCTGCTTTTTTTAAAATACTAGTAATATATTTGGCAAGAGCCTCTTCATTACCGCTCGTGTGCGGTATTTTACAAATTTCTGTGAAATACTTTAAAACTAGGTTTTGTTTCATAATAATTAACAATTTCAATTATATACCGATAAGTATATTTAGACTTTTATAATGGTTAAACGCACTCGTGGCGGAACTGGCAGACGCGCTACCTTGAGGTGGTAGTATCTAACGATGTGTGAGTTCAAATCTCGTCGAGTGCACCAATCGGACAATTACCCAAGTGGCTCAAGGGGAACGCTTGGAAAGCGTTTAGATCGGTCAAACGATGCAGCAGTTCGAATCTGCTATTGTCCGCCAGATGAAAAATAAACGATAATAATCGTTTATTTTTAAATTATCCAGCAATTCATTCCGGTGGAAGACCTTGTAGTTTGCAAAATTCTAATGCATCATTAGATTGTCAGCTACCATTGATTGTATACAACGTACCCTGATCTGAAACCTCAGAGAATATTAAGTTTGATGATGGTCATTTAGGATTTTCAGCAAAGCCACTAAAAAATATTGTCTTTAAGTTTGTACATTCTCCAAACAAAGTTTGTGGGCCCATACTACTTGAACCAATGGAAGTGACGCTATTAGGAATGATAATTGATATTAAATTTGTACATCAACCAAATATAGCCGCCCCAAGCGTAGTAACACTGTTTGGAATATCAATTGAAGTCATATTAGTACAATTAGCGAAAGCAAAACCATCAATTGAAGTAATGTTTTGAGGAAGATTGAATGAAGTCATATTAGCGCAATTTTCGAAGGCAGAGCCACCAATCGAAGTAATGTTTTGAGGAATATTGATTGAGGTTAAACTTGTGCAACCCCTGAATGTTCCGAAAGCTATGGAAGTAATATTATGAGGAAGATTTATTGATGTTAAACCTGTGCAACCAGCGAATCCCTCTCCGCCAATTGAAGTAATGTTGCGAGGAAGGTTAATTGCTATTAAACCTGTGCAACCACAAAAGGCTGCATAGCCAATGGAAACAATACTGTCAGAAAGTATTAAATTAGTTAATAATGCACTTTCATAAAATGCACAGTCTCCTATTTCTGCAATGCTATCAGGTAATACAACTTTAGCTTCGTAATTAGCATATGCATCATAACTGCCCGAAATACTAATTATTTTATATATGACACCATTGACATCAACCCATTTTGGAATATAAATATTTGCTCCAACGAATTGTTCGCTGCCAACAATAACACAAGTAAATGATGTTGTTAAATTATCAATAAACAATTTACCAGAAACATATCCTTTTATTCCAGTACCTATGTATAAGTTTAAAGAATTGTTATCAGATGTTTGCTGATAGACTTTAACTGTATAGTTACATTTTTCTATTTCTTTTTCATCTGGCGAACCAGAATCGCTACAAGATGTTAAAGGAATTGCCGTCAAAATGATTGGTGATACTATTAACAATGATTTGAATAATCTTTTATTAATTTTAATATTCATCTCATTTACCTTACTATTTGATATCATGGTTTTGAAACGTTTATTTTTTTAAAGTATCTAACCATAAATCCGTCTTTTTGTTCTTGCTTGTAACCTTGAAAAATGCCTAATATATCTGGCGGACCATCATGATTTTATTTTATTACCAAGCGATAACTTTTAAAGTCTTTAACACTTAACTGGGGATTTTTTGTGTATTTTTCTTGAATTTCGTTCTTTTCTTTAATATATTTATTTTTCCATTCGTAGCTATATCTAGGAGTTTCATCAAAATAAACACATCAAATTAAATGTGGTCAATCTTTAGGAGTGCTAAGCTGACAATAACCTTTTGCATTGTGTGCTCCTCGTTGTATAGTCACTTCACGACCAAACAGTTTTTTATAAATATCTTTTTTTAGTCATTTCACAATTATTTTTCCCTTCTAAAAGTTAAACTTTTGGTGGCAGAACCACCAAACCCTGGATTTCCGTTAGAACCGCCTACATAAGCAGTCTGTTTATTTTCATGCACTAGCTCTCAACCTTCGCTTAAATATTCTTGTATGATTCTTGATGTTTTGTTAGCATTTCCTCAAAAAGTTCATCCTCCCACTTTGATTGTGACTACTTCATACTCTTTCTTTTTCATCATTTCCCTTCGTATACCACATATTGCATAGCGGCATAATTCTTTGCTTCCACAAAGAATTATTTTATATAGGATATTATCTTGCGTGCGTAATATTCAAATTAAACAGCATTTGTTTTGAATATTGATAGTGTCACTATTTTTACGAATGATTATAAAACAATTTTAGATTAATTATCAAAAATGAAATTATTATTTATTTTTAGTAATATAATGATTAGATATGAAAAGTAAAAATATCATTCTAGAAATTAAGAACGGCTTAAATCTATCAATTAAACAATTAGGGGAAATTTGAAATATTCCTCAAGCTTCACTTTTTAGATATGTAAATGAAGTAAATGATATAAGCTTCAACTTAATGAAAAACATCATGGATGAATTATGTTTAGATTTAGTCGGAAGAAAGATATCAAACAAAAACGGTGATATCTTTTTCCTTGTCAACAGAATGAATGCACTTCATCCTAAATACTCAGAAATTTTATCGATTTGTTTGAATATTTGTGAAAACAGTATTAGAAATAAAATATTGCCACAATTTATCCCTTCGAAATATATTATCGACCAACATTGACGAGCTTTTTATTGTGCTCTAAGAGAACATTTAGAAATCAATATTAGTAACAGCATCATTCCACATATAGATAATGAAATATTAAAAGAAAAATGAATTCCACTTCAAAAACTTTATAACTTTCAAAAAGAATTTAATAAAGTTTTTTTAAAATACAACATCCTTATACCGCTTGGTGAATTACAATGAGTTTAATATCACACTATAAATTACTAGATATTAAAGATATCTTGCAATTACTTAAAGAAATTTGTATCCAATTGGAAAATGAAAATATCAAGATGGATTTAACAATAATAGGTGGGGCTACAATGCTTTACTATTTTCCTAACCATATAACTCATAGAACTCAAGACATTGACGCTATTTTTAATAATCAAGAATTAATTCAAAGGAATGCTGATGCAATTCGTGAATCGTGAAAAGATAATAACAGAGGAATGTTAAGTAAATATTGAATCAATAATGAAGTTGTTGTTTCTGATAATGTTTTACCTCATTATTGTAATTTGAATAGACATTTATGGGACCAATCGACTAAAAATGTAAAGATTTATTTTGTTTCTAAAGAATGCTTGTTAGCATCAAAAGCAATGGCTGTTGTTGAAAGACAACAAACCAAAGACATTGATGACTTTAAAGCATTGTGTAACGAATTAAAAATTGATAATATTGATAAAATTCTAAATATTTTTCATAAATACTGATCAGATAAACAACTATTAAATATTGAATTTAATAAAAATAAATTTATAAAAATTTGAAGTGAAGTTCTTGATATCAAATAAAGATAAAAAATACTTATTTCACTAATTACTACTTAAATCAAAACTTTAAGAAAGTAGTTGACCTCAATTGCTAAACATAGAGTATTGTGGTCCGGATCACAAGTTAACATAATTTGTTGCCGAATGACTACTTTCGCCGTTTAGTGAATAGATAGATATACCGGTTGATGGATTATTTTGAAAAGCACTTCCTTGCAAGTATTTGTTATAAACAACAGCATCATCTATTTCTTTACGCAAAGCCCATGCTTCTTGCGAATTTGGGTCGTAATTATCAGTTTTCGGTATTAAATTCGTTAACGAAATCAAATCAGCAAATCCGTAACCATCACCATAAGAAAATTTACCAACATTTAAATCGTTAGTCATTAATGTTTTTAAATCGGATTTACAATCGGTAAGTGTGCTACATCATTCAACAAAACTATTAATAACAGCATCAATGTGATCAGATTTTTGAACGGATAAAGTTACTCGAGCATCTTGAACCATATAAGGAGCGTAAAACTCATAATAAGAATCTACTATGCTTTTACAAATGTTTTCCGTATTAGAACCCAATGAATTAAGTGATAAATAATTTAATCATGGGGTGTAATCCCATCCATATCCAGGTTCAGTTTCTTCAGAAGTTACAAAGTAATTTGTAAAGTTAGATAAGGTATATAGTGTTTCTAAATCAGCCATTAAACATGCGTCAAAACCTAAGAAATTAAATTTTTGAATATTAGTAGCACTTAATCCGTTGCTTATTGCACTATGCATTTGTGTCAAAGTCATAATGCCACCAGTGATACTATCTTGCTCAGCTCCTCAACATCCCCCCCCGTGATCTCACATGACTAATGCGTAGTTATCAGTTTGGTATGTGTTTATTCCTCAACTTATAAAGTTTTGTAAAGTATCAGGATCTGCCATATTGTTAGTGGTCAAATCTTGCAATTTATCCAATTTACCATTTTTAATTTGTCAGTACTGGTTATGATCAGATGATATTCCGGGAGTATCTCAACGGGTTGAACCGCCAGTTTCAATAAGAAGGTTTACATTATCATGCAAATTGGCTCTTTTCATTTCATCCAAGTCTCCCGTTGCACAGCTACCATCACTTTCTAAATCCGAACCGCACATATAAACCAAAACAGTTCAAGATTCACTCGGTCTAGTACTACATGACTGTATGAATGTCATGGCAGGAATCAGCGTTAAAAACGATATTGGTATCAATATTTTTCTCTTCATTTATAAGTCTCCCAAAACAAAATTAATTATATCATAGTCTCGATTTCAAGTTTTATTGGTAAAATGATTTTGATATAATAGAACAATGAAAAAAGAAAAAATTGGTATAGAAAAAGTTAAAGAAGATGCCATGGTATTAAGCTACAAGGCTTTAGGCTTTTCTGATGATGAAATTAAAGCTGCCCTAGAAAAATAGTGGTTCGTTTTAATTAATCGCAATTATTTTGAATGAGTTTTTAACTCTTGTTGTGATGTTCAATCTTTGGTTTGAGTATTTTTTAATAATCAAGCCGTCGCTTCTTGAAGACTATTAGCTTCAATTTGCTTAGAAATCTTGAATGTAGTAGTTAAAGTAGCGTTAACATTAAATTTTTTCATATATTGCCTCTTTCGTTTAAAATATTGAAGTACAATAATAAACTAATAATTCAAAAAATCATTTCGTAATTTTTTCGGATTTTTTTCAGTAATCAAATTTATCAAACATTTTGGTTACATGATTTGAAACAAATTAAATATTATCTTTCCCCAACATGGATTTTGTAAACCATCCCATTCAATTTATCTATGCAAAATTTTGCTGGAATAGTTAATACAATACTGAAGACAATGGAAATTAAAATTCAATATAAAAGATACAATGATCCAGGGTTGTTTATAGCTCCAAGGATTACTGATACTATTAACCTTGTTGGATGTAGAAAAATAATAGCAATTGACATCATTCCTAAATACATGATGAGATAGTGCAATCATTTTCATTTTCTAATAATTAGATTTAAATTTATAAAAATAATAAAAACAGCAATTGATTGAACTATCGTACAAAGTGATTCCTGAGTTCAACCAAACAATATGTGTAAATCACTTACTCACTGTGCATTAATTCTGTTAATACAAACTAGTAAAGCAAAACAAATTGCATATATCAATAATGAAAATGAAATAATTGGCTTCTTTTTGTTGTAAACAAAATAAGTCTTCAATCAGGCGCCGACACAATAATAAAACGCCAATTCTATTGCATTTTTGAATTGATCTAAAAAGAAAAAACTAGTAGTTGCATCTCTGGGATAAGCATTCAATAAAAAAAATCAAAAAATAAATATCACAATTCAATAATATTTATTAATAGTTTTTATTAATTGATTTAATCATGGTGCAACTAGCATTACAATTAACATTCCTAAGAAATATCAAACCACTGAAATTCCTCAAGGAAAATTATTAATATATATTAATGATTTCCAATCAAAATTTTTTGGACTAATAATCCCGGAAATTAATGTCAGCAAAATAATAACTAACATGTAAACGATAATTGTATTGAAAATTGGTCAAAAACGACGCTTTTGTGAATTAGCTAAAAAATAGCCGGTGATAATTGCAAAAACTGGAACAGCTACCTCAGCTGTTCCGGTTTGAATTGCTCATGAAAATGTATTTTTAGAAAGTACTATATGGCTCAAAACCACAAATATTGCCAAAATAAATCTTAATAATTCAATAGATAGAAAATTACGATTATTGTTGAAACCAAATGTGTGTGTGTGTGTGTGTGTGTGTGTTATCTCTCATTGGTTTGAAAATTATAATGAAAAATAAAAAAACTTAACGAGCCGTTAAGTTTCTTATGGTGGCTTCGGAGGGATTTGCACCCCCCACACACGGATTTTCAGTCCGTTGCTCTACTACCTGAGCTACGAAGCCCTGGCGGTCTCAACGGGAGTTCAACCCGTCTCTTCCCCGTGACAGGGGGAAATAATAGGCGATATACCATGAGACCATTGGTTGCGGAGATGGGATTTGAACCCATGACCTTCAGATTATGAGCCTGACGAGCTACCAAGCTGCTCTACTCCGCGAACTGGCGGACATTGAGGGATTCGAACCCCCGCGCGACTTGCGTCGCCTCTCGGTTTTCAAGACCGAACCCTTCAACCACTTGGGTAAATGTCCACAAATCAATAATTCATATGGTTAAGATAATGTCAGTTATATTACAGTAAGTAAAACCCTGCCACCGTTTTAACCGATAATAATTGTAGTTGTTTTTTTGTATTTAAGGAATATTTTTATGATTTACATATATCTATCGTCAAACTGTAAAAACTATTGATTTCTAAAATCTAATTTTTAAGCTACAAAGAGACAAATATTCATTGGGGATGGCAATTATCTACATAATCTCTATACTAGAAATTTAAATTCAATGAACTGGAACTATGTATCGTTGTTTTCCTAATGAAATAAATTTTTCGCTACAGCACACAACACTCATGGGGCCAACTTTGTTTTCTAAAGGTTTTAATAGAGAGAAATTATCAAAAAACTTTTCTTTCGGAGTAATACTCATTTTAATTTCAATCGGAAATAAAATACCGTTTTCACCTTCTATTATTAAATCAATTTCTCTATTTTTATGATTAGGGTCTTGCAAAAAATAAATAGATGGATTTACACATTCGTTTATGTAGCCCTTCACTATTTCACTAACTGCATAACATTCGAATATGTGACCGGCGTATTCGCTATTCATTAATATCTTGTGATCCTTATAATTCATTAAGTAGCACGCTAACCCGGTATCATAAAAATACAGTTTTGATGATTTTAACACTCTTTTAATATGATTGTGTGTGTATGGTTGTAATAGAAAAATAACATTCATAGAGGCTAGGGCATTCGTTCAATTCATGGCGGTTTTGTAATCTATATCAGAAAATTTTGCAATGGTTGAATAATTAATTTCTTGTCCCACCAAACTTGCTAATGCTTTCAAAAATTTTTCATATTTTTTGTTGTCTTGGATACTGACCAAATCCTCTTTTATGTCAGCTAACAATGTTGTTTTAGAATATGTTTTGTAGTAACTTTGAATATCCTTTACATTCCCATTAACGATATCAGGCATTGATCCTTTGATAATTGAGGCGAAAATTTGACTTTTATCTTTTTTTGGTTGTTCTCTTTTCTTGATTAATTCCGGCTCTGGTACATACATGAAATTAGATTGCTCATTGATTTCTGATTGACTCAATGAATTCATTTCAACCAATACAGCTCTAGTAGATAAAAATTCTTTAACGCCTTTAATTAATTCAAACGATTCGCTACCAGTCATTACAAATTGACCAAATGAATCATTTTCATCTACGATGTCTTTAATGTATTCAAACAAAACTGGAGCCTTCTGAATTTCATCAATAAATAGCGGACACTTGTGTTGTTTGATAAAATCTTCAGGGTCGTTAATAGCGTGTAGTTTATTCTTAGGATTATCAAGTTTAACATAATCAAAATCGTATATATTAGGTAGTATAGCTTTTAGTAAAGTAGATTTTCCAACTTGCCTTGGACCAGTCAATACTAAACACTTAAATTGTTTTAACAATGAGTTAATCTTATTCTCTAGATGACGTTTAATCGTATATTTATTTTCCATAATAAAATTATATGGTAAAAATTAGGAATATGTTAGGTAATAATTAGGAATATTAGAAACTACGATTGATTTTATAACTACATACTTGAATTATTAAACAGGAACGTATAATCAAATTATGAAAGTTTATTATACTGGCGACTCTCATTTTGATTTTGATAAAACTAATGCTAGTTTTCAAAATTTTATTAATCAAGTAAGTAAAATCAACGCTAAAGATTTATTGGTAATTTTTGGCGATATTCACAACAATCGTAAAAAACGAATTCAAATATTAAGAACTATAGATAATCGAATCAAATGTCGGTGTGTATTCATTATCGGAAACCATGATTTTTGAAATTTAATAGAACCTATTACAAAATTTACAGTAATGAATCAAAAAATACGATTTATTGATGAAATAAAAGAATTGAAAAAGAAAAATTTTAAGAAAATTATTGTTCTAGATAATGAAATTCGAAAAATTAATGGCATAAGAATAATGGGGTCGTCTGGTTATTGAATATCATCAGAGTTTGAAAAAAGTGCTTATTTGCCTAGAGAGATACACTTCCTAAAAACAATCAATAAACTTTTAAACAGTGAGAAGCAAAAGTTAGTGGAACAATTATCTAAAAAATATATTCAATATTTTTCAAAAAAATATAAGGAATGAATAGATTTATATGCCACACATCTAAAAAATGCTGACATTGTAGTCACCCATCAGCCTACTTGAACATGAATAAGTGGTGAGGAAAAACTAGAAAAAAATATTAAGTACATTAATGGGCATGACCATTACTATTTAGGCAATTCTTTCTCAAAGCGAGTAAAGGGTCATGCGTTTGATAAAACAGCTGAAAATAATTACAACGATGGTCAAAACACCTATTTTGGTAACTATAGAACGCCAATAAAATTTTTCATAATTTAGTATCTCTACACATTAAATCAAACAGAAAAACAGCAAATTTAAATACTATTCTGTGTCAATTCAATAATTTCAATATTCTTTGGCAAAAAATCACTATAGTTTTTACGAATATGTTGACATAAAGTGATATTTTTACTTTTAGACATAGATTTATTGATGCAAATAATTTTTCTGTATTCTTTTGGTGCAATATACAGCTTAAAAATATCTGTTAAAAAATTCGATATTTTTGCACTTGGGTTATTACCGTTTGCAGTAAATGTCATATATTTACATTCAATAAGGATCTTTTTCTCTTTATCTACCAAATCAAATTCACGTTCTCTATCAGAATAAAAGCCAGTCATTATCTTTTGGTTACATAAATTCCATGTCGGTTCTTTTCTTTTGAAATATTGCTTTACAAATAATTCAAAATGTTTACCTTTGTGAAAATTACTTTGCTTGTTCACTTTTTTGTTCATTAATTAAATTCTCCTTAATTTATTTTTTTACTTTTATGGCTTGCCAGTTCATGTTATTTGATTTAACTGGAAAGTGTGATCTCCCAATATCAATGAAGTAATAGGATTACCGTTATTTCACCAAGTGGTAATAGCTTGAATTTGATAACCACAAGATGATTGACCTTGTGTTAGATCATTCAGGCTTAAAATACAACTATCTTTGATATTTAAAAAACAATATGATCCTATGTTTTTGATTGATTTAAATAGCGAAATACTAGAGAGATTTGTACAATTAGAAAAGCAATTATTGCCTAACGCTTTATCATGATTAAATTTCTGCCCATTTAGATTAATACTAGTAATTTTCACGCAACCTCCAAAAGCACCAATATCAATATTTTCGACATTGAATAAATCAACATCCGTTAATTCTATACATTTAATAAATGCCTGCACCCCTATCTCTGTGCATTTTTCCGGGAAAAATAGTTTTCCAGAAATTAATTGATTATTGCCGCTGTTCGGATCTTCAAAAGCAGCACCGCCTATTCTTGTGAGAACATATTTTTCTTCCCCTAATTTCACTTCTTTAGGTATATATAAATTGTGAGCGACATAAGTATCTGCATTTTTAATTGAACAACAATGCATACTCTCACTAAATTCAATTTCTAATGTTCCGGAGATATAACCTTTTCAATCAGTGCCATTAGCATTACCTACATAATCGGTTGGATCTTTATCGCTACAAGAACTAATAGACATTGAAGATAGAACACTTAAAGTTGCAAGACCCAATATAGGCAATGTTTTATAAAATTTGCTTATTAAACTCATGTCAAACTCTACTTTAAGTTTTTAAGAATGGCAAAAAGATAACTATTATTCCTATTGTCAATACTGAAATCAGATGGACCTTTAATATTTCTGTTTACACAATCTTTGCAACCCAAGAAATATTCATCTTTAGAAATAAGACGTTTACCTTTGATTTTGGAATACTTGTCAACTAAGTCTTGATTTTTAATTTCAGAAATTTCAATTATGCTGTTTTGTTTATTCACATGAAATTTATATCTTCTTATAGTTCTATAATTTTCACTTTTCTTGATATCTTCTCATTTTCGGTTTATACTATCTTTCGCCACTTTTCCCTCTTGTATAGCACACATTCCATGGCGCTATAATTTTTTACTTTCATAAAAAATTAAGTATGTATTAACTCCATCTTGCGCGCATAATACTAAAAATTTGTAATCGTGTTTAAGGAATATTTTTGAAATGGTTAATTTTTATATCCATATATAATTTGATAGTTTTAACTAAAAGGTAAATATGAATAAAAAAATTATTGTGATAAATGCAGGTAGCAGTTCGATTAAGTTCAAAATCTTTCAACAGGATAACTATCGTGTAATTGTCAGCGGACTATGTGAACGAATTTTTGTAGATGGTTATTTTAAAATGAAATTTAATGAAACTCAAGAAGTGGAATTAAATACACTGATGCCCAATCATACCAAAGCAATTGAATGTGTATTAGATCAACTCAAGAAAAACCAAATCATTACTGATTTCAATGAAATTATTGGCATTGGGCATCGTGCTGTTTTAGGTGGAGCTGAAATTAAATCAAGTGTTGAAACCACCCCATGAGTTAAAGAAAAAATTCGTGAACATATTAAACTGGCTCCATTACACAACGAACCTGAACTTACCGTAATTGAAATTTTTCAAAAGTTATTGCCACACGCTACTAGTGTTGCATCTTTTGATAATACCTTCCATTTAACTATTCCTGAGCATAACTATGTTTATCCGATTGATCCAACCGTCGCTAGCAAACATGCGATTCGTCGTTATGGATTTCATGGTAATTCATATCGCTTCATTACCATACAAATGCAAAAAATTTTAAATAAGAATAGTGTTAACCTTATTGTTTGTCATCTAGGCAATGGTGCTAGCATTAGTGCTATTAAGGATAATAAATCTTATGCTACAAGTATGGGATTAACACCATTAGAAGGTTTAATTATGGGAACTCGTTGTGGTGATATTGATCCTTCTATCCCAGTTTATTTATCAAGACAAGGATTAAAAATAGATGAAATTGATAGCATCCTAAACAAAAAATCTGGCGTGCAAGCATTATGTGGCTCGAGTGATATGCGCGATGTTTCTTCTAAATACGAAAGCAATGATTCAAAAGCTATATTAGCTATTACGATGTATGCAAATCGTGTAGCTCGTTATATTGTTGATTATGCTAATCAATTAGAAAATAAAATTGATGCATTAGTATTTACTGCTGGCGTTGGCGAAAACAGCATGTTCACTGTTAAGCAAATAATTGATAAGGTTAAATTAATTTCACTTGAACTTGATGAGCAAGTAATTAATAATAAATATGAGAGCTATAAATTAATCTCTGCAAAGAATAGCGCTCTTCCAATTTATTGTGTTAGAACTAACGAGGAATTAATGATCGCTCAAGATGTTAATGAATTTATTAATAAAAAGAAATAGAATATAGGTGTAAATGCTACTAGCAAATTTTGGTGGAATGCACCCCATCGTTACATCTTTAATAATAATTGGCATCTTTTTTATTGTTGTTTTTGCATTTTTTTCAATTGTGTTTATCATTCATCGTCGCCAATTGCAACAGCAATATCAAATTCAGGAAAAATTTAATCAAGTTGCACAATTCTTAGCAGCAAATAAGTTTAAACATTTGGATCTTCTTGCCAAAAGTAATACTCAGCTTAAAAATTTAATGACGCAAATTAACGACGGGAAAACATTATTTGAAAAACAGTTAGAAATAGTGCGACAAAAAATAATTTCCTTAAGTTTAATTAACGTTCGTTATTTATACTTGCGAAGTTTCCGTCTATCTAAAGAAATTAGAAACGATTTAAAAAAATGTGAACTAATGGTTAATAATTTACGAAATATTTCATCATCCGCTACCGCTTATAGTAAAAATGTATCTGATTTATTAATTGAATATCGTCAAATTACTGATGATATTCTTCATTTTTATAATTTCAATTTAGCATTACGTTACAATAACGCTATTCCTCGCAACATTTATAAATTCATTAACGAAAACATTGCTCAAGCCAAAGAATATATTGTTAAATTTGATAATGATAAATTATTAACATTTCTACACAATCTAAATAGTAGCGTATCAGTTTTCTATAAAATGACTTCGCAGTTGTATACATTAGATCGAGTTTTAATGTATCTGGAAACATTAAAGAAACGCATTAAAAGCGAAATGGAAACCGCATCAAGGATACTTTCAAGCTCTGATTACGGTTTGATTGAAACAGCATATGCTACTGGTTCGAGCAACATTACTCAGTTGGAGAAAAACTTAAAAGCCGGAATTTTTAATGACGCCAAGAATAATGCCATCATCGCTGTTAAACAATTAAATAGTGCACTAAATAAAATAGAATCTGGTGACCAAACAAATGTTTTAGTTCAAAAAAATATGAAATATTTAAAAGCTCAAATTGGCATTTTAGCTAAAGAATTTAATGAATTAAATACATCATTCAATAAGATTCAACAAAATTTTAAAAACGCTAAAGACGGATCAATCATAAACAAAATAACTAATTTAAATACCGATATTAAATACATTATTTTCTTTTATCAAAATCTAGAAAATGAATTCGCCAATTATCGTTTAATTCAAAGAACCGAATTTTTAAATAAAATTAGGGAATTAAGCGAATGTATTGTATCGTGAAAACTCCTATTATTTAACTTGAGCGAAGAAATTGCAACTAAATATAAAAACGTCATTGTTATTAATAATGAATTATCTGATGTTAAGTTAACATTAACACAATTGTTAGGATTAAAATTGCAGTTTAAAGAGGATGATCAAAACGGTATTGATACAATAAAAAATATTATTGAGCATATTAAAATATTACAACAACAATTGTCTGAAAATTATTTCCAAAATTACCAAAATGTTAATGAAGAATTAAGTAAAATTCGTGAACAAACAAGTTTATTAATTTCTTCTGCTGCCTATAGTCAAACTTTAAAAATTTATGCGCAAAGATTAATCTATTATGTGAATAAGTACCGAAACGAACACGAGGAAATTAGCAAATCATTGACAATCGCAGAGAGTTTATATCAGAAAGGTGAATACCAACATACTATTGATCAAATGATTGAAACTGTATCTATCATATTGTCTTCGGCGAAAGAATCAAAAATAACTATTAATTAATTACTGCCAAATTAATCTTGAATTATTAGTTTTACGAATTTTAGAAATACAGAAATCATTGATAAATGGTAACGCCACGAAAATAATAAATGCTACTCAAACTATAGCCGAAGCAATTGGACGATCAATTGCTTGCCCTTTAAACATTCCCCAGTTAACATTAACATTGTCGGTGAAACAACGTATGAAATATTCATAAAATAAATTGTACCCAAAAGCAAACATGCATCCCAAGATTGAAACAACAGCAAGGACAGGATAAATAAACATTCGCTTAACTTCCACTTTGTGATTAAAGTGATTGATTAAGCCAAAGAGAATAACCATTGCATAAATTACAAAAAAGAATAATGTTGGTAAATTAGATACACCATCGTAGGCTGAATCACTATTTAAAACAATGGTTGGAATAGCCATTATGCCACATAAAATCGTTCCAATTATTAGTCCATACAAACATCCAGCGCGTAACGGTTTATTTTTGCCCAATCTTTTAAATACATCAGAACCCATAATGTCGCCGTTGTTTATTCCGCTTTGAATAGAACGAACAGCGCCTATTGTCATTGCATTAACTGAACCAAATAACGATAACATAATAATGCACCCAACAACAATGTTAATAGATGTGACTATAGTTTCCGAACCATGTGCCTGACGAACTATATATTCAAAAAAAGCGTAAACATCTCTTTGACCGGTTAACAATTGGCCAATTGTTACAAATAGATAGAGACCTGCGACGACAGGAATGCCAATTAAAATAGCTTTAGGAACTTGTTTTTCTGGTTTTTCCATATTTGTTGCAGCATTTCCTATCGTTAAGAAAGAATCAAAAGTAAATAGCAATGCAGGTAATGATGCAAATATTCCTAAAACTGAAATAGAAGATGAATTACTACTATTAGTAGTAGCTACTGCAATAGATGTAGATTTAAAAAATGAATTTTTAAAGCCATCTAATGCCCCAAAAATAATACCTAAAAAACCAATTAAGATTAGCGGAGTAAATTTACACACCGTCGCAACCCACGAAATTCCTTTTGCAGCTTTTGTTGAAATAGCATTAACAAAAATAAAAGTAACCATAATAACATAGGCAATTAATACAATTACTCATGCCCCTTGTTCAATACTCATAGTGGTTGACCCGTCGCCATTAAGTGTTGGTTTATTAAAGATTAATAATACTGATTCCCCAGCAAAAAAGGAGGTATCTACCAATTTGAACAAGAAATAAAATAAAGGCATAACGATCAGCACAAATCGTCCGAATTTATGTCCGCATATTTTATATGCTCATCCGGCTAAACCAGAACCATCATGCTTTTTATCGGCGCTAATAATTTCTGCAAATGCTAAGGCTGTTGTCAAGGTAATAACGGTTGCAATGATTCATGAAATTAATACCCCTCAACCATTTCCGTCATTGTTATTTAAAATACTTTTGTTCTTAAAAAATATTCCAATGCCAACAACGGCACTAATTAAAATAGTAATAGAAGAAAAAAGTCCAATTTTAGCTATTGCTTTATTCGGACTTTTTGTCTTACCCATATCCATATCAACTTAATATCATATATTAAGAAATTACAAATTTATATAGATATTTTTATGCTTGTATTTATTTTTTATTGCAACACTTTTTCATCATTTGCATTTTGAAATCAGTGTATCTAATCAATGTTTTATTTAAAATAAATAATTCATCTCTAATCGATTTTAAATAAGATTCAACTGAATTATTTTGTTTTGTTTTTTTAGTCGCCATATGTATTCCTCTCAATTTATATGATGATTATATATTAGTTCAATATTTTTTTCGCACCCATAATGTTATCGATTCAGGTTTTAAATTCAGGCTCGGGTTTATATGCTGGTTCAAAATAAGTGCGTACATATCTAGTTAATTTATCAGCTAATACATTGACTTCGTAAGACGGTTGACTGCCAAAATAATACTCATAAATTACTACCAATAGTTCATTACATAATGTCGCTAAAGACGGATCTTTCATTAAAATATTTTCTGTCTTTTTCTTAACGATAGAAAAATATGGGTGGGTATGATATTCGAATTGACTATTGGTGCTTGCTTTAAATTGTTTATTTAAAACATTATTAAAAAAATCAAATGTATATGGTATATCGGAAAGTTTTAATTGTTCTAATGCAAATATTTTTTCGGCATTAGAGACGTGCTTATCTAAAAAAATTTTATTGAGATATTGCAAATCAATTTGGTCTATTTCTTTATGAAATTTCCCTAACAAGTAACTTAAAAGGTTTAAATCAAACTTTTTTCCATCATAAACTTTACCCAACATTTCCATTTTTGACATATTGTTATATTTATCTTTAATTTGATTAACCATCACAATCTTGTTAAGATCAACATACAGTTGTTCAAACCTTTCCACAAATTCCATTGGAATATAGGGCGAGGCTATCTCTTGGCTTACAATTTCAAAAGCTTCAATATATTGTTTATCACGAACTAAAGTGTCAATTTTTTTCAATGTTTCCTGATAATATTTATTTAGTTCGCTCATTTTTCCCTTTATTATTTTGACGATAAATTAAATCATAATTTAAATATTGATCAAATGCATGCTGGTTAAATTTATTTAAAACTTCCTGTTTAACTAACTCAATTTTTTTAATCAACTTCTCAGGATATTGATATTTCACTTTATGCTCATTAAATTCATTAACATCTAGCAAATTAATTTTGGATGAATGAGCATCAGGGATACGATAATCTAAGTCAAAGTCAATGTATTTTATTATCTCATCCTCAACAATGTACGGGCTAGCAATATTGATATAGTAATAATACTTATTACTTTTTTTGGAAACAATCATGTTGTATCATTCGTCTTTAAAAAAATATCAAATCGTGGGACGTTTAAGTTTACTGTGAAAGAATCTGTTGGTGGTGGCATCATCCGCTGTAATAACACGAGTATTCAATAGATTAACACAAATGTATTTATCGTTTTCTTCAATAACATTAGGAAACTCTCAAGTTCGATAAAGTTTACCGTCGAACTTGTATGCATGAACTATTAACTTCTTATCCATTTGCATGAAATACCTATAACAATTAATACCAAATAAAATAATTAAATAATTTATTAAGTAAAATCGTTTTTACTAGTACCAATTATAACAACATTATTGCCATTGCCAGTTTAAAAACGCAACTAAATTGTTAGTTATTTTTATATAAAAAGAAATATTTTTGACTATACCATTTTATTATGAATAGTGTAACAATTAATTTCAAAGCTAGCGCTGAAGATAAAAAAAGACTTGAAATATTTGCTGAAACGATAGGGATTTCCATTTCGTCATTATTGAATAGTTTCATTAAAAAAACGATTCAAGAACAAAGAATTCCGTTTAATATCGGGATTAATGAAGAACAAAATCTACGAAATATTAGAAATAAAAAATTTAATCGTACTATGCAAGAATTAGCAAAAGATGCTAAGGAACTCAGAAAAATGTTTGGTTATAGTGATGATGATGAATTTAAAGCCATGGAAGACGCAATAAGATTCAGAAAGACAGGAAAAATATAATGAAAATATTATTAGACACTAATATTTTGTATTCCTTCATCAATTGACCTCAAGGACATATTAATCAATTAATAAGATATTACCAATCTAAAAACGATTTGTACCTTTGCCCATATGTTTTAGAGGAACTTAAAGAAATAATGTATAAAAAAAGTAAAGTCAATACAGTTATTGGCTTCGAAAGAATTACTAGAGATATTGAAAGAATTGCCTTTGGTATGAATTTTAAAGTTATCAATTCCATTCCGAAGCAAAAATACCTTTGTCATACAAGAGATAAGAAAGATGATCGCATATTAGATGCCGCGATTTGCGGCAATATGGATGCCGTTCTAACAGGCGATAAAGACCTAATTGAATTTCGTTGCAACAAAATTAAAATATTAAACATTCATCAATAAATATACTTGGTTTATAATACTCTCCTAACCAAATGGCGTCTATGGCGAAGCTGGCTAACGCACCTGACTGTGACTCAGGCACTCATGGGTTCAAGTCCCATTAGACGCCCCATTGAAAATGTTCAACAGGGGTACTAATCGTAAGATTGGTTGAGAAACACCCTATTTAACCTGATCGAGGTAATGCTCGCGGAGGGAGTTCAATATTTTGAATAAATCCTTTCGTAATGAGTTTATGAAAGGATTTTTATATGCCAACCCAACAAACTAATAAGAGTCAAGTATATTGATTAACTCTAACTGGCATTCTAATGAGTATTACATTAATACTAAAAGTTATATTTTACTTTATCCCCATCATTAACGGATATGGGTTAGAACTCTACATAACGGGATATGTTTATGGGATGATGTTAATTAAAGATATTAAATGAAAATGAATGTTTTGATTTAGTACACCTTGACTATTATTAGTTATTCCGCCAACAATAATTAATTTTTGAGACCTATTGCTAGAATACATTCTTGCTTTATATATTTTCGTTCCCTTTATTTGATTTGACAAATTAGTAAATTTATTAAAAAGAAATCAAAACAAAATGTTTTCAACAATAATGCAAATCGTTTCCTTTAGTTTATTAATGATTTCATTAATTTTTCTAAAGTTATTTATTCATACAATTGCCGGAGTGCTGTGATGAACACCTAATAATTGATATGGAAGTTTTATTTTCAATTTACCCATCTACGGCATTACTTTGACTGTAGCTTTACCGATTTCCATCATTATCTATAAACCATTACAAAAATTAAATGAAGCAAATCCATAAAAATTGAATTAATATTTGAATATGAAATATTTAAAGATATCAAACAATCAATATTGTCTAAAATTAGAACGAGGCGATGAAATCATTAAGTCATTACAGCTATTTTGTGCTTCGCAAAAAATTAATAGTGGTTATTTTTCAGGAATCGGAGCTACTAATAATATAACTCTTGGTATTTTTGATGATAAGACTAAAAAATATAATTCACACACTTTAAAAGACGCATTAGAAATTACTAGTTTAACAGGAAATATATCCACCTTGAATAATCAAATCTACTTACATGCTCACATTAATGTAAGTGACCATTCACTAATTGTCAAGGGAGGACATTTAAATAATGCAATTATCTCAGTCACTTGTGAAATTTTCTTAACCAAAGTAAATAAAAAACTTCCTCGTTATTTTGACAAGGAAGTTGGAATTAATCTATTAAAAATTTAAATTACGATTTTAATATCTTGTTTGTTAACCAAGTTTTGAATTTTTAGTAATTTAACATTTTCATTAATTAATTTAGTAATTATTTCAATAAAGGTGTTTTCTAAATCATGTCCAACGTCCATTACATTCATATCATGTAATTTAGCAAATTGTCAATCATGCCATTTGACATCGCCAGTAACAAATAAATCAATACCTTTAAATTTTGCTAGGTTTTCTTTAAAAATATCAAAGCCCGCTCCTGCGCAAATAGCAATATTTCTAACTTGGTCATCACTAGTATAAATAATTCTCTCTAAGTCAAAAGTATTTTTCATAGTTGATGCAAATACTTTTGGACGATAAGCAAAATTGATCCTACCAGTTACAATTCCTGTTCCAGGAATGTTTTTAATTTGATGCAAACTTAATTGTTTTGCCACGTACATATTAATACCATCAAGAGAATTGTCAACGTTAGTATGATAACTTGCAAAGCTAATTTGATATTCCTTTAGAAGTTTTAGCATTTCTAGTTCATATTTTGTAGGTTTAATATCTTTATTCTTTAGAAATATAGGATGATGACTGATGATAAAGTTGATTTCAGCTTTATGAGCTAATTCAATTATTTCTTTAGTTAAATCTAAACAAACAAATACTCCGTTCACATCAGCAGATTTGCTAGTTAAATAACGAAAACCAGATTCGTCTCATTCCTCTTGTTGTTTTAATGGGTAAGTATTAGTAATAATTTTGTCGATTTCGATAATTTTCATTTTGTTAACTTTCTTTTAGCATTTTTAATTCTTGATTAATTTGTTGATTGTGTAAGTGGATTTTATGTTTTTCAATGTAGTTTAAGCGTTTTTGATTCATACATTTGAGTGTCTTAGATGGATGAATTAAGTTATAAGGACCAAAATAAATATCTTTTTTAGTCTTAATAGGCAATCCTTCTGTTAGTGAAGACACTATTAGTGAATAGTAATAATCTTTATCTTCAATAATCCGCTCGAATTTAGCCCGATATTTTATCTTCTTTAAATATGCTCTTAAAACATTTACATGATTATTGGGAACTAATATAAAATTATCAATTTTGATTCTCTTATTTTTTTCTTTCAAAATATTGATGATATTTTTAGCACCCATACCAGCAATTACACAATAGTCAACTTTCTCGTTAATTATTGATGTCTTTAGTCCATCGCCCAAAATATTTGTTGTTTTATCTATCAACCCTTTATTTCGCAGATTCTTGATAGTAACCTGGTATGGATTCTTGTTAGCTTCAATATTGTAAACATGCTTTGCTTTTCTTCGAGTTAACAACTTAATTGCTAGTTGGGCGTGATCACTCCCTACATCAATCACTGTGCCGTTCGTTTTGATTTCTTTAATAATCCAATCTAAACGATTATTTTTCACGGCAATTTATTATATAAAATTCAAACTTCACTTGTCAAATCTGATTGAAGTTCGCATCCATTTAATTTATGACGATAATCAAAAATGTAGGAAAAGAAAAAATCATGGTGAGTAAGTTTTTAACAGCCTCAACCCATGATTTTAATCTAGAACAGTTTATTTTTGAATTGCGAATTTAAAGATGAGATTCCATTATAGTCTTTTACAACCTTATTGAATTCATCATGTCCATCTAGGCGAGATTCTATTTTATCGAAACGAGTATTAACTTGTGTATTCTGCTCGCGTTGCTCATCTCTGAATTCAACGAATATCTCGGCAAGTTTGTTTAGAGTCATACGTGGAGGCTTATCAATAATAACATCTAGGCCTGGACCACGCGGTTTTTTCTTACGAGTTAATGTAATGTTGTCGCCACGTTTTACTGGGTCGTGATCAGATTTAGTTATTTGATAATTTGTTGAACTAGTTACAATTTCCATATTAGTATTATACGACCGTTTGAACCCCTTGTTTCCCTTCTCCGATTAAGCGAAGCTTAGTTTGAGTTCATTTCAAAGATAGTCGTAGTTTAGTAACCATACTCACAATAATTCATTCCGTGTCCTCTTGTTGCTTTTTCTGTTCATTAATTTTATTCCTTTCAAATTTTAATACTTACAACGGCATCATCATTGTTGAACGTGATGGATAAGGTGACAATCGTACGTAACCATTGCTACTCTTAGAAGAATAATAATGACTTTTCTTACTGTCGGCTTGTTGATTGTGTGATTGTTTAGCATCAATTATTGCTGTAGTTGTATGTGTAATTGCACTAATTGCCATACTAACGCCCATAATGATTATTCATAATAACATTGGTGCAATGCCACCATTAATTTGCTTTTTATCTGTTTCTTTCATTAATTGCATATTTACCTCCTTTCTGGAATGACAATGATAGAATAAAAAATATAAAAACCCTTTCGGAATTTTTTCGGATATTTTTCGGATTTAATAAAGATAAAAATGTAAAAACAAGATTCACTAATATTATGAGTGTTCAACAACAAAATAAGTGATATTATTATTGGAATAATAATTAATGGAGGCAACGATGGTCGGATACCTAGTATTGGAAAACGGCTTGGTTTTTTCAGGGAGAAGAATTGGTTATAAAAAAGATGCCATCTTTGAAGTTGTTTTCAATACGGCGATGTCTGGCTATATGGAAACTCTTACTGATCCTTCATATGTGGGACAAGGTATTGTTTTTACTTATCCTTTAATCGGAAACTATGGGGTAATGCGTAGTGACACAGAGTCTAAAAAAATTTGAGTTGAAGGAGTAATCGTCCACGAGTTAGCTGATTATTCTTCAAATTTCCGCAAAGAATCAAACCTCAACGATTTTTTAATTGAACATAAAATCCCTGGATTAGAAGGCGTCAATACTAGGACTTTAACAAAAATATTGAGAGATGCTGGAGTAATGAGAGGGAAAATTACTTCCAACATTAACAATGTAAAATCTATTATTAAAGAAATTAAAAATTATCAACCAAAAGATCCAGTATCTCAGGTTACTTGTAAAAAGCCGACTAAACTAGGAAATGGTAAATATAATATTGCCTTATATGATTTCGGTGTTAAAGGTAATATTGTAAAATCACTATTAAAAAGAAACACTCGCATTACTTTATTTCCTGCCGCTACAACTAGTCAAGAAATACTATCTATTAAACCAGATGGTATTTTATTATCCAATGGTCCTGGCGACCCTAAGGATAATAAAATTGCCATTAAAACAATTAAAGAACTCTACCAAACTCATATTCCCATCTTAGGCATATGTTTAGGACATCAGCTTTTGGCTTTAGCTACAGGCGCTAATACCAAAAAACTAAAGTATGGCCATCGTGGTCCGAATCACCCAGTAAAAAATAGTGAAAAAGACCGAGTATTCATCACTTCTCAAAATCATGGTTATTACATTGACGAAGATACTCTTGATTCTAAAGTGGCGTCTGTTACTTATCGCAATGTTAATGATAAAACAATCGAAGGTTTAAAATATAAACACAAAAAAATTGTCACTGTTCAATTTCATCCTGAAGCTTGTGCTGGTCCACAGGATACAGCTTATTTGTTCGATGACTTTATTACAACTATAAAGGAATACAAACATGCCTAAGAATCCTTTAATAAAAAAAGTATTGGTAATAGGCTCTGGCCCAATCGTTATTGGACAAGCGGCGGAATTCGATTATGCTGGTACACAAGCGTGTAGTGAACTTAAAAAAGAGGGTATTGAAGTTGTGTTAGTTAATTCTAATCCAGCAACAATCATGACCGACAAGAATATGGCTAACAAAATTTACATTGAACCATTAACTGTTTGTACATTACAAAAAATAATTGCGAAAGAAAAACCCGACAGCATTCTTCCTAATCTAGGCGGACAAACAGGATTAAATTTAGCGATGGAACTTTATGAAAGCGGTTTTTTAAATAAGCATCATGTAACTCTATTGGGTACTTCTGCTGCTGGAATTAAAAAAGCTGAAGATCGTCAAGCGTTCAAAGATACGATGGAGAAAATTGGCGAACCTTGTATTCCGTCTAAAGTTGTAACAACTGTAAGCGATGCAATTAATTTTGCCAAAAAAATTAATTACCCTGTCGTTGTAAGACCTGCTTACACACTTGGTGGTAGTGGTGGTGGTATTGCTAACAATAATGAAGAATTACGACAGATTGCTGAATCTGGAATACGAGCATCACGAGTTAAACAAATTTTAATTGAACGTTGTGTTTCAGGATGGAAAGAAATTGAATTTGAAGTTATTCGTGATTGTAAAGGAAATGTGGTCACGATTTGTAACATGGAAAATATTGATCCGGTAGGCGTTCATACTGGTGATAGTATTGTAATCGCTCCTTGCCAAACACTTGCAGATCGAGAATTACAAATGCTACGAACTGCTGCTTTAAAAATTATTAGTGAGCTAAAAATTGAGGGCGGTTGTAATGTTCAATATGCTCTAAATCCAATCTCATTTGAATACGCCGTTATTGAAGTTAATCCTAGAGTAAGCCGTTCTTCTGCCTTAGCTTCTAAAGCTACTGGCTATCCAATTGCAAAAGTAGCAACTAGGATTGCAATCGGATACACATTAGATGAGATTGTTAATACTGTCACTAATAAAACATTCGCAAGTTTTGAACCGGTTTTAGATTATGTTGTTGTTAAAATTCCAAAATGACCATTCGCTAAATTCTTAACTGCTTCCGAAATTCTTGGAACGCAAATGAAAGCAACTGGTGAAGTTATGGCGATCGGTTCTTCATTTGAGATGGCGTTAATGAAGGCTATTCGTTCGTTAGAAGAAAGTAATATCGATGGTTTAAAGTCTTTTAAATTAAATAATTTAACTAATAAACAAATTGAAGCTGAACTTCATACAGTGAATAATGAAAGACTATGAGCAATTGCAGAAGCGTTACGTCGTAATATTTCTATTGATAAAATAAATAAAATCACTACGATTGATACTTTCTTTATTCACAAAGTAAAAAGAATTGTTGAAATGGAAAGAATATTAACAACCAAACCATTGGCAATTGATTTATTAAGACAGGCAAAAGAATATGGTTTTACCGATGATTCTATTGCTGCCTTAACTAAAAAATCATCATCATTAATTCGTGAGAAGAGATTAAAAAATAATATTATTGCTCAATTCAAGACTGTAGATACTTGTGCTGGTGAATTTGACGCAAAGAGTGCATACTATTATTCAAGTTATGATCAAGGCAACGAAGTTAATACTAAAAAAACAAAACCAAAAAAAATATTAATTATTGGTTCTGGTCCAATCCGAATTGGTCAAGGCATTGAATTTGATTATTGTAGTGTTCATTGCGTATGGGCCTTAAAAAAACGAGGTTATGAAACAATTATTGTTAATTCTAACCCCGAAACTGTTAGCACTGACTTTGATATTGCAGATAAACTATATTTTGAACCGCTTACCAAAGAGGATATTCAAAATATTGTGGATTTGGAAAAACCTGATGGGGCGATTGTTCAATTTGGTGGACAAACCGCAATTAAACTCACTAAACACTTACGCAACATGGGTGTTAAGATATTTGGCACAAGCGAACATAACATGGATCGTGCTGAAGACCGCGAGGAGTTCAATCAGGCTTTAAAGAAATGTAATATCCCCCAGCCCGCAGGCGGTACTATTTACACAATTAAGGAAGCAATTAAAGTTGCTAATGAATTAGGCTATCCAGTTCTAGTTAGGCCATCGTATGTTTTAGGTGGACAAGGTATGGCAATTGCTTATGATGATGCTTCCATAGCTAAATATGTGAATCAAATTAATAAAGTTGAACAAAAGCATCCAATCCTAATTGATAAATACATGATGGGGCGCGAATGTGAAGTAGATGCAATTTGTGATGGTCAAGATATTTTAATACCGGGTGTGATGGAGCACCTTGAAAGAGCAGGCGTTCACTCAGGCGATAGTATTTCAGTTTATCCAGCCCACACAATTTACGAAGAGCATATTGAAACTATTTGCAAATATACCAAAAGGATTGCTTTAGAATTAGGCATCATTGGTGTATTGAACATTCAGTTCATCATTTCTTCTGATCGCGTGTACATCATTGAAGTTAACCCGCGTTCATCTAGGACTGTACCTTACATAAGTAAGGTAACTAATTTACCAGTAATTGATGTCGCTACAAACGTGATATTTGGCGAGAAATTGAAAAAGATGCCTTACGGTACTGGGTTATACAAAAAAGCTTCACACATCGCCGTTAAACTACCTGTATTCTCGTTTGAAAAAATTAAGGGAAGTGAAATTTCTCTTGGGCCAGAAATGAAATCCACTGGAGAAGTCTTAGGAATTGACAAATTATTTAGTGACGCTCTATTAAAAGCATTTATTGCAGGCGGGATTAACATTCCGCAAGCTGGTAATATGCTCGTGACCGTGCGTGAAAAGGATTATCAAGAGTTATTACCAATCGTCAATCGTTATGTGGATATTGGTTTTGGTATTTATGCTACGCCTGGTACTGGTAAATTTCTTGAGAATAATGGCGTGAATGTACATGTAGTACAAAAAATATGAGAAGGTGATAATAGTATTCTAAGTCTAATTCAATCAAATAAAATTAATATGGTTATTAATACTCCTACCACTTTAGCAAAAAATTCTAATAGTGATGGTTTTAAAATTCGTCGCTTAGCGGTTGAACATAAAATTCCATGTTTTACCTCACTTGACACTGTTAAAGCTTTACGACACGCTATTAAAGATGGCAAAAGCGAACAAAATTTGACACCAATTGATATTACGAGGGTATAGATATGCACAAGAGCTTATTAAAGTTAGAAAATATAAATACTAAAGAAGTTCAAGATATTTTATTACGCGCACAACAATTCCGTAATGGCGCAAAGACTAAAGTAAACAATAAAATTGTAGCTAACTTGTTTTTTGAACCGTCAACAAGAACCCACTATAGCTTTATTACTGCTGAACATAAGTTAAATTGTAAGATATTAGATTTTTCTCCAAGTTCATCTTCCATTACTAAAGGTGAAACATTTTGCGATACCGTTAAAGCCTTTGACCAATTTGGTACAGACGCCATTATTATTCGCAGTTCACAAAATGAGTGATATCGTGAATTGACAAATATCAAAACTCCGTTAATTAATGCGGGCGATGGTACACTTGATCATCCTACACAAACACTATTGGATTTATTAACCATCTATCAAGAATTCGAAAAATTTAAAAATTTAACCGTCCTAATAGTTGGTGATATCTTGCACTCCCGTGTAGCGCATTCAAATATCAAAGCAATGAAGCGATGCGGTATGAAAGTATTGATTAGTGCCCCTAAGGAATTTCAAGACAAGCAATATCAATACATTGATTTTGAAACCGGTTTAAAACAAGCCGATGTTGTTAATATGTTAAGAATTCAAAATGAACGTTTAGATACTAAAATGTCTTTATCAATAAACACATATGTCAAACAATATGGACTAAATTTAAAGCGAGTCAATATGATGAAACCTAAAGCAATCATTATTCACCCCGCGCCAGTTAATCGTAATATTGAAATTAGTGATGATGTTGTTGAATGTGATAAATCTCGCATTTTTAAGCAAATTCAAAACGGTGTTTTTGTGCGAATGGCAGTACTTGAAAGAGCTTTTAAAAAATAAATATGGATTTATTAATTAAACAAGGTAACGTATTGCTAAACGATGTAATTAAAGAAAATTATGATATCTTAATTAATGATGGGCGCATTATTCAAATTGACAAAAATATTCAAGCTAATGTTAATAGGACCATTGATGCCAGAAACCTCACGGTTTTGCCTGGGCTGATTGATGTTCACGTCCATTTACGTCAACCAGGATATGAATATAAAGAAACAATTCAAACTGGTGCTAAGGCTGCCGCAGCAGGTGGATACACCACAATTTGTTGTATGCCTAATACCAAGCCGATTATTGATGATGAACAAAAATTAAACATATTAAAAAACATTATTCAATCTGATGCAATTATCAATGTTCTACCTTATGTATCTATCACCATCAATCAAGCAGGAAAAGAATTAATTGATATTACTAACCTAGCAAAACAATGTTTTGCTTTTAGTGATGACGGCGTTGGTGTTGCATCGCAAAATATAATGAAGGAAGCAATGCTCCTTTGCGCAAAGTATCATAAACCGCTAGTGGCACATTGTGAAGATCTTACACAAGTTGGAAATGCAATTGAATATAAAGAAGTAGAGAGAGATTTAAAATTAGCTTTAGAAACAAATTGTCAGTTTCATATTTGCCACGTTTCCACTAAAGAAAGCATTACTTTAATTCGCGATGCGAAAAAACAATCAAATTATATTTCGTGTGAAGCAACACCACATCATCTTTTACTTTGCAAAAAGGATATTAAAGATGATGGCGCTTATAAAATGAACCCGCCATTAGCAGAACCGCAAAGCGTTGATGCTTTGAGAAAAGCGCTGATTGACGGAACAATTGACATGATTGCCACCGATCATGCTCCACACAGTGAAAATGAAAAAAATGTTAGTTATGAAAGGGCACTGAACGGTATTGTTGGATTAGACTTCGCATTTAGTCTACTTTATACTCAACTCGTCACAATAAAAAATCCTTATTCCATCTCTTTAATCAAATTAGTACAATTAATGTCAACCAATCCTGCAAAACGATTTAACATTGATGGTGGTGGCTCAATTCGTATTAATGCTAAAGCCAATTTAATGATTGTTGATTTAAACCAAGAATGGACCATAAATTCTAAAAAGTTTAAATCTAAAGGACACTCTACTCCATTTGATGGACAACGTGTTAAAAGTCAAAACTGTTATACCGTTTGTAATGGACGGGTCGTTTACGATAGTAAAGAAAGTTTATAATGATACTATGATTTTAAAAAACGAAAAATTAAATGAATTTGTGTATCGTATGACGGTTTCATGTCTAGACACTGGTTGAATTAAACCTGGTAAGTTTATTAATGTTAAAATTCCGGGTTTTTATTTAAGACGACCGATGGCTGTTTGTGATTACACCAATGATAGTTTTAGTTTTATTTATGAAATTATTGGAAATGGTACTGACAAACTATCAACGATGAAACCAAATCAGGAAATTGATATTCTAGAAGACCTTGGTAATACATTTCACTACAGAAAAGATCATGGTAAACCATTATTGATCTCTGGTGGCAGTGGAATAGGACCAATCTATTGTCTGGCAAAACAATTGAATAAAGACAATATTCAATACGATTGGATTTGTGGTTTTCCAAATCAAAGTAAAGTTGCATTAGTATCAGAAATCAAAAAAATTAATCCTAATGCAATAATTTGTACTGATGATGGTAGTTTCGGTGAAAAAGGTAATGTTGTACAAATTATTAATAAGCATAACTTAAAAAATCATTATTATTTTACATGTGGTTCTACCAATATGCTCAAAGCTATTTTTAAAAATAACAAACAGGGTCAATTATCACTTGACGAACGTATGGGTTGTGGTTTCGGCGCTTGTATGGGATGTTCAATTAAAACTCGTAAGGGGGAACAACGTATTTGTAAAAATGGTCCAATTTTTAAAAGCGAGGATTTATTATGATAAATAAATCATTGCAAGTAAAACTTGGTAGTTGAGTTTTGGATAATCCAATTATTCCAGCTAGTGGAACATTCGGTTTTGGAATTGAGCACGCCCCTTACTACGATCTTAACATCTTAGGTTCAATTAGTCTCAAAGCAATTACGCCAGAGTCTCGTTACGGCAATGAATTACCACGAATTTGTGAAACTCCATCAGGTATGATTAACTCCATTGGTTTGCAAAACTATGGTGTTGACCATGTAATTAAATATCATTTACCAGAGCTCAAAAAAGTTTTTAGCAAAAAAGTTATTGCTAATATTGCCGCAACTACAATTGAAGGATACTTGGAATTAATTAAAAAATTAAACAATCACGACAACATTGCCATTTATGAAGTAAATATTAGTTGCCCCAACGTAGAAAAAGGATGCATGAAATTTGATTCTGATCCCGATTCATTAACCTTGCTAATTAAAGCGATGAAAGAAGTCTCACAAAAACCTCTCTATATTAAACTAGCACCGCAAGTAACTGATATCGTCTTAATGGCTAAAACCGCCGAAAGCACTGGTGCAGATGGTTTAACATTAATTAATACCGTTCCAGCGATGCGTATTAATCTAAACACCGGTAAACCAATCATGGCAAATAAAGTTGGTGGTTTAAGCGGGCCAGCAATTAAGCCGATTGCACTGAGAGCAATTTATTTGTGTTCACAAAATGTCAATATTCCTATCATTGGTTGTGGTGGTATAACTTCTGCAGAAGATGTAGTTGAAATGATGTATGCGGGAGCAACAGCTGTTCAAGTTGGTTCTGAAAACTTAATTAACCCCCATGCCTGTCGTGACATCATTAACAATTTACCAAAAGTCATGCAAAAACTTAAGATTGATAATCTTGCTAATATCATAGGAAAAGCTTGAAAGTAATAAGTCCTAAGTTTTTTTAAGAAATTTACCTACAAAAAAAGATAGTGCTAAACCGACTAACGACACAACTACAAAAATTAACCCAAAGTAATGGCTAACTGGCTTATCATTCCATGAGAAACAAAGAATGCCCGCAACAAAACCAATCAACGATGTTACTGCAATAATTCATGAAATTTTAAATGGTTTATCTAATTTTTCTTTATTCATAATTATTTCCTAAGTTTATCCAATAAAATATGTCTTTTAGTTGTGATTATTAATAAGTTAACGATTGACAAACCCACCAATACCAACATACATATACCAACAATTAATTGTGTTGAATCATGAACCGATAGCGAACTAGATTGTCCGGCCTTTACGCTTAAAGCAATAAATGCGATACCACAAATTCCTAATGCAAATTCAAAAATAATTGTGATTAAAAACAATGCCGATCAAATTTTGTGTTCCTTTAGAGTAAAAAATTTTTCATTTTTGGAACGATCAGAAGCTTTGAACTCGTGCGTTTTCATTTTTCTTAAAACTATTGGCATAGCGATATTACATCCTAAGAAAGGAAAAGCAATAATAATAGTTAAACCAATCACCAATCAAATGTTGGCACCAGAATGGCTGACTGCTTGTAATGTATTTGTCATATTATCTTGCCTCCTTAATTGCGAACCCACATCATTTGTCTAAAAAACTTGCATGATAGCAATTCAATCAATAGAAAAAAGCTAATAAACCTCCAGCAATTGTCGCTCCAATTACGACATCACTTAAGTAGTGTGCTCCAGCTACAATTCTTCCTAAGCCAACCAACAGCACTCCCGCAATCGCTGTAGTAAATAAAATATATCTTCATTTTTTGCTACTAAATTTATGAGTTGTAAAAGGTAAAATAATTAGCGATAAGAATCCCATCCCAGCAGCTGTTTCATGCCCGCTTGGGAAAGATTTAGTTTGATCTTCACATAATAACGGGGTATTGCCAGTACTGCCATAGCCATATGGAGTTACGGGCAAAGCATATCATGGATGAAATCCGCCGTATGGATCTACATTATCTCACCCATATCCACCAAAAGCTTGGCCCCCATTTGCCCATCATTTTGTTAGACCATCAATAGACTGACCGTTTCACATTCATGGAGCATTAACAGAAACTCACATTGGTACATTTCACATATTGTTAGGATCTACATTACCATAAGCCATTAATACTCTAAAACGTTCTCTTTGAAAAGTAGTTTTAATAGCCACCTCTACCCCTAACATTGCAAACACTCCAGCACAAGAAGTTACCATAGCTCATCTTAATAATTCACTCATAAGTTGATTATTAATTTGTTTAAATATTAAAAAGGTAGCTAAAGTGACAACTGCACCCAAAATAATTGCGAATACTAATTCTGTATAAAAAGCCGTCATATGTGCAGGGTTCAATCAGCCGTTTTGATCCAACGGTGCTACATTTGCTCCGTAAACTGCAGAACCATAAATACAAACTCCAAATAGAGGAAAGAATTGAAAGAAAAAAGCATAAATAGTTCATAGCGTTGCCGAACCAACGCAAAACCCTTTGACAGTTCTTCTTAATTTTGTACTTTTTTTAATTCTAGAAGCATTATGGTAAAAGATAGCCATTGAAAACAATGTCACACAAACTGAGGGAACAGTCCCAAACATTTCAATAATTTTAGCAAACATGTTGGAGGAGTACATGTCACCAGTAGATATTCCTGTAATGCTATCTGTGCCAGTTGCTGTAACGTTTGGATTCTTCAATCAAGGTCTAGCCATAATCCAGTCAATTTGATAATCAAAAAAAGCCGCAATTGTCATCAAAGCAATGACAGTTGCAACAATTGATGTACAAATAATTAAAAGTTGTTTGCGCGTAAGTCTAAATAATTGATATTCATTTTTCTTTGCAAACATTTGTTTTTGTTTAGGCATATTTCAAATTCCTTAGTTTGATTTGTATATACGATTCATTTCGCATTATCATACATTTAATTAGGTTTGTCTTAATGATAACAAAATTAACTTAATTATTCTTTATTTAATCACTATGAATATTTATAGTTTGCAACTATAATAACCAAAAGAAATATAAGGAAATTAATTATGAATAAAAAAATAAAGGAAATCCAAGCAATAAAATACGAAGGCAAAAACAGCAAGAACCCACTTGCCTTTCATCATTACAATGCCAATGAAAAAATTCTTGGTAAAACAATGAAAGAACACCTCAAGTTTGCCATGAGTTGATGACATACGATTAATGCTGGTGGAACTGATATGTTCGGTGGCAATACAATGGATAAAACCTTTGGTTTATCTGAAATGGCAATGTGTAAGGCCAAAGCTGATTTTGGTTTTGAATTAATGCATAAGTTAGGAATTGAATATTATTGTTTTCATGACATTGATATCGCTCCTGAAGGCAACACACTAGCCCAAAGCGAAGCTTACCTAAAAGAAATGACTGACTACTTGTTAAAACTACAAAAAAAGTACAATATTAAACTATTATGGGGCACAGCTAACATGTTTAGTCATAAAATTTTTATGACTGGTGCAGCAACTGGTGCTTGCGCTGATGTTTATGCAATTGCTGCCGGAAAAGTAAAAGCAGCAATTGACGCTACTATTAAATTAGGTGGACAAGGATATGTCTTCTGAGGTGGCAGAGAAGGTTACGACACACTATTAAATACTGATATGGGTTTAGAACTAGATCATTTAGGTAAATTTCTACAAATGGCTAGGGATTACGGGCGAAAGCAAGGATTTAAAGGTGATTTCTATATTGAACCAAAACCAAAGGAACCAACAAAACACCAATATGACTTTGATGTAGCAACTTGTGCTAACTTCTTGAGAAAATATAACTTACTTAAAGATTTCCGCATGAATATTGAAGCCAACCATGCCACTCTTGCAGGTCATACATTCCAACATGAATTAAGAACTGCCAGAGTCAATGACATTTTTGGATCAATTGATGCTAACCAAGGTGATATGTTATTGGGATGAGACACAGATCAATTTCCTACAAACATTTATGACGCAACTTTATGTATGTATGAAGTCTTGAAGGCAGGTGGTTTTAAAAATGGTGGACTAAATTTTGATGCGAAAGCGCGAAGAGCTTCGAATTCTCTAGAGGATATATTCTACTCTTACATCGCTGGAATGGATGCATTTGCTTTAGGATTACGCAAAGCAGTAGCGATTATTAAAGATGGACGTATTGAAAAATTTGTTGCAAAAAAATATTCTTCTTACAAAACTTCAACAATAGGCAAAAAAATTACAAATGATAAAACTAATTTACTAGAACTTTATAAGTATGCAAAAGATATTCCTATTGATTCACTTGATATTCCAAGTGGCGCACAAGAATATTTGGAACAAATCTTCAACGATATATTATTTAATAATTAATTGAACATGTTTTTAGGCGTAGACGTTGGAACAAGTTCACTTAAAGTAGTGTTAAGTGATCTTAAAGGAAAAATCATTGGTACTGAGTCAGTAAGCTATAAAATTTCCTTACCAAAGGAAGGGTGAACAGAACAAAATCCGGATGATTGGTATCGTGCTGAAATTAAAGCGATTCAGAAACTAGGTAAGAAATTTGATTTAAGTAAAATTGAAGGCGTTTCATTTTGTGGCCAAATGCACGGTTTGGTTTTACTTGATAAAAATGATAAGGTAATTCGGCCAGCAATTTTATGAAATGATAATCGCACAATTGATGAATGCAAGTATTTAAATGAAAAAATTGGTAAACAAAAATTAATTTCTTACACTGGCAATATTGCTTTCACAGGATTTACTGCTCCGAAAATATTGTGGGTTAAAAAACACGAACCCAAATTATTTTCGAAAATACAAAAGATTATGCTACCGAAAGATTACACTGCATACAAGATGACTAATGTATTTGCTAGTGACTTTAGCGATAGTAGCGGCACTTTGTATTTAGATGTTCAAAATAAGCGCTGATCGGATGAAATGTTGCATATTTTGAACATTAAAGAATCTCAATTACCAAAATTATATGAAAGCTATGAAGTAATTGGCAATGTTTCATCATCATTCGCTAAACTAACGGGTATGTCTATTAAAACCAAAGTTATTATCGGTGGTGGAGATCAAGCGGTTGGAGCGGTTGGCACTGGCACGGTAGAAAATAATCAACTCAGCATTTCTTTAGGGACTAGTGGCGTTGTTTTTGCTAGTAACAAAACATTTAATGAAATTCCAACTGGCTCAATGCATAGTTTTTGTCATGCAAATGGTCAATATCACATTATGGGTGTAATGTTATCGGCAGCAGGAGCTTTTGATTGATGGGTAAAAGAAATTTTAAAAACCAATAATTTTGATAATGTTTTTGAAGAACTTAATAAATCCAAAGCAGAGAATTTATATTTTTTGCCATATTTAACTGGGGAACGCAGCCCAATTAATAATCCTAACGCACGCGGTGAATTTCATAAAATATCGTTAAGTCATACTCGTGGCGACATGTCTTTAGCTGTAATTGAAGGAGTCAACTTTGGTTTATTAGATTGTTTGAATTCAATTAAAGCCATCGGTATTAATCCTAAAGAGGCGCGAGCTATTGGCGGTGGTGCAAAATCAAAACTATGATTGCAAAAATTAGCAGATATTTTAAATATTAACATTCATACTATCAACACCGCCGAAGGCGGAGCGTTAGGTGCTGTTATTCTAGCGATGGTCGGATGTAAAAAATACAAAGATGTTAAGAGCGCGTGTAAAACTATCATCCATGATTCACAGACTTTTAAACCCGATAGTACTAAGCATAAAAATTATTTGATAAAATTCAATTATTGAAAAAAACTATATCTTTCTCTTTACCGTTAGTTTTAAATATTGCCTAAGTCTTTTTTATATTTATTCGTTAATCCATTACGTTCAACAATGTATCTAGATCTAATCGAATCTAAAGTTTTCAGTAAATAATTCATACGCAATTCCTTTAAATCACTTTTATATTTTTGATTAATTTCTTTAGTATTTTTATCATTTAAAAAATGAACTGAATTTTTGTATTTTTTATTTAATTCATCTAATTGTTCAACATATTTTGCATAAGCACTACTGCAAGAAAGACTTGGTTGTTTCTTCTTAGTCTGTAAATCTTTAGATATTAATTTCTCATATTTTGTTTTTAATATTTGTAAATCAGCAAAATATTTTTTGCGTAATTGTTTTTTAATTTTTATTGACATCTATCTTAATTGATGGCCCCATCGTAGATGAAATACATATTTTTTGAACATATTCGCCCTTTACTGTGGACGGTCGTTTGGATTGAATAAATTCCACAAGCGTTTTAATATTAGTAACAATCTTATCGCTAGCCGCAGATGCTTTACCAACAATCATATGAATGTTTCCATATGTGTCAGTACGATAGTTCATCTTACCTTTTTTAAATTCTTTCGCAACTTTTAATACATCAGGAGTTACAGTTCCTAATTTAGGGTTTGGCATCAAACCTTTTGGTCCTAATATTTTTCCTAGTTTAGATAATTCAGGCATAAATTTCGGAGTTGTAATAATAGTGTCAAACTCTAGCCAGCCACCTTTGATTTCATCAATTTTATCTTTCCCACCAAAATAATCAACACCAGCTTCTTTAACTTGTGTTGATGTAATGTCATCGCTTAACACTAATATTCTTGTCTGTTTGCCGAAATAGTGAGGCAAAGCAATTGTACCCCGTAGTTGTTGTTCGGCTTTAGTCGTATCCAAGTTTAATTTAATTGCAATATCAATTGATGAATCAAATTTAGTGATTGATGTTTTTTTTGCTAAAGCAACAGCTTCTTCGATTGAATAAGCTTTCTTATGATCAACCAAAGCATTAGCAGCAGTATATTTTTTATTCTTGCTCATAACTATTTACCATCACTCTTTGCAGTTTTTCTCGGCGTTAAATCAACACCATCAATTTTGATGCCCATTTGTTTAGCAGTACCAGCAACCATCCTTAAAGCCGCTTCTTCGTCGTAAGCGTTAAGGTCAATCAACTTGTATTTAGCAATTTCTAAGGCTTGTGCCTTGGTAATGGTTGCCACTGTGTCAGTTAGCTGGTTCTTACCAGCCGTTTCCACTTTAGCAGCTTTTTTAATCATGACACTTGTTGGTGATGTTTTGGTAATAAAAGTAAATGATTTATCATTAAAAGCGGTAATAACGCAAGGCACCACCTCACCATTACGTGCTTTTGTTTTATCATTAAACTGTTTGGTGAACTCACCCATGTTAATACCAATTGATGCCAATGCTGGTCCTGGTTTTGCCTGTCCACCAATTAATTGAATTTTTGCAATTCTAACTATTTCTTTTTTTGCAGCCACAAGAATACCTCCTAAATGTTTTGTATCTCTACGTGGTCTAACGAACAATTATGTTCTTCCACATGCTACGAATAATCGTCCTATATATGCTTATATAGGGACAATGATTATAGCATTTGGTTCATATTTGTCAAATTAACCAAGTATCATTCCAACCAGCATTTAGCTAAATAAAATTTACTTCGTTTTTAAGTTGTTTAACTTAATCACTTTATGGACTAAATCTACAAGTTCGTCTAACTTTTGAGAAATGGTTTTTTCACCTTTAACTTTATTTAGTTCAACTTGTCCGTTATCTTTAGAGTTTCGTTTAAGCACTTTGTAATTATATATCATAGTTTCCCCTTAATTAAATCGGAACATTGAGATGATGTCCCTCATATACTAATTCAAGAAAAAAATGGAAATGACTAAATTATTTTTAAATTTTGTTAATTTAATAATAAAGAATGATTACAAATCCTCGCTATTATCGTCATCAAAATTAGAACGCAAACTTGATATATCTTTTTCAAGCTGTTCTTTAGTTTCCATTGACTCATCAATGGTGTGTGTAACGTCTTCTAAAAATTCTTGATTACTATCTTCAACACGTCGCATGCGTTTTAGTATCTGAGTATTAGTATTAGTCAATTGTTTAGCCTTATTAGTTAGGGTTGATAAGGTTCTAATATATTCCAATCAATTTTTATGAACATTATGAAAATCAACGAATATTTTACTAATTTGTTTCTTAACAACCTCAATATTCTTCGACAAAAGACGATCTTTTTGGTTGACAAGAAATAATTTTAACATAGCGATAATTGTTGTGGGTGAACATAATAAAACATGATTATTACTCGCTTCTAGCAGAATGTCGTTACTATATCATGCAAGAATATCAGCAAACATCACTTCTGACGGTATAAACACAATTGCATTTTCTATTCCTTCTTTTGGATTAACATACTTAATAACTTCTTTGAATTTGGCAACGATATCTTTTTTAAACAACTGCTTCGCATGAGTAATTTCTATTTCGTTCTTAGCCTCGTTTGCCTTGCGATAATTATCTAATGGAAATTTTGAATCAATCGGAACAATATGATCTCCGATTTTAATAATATAGTCAACAACTGCACCTGTTTTAATCTTATATTGTCCCTGAACAAAATCGGGATTATTTCCAAAAATATCGTCAAAAATTAATTTCAGTTGAATTTCACCAAAGTTGCCACGGTGTTTGCTGTTTTTATAAATATCACTAATCCCTTTGATTTCACTAGAAATAGAAGGAATGTTTTTAGTGGTAGTATGGATATTTTCTAGATTGGTTTTGATTTCAGTATTAAATTTATTCAAATCTTTTTGGTATTTATCTAATGTTTCAATTTTTTCCGAAAGAAAAGCAATATTTTTGCTTGAATCCATTCCTGTCTTATTAATAGTTTCGTTTAAGGCAATATAAGTTTTTTGCATCATATCTAGCTGTGCTTGCAACTTTTGATTTTGAATTAAAATGTCTTCTAATTTATTTTTAGCTTCAGAACTACTAGCATCTACTTTTTTGGAAGGTTTAAAAAAATTTAATACAAACATACCAGTCAATGCTAATAGTAATACCACAATAATTACGATTAATACTATTTCCAGCGGTTTCATAACGACATTGTTATACACGAATAATTTATTTGTTGTGTAAAACAACTCATTATAATTACTGCATGAATAAATTAGGCTCTACCAACGAAACCGGCATCACCGTTCTTATTATTGTTGGGTGTGTTGTCTTAGTTTTTCTCTTTCTAACACTAATCTATATGCTTATTGCTTATCGTAAAATCGGCATTGTTGCTAAGAAATTAGATTATTTGGTTGAAGATCTAACTTATAAATCAGAAATTCTCACACCCACAGTTGACGCTCTAGCAAAAGTAGCTAATTTCATTGATTTGTTTGAATCGTTGATTAATCAAAATGCCGAGACATTAACTAGTTTTGTTTCCAAAAACAAAGAAACAACAAGTAAATTTGTTAGTAAATTAAAAGATATTGTCTCAAAGGACAAATAATTATGAGCGTAACTAAGAAAATTGCGTTGGCAGCTGTCATCTATATTGGTTATCAATTATTTACTAATAAAAAGTATGATGATTTACGTAGAACAATTTTCAAAGAATTTGAAAAAACTAAACCAAAAATTATAGAAACTTTAGACGATGTTCATACATATTTAACAGTTCCTAAAGATGCATCAGATGAGACGTTTCGTATTAAAATTGATAAAGAAATACAACTACTAAAAGATAAAATTAAAAATATTGACACTGCCAAAGTTGCTAATAAAGCGAATAAAATAATTGAGACTACCAACGATGCTGTATCAAAATCGTTAAATAATCTTAGAAAGCGGAAATAAATAATGGATGATAAATTAGTTATAAAAGGGGCGCGTGAAAACAACCTTAAGAATATTGATGTCGAAATCCCTAAGAATAAATTAGTTGTTATTACAGGTTTATCTGGTTCAGGAAAATCATCGCTTGCATTTGACACAATTTACGCAGAAGGTCAACGTCGATATTTAGAATCATTATCTTCGTATGCAAGACAATTTCTAGGAGGAAATGAAAAACCTGATGTTGACTTGATTGAGGGATTATCTCCTTCTATTAGTATTGACCAAAAATCAACCTCACACAACCCACGTTCTACCGTAGGCACAGTTACTGAAATCTATGACTACTTAAGAGTCTTGTATGCTCGTGTAGGTACTCCTTTTTGTCCGAATGGCCATGGCCCTATCGAAACATTAACCACCAAGCAAATTTTAAATAAGGTAATTGACAACATTAAAGACGGTGATAAATTACAGATTCTTTCTCCTTTTGTACATCGCCAAAAAGGAACTTTTAAAACTGAATTAGAAAAACTTAAGAGTGAAGGTTTTTTAAGAATTCGTATTGACGGAAATAACTATTCTCTAGATGAAAAAATTGAATTAGAAAAAAATAAATTTCACAACTTACACATTATTGTAGACCGTATTATTGCTCATAATGATCAAGATACCAGAAGTCGAATCTACGACGCGTTAGAAACCGCTATTAAATATGGTGAAGGAAAAGTACTAATTGTAAATGGAGAAAAAGAAACTCTATATTCTCAATCTCATTCCTGCAAAGTTTGTGGTTTTACCATTCCTGAAATGGAACCACGCCTATTTTCTTTTAATTCTCCCTTAGGAGCATGCGAACATTGCAAAGGCCTCGGTTTCACTTATGAACCTGACGAAAATAAGATGATACCAGATAAATCCCTGTCAATCAATGATGGTGGAATAGATTATTTTAAAAACACCGTTAATACTACTTCCATTGATTGGCAAAAATTTAATGTCATGTTGGAGTATTATAAAATTGATAAATCTAAGTCGCTAAGTAAATTTACTAAAAAGGAATTGGATTTGATTATGTATGGATCACAAGAACCTATTAACATTGAATTACATTCAAGTAGTGGTAATTCCTATAAAAAATATGATTACGTTGAAGGTGTGTTGGAACTAGTAAAGCGTCGTCATTTAGAAACAACATCAGAAATGGCAAGACAATATTATTCAAAATATATGTCAGAGAAAACTTGTGAAATTTGCCACGGTAAAAAATTGTCACCAGCAGCACTAGCGGTTAAAATTAATAACAAGAATATTATTGATCTCACTGAATTATCTATTCGTGAAGCGATTAATTTTTTATTGGAATTAGAATTAACAGAACAACAAAAACAAATTGCAAAATTGGCTCTTAAGGAAATTGTTGATCGATTGACTTTTTTAGATAATGTTGGTTTAAATTACTTAACATTATCAAGAAGTGCTGCGACATTATCTGGTGGGGAATCACAAAGAATCCGTTTGGCTACACAAATTGGTTCATCGTTAACTGGCATCTTATATGTTTTAGATGAGCCTTCAATCGGTTTACATCAAAAAGATAATGACAAATTGATCAAGACGTTAAAGAAAATGCGTGATTTAGGCAACACTTTAATTGTGGTTGAACATGATGAAGACACAATGCTTAATAGTGATTACATCGTTGATATTGGACCAGGTGCAGGTGAATTCGGCGGAAAAGTTGTAGCAATTGGTTCACCAAAAGAAGTTATGAAAAATCCCAATTCATTAACCGGGAAATATTTGAGTGGTGAGCTTAATATTCCAATTCCTAAATCACGTCGTTCAGGTAATGGTCAAAAAATTATTTTGAAAGGTGCTAACGAACATAACCTTAAGAATTTAGAAGTTGTCTTTCCCTTGGGAAAGTTTATTGTAGTTACAGGCGTGTCTGGCAGCGGTAAATCAACTCTAATTAATGAGACACTGGCTAAGAACATTCAAAAAATGTTGTTTATGCCGTTTGTTAGTGCTCCACCAATTAAATCATTAGTAGGTATCAATGGTTTAGATAAATTGATTTTAGTATCACAAGAACCAATTGGTAGAACACCAAGAAGTAATCCAGCAACTTACGTAGGTGTGTTTGATGACATTAGAGAATTATTCGCTTTGTTACCAGAAGCAAAGGCTCGTGGTTACACCAAAGGAAGATTTTCGTTTAATGTTCCCGGAGGCCGTTGTGAAAAATGTTGAGGAGATGGGGTCATTCGTATTGAAATGCATTTTTTACCAGATGTGTACATCACTTGTAGTGAATGTAATGGCAAAAAATACAACGACGAGACACTTGCTATCAAATACAAAAGCAAATCTATTTATGATGTATTAGAAATGAGCGTCGTGGAGGCTTTAGATTTTTTTAAAAACATTCCTAACATTCGCCATAAATTGGAATTAATGAACGATGTTGGTTTAGGTTACATAAAACTCGGAACCCCCGCCACTAAATTATCAGGTGGTGAAGCACAACGAATTAAATTAGCAAAATTCTTACAAAAACGCGCTTCTAACAACACCTTGCTAATTCTTGACGAACCAACAACCGGTTTGCATACTCATGATATTGGGAATTTAATTAATGTTTTAAATCGAATTGTTGACCACGGCGCAACGGTGATTGTCATTGAACATAATTTTGAATTAATTAAATGTGCAGATCACATTATTGATTTAGGACCAGAAGGTGGTGAACTAGGTGGAAAAATAATTGCAACTGGCACGCCGGAACAATTGATTTCTAAAACTGATATTTCATATACAGCTGAATATTTGCGCAAATATTTAAAACGTAGTAAGTCTAAAGCTTAGCAAAACTATTTAAAATTATTCTTTTTTACCATTTTTTACTATAATGTAGTCAACTTATTCGGAATATATAATTTATTTTCATAAAATGGAACCTAATAAATCTTGATTATTAAGCGATGCAGATCCAATGTTGAGAAAAAAAACAGTTGATTTAATTTTACCAGTTAGTAATGATGATCAAAAATTAATTAATCGTATGATTTCTTATATTGATGCTTGTTATAACAAGGAAACACAAAAATATAAAATACGCGCTGGAATTGCTTTAGCTGGACCACAAGTTGGATTATTAAAAAAAGTGATATATCTTCACTTTGATATCAATAAAAAAGAATATAAATACTTGATTGCTAATCCTAAAATAATTTCTGAGTCAATGGTTTGTGCATATATTGAACAAGGCGAAGGCTGCCTAAGCGTAGATACTGAATACGAAGGAATTGTTAAACGTCGCAATCGTATCATTATTAGAGCCTATGATTTGATAAATAAAAAGGACATTACTATTGATGCTGATGGAATTTTGGCAATATGCTTGCAACATGAGATTGATCATTTATCTGGAGTTCTATATTATGATCACATCAATAAAAACCACCCATTAAATATTCAACCAGAATGAATTAAATATTAAATAAAGGAAAATGGAAAAATGGAAACTAACACTATAAATAAAATACCTACATACATCTATGCATTAGGCGGGATTGAAGAAATCGGAAAAAATATGTATGTCGTTGAACATGATAATGAGCTTTTTATCATTGATTGTGGAATTAAATTTGCTGATGAAAGCACCTTATTGGGAGTAAATGCTATTATTTGTCCGTTTGATTATTTGGTAGAAAATAAAGATAAAGTCAAGGCTCTCATTGTAACTCACGCACACGAAGACCATATTGGTGGTATTCCATATTTGTTAAAAACTTTATCAATTCCAAGAATTTATGCATCTAAATTAACTGCTGGAATAATTCAAAAAAAATTAAGAGAACATAAAGATTTGTTACAGTTTCATTTCGAACATTATGATGATAATACAAAAATAAATACCAAATATTTTAAAATTGAATTTTTTAGGGTTTGTCACTCTATTCCTGATGCTTTTGGAATTTTTTTAGAGACACCAAACGGTAAGATTGTATCAACTGGTGATTTTAGATTTGATTTTTGTACTCAAGGTGATGAATCTGACATATTAAAAATGGCTGATTTTGGTAGACGAGAAATTGATGTTCTATTATGTGAATCAACAAATGCAGATACCCCAGGTTTTAGTATGAGCGAAAGAGTGATTACCAATGAATTACGCCGTTTGATTTTAAAAGCCAAAGGAAGAATTATTATTTCCACATTTGCCTCCAATTTAGGACGAATTGAAGAAATAATTGAAATCGGTATAAAAGCTGGACGTAAAATTTGCTTGTGTGGTCGTTCAATGGAAACTAACATAGAGACATCTATTACTGTCGGTTTTTTAAATGTTAACAAATCGTGTTTTATTGAATCGCGAGATGTTAATCAATATAAAGACGAGGAAGTTCTTATATTGTCAACAGGTTCACAAGGCGAAGAAATGGCAGCGTTGAGTCAAATGGCTAATGGCAAACATAATTGAATTACTCTGAAACCAACAGATACATTAATTTTGTCTTCTAATCCAATTCCTGGTAACTATGTTGCTGTCGAACAACTTGTTAATAAAATGTATAAAACAGGCATGACTATTATTCAAAATACTCCTAGTCGTAAAATTCACGCTTCTGGACATGCTACACAACAAGAACAACAATTAATGTTCAAATTAATTAACCCCCAATATGTTATTCCAATTCATGGTGAATATAAAATGTTAAAATCGCTAAAAAATAATGCAATTGAATCAGGCATCAACGAAAATAATGTCATCCAAGTGGTTAACGGACAAAAAGTTCAATTGCTTGATCATGTTGTGTCACCAACCGAACAATTCATTGATAGTGGTGAAGTTTATGTAGATGGAAACAAAATTAATTCAGATTCTACAGGCGTATTAAAATATCGCAAAATATTATCTCAAGATGGTGTTTTTAATGTAACTATGTTAATTGATCGTGCTAATAAAAAAATTACCGAATTACCTGTTATTTCTACGAGGGGATCGTTTTATGCAAAAACTTCAGCTCCCTTAATTACTAAAATTGCTTATTCAATTAAAGACAATGTTGAGGCAGCGATGAAACGTAAAGACTACAACATTAACAATAATGAAATTCGAAGAATTGCCGAAAACACTACAGGATTTTTTATTTGAAAAAATAAAAAGAAAAAGCCGTTAGTAAGAACAACAGTTTTTGATATTTAATCTATTTCTTTGTTTCTTCTTTTGGTTTTGTTGTATTAGTTTCTTCTACTTTTGTTTTAGTAGTTGCTGCTTCTTGTTGCCTTTTAGCAGCATCTTGAAATTGTTTTAAAATTGCCTCATGATCTAAACGAATTTTAGAAAAACGACGAATTAGTTCATTAGCAATTTTTTCTTCTAGCATTACGTTTCTAATGCCTTCAAATTTTGTTTTATCTTCCTTGTATGCGCGGATTGGTTCGTTGCTAAATTTATAATATTGCTCCAAAGAATCATTAACTTCTTGATCATTGACATTAATTTTTCACTCTTTTGCAATTTCTTGGAAAATCAATGTTTTAGTAATTACTTTTTTAGCAATTTCAGTAATAACTTTTTCATCTCTACCTTGAAATTGCGGTTCTAAACGTTTTATAACATCTTTAAGTTCTGCTTCATCGAATGTAACTTCATAATTTCTAGCCACTTCTTCCATAATTACATTAAACAAATTATCGCGAATAATAATATTTTGAAGCTTCTGGCCAATTTGTTGTGGAGTATCTGTTTTAAATAACTCTGTTAAACGCTTCATATGCATTTCAACTATGCTGCGATCAACTCTTAAAGATTTAATTACTTCTTCTTTTTCAACATTGATATTAGATATTTTCTTAATTGTAGATTTCATTATTTGGTTTCCTTGAAAATAGTATTTGGTAATTATAACGATTTTGTTTTACTTGATATATTTAACATTTTTTGAATAGGTTTGTAAGAGTATCTATGAAAATTTTTAATTGGACCATATTTTTTAAGAATTTTTAAATGTTCCATTGTTCCGTATCCTTTATGTTTCCCAAAATGATATTGAGGATATTGTTTATCCATTTTTTTCATATAACGGTCACGTGAAACTTTCGCCAGAATACTAGCGGCGGCGATGGAAATTGATTTTTCATCCCCCTTAATAATTGATTTGGTTTCAATTTTACTTTCAATTACCTCAGCATCTATCAAAGCAACATCGGGCTTAATTCTCAAATCATCAATGGCACGTTTCATTCCGGTAATTGAAGCCATTTTAGGGTTTAATTTATCTACTTCATTGGGCTCGATAAAAATAATAGAATAATCCAATGCGTTTTTTATGATTTCATCGTAGAGTTGTTCTCTTTTTTGAATTGATAGCTGCTTGGAATCATTTATTTCATCATTATGGTAATTAGTTGGCAATATAACCGCACCCACAACCAATGGTCCAGCTCATGACCCTCCACCCGCTTCATCAAGTCCAACAATTTTTTTATAGCCTTTCAAACGATATTTATTTTCAAAGGCATACATATTAATTTTCTTTTTCATAATTCACCTTTAGATTATTAATCCAACTATTGTAAAGAAAATTAATTCCTCGTTCAGAATCCATTTCTAAATTACTTTTAAAAAATTTATATTTATTACATATTGTTTCAATGTAACTAACAAAATTTAAATTATTGGTATTAGGTAGAAGTAAATGTGGATAATTTCGTCTTAAATATGAATATCCTCATTGCACCACATCAGATAAAGGCAATATCTCTTTTTTGATAGCACCAATAAGCGCAAGCTTATAACCATCAATGTCATTATGTATTCTTTTGTGAAGCACTCCTGCAGTATCATAAAGAAAATACTCGTCGTTAATTTTTACTAATTGACGGTTTTTAGTGACACCAGGTAAATTAGCAGTTACCATTTTAGTTTTAGTGCCTAGGAAATTTATTAGTGATGACTTACCAACGTTTGGTAAGCCTATTACAAGCCCATAGAATTGTGGATGAATTAAACCTTTTGATTTAAGTTGTTGCTTTTTAGTTAAAAAAATATTATCCAAGGCTTGAATAACTTGATTTTTAAATTTTCTATTTTTAATTGAACCAAGCAGCAAATTATCAGTGGTTTCTATGTCAGAAATATCAGATAAATCGCTTTTTAAAGCAACTACTAGTTTGGGTTTGTTAAAGGTTTTAGTTAATTCTTTGTTAATAGAAGTCTGAATAGCTCTTGCATCAACCACTTCAATGATTACATCAACATTTTTGATAGATTGTATATCACGCAGGGTTTTAGCCATGTGACCAGGAAATCAATTAATTGCCATATTTTAATCTATCGAACCTTGACGATATATTTTCATAAAACCATCAATTGTTTTTACATCAGTTACAATCGTTAATGCTTTTGGATCAATTTTGTGAATGTGACGTACTAAATTGGCAGTTTCAATATACATGCATATGGTTCATAAAATATCTTTTTCTTTCATTGAGTATGCGCCAACCCCCTTAGAGATAGTCATTGAGTGAGTAAAATTAGAAGCAAATAATTGGTCTCTAATTTCATATAGTTTTTCGCTAATTATTTCCACCTTGACAAATTTGTGCAACGGATATAAATGATTTATAAGAATACCAAAAAGAACTACATACAAGAATGAAGCAATTAAATTTGCTGAAAGGAAAAACGGAAATGCAAAACCTTGTGAGTCAACAATTCCGCCAGAAACATAAGAACCGATAACAAAACCAATGAATAACATTGATGAATTAACAATAATCATAAACGTACCTAATGGTTTATGTTTAATTGACGACTGATAAATAGAAATAAAATCTCCGCCAGCGCTACAACCACCAACGATATATAAAACGGTATAACCGACAGATGAAATTAAACTAAAAATAATCGCATAAACAAAAAGTAAAACTGCCTTATATGGATCATAATCTGGATTAAAAATAATCTCAGGATTTGAGCCAGAAGGTTTGTATCAAAAGGGAATGTTATAAATAGAATTTTTAACAAAAACATTATCAGACGGATCTCAAGCATGACCCGAACCTTCGGCTAATGTATTTCCAAATAGAAAAACATCGCTAGTTCCAGGAATGTATGACAAGGTAAAACCTCATAAACTATTAACAATCACAAAAACCATCGTTAAATTTGCAAATGTTTTTCCAATTTTTTTATACGCAAATATAAATAAGGGAATATTAATAAGAATGTACAGTACCCAGAATAACAAATTAAATATTAATGTTGCCGTTTGAGTATCAACATTATTTTTTATCATAAAAGTATCGCTAATACGAGCAATCCCTTGTACGATTCCACTCAAACCAGAATTATATAAACCTGTATTTTTAATTAAAAATTGGGCAGCCGTTCCCATTACAAAACCAACAATGATAGCGATTAGATATCTTTTTCATAATGCCTTACGACCATATAAAGTTTTAAATTTTACATTTCCTGCTTTAACCTGAATGTAATCAAATCTACCAATATCAAATGATTCCGGTAACACTTCTTTGTGATGATGTATAAAAGACAAAATATGATGTCCCTTTTTCTGAACATTTCCAATTTTCCCTATAGTTTTGGTTTTTGTCTTCTTTGTTGACATCAGCGATAATTGTACGATTATTTAGTTTTAATTCTTGCAGATTTACCTGAACGCTCACGCATATATGAAATATAAGCACGTCGAACTTTTCCGCGTTTAACGACTTCAATCTTCACAATAAGCGGAGAATGGTATGAGAATGTTTCTTCAACACCAATACCACTTGACTCTTTACGAATAATAAATGTTCTAGACAATCCTTTACCTGTTATTTTTAAAACGATGCCATCAAATCTTTGTACACGTGTTTTATTGCCTTCAACAATTTTTACATGAACTGAAATAGTATCACCAGCTCGAAACTCTGGTAAATCTTCTCTCATTTGGGATTTTTCAATTCGTCTAAGAATTGCTGTTTTATTAATTTTTGTCATATTTATGCTCCTTTAAATATTTTTTATATATATCCTTTCGGTGTTTTTTTGTTTTCTCAATTTGCTTTTCCTTGCGATATTTTTCAATTAGTTGATGATTACCACTTAACAATATTTTCGGTACTTGATATCCTTCAAATTCAAGTGGTTTTGTGTAAACGGGATAATCCAATAGATTATCATCAAATGTTTCGCTATGTAAACTCTTTTTATTGATAGCATTATCTAGTAGCCTCACAACTGTTTCGATGACTGTCATTGTCGGGATTTCACCACCAGTTAGTATGTAATCACCAACAGAAACTACTTCATCAACATAATTTAATATTCTTTCATCAAAACCTTCGTAATGCCCGGCAATAAGAATTAAATGTTTTTGTTCTGCATAGGCTTTAGCTTTTGCCTGTGTATATGTTTTGCCCTGTGGACTAAGCAATATTACCTTACTATTCTCTACTCGATATTTTTTAATCGCTGTTACAATTGATGGTAAGGCAATAACCATTCCTGGGCCACCACCGAACTGATAATCATCAACTCTTTTAGTCTTTTGCTTTGAGTATTTTCGAAAATTTACGATATCAATTTTAACTATTTTTTTTTCAATTATCTTTTTAACAATTGATTGATTTAAAAAATTATCAAATAACTTTGGAAATAAAGTTAATACAGTAATATGCATTAATATTATTTTGCTTCCTCTGATTTTGGAACTTCAGTCTTCTTTGATTCCGTTACTTTTTTAGCTAATAGAATTTTTTTAGTTTCCTTTTTAGCTTTTTTAGCAGCGTAACGTTTTTTTGTTAATTTTCTCTTATTTTTCTTAACTGCTTTTTTAGTTTTTATATAGTCTGATCAAATATTTTGCTCTTTCAACATATTGAGAATTGTTTCAGTAGGTTGTGCTCCTTTCAATAGGAAGTCAATCACTAAATCTTTTTTAATTTTAACAATTCCTTCATTGGGTTCAAATGTTCCTAACAATGCTACATACTTACCGTCACGTTTTGTACGTGAATCAGTCGCTACAATACGATAGAAAGGAGCTTTGTGTTTTCCCAACCTAGTTAATCTAATTTTTACCAATTTATTACCTCGCTCATAAAAATGTTCGTAGATTATATATAAATATGGGTATATAGTAAAAATACTTTATAGCATTGTATTTATTTAATGCCAAATTGGCTGAAAGGATTACGTCCGTTCCGGATCATACTACCAATTTCAAACATTTTTTTCTTAGCTTTTTCTCATTCAGCTAACATCTTGTTTAAATCGTCTGGTTTACAACCAGATCCTTTAACTACCCTAATTTTTCGGTTAGGATACTTTTTAAATAAACCAGGATTACGACGTTCTTTTAATGTCATTGATGTCATTAAAATTTGTCACGTTTTCATTTTTTTCTCAGCTTCAAACAATTTATCGTCTGTTAATTTTGGCGCATTTGGAAGCATTTTAGTAATGGTAGACATTGAACCTAGCTTTGACATTTGCTTCATTTGCTCTAACAAATCCTCAAAATCCATTTTACCAGCTAACATTCGTGCTAATGATTTTTTGGCTTTATCTTCATCTAACACTTCAGTTGCTTTTTCAGCCAGTGTAACTATATCGCCTAATCCTAAAATACGGTCAGCGATGCGATCGGGATGAAATATGTCAAGTGAACCAATGCGTTCTCCAACTCCGGTAAACTTAACTGGAACATTTAGCAAATGAGTTAAAGATAAAGATGCGCCCGCCCTTGCATCTGAATCCAATTTGGTGATTACAAAGCCTGTTAAATCTAAATTCTTATTAAATTCTGACGCAACATTTATGACATCTTGTCCGCTCATTGCATCCACTACTAGTAGTATTTCATCAGGACTAACACGGTTACGAATACCCTTAAGTTCTTCCATTAGCTCATCATTAGTTTGTAAACGGCCTGCAGTATCAAAAATAATAACATTGTTCTGATTATTTTCAGCAAATTCTAAAGCTTGGTTTGCGATAACTATTGGGTTCTGTGTACCTTTTTGAAAGAAATCAGCATTGATTTCTTTCGCTAATGTTTCTAATTGGTCAATTGCTGCAGGACGATAAATATCTAAAGCTACTAAAAGTGGTTTTCGTTGAAATTTAGTTTTGAAATAATTAGCTAGTTTGGCAGCGGTTGTAGTTTTTCCAGAACCTTGTAAACCAACCATCATAATACGAATTTGTTTTTTGTTGGTATCAACAGTCTCAGTGTGTTTTCCTAAGATATCAACAAGTTCATCTTTAATTATTGCTAATAATACTTGTTCAGGATCTTCACCTTGGTTAATTACACGACCAACAGCTTTTTGACGAATATTTTTTATGAACTCTTTTACAACAAGTAAATTGACATCAGCATCTAATAAAGCAATTCGAATTTGTTTCAATACTTCAGTAACATCTTCTTCTTTAATAGTCCAACTATCTAATTTCTTTTTGAAATGTTTAGCAACAATAGAACTTAATAATGTTTTAAACATAAACTATCATTTAATTAAATAATAATTTTTCTTACCTTTTTTTACATAAGAAAATTTATTGCTTAACCCCTCATTTTTCGAAACAATCAAATCAAATTGATGAACAATTTTATTGTTGACATAAATTGCATTAGATTCTATTAATTTGCGTCCTTCTGTTTTAGAAGCACAAGCACCACATAAAATCAATAAGTCAATGACGTTATATGATGTTTGAGTGGCATTTATGGTTGGCAAACTAATTAACCCATCGTATAACTCATCGTTTGATAATGCTTCAATGTTTCCCTTGAATAAGGCGTCAGATATTTTAAGACAACGTTTGTATTCATTTGTGCCATGAATATCTGTTACTACAATCTCTGCAAGCTTCTTTTGAGCGTTCCTTTTAAACGGTACTGATTGATGTTCGAAAATGATTGTTTCAATTTCTGATTTGGTAAGAAAGGTAAAATATTTTAATAGTTTCTCCACATCAGGATCTGCTTGGTTATACAAAAACTGATACATTACAAAAGCAGAAGTGTATTTTTTTTCTAAATAAATGGCTCCGCTTTCAGATTTCCCAAATTTTGTGCCATCTTCTTTAGTTAGTAAATTTATTGTCAAACCACAAGCTTTGTTGTTATCACCTTGTAATTTACGAATCATCTCTATACCTGTCGTAATATTACCTCATTGATCGCTACCACCTATTTGCATAGTTACGTGTTTATTTTTATACAATCAGGCAAAATCATTACCTTGAATAATATTGTATGAAAATTCTGCATAAGAAATTCCAGTATCTAAGCGTGACTTAATAATGTCTTTTTCTAATAAGTAATTAACATTAATCAATTTACCTGTATCTCTTAAAAAATCAAAAAGCGTTACATTTCGATAAATGGTTTCATTATTGAATACAGGTACTTTACCATATTTCTTAAGTTGCTTTTGAATGGCAAGAGCATTAGTTCTTGTTTTTCTTATATCTAACATAAGGCGTTCAGATTTTTTACCAGACGGATCTCCAATTTGACCTGTTGCTCCACCAATCACAGCGATTCCGTTAAGCCCAAATTGCTGTAATCTTCGTAAAATCAAAATCATAATGTAATTACCTAAATGTAGTGAATCACCAGAGGGATCGAAACCTATATAAGCAGTTCCTTTTTCAAGTTCAAATAATTTAAGTTTATTTTCATTAGTGACGTTGTTTAATAAACCACGTCATTTTAATTCATCTAAAAACGACATATCAATGATTATATTATTTAGATATGTTTTAAAACTTATTCATTTATTAGGTGATTAATAACCTTTGACAATTGATCTGCGTAATCAGTTGCTTTGTTATATTTAATAAATTTAATTGATTCATCTGTAATTGTAAGTAATTCTTTTTGGAAAGGAAGCGTAATTAATAAATATTTATTATTTGTCAATTTATTAATTTCTAATAACGCTTCCATGTGTCTGTGCAAATCATAATTATTAAGCATGATTGTCGTTAACTTTAAATTGGGATTTTGTGGTTGCAATTTACGAATGAAATTAAGGTTTCTCCTCAATTCGTTAGTTACAAAATTTTTACTATCATAAACTAAAAATACTTCTTTGGAAATCCTCAAACATTCATTTGTCAAGTCATTCCAAATATAACTCGTATCTAAAATAATGTAATCATATTTATTTGTTAATAATTGAATTTGTTTCAATAATAATTTTTTACAATTAATTTTGGAATCAGAAAGAATTAGAATAGAAAAATGTTTTTCGTATTGAACTAACTCAAATGGTTTAATAATGTTTTTAACTACAGTTGAATTTTTATTCGGCATTAATTTCAAATAAGACGACTTATGTTCTAAATTAACCAATAATGTTTTTTTATTTTTATTTCCCAATAAAGTTGCGATATTAAAAGCGATTGTAGTTTTACCGCTTTTAATGTCGTTACTTATCAAAGAAATAATACGAGCCATTATTTAACGCCCTTCATAATTGTTTGTCAATTTCGTGGATAGATGATATTTGTATGTTTTATTTTTTTTACATTTATTACTACATGTAATTTATTGTTAATTGAAGTGAATTGCTTAGTGAGTAATAATTTTCCGCCTAATTTGTTAATTATTGTCTCAATTCCAATTATTTCATGTAAACCATTTTTAGATTTTGGTTCAATACAAATACCACCAATTTTTAAATATGGAAGGGAAAGTTCTAAAATAATGAGTAACGGTGCTACCGCTCTTGATGTAACTAGATCAAACGATTCTCTTAAATCAGGTCTAATAATTTCTGCTCTTTGATTCAAAATTTTTACATCAATATTTAATTTAATAATTAATTCGTTAAGAAAAACACATTTTTTATGACTTGACTCAATAATTGTCAATTGGATGTGAGGATATAAAAGTTTTAATACAATCCCGGGTATTCCTGATCCACTACCAACATCCAAAATTGAAATTGCATTTTTGAAATTTATATCTTTATAAGGAACAACTGATTCATAAAAGTATTCACTATAAATTTTCTCCTCAGAATCTAATCTGGTAAGATTCATTTTATGGTTATACTCTTGTAAAAAATTTTTATAAATTTCTATCTGTTGAAAAAAAATTTCATCAGTATCGGTAAAAATTTCAGTAATTGATTTTCTAAATTTCTCCCTATTCATGACTATCCATATAATACTTAATTATCATTAAATCTGTTAGGCTAATTCCACTAATTCTTTTCGCCTGGGCTAATGTTAATGGTTTAATTTTATTTAATTTATCTCTGGCCTCCAAAGATAAATTCTTTAAACAGCTATAGTCTTTTATTTTGCTTAATGAAATACTGTCATATTTATTAAACCGTTCAATAAATTTTTGTTGATGTTTAATGTAGCCGGCAAATTTTATTAATATTTCTATTTTACCAATAGATGCTTTGCTTAATCCATTAGTTTTAATTAAATCTTTTAATTTGGTATGTGGTCTTTTTAGTAAGTCGTAAAGAGAATGTGAAGAATTTCCATAACGTTTCAATAATCTTGGTTGTGTTTTTAATGATGCTGATTTCAAAGTTTTGATTGTTTCATTAATTAATTCATGTTGTTGATTGTATGCAACGTAATGTTTCTTTGTTATTAACCCAATACGATAACCATATTTGATCAAGCGATCATCAGCATTATCATTTCTAAGTAACAGACGGTGCTCAGCACGACTTGTTAGCAAACGGTATGGGTCAATCACACCCTTAGTTACTAAATCATCAATTAAAACACCTATATAGGCTTCATCCCTTTTTAAAATAAGCGGTTTCTTTTTTTGAATAGCTAGAAAAACATTTATTCCAGCCATCAACCCTTGACACGCAGCTTCTTCATAACCACTAGTACCGTTAACTTGTCCAGCAAAATATAAGTTTTTATATTTTTTAGATTCTAAGGTAGGCCATAATTGAATAGGATTAACGGCATCGTATTCAATTGCATAACCATATTTATTAAACTTTGCTTTCTCTAATCCTCTAATTGAATGAACCAATTTTTTCTGCACATCTTCAGGTAGCGATGTAGAAAGGCCTTGTAAATACATAGTTTTTAATTTTTTTGATTCAGGTTCTACAAATATTTGATGACGTGGCTTGTTGGCGAATCGTACAATTTTGTCTTCGATACTCGGGCAATATCTTGGTCCCACCCCTTTGATGTTTCCTGAATACATTGAAGATAAATGTATATTATCTTGAATAATTTTATGTGTTTTATCATTTGTGTAAGTCAAATAACATAAAACTTGTTTATTAAAATCCAAATATTTTGAATCATAATGTTGAAAACTTAATAAGCTATTTGTTCCTGGCTCTTTTATAAGTTTCTTGAAATCAATGCTGTCCGTTTCAATTCGCGGCGGTGTCCCAGTTTTTAAACGAATCAATTCAAAACCAATGGATTTTAGAAAAGTAGACAAATTGTTACTTCTTTTGAGTGATTGTGGCCCTTCCGCCTTGCTTATATTACCAATATGAGTAACGGAATTCATATAAGTCCCACTTGTAACAATTATTTTTTTCGCTTTTATTTTCCCTTTTGCAACGCAAACTACTCCCATAACTTTGTTTTTACTAAGAAACAATTGCAAAACTTCATCAATAATCAATGTGATGTTTTTATCTTTTAAAAGTTCTTTATAAAATCACTTTTGATATTGAATTTTATCGATTTGAGCTCTCAATGCCCACACTCCAGCGCCCTTAGAAGTATTCAATAGTTTCATCTGCAGTTGACAATTGTCAGCCGCTTTGGCTTGCATTCCACCTAACGCGTCAATTTCTCTAGTTACAATACCTTTAGCTGGGCCACCAATTGACGGATTACAAGGCACTAAAGCTATAGAAGCCTCGCTTAATGTGATCAAACCAACTTTATATCCAGCATGACTGCAAGCAAAAGCTGCTTCTAAACCAGCGTGACCAGCTCCAACAATAATTACATCATAAGATGCCATAGAATCAATATTATAACTTGGTATAAGTTATTAATGTTTTATAGGGGATATAACGTAAAAAAGTAGGTTTAATCCTACTTTTTTCCTGTTCTTAATTGGAATTACGTTTATATATGAACCAAAAAGGGAGTTGGCTATACGCATAATCCAATTAAATAGAAAACAGAAATTATTACGAGGAAACGAGAGAGAAGTTGTTTCCTAAAATGATTTTAATATTTAAGTTTTTCGAAAGTATCAACTAGTTTTACTTTAATTAAAAATGTAATACATCGTAATATAACGTAAAAAGAAAGTAATATTTAGCACAATTTTGGTTGATAATTAACGAGAAATATTGAGATGAGGTATTTAATATGAAACAAGTAAAAATATATAAGTGTAATATTTGTGGAAACATTGTTTTGAAATTAGAAGATAAGTCTGAAACATTAGCATGCTGCAATCAACCGATGGTTTTGTTAGCCGCTAATACTACCGATGCTGCCATTGAAAAACATGTCCCAGTTTTAGCTGAGAAAATAAAAGAATGTCAAGTTGCTAACGCTCCAATTTACAAAGTACAGGTTGGTAGTATCCCACACCCAATGTTACCTGAACACTATATTAATTGGATTGGTTCATTCACAAATAATGCATGGGTTATTAAATGGTTGGAACCAGGCAACAAACCAGAACACAAATTAAAAGTTGATAGTGATGCTAACTTATACGAATATTGTAATATTCACGGTTTGTGGAAAAAATAATTAACTAATAAAATTGATTATTGCGTTAATGTCTTCTTTCATTAAACTAAAAGAACTTTTGCTTCAATTTAATGGATCAATCGGACTAGAGAGATGCCATCAGTCTTTATTTGTAGCAATAACATTGTAGCTCTCTGGCAATGAATTACCAGAACATTCTTTACCGTTCCCATATAGTGATGGTCTGTTGATAAAAGACATAGTCTTATTAAAATGCATTGTGGCATATGACAAATACAAGGCTTTATTTGAAATATCCCCCCCCTGCGATAATAAAATGGCTGCCTTAGTCATTCAACTATCGAAAAATCATGAAGCTTCGCTGCCAACAATAAAATTTTTATTACGGCTAGCGATACTTGAATCATTTGTATCAGTTGGAATACTATTAAATCAATAATTTCCAGATTGATAGGTGTCGTTATTGTAACGTTTTACTCCTCATTCAGTATTTAACGTATTTACAATGCCGAATATCTTTTCTTTTTGAATCATAGGAAACTTGGTTACGTCTAAATGTTTACATGGATAAATTAAAGTTAATAGTGCTGCATCTGCAGTACGGTAACGTTTATCGTTTTCACCATAATTTGGTGATTCGCCTCCCATATCAATTTGTTGATTAATTAGTGCATATCCATTAGTCAACATGGATTCAAATGTTACTGCGCGATGGGTTTCGCCTAAATCAGCTAAATTAGAATCACCAGTTGCAATAGCGTTTCATTTGTTTCAAAACTCAGTTGGAAAATCAGAATTGTTGTCTACAAAGCTTTGAATAGCCGATGTAACTATACCGACTGATGATGTATTTAAACGTTGTAATTCTTCCCAAGCTCCAGAGTCTTACATTGATCAAAATTTGATTTTATACAAATACTCAATCAAATACATCATTGCTTTAATGTTATTATCATCCAAATCTGTCATTCCAATTGTCGCACTCGCATCTTCTTTACCACTCAAATTATCGCTTAACGCTTATAGCACTAATCCTAGTGCATCATTTTGTTTATGATTCCATGGTTGAGGTTGCCCATTTTCATAGACATCATCAAAATTTTGTGACTTTGCATTAAAACGAATGTGAACAGCGTTCATTTGTCCGTTCTTGTCAGTTAACACTAAATTAGGATTGGTAACATCCTTTTCCATCCTTTCCATTTGTGCTTCTGAGGTAAAATATTTCAATTGAGTTAATAAAACATTTTTAGCATCGGTATATTTTTGTTGCGATAACAAACCATAATATCCTCAAATACTATCACGCACTCAAACGGCATCATAATTTGTGCCAGAACCTTCTGAGTTGTCGGCAGCCGGAATAAAAGTATTACCGTTAATTGTTTCAGTTTTAATGGAATAATCAGTTTTATTTTCAATTAATGCATCCAATTGATCTTCACTTGTATAAACTGGTCTTAGTTGACTAACTAATTCATCTAAATGTGTATGAACAGTGTAACTAGGGACATTTGCATAACTATTGAATTGCAGTTCTGTTCCTTGGTATTCAGGATGTTTTTTGAGTTTTGCGACCAATTGATTCAATGCCGAACTGCAAGATATTAAAGGCATGGCTCCAATGGTAATTGCGCTTAAAGCACTCATAGGAATTAAAAATGATTTTAATTTTTGTTTCATAAATATGCCTCTATCTAAAATTACACTTATTATATAATCTTAATTCTACGCAGATGTAGTTCAATGGTAGAACGCAACCTTGCCAAGGTCGAGACGCGAGTTCGATTCTCGTCATCTGCTCCAAATAAATAGCATTTCTATCTAAGTGATGCTATTTTTTTATTTATATAATTTCCTTAATGTCAGGTTTACTATTAAGCATTTTTCTAATTCCAGCTATCATTTTATTTAATAGCTATTTATTAGGGAGATTAATTAAGAGATTCTATATTGATATCAATGTTTATTTGGCCACAACCATTGGTTTTTTATCATTCATTAGCATATTGTTTGTTTTTTATTCATTTCTATACACATCTGGAGCAATAGTAATGACTTATTTAATTTTCTTTTTATCATTACAAGTTTTGCTTCTATCAATTTACATATGAAATTATCGTTACACATTTTTAAGTTGGTATTTTCAAAAAAAACCTTTAATTCATTTTCTAAGTTTATTTTCTATAACCATCATATTCACAATCGTTATGATAACAGTTGCTTATCATTTCAAACCCATATCAAGTCAAATGACTGATGTTTCTTATTTATTTAATGCCGGTTTTTTTGACAAATATAACGATATCATTAAATTTTCAACTAGCGATAGCTTTAATTACGAAAATTTTTCTATTTTTAATATATTTGCAGCCATGTTTAAACCTGTGTTCAATATTTCTGCAAATAGAATTGACCAATATCTATTCTGGCAAGAAATAATCACATTTGGTATCATATTTAGTTGTGCTATCACCGGTTTTTTTTACAGAAAAATTAACACAAATAAATGATCTTTCATTTTTGCTTTACTATTACCATCAGTCATCATTTTGCTATTTTCTTTTATATTTTATGAAAGCCCAATATTGGGTAATAGTTGGGTTTGTATTCCTGTTCTTTTATATTGTTACCAAATGTTTCAACAAAAACATCGAAATGATAATCTCACCAATAATATTATGCTTATCTTAATAATTTCTTTCAGTGCGTTAAATGTTGATTTAACTTTATTAACAATTTTGCTATTAATATTTAATATCTGTTATTCATCTTTAAAGAACTTAAATCCATTTGGGCAATTACTTTATTGCATTTTTCCATTTGCCTATGTATTTTTCATTTGAATGCCACTTTTTTCTACCATTCCGTATGTAATCATATTGACTGTGTGTTTGGTTGCTTCCATCATTATGTTTGCAATACTTTCTCATAGTGTTTTGAAAACGGTAATAAGTAAAAGTAGCAAAATATTAAATCGTCACCCATTATTTATCATTATTATTACATCAATTGCCATCTACACCCTTTCAATCTTTTTTACAATTACTATTTTTAATTACAAATTTAGTTGGAAATTGTGACCAGATTCATATAACTACATCTGGGGAATTTCAATGTTAAAGCACTCTAATTTCAATATATATTTTAATCTTGGCTCTTGAATTATTTTATCTACTCTATTAATTCTATCAATCGTCGTTTTTATAATTAAAAAAAGTAAATATGTTATGCAACCGTATTTGTTGTTAATATTTCTAATGATTTTTCTATTCATAAATCCTTTATCGCTTAACATCTTTTTAAAAATTTCTGAACAAGCTCATACTAATTTGCTTGACCTTGGCATCATAAACTTTTTAATAATAATTCCTCTATCGTTATGAATTGGAGATAATGTAAGCGAAAATAAAATATTTAGTATAAAGAATATGGAAAATATCAATGTCTAATATCCTTTCAAAAATTAATTCTTTAAAAAAACAAATAAATCAATGATCTCACGAATACTATGATTTGGATAAACCAACTATTACGGACGCTGAATATGATTTGGCAATAAAAGAATTGATAAAATTGGAAACCAAATACCCTGAGTATGCAACCGATGATTCTCCAACCAAACGAGTTGGTGGACATGTAGCTACTCATTTTGTAAAAGTAAAACACGAAATTCCAATGCTTTCATTGTCTAATCAATTTACCGATGATGATTTAATTAAATTTGATTCGGATATTAAAAAAGAAACGAATTTGAGTCAGGTTGAATACAATGTTGAACCGAAAATTGATGGATTAAGTATTTCATTAATTTATCTTGATGGTATTTTAAAACAAGCTTTAACTCGTGGCGATGGAGAGTATGGTGAAGATGTTACCAATAACGTAAGAACCATTAAGTCAATTCCATTGAAAATTAATTTAAATATTCATCGTATTGAAATAAGAGGTGAAGTTTTCTTAACATACAAAGATTTTTATAAAATCAATGATTTAATTGAAGGTGAATATGAAAAATTTGCCAATCCCCGTAACGCTGCTGCTGGATCGTTACGGAATTTGGATTCAGCCATTACCGCAAAACGTAATTTATGCATGATTGCTTATTACATTCCAAATGAAATTATTTTGAAACAGCTTGGTTTAAATACCCAATCTGCAGTAATTAATAAACTAAAACAATTAGGGTTCAAAACTGCAAATGAAGTAAAAAAATGCCAAAATATTAACGAAGTAATCTCTTATGTTAAACAAATTACTCAAAAACGTGAGTCATTGGAATATCCAGTTGATGGTATGGTGATTAAAGAAGATGATATTAAACTGTATGACATCTTAGGAAGAACTTCTAAATTTCCTAAGTGAGCAACAGCTTATAAATTTCCTCCGGAAATTGTTCAAACTAAATTAATTGACATTGAAGCAACCGTAGGTCGCACTGGTAGAATAACTTATGTTGCCAAACTACAACCAGTTAAGCTTAGCGGGTCTATTGTTTCTTCTGCAACATTACATAACGCTGAATACATCTCAGAAAAAGATATTCGTATTAATGACGTAGTGAATGTTTATAAGGCAGCTGAAATTATTCCTAAAGTTATGGGTCCAATATTAGATAAAAGACCAAATAGCACTAAAATATTCAAACCGATATCTAATTGTCCAATTTGTAACTCTTTGTTAGAACAGCAACCAGAAGAAGTTGATCAATATTGTACTAATGTTTCTTGTCCGGCCAGAATTATTCAGTCGTTAGTTCATTTTACTAGTAAAAAGGCAATGAATATTGAAGACTTATCCGAACGTAATATTAAGAAATTGTATGATGCTGGGATTATTAAAAGCATTCAAGATATTTATGCTTTTACAAATAAGAAAAATCTAGTCATAAATAGTGATTTTAAAATTAAAGAAAAAATGTTTAACAATCTGGTTAACCATATTAATGCATCTAGATACAATTCTTTGGAAAGATTAATATTTGCAATTGGTATCCGTCATATTGGTGAAACAACCGCCAAAGTTTTAGCCAAAACATTCCGTAATATTGATAATTTAGCTAATGCTACTCTTGAAGGATTAACCAAAATTAATGATGTTGGCGAAACAGTCGCTATTAGTATTGTAGATTTTTTTAAAAATCCATCCAATCAAAAACTTATTAATGATTTAAAAGGCTTAAACATCAACACTTCTTATCTCTCAAGCATTGATGAATCAAAAGTTGATACCAAAAGTCCGTATTATCAAAAAACATTTGTAATAACTGGAAGTTTTGATATTCCTCGCCATGAAATTAAAAAGAAACTTGAACAGAAGTTTGATGCTAATGTGGTTGATGCTATTTCACAGTCAACTAATTACTTAATTATCGGTGAAAATGGTGGTAGCAAAATCGAAAGGGCTAATAAGTTAAATATAAAAATTGTGAAAGAAAAAATCTGAGAGTAATCTCAGATTTTAATTATTATCAAAGTCTACAATATCACGAATCATTTCTGGGCTTTTATATTTTTGCCTAATTTTTTCATAAGGGAATAGAGTTTGAGCTAGTCCTTTGACTTTCGGCATTTCCTCGTGTGGAATCTTTTTCCAGTCTACCAATGTCACACCTTTTTTAGAAGTTTTACAATATTTACTGTAACCCAACTTTTTTAAAACAACGCCTAAATGCTTTCGATTATATGTACCATATAGTAACTCTCGTTCACGACGGTAAGACATAAACGTGCCTAAAGCATTAAACAAAACTAAGTAAATTAGTAAGATACCAACATTTTCTAACACTACCATACTGTTTTCAAAGACATGTGCCCCAGTACTAATACCGTAGATGATTGCATCTTGTGCATGCATCATATAAGTAAATGGAAGAATATTAGATATCACATTAAATATTTCAAACTGAGCATAAGGTGGGAACGTACCTCAACCAGCCGCTAGGTTTAAAACCATAAAAATTACCACACAGAAGAACCCTAAAGCTCGATAACGGAAACTAAATCATAATGCCTGAATAATAGAAATAAAGATTAATCCACTAAATAAAATAAACAATCATTCATAAACAAAAGCTGAACCAATTGAAAACCAACCTAAGCATCCAATACTAAACGCTAAGATACTTCCCTGGATTAAAGTTGTTGATACCATCATTAATGTTTTGGAACGATATCAACTTGGCGCACGAATGCGACGTACTCTTTTCTTCTTATCATAAATCATGATTTGTGTTAGCGTACCAACACACATTCCAATACAAATAAAGAAGGCGCCTAGACCAATTCCATATTCTTGGTATTCACCACCTATAGTAGTGTAATCAACATAATAATCAGGGGCTAGTTTTTCAAATTGTTGGACTGCCACTCCTAAAATAATTTGATAGTTATGAGTTAAATTGGTAACAAAATTAAAATCAGAACTACCAGATGACTCTAATATCGGAGTGTTGATTGCATAATCGTATTGACTTATAAGCGAAGGAAGCCCCAAATCATACAAGATATCTCCTTTATGGTATGAGACATCGGTATCATTGTAATTAGTATTATTCGAGGTATATGCACTACGTAAATCGAAAGTTTGAAATATATTAGCAAACTTAACAGCGCCGAGAGTATCTCCGGTATTGCACATTAACGCAATAATCCTTCCAAAATTTAAATCAGCTCCTATAGGAATTGGCAAGCTTTCATTAGCAACTACTGGAATACTAGGTGCTCGGTCATCCGGAATAATATAACGCGAATCTTGCATTAATAATCCAGAAAGAAATTGATCTGAACTTAATAAAGTTTTTATGTCGTTAGGACCAATATCAATAGAAAACACATAAGGAACGCTTGTATCGTCGTCTACTAATTTATCTAAATTTGTATTAACAATCAAATTTGTTACATCTGCTATTGTATTTCTAATTAGTGGAATTTCTACCAGAGTGCTTGTAATATTTTTAATTTGATAAAGTAGTGAGTGCTCAGGATCTGTATCAGCATCACTAGTTGGGTTTCAATTATAGTTAGCAGCAGTGCCGGTTATGCCTTCAATAGTTGGGATTAAATGATATTTATTATTGGAATCCAAAGCTGCGAGTTTAGCTGCGTCAGTGGGATAATCAGTCGTTATCTGGTTAATTAATTGAGCACGAAATTCTTCATTTGGAATTGTGTACAATTTACCAGGTTCTAAAATCAATCGACCAGAAATAGCTTCTGGAACATCTCCGCCCGTTTTCGTTTCAGGAGTAAGTTCTTGTTCGTAACCATGATCATGCCAACTAATACCTGTTGGTAAAACAATTTCCTGAGTTGGCGTTCAACTATATCCGCCTTGGTCTCAAGGCAAAGAAACTTTGCTTGTTACATCATCTAACAAACCTTCGGCTAATGAACTTATGGCAACAGGCAAAGAACCATTCAATAAAGTAGGAAGCATATCTTCTACTTCATTAATAATACGTGGAGCTAAAAATGTTTTTTCATAAGTCAAATATAAATCGACAGGGTCATTATGAATGTTATCTAAATATGTCTCAGGATCTACCTTATTAGAAATACTAGCGTCTAAATATCCAACCAAATTTTCAGTTAATGTTTGCGGAAGAGAAATTTGAACATAATCATTTTTATTCTTAATATCTCATTTGCCGTTGTCGTGAGTTGCTAGCTTATTAGCATCAGTTGCTCAATTGGATAAACTGTTACTATTGCCAATATTGTGATATTTAATATTCTCAATAGGAAAAGTTTTACTAAAATTTAGATGAAAACTATTCTTTTTTGAATCATAATCAAAACCTTCCTTCACCATAGTACCGGATTGTCATTTAGCCATTACTTGGTCAACGACAGAAATCATGTTAGCATCGCCAGCGCCGCTGCTGTTTATAGTATGACTATAATCACAAATTGAACCAGCTTGTGTTTGAATATAAGTGATAGGCTTACCATCATCGGAGGTAAGACCATTTCATTTATCAACGCTAGTTAAATATGATGAAGAAATTTCATGCCAATCGGCTCCGTCGCTATAGAATGAATCGGTTGTATATTCCAAAGGAATACCTAATACCACTTTTTTGTTAGGATCAGGAGCATCAGTATCACGAACAACTAATTGTTCTTTGTCTAAGCTCGCGATTGATATTGGTGCTAAGCCAATTTTGGGAAGAGGGTTCCAATAGGCAGCAATGCATGTAAAAGCATAAATAAACGGAATAAATAGCACTCCAACGGTAGACATAATTCGTTTACTAGATGAAAATCAACGGTCTTTAATTTCAATAAGATAAGCTTTAAAGATACTTACAGATTTTTCTTTATCTTTTTTCATTGCTAACATTATAAATGCTTGCCATCAAAAATAGTTGCAAATAATTTAAATTACATCTACAAGAAAATTTATTAATTCGCCTATTTATAAATTACTATGATGCCTCAACAAATTTAATTACATCAGGTGGAAATGCATAAAAAAAGAAACGAGGTTCGTATTCTTTTGTAGAATCCCATGGATCGGGTAACGTCCTTGGGTTATCAGGCCCTTCAATCGGTGAATAAACATAATTTAAATTTCAAAAGAGAAATGGTCTTTCATTTCAGTCAGTAATCAAATCATTATGAAAACCAACCATATCAGCTCGACCGTAACTTATACCATAATATCATGGAATTGACTTTTCTTTGAGATATCCGTCGCCGTACATCATAGTTAGTTCATATGGATTGCCTAAATTATTACGAACAATTTCAGAATCATCTAGATATGCTTCGGAAATATTTAAAGTTGGGGTTTGATCACTGTAATGATAGTAAGTGAACGCATTATTTTGAAACTGTAAATATTCATTGTAAGGTATATCATCAATAGTTCTGTTTGGTTGAGTGATTGTAGGAATGTATTCAGAATGTCCTGCATAATATTTTGGGTCGTAGCTAAATTCTTTAATTTTAACCTTTTCAATTTGTTCAAAATCACTTAAATAATAGCTTTTTACATATAAACCAATGTTCTCATCAGATGATCCGGTTATATTGACTCCATCACAAAATTTAACTTGGTCCACATTAAAATTTAAAAGCGAAGAATTAGTAGTAATTTTACACTCGTAATAGCTACCTAATTGACCTATGCCACCTGTATTCACTGGTGCTAAAGACAAATAATTACCATTACACTTTTGGTAATATTGGTTTTCCCATGGATGAAATGAAAAAGCACCGTTAATAACATATTCATCATGCGTAGCAATATTTATATTCACTTTAACGTTCCAAATGCCGAAAGCAACAATATTCGCATCCAAATTTAATTTGAAATTAGTTACGATGCCTCCTTTTAAATCGTAATCAAATTCAATATGTCCAGTTCAATCACTTTTAATTGTAATTGGAATACTAATTGCATTTTTTATCAACTGCACAGCATCTTTAACCTCGTAAATAACATCAGAATTTCATCGGTTGTATACCAATTTGCTCTGTTCCAAAGTTGGATCGTCAAATATATATCCTTCTTGATTCCCTAACTCATCATTAAGTAGTACGCTATACCCATCCATATCCTTCTCAGGCGTTAAAGGTGTGCAAAATAACGAAGGATCAGATTTATCGTTTACATCCATATCCAAACTAATAGAACCCAGATAAGGTTTTAATTGTTTCAAAGATATCGCTTCTTCTATTCTGTCTAAAGAATAACTAATTTGAATTCAAAACGGAACAGTAGGTAATACTTCGTTATCGTTGGTTCGGATAACAAATTTATGTTCTTTTTCTATGGTATTGTTGTTGTTTATTTCGTGCCAATCCGTAAAATATTGCGAATATGTTGAATCTAATTTTCCGGCTTTACCATTGTTATCGTCGTAATAATCAACTCGAAATTTATTTAAAACAATATTACTATCATATATTCCTCTTCATGACAAAGAATAGATATATTCCATATCATTAAACAAAGTACCGCCATTACCATCTATCTTCATTTGTGGTCTTACATATGAACACGAAGATAAATTGAAAATGCTGCAAGTGCCGATAGCACTTAAAACAATTAATAATAATGATCTATATTTCCTTATTTTCATATTGTTTAATTTATGATTTTATTTTTAATTTTTTAGTGCCAATATTAGTAATTCTACCATCCTTGATAGAAACATATCAGTCGGCAAAATTTTTAATTTCAAAAAGATTATGAGTGGAAATAAAAAAAGAGATACCTTTGTGTTTTAGTTTGGTGATTAATTTATAAAATAGCAAACGAGTCTCAAAATCTAAACTCAAAGTTGGCTCATCCATAATAACTAATTTGGGTGAACCTAGCAAAGATTGGATTAAAATAATTGTCTTTTTTACTCCAGAAGAAAAATGATTTGTTGAAATCTGCAAACGATCATAAGAAAAATCAAACGCTCTACATAAACATTTAATTTGTTTGATTGCATCGTTCCGACTTAATCCAATATACATAGCTTGTTCTAATAAAAAATTAAATGCAGACATCTTTGGTAATGCATCATTTTCCGGAACATATCCGATGAATTTACGAACTACTGGAGAAGAGACAAATTCGCCGTTACAGGTAATCCCCCCCCCGTTATCATAATTTCTAATTAATCCCAAAATACATTTGATGGTAGTAGATTTTCCTGCTCCGTTTCTACCTAAGAATGCACAAATTTTGCCAGAAGGTATATAAAAATTTACATTATCCAGAATTTTTATTTTTCCAATTGTGTAGTTTAAATTTTTAACTTCTAAAATATTCGCCATGCTTATATATTAATTCTTTTCTTCAAGAAAAAAATAATTCCATTGCTATAAAGTAAAATTGTTAAAGGTAAATAAATACACAATGGTCCGTAGAAAGTAAACCATAATCGATGAGGATCAACAATTGTGTCTTCTGTGCTATCAACATACCAAATCATAGGGAATAAAAAAATAAAAATAGCTGTTAATGCAAATAGAATCAATGTACTTATTCCGTTTTTAATATGCAAATGTCAAAAAACTGCGCTCAAACCTAAGAACATAGAAATAATCAATGTTATTAAAATTCCGTATCAATAAACCCCACTTCAAAATAAATGACCTTGGTGTGTGTTAATTAGATACTGATCAATTCCAAAAAATGACATAAAAACTATTAATACATAACATAGTAAAATTGTTAAAGAAACTAAAAATTGACTTCATAAGTATTGACCACGAGAAAATTGCTTAGTCACTAGATAAATCATTTTTGGTTTATTTACAACACATTCGCTAATTACGGCTGCCAATGATGCTGTTAAAATTACAGAAGCGGGATACATAACTGTTAATCATGCTGGCTGACTATAGAATAAAGCAATATTAATAGCAGGCAAAATTGTCGGAATAATAAAGAATATAAAGGCGGTAATAAATAATCAACAAAATAAAATTACATAAGTACTCATTCGCTGAAATAGACTTTTAATAGTAAATTTGTATACAACTCAAATATCTCTCATTAGTCGCTTTTCATTATAACCTTATCCCCCCCCGATTTAATGATAAATAAACATCGAATCTGTAATTATCTCTTTACACAATGAAATATTAAAATTACTCTTTATAATGGTAAAGAGTAAAATATCATGAAAGTTTATGATTCTTTGAGCAATAAACGATATGAAATAATTTCTAAGAATATTTCCATTTACAATTGTGGCCCAACTGTATATAACGATATTCATATTGGAAATGCTAGACCACTAATTACTTTTGATGTGTTGATAAGATTTTTAAAATCTCTACATTATCATATTACCTATGTTCATAACGTTACAGACATTGATGACAAAATTATTAATCAAGCGAAATTATTAAAGCAAACTGAATCGCAAGTTGCTAACACTTACTATTTACATTACCTTGACGTTTGCAAATCTTTGAATATCTTACCACCATCACAAATGCCAAAAGTTTCAGAAAATATCCCTGGTATTATTGAATACATAGAAAAATTGATTAAGGCAAATGCTGCGTATTCAACTGAAAAAGGCGATGTATATTTTGATGTTAAAAGTGTGCCTAATTATGGAATTCTCTCTCATCAAAATATTAACCAATTGCAAGAAGGCGTTCGCAAAGAATTAGCGGAAGATAAAAAATCACCTTTAGATTTTGTTCTGTGAAAGAAAACAGATAGCGGTTTAAATTGAAAATCACCTTGATCAACTGGGCGCCCGGGTTGACATACTGAGTGTGCTCTATTTATTAATAAATACATAGGTGATCACGCAACTATCCATGGTGGAGGAATTGATTTAAAATTCCCTCATCATGAAAATGAAAATGCGCAAAATTATGCCTTATTCAAAAGAAATATTGCAGATTTATGAATGCATGTTGGTCATATAAATGTCAATCACGAAAAAATGGCAAAATCTCTGCATAATTTTATTTTAGTTAAAGACTTATTAACGCAACATTCGGGCAATGATATTCGTTGATTCATGTACCAAACTAGATATCAGAACCCTTTAGAATTCAACAACGATACTTTCGAACAATCAAGTAATGAGTTATTAAAAATATTTCAACAAATAAATTATGGTTTCATTCAAATGTATTTACAAAAAATAAAGGCATTTAAAAGTATTGGTACAATAGATGAAGAATTTGTAAACGCTCTTAATGATGATTTGGACTTTCCTAATGCCAAGACTGTAATTTCAAAACAAATTAAGAAACTAGCATCACTAATTCGCAGTAAAAAATTTGATAATTTTCAAAAGCTAGTTGCCACTATTAATGCCGAATTTGACATATTAGGAATTATTTACACAAATCCATTAGCTGATACGAGTATCAAATCATTAGTTGATGAATGACAAAAAGCTTTAGTTGATAAAAACTACATTCTCTCAGATAAATATCGGAAACAGTTATCTGATAAAAAGGTTTTTTAATGGCGCATAATTTATTTGGCAAAAAAGTGCTAATGGATAACATTAATAGTAAAGATATTATTAATGTTGATTTATCTAAACAGAATCGTTACTTAATTAGCGAATTAAACAAACATCATATTCCTTACAAGATAAGAGACGATACTTTCTTTAATACTTTCCCAAAACAACTTAACCATCAAGGAATTGTTATTACTATTGACAAAAAGCAAACAATTACCACAATTGAATCACTAGTTGAATTTACTAATCTTAAAACTCGTTCAGTCATATTGGTTATTGATAGTATTCAAGATCCTCAAAATTTTGGCTCAATATTAAGAACATGTGATGCGATGAAGGTAGATGCAATAATCTACAAAAAAAATAATCAAGTGCAAATTAACGATTTTGTTTCTAAAACTAGTATGGGGGCAATTCAACACCTTAATCTCATTAAGGTATCTAATTTAAATCAAGTAATCACCACTTTAAAAAAGACGGGTTTTTGAAGTTATGTTTCGACTTTAACTGAAAATTCTGCCCCTTATACAAAGGTTAGGTTTATGCCAAAAACAGTTCTTATAGTGGGCAACGAAGAAAAAGGTGTTTCCCAATTGTTAACTAAACTAGCTGATTTTCAAATTAAAATTCCCATGCTTGGTAAAGTTCAATCGCTAAATGTTTCGGTAGCTACCGGTATTATTTTGGCTGAAATTAATCGACAAATTAGCTAACTTTACAGCGTCTAAATTTAACTTTATTTTTAGTCAATTTTTCAAAATAATTTTTAGATCTTTTAGCATTCGGAAAAAACGCAATGATATTTGTTCAACCTTTAGGCAATTTGTCCTTAATTGATAAAGGGTCATCTTTATCAATCATATACAAACGCCCGCTTACTCCTTGCAAACTATCTATCAATATTTTATAAGAAGCAGGTGTGTATCAATATTCAAATGCAACACGACGATGTTCTCTTTTTAAAGTATTCATCATTGTTGCAATAAAACGATCAATATCAATGTTACCGCCTGACACGATAATTGCTACATTCTTACCTTGAATATTTATTTTTCTGGCAAGGATTGCTGCCATTCCAGTTGCTCCAGCACCTTCAGCGATAATTTTATTTTTCTCAGCCAACCATAAAATAGCATTTTCTATCTCTGCATTGTTAACAGTAATGATGTCATCAACATTTTTTTTCATAATGCTAATTGCTAATTTGGATGGTTCCTTAACATGTATACCGTCAGCGATTGAAGGAACGTAACGGTTGGATGTACGCAATTTATTCCCTTTAAATAAATCTCTGGCATCAGGAAAATTTTCAGTTTGGACTCCTATGATTTTACAGCTAGGTTTAATTGCTTTAATAGTTGTGGCGATGCCAGCTATTAATCCACCGCCACCAATTTGAACAATAACTGTATCAATTTTGGGATTCTGTTTTAAAATTTCTAATCCAATTGTCCCTTGACCAGCGATTACATCTGGATGATCGTAAGGTGGAATTAATGTATATCCATACTTCTCAGCCATTTGTTTTGACAATTTATTAGCGTCATCGAACGAACCAGACGGCCCGAAGACAACGTTTCCACCAAAACCCATGGTTGCTTTTATTTTAGCTAGCGGAGCGGTATTCGGCATAACAATAATAGAATTAATGCCTAATTGTTTTGCCGAATATGCAACACCTTGAGCGTGATTGCCTGCGCTGGCTGCAATGACACCAACTTTAGCCTGCTTAGGCGACAAATTTTTAATGGCATTCAATGCTCCTCTTATTTTGAACGACTTAACTATTTGAGTATTCTCTAATTTCAAATAAACATTTGCTTTGTATTTCTTACTTGACGGATAATCGTAAAGTAAATCAGTTTCACTAACAATCCCCTCAATATTTTTCTGTGCTTTTCTAATGTCGGATAATGTAATTATTTCTTTCATACTCCGTAATTATCATCCTAAATTATGAAAATTAATGAATTTAAATATAGTTTTATTTGGTAATGTGATTTGCTCTTAATTGACCACATGCCGCATTTATTTTAATGCCGCGTTCTAATCGTTTAGTTGCAATGATGCCGTATTTTTTTAAAATATTTATGAATGACAGATATTTATTAGAAGGCCTATATTTGGTTTCGTTAACATTGTTGTATACAATGATATTGACATAGCAAAGCATACCTTTCAAAAGTTTCCCCAGCTCCTCAGCAAGCTCATTGAAATCGTTAATACCTTCTAATAAAATATATTCAAAACTAATACGACGATTGGTTATTGATAGATATGTTTTAATGGAATTCATTAGAATTTTTAAATCATATTTTTTATTAATTGGCATGAGCTGGTTACGAAGATAATTGTTGGGAGCATGAAGAGAAATTGCGAGATTAACTTGCGCAAAGTCCTTAGCAAATTCTAAAATTTTTGGTGCCAGCCCACACGTTGATACGGTAATGTGACGACTTCCAATCGCAATTCCATAATGATTATTAAAAATATTTATTGCTTGCTTCAAATTGTCGTAATTATCAAACGGTTCACCAATACCCATCACCACTATGTTACTAATACGTACATTATTTTTATCTTGTAGATATTTTTGCACTTCTACAAGTTGTAAAACTAATTCATCAGTAGATAAATTGCGGATTTTTTTCAATAATCCAGAGGCACAAAATTTGCATCCCATGTTACATCCAATTTGACTGGATATACAAATACTGTAACCGTAATCAAACTTCATTAAGACTGTTTCAATTAATTCTTTGTCGTGTAATTCAAACAAAAATTTAATTGTCTCTTCTTTTTCATCAGCGTTTTTTTGAACGAGTTTTAAGTGATTAAACTGAAAATTATTGTCTAGTATTTGATAGGAAGTTTTGGCAATATTCGTCATTTTATTAAACGCATAAGTTTGTTTTTGATAAATCCATTGAAAAATTTGTGCAGCATTATGTTTTTTCAAATTTAATTTAATGAGTTGTTTTTCAAGATCAATAAGACTTAAAGAATAAATTGATATTTTATTGGACATTTTTTTCCATTTCTTTAATTAAGATATTTTTTAGTTTAGTTTTAGCTACATTAATTTTATCGTTCACAATTTGATACTTATAGTGTTTAGCTTGACTAATCTCTCATTTAGCTTGTTTAATTCTATGATCAATGATTTCTTTTCCTTCGGTTCCACGACCTCGTAAACGTTTAATCAAGTCTTTGGTAGAAGGTGGCAATATAAAGATAGAAACAAACTGTCTGTCTTTTGTTTGCTCCATTATTTTTTTAATATTTAATCCACCTTGTACTTCAATTTCTAATAAAATGTTGTATCCATTATCACGCAAATCTTCGACATATTTCTTGGGTGTACCATAATAGTTATTACAATATTCAGCATATTCCAACATTTGATTGGTGTCAATGGCCTTTTTAAATTTAGTTCTAGTCACAAAAAAATATTCATAACCGTTGGTTTCGTCAAAACGTTTTGGCCTAGTTGTCATGGAAATACTATATTTCAAATTAAACTTTTTTTCTTTTAGCAAACTTGCTCAAAGCGTATGCTTTCCAACGCCGCTTGGACCGCTTAATACTATTAATAAACCTTTTTTCTTCATAGTCATTCTAACCAATACGAATATCCTCTTCAGGATAATAAACTCGATTACCTTTAGGATTCTTTCTAGTCCAAGATAGCAACATAGACGAAACTCCTAATTGGCCAACGAACATTATCAAACACAAAACAATTTGTCCGAAATGGTTTATATATGATGTGATTCCCATTGAGAAACCCACAGTACCAAAAGCACTTGTAGCCTCATAGACACATTGTAAAACTGTATATTGTTCAGGAGAATCACCTTGGTTAGATAAAGTATAGAAAATCACAATTGCTGAAATCGCAACTAACATAACAGCAGTCAATGTCACTAAAAAAGATTCACGAACTGTTTCTACAGGAATTTTTCGATGAAAAATATTAACATCTTTACGTCCTTTAATTTTTGCAAGAATTGTTATCATAATAATAGCTAGTGTAGTTGTACGAATACCACCAGCAGTAGACGATGGCGAGCCACCAATGAACATTGTCACAATATAAAGTCACTGTGAACCAGGAGCTAAAATTGATTGATTAATAGTACCAACTCCCGCACTTCTTGTTGCCATTGAATTGAAGAAAATTGCTCAACATTTATTGAATGTAACATTCTTTCCAAATTCGCTTGCATATTCCTTATAGTGGGCAATATCGTATATAGGGACACTTTGTATTGAAACGCTCAAACTATCATTATTAATAACGCTAACACTTTGGTATCCAGTATACCCGTATTCAAACCCAAAAGCCGCTGCTGCAGTTATCAAACCGACAACTATATAACTAATTAATGCCACCTTGCCAAATAAAGTTAATTTATACGGAATACCTTTATGTTTGCATCTAATTTTTTCAATTACATCGTAAATTAACGGAAACCCAATACCACCAATAATAATTTGACATAGTACCATTACCTGGAAAACAACATTTCAGTCGTTTCTAAAGGCAGCAATTGATACTCCACCATTAAAATTATCAAATCCAGCATTATTGATAGAAGAAACTGTAAAAAATAATCCTTGTCATAAAGCAGTTCCGTAATGTCCGTATGCCGCAATTTTTTCTGTACCATCTGTGGTTAAGGAAGAGATAGTGGAAATATTATTACCATCAAATGTGGCGGGTATTTGTTGATACACTGGCATTCAACATAATCAAAATGAATAAAGAAACATAAAAACAATTTGACATATCAAAATGAATGAAACACTAACTTTTAGGGATTTAAAAGTCCCAGCAATTTTTGCATTACCCCGTTCAGATTGCAACATAATAATTTGATTTAAATTACTTTCTTTGTTTTTAAATCTAAATAAATTTCAAATCAAGTAAATAATTGTCATCAATCCTAAACCACCAAATTCCATCAGAACAACCATAACAACCTGCCCAAATGTAGTTAATGTTTCACTAATAACAGCAGGGGTTAAGCCAGTATTGGTAATAGCTGAAACGCCAATAAAGAAAGCATCTCAATATGTATATGTTCTTGTATTAACATCATTGTCTAATACCATTGTATAGCCATGCTGTAATGAAATTGGTAGATACAATAGGATTGAACCTAAAAAAATTACTACAATATAGGCTCGAAATAATTTTTGAGGAATGGTGCGCCCAACCAACACACGTCAAAGAATTTTTCATCACTTTAGACGAACGGTTTTGGTACCAGAATCAAAAGGCGTTTTCTTTGCCATATATGAAAGGTAATTATAGTATTGTTAAACCTTATTGTTATAATTAACACAATTAATAAGAGTGCAAAGATATGGCAAAAAATGATTATTGTGTAATTGGTTTAGGACGATTTGGGGCAGAGGTTGCTAGCCAATTAAATAAAATGGGTAAGAATGTCATGGTAATTGACAAAGATCCCAATCTAATTCAAAAAGCTGGCAAAATTCATGAATTAGCAATCGTTTCAGATGCGAGTGATATTCATTCCCTCGCCGAAACAGGAATTACTAATGTCGGAACAATTATTGTTGCTGTTAGCAATATCGAATCAAGCATAATGATTTGTGCTAACTTAAGAGAATTAGGATTGAAGGACATCATTGCTAAAGCGATTAATAATGTTCATAAACGAGTTTTAAAAACAATGGGTATTTCAAGAGTAGTCATCCCTGAAATTGAAATTGCAGATCGAATTGCTTTCCAAGCGTTATTTAATATCGGTATTGACATTGTTAATATTGGTAGTGGTTTTAGCTGAGTCAAAGTAACGATTAATAACAAAATTATCCTAAACAAAACATTAGCCGAACTAAATATTCGTAATAAATATGGAGCGACGATTATGATGATTCAGCGTCAAGGACATGTAATCTTCCCACCAACCAATGATACTAAGTTTGAATTAGGTGATGTTGTTACTTTTATGTGCCACGATACTAAAATAAATAACATTTTGAAATTTTTTGTACGTGATGTCAATATTGACAAAAAATAATGAAATCAATTGAACCTTCGTTATTAGCATTTGATTTAAAACAATTGAATTCACAGCTTCAAGAAGTCAAAAGCGCAGGAGCCATTTATATTCATTACGATGTGATGGATGGTATTTTTGTTCCTAATACGGCTTTTGGCCCACAAACATTACTTAATATCCACGCACACGGTATGTTAAGTAATGTTCATATGATGGTGCAAGATCCAGTCAAATGAATTAATGAATTTGTCAAATTTCCGATGAATGCTTGCACATTTCACCCTGAAATTGTGGATAACAGTATTTGCGAACAAGCTTTCCAAATTTTAAAAACTCATGGCGTCAAATACGGAATTGCTTTAAAAACTAATATTGATGCCAATCAATATATTAATTTATTAAAAGCATGTGACTATGTTTCTGTTATGAGTGTTGTTCCTGGCAAAGGTGGGCAATCTTTCATGCCTGAAGTCATGGATAATTTAAAAAAAGTAAAAAAAATTAAAACCGAACTTAATCCTAGACTAATAATTCAATTAGATGGTGGCGTCAATTTTGATGTGATGCGATTAACTAAGGAATTTGTTGATCATTATGTAATTGGTTCTTTTCTAATGAAACAGACAAATAAAAAAGTCGTATTCGACTTTTTAAAAAATTTATAAATAATCTCTAACCTGATTATTTATCGTTGGCGAATGAATCAACATCATCGCCTGCTAAAGATTCAACTTTACGTGTTAGACTACCTTTTTGTTGCGAAGGTCCGCCTTGAGCAACGAATTGTTTACGTTTATTTAAACGATCCATAAACTGAGCATAAGAATTACGATCTTTTAAATATCATTCAGGGATTGGATTAGAATATAATTCTCGTTTTTTTTGTCATGAGTCATTGCGAAATGCTTGCCATTGTTCTGGAGTCATTGCACGAATTTCGTCAGGTGTTGTGTGTTTGTTATTGTTATTAGGCATAATTATTTGTATTTTTCCGGATGTTCCTTTTTCATTTTCTTAACGAAAGTATCCTTTGGTAGTTTACCATATTTCTTCATCATGTTGACACATTCTTTATATTCTTTGGTTGCCCAGTTAGCATCTTTGAAACCTTTTACCATCACTTTTTTGTTTTGTAATAGTTTATAAGTTTCAAAAAAATTCTTAATTTCTTTTAAAGAATGTTCTGGTAAATCTTTAAGCGATGTTTTTCCACTAAATCTTGGATCAACAGCGATTACTCCGATTAATTTAGTATCAGTCTCCCCGTCGTCAATCATTTCCATGGCACCAAGAATACGTGTGGGAATAATGGTTCCAGGATTAAATGATTGTTGGGCATATACCAATACGTCTAATTCATCACCATCTCAATCTAAAGCTTCTGGTATGAAACCATAGTTTTGTGGATATGTATTGGCGCCATAAAGGATACGGTCGACTTTTATTTGTTGAGTTTTACGATCAAACTCATACTTCACTTTTGAATCCTTTGGGATTTCAATCGTGACATCAAGTAGTAATTGATTATTCATTTTCATTAATTCCTTTCATTATTATTTGCAGAATGTTCGGATGAATTTTTAACGTGACCTGAACGTCCGAAAACTATTAAAAGAACTCCACTAGTCCCAACAAAACCAACACCAATAATAGCAAATACTCAAGTTAAAGCTCTCAGAACAACAATGCCAGAAGAAGCGGTACCTGATTTATAAGCAACTGTAATGTGGGTAATGTTGATGACTATTGCGCATATAACAACAATGAAAGCTACGAACATAAACCTTCAAATTAATTTTTTATGTTTAAATTCATTATGAGTTAGTGCGCTTTTCTTTCAAGAAAATCAAACAAAGCCAAGCACAACAAGAGAAATCATTAATGTAGAAACTGCTAATCCCTTACCAGAGCTACTAAAATTTGCAAGAATCGCAGACAAAATTCATAATCCAGATGCAATAAAAGCAAAAATTGCTGATATCTTGGAATCTGAATCGTTTGATGCTATGGTTGTTTTGATTATTCCTAATTCATGTTTTAATTGTCTAGTTAAGGAATGTTCTTTAGTTTCGCCAACGGGTGTTGTATTTGCAGCTTTGTTATCTTCCATAAAATCAATTTTTCTTCTTATTTTATACGCGACTAACATTATACAATAGGAATTAATAATATAATGGCTTTGTGAATAAATCTAACATTAGAAATTTTAGCATCATCGCCCACATTGATCACGGGAAATCTACATTAAGTGATCGCATCATTGAAATGACTAATGCTGTTAGTCAACGTGAAATGCAAGATCAAATATTAGACAGCATGGATTTAGAACGTGAACGTGGTATCACGATTAAATTAAATGCGGTGCAACTCCACTATAAAAGTAAAGATAACCAAGAATATGTGCTTCATTTAATTGATACACCAGGGCATATTGACTTTACTTATGAAGTATCTAGAAGTCTAGCAGCATGTGAAGGCGCACTTTTAGTAGTGGACGCTACTCAAGGAGTGGAAGCACAAACTCTTTCTAATGTTTATTTAGCCTTAGAGAATAACTTAGAGATTATTCCCACCATTAATAAAATTGATTTGCCTTCGGCAGATGTTGAACGAACAAAGCATGAAGTTGAAGAGTTAATTGGTATTGATACAAGTGTTGCTCCAATTGTTTCGGCTAAAACCGGATTAAATATGCAGGATGTTTTGGACGCCATTATTAAATATATCCCTCCACCTGTCGGAAATGATGACGCTCCTCTTACCGCATTAATTTTTGACTCTTATTATGATTCTTATAAAGGGGTAATTTGTTTAATTAGAGTTAAAAATGGTGTTTTGAAAGTGGGACAACATATTAAAATGATGTCCACTGGTAAAGATTTTATTGTTGCCGAAGTTGGTGTCCGCACACCGAAAATCGTAAACCAAGATAAACTAGCAAGTGGATTTGTCGGTTGATTCGCTGCCTCTATTAAAACAGCCCACGATATTAGTGTCGGTGATACCGTTACTGATTTTGATCATCCAGCTAGCGAGCCACTACCGGGATATAAAAAAATACTACCGATGGTATATTGCGGTATATACCCCATTGATAATGCTCAGTTTGATGCTTTAAAAGATGCCATGCAAAAAATATCGTTAAGTGATTCATCATTAACATATGAATACGAAACATCACAAGCATTAGGTTATGGTGTTCGTTGTGGTTTTCTAGGCTTGTTACACATGGATGTCATTCGTGAAAGAATTGCAAGAGAATATAAAATTGATTTAATCATGACGACACCAAGCGTTAAATACAAGATTATTAAAACTGATCACACTAGTGAAATGATTGATAATCCTTCTAAATTAGTTGATCGAGCTTATGTGAAACAAATTGAGGAACCTTTTGTAAAATTATCAATTGTAACTCCTGAAGAATATTTGGGTGACATTATGAAACTTTGTGTAAACCATCGTGGTATTTATAAAGATTTAGAATATTTAGATGGTAAAAGACACCGAGTGAGTTATGAAATACCATTAGGCGAAATCATTTACAACTTCTTTGATAATTTGAAAACAATTTCCAGAGGTTATGCCACAATGGATTATGATCTATTAGATTATCGCCCTCAAAATCTAATTAAAGTCGATATCTTGTTAAACAACATGAAGGTGGACGCATTGTCTTTTATTAGTCACAAAGATTTTGCTTATGCTAAAGCTAACAAACTTTGCACCAAATTAAAAGAACTAATTCCAAAGCAACAATTTGAAGTGCCGATTCAAGCTGCGATTGGCGGTAAGATTATTGCTCGGGAAACAATTAAAGCCATTTACAAAAACGTTTTAGCTAAATGTTATGGCGGGGATGTTTCTCGTAAAAAGAAATTACTCGAGCAGCAAAAAGAAGGCAAAAAGAAATTAAAAGCAATTGGTAACGTCTCTGTACCTCAAGATGTATTTATTAAACTACTAAGCGAAGATTAATTATTTACGTTGCCGAATATGAATTAGTATGAAAAAATCACACTTGTTGTCCTGTACCTGGCAGGTAATTTGTAATCAAGTTTGCAGCCATACTACCATCATAACTTCCATCAGCTCGTATGGTACCATCTATAGCAGCACCCGAAAAAGCATTGGTATCACATGAAAGTGTTCCGGTTTTATCAACCAATTGAATTAATTGCAAACTAATGCAATTTAAAAATGCATTCACACCTATACTAAGATTGGCTACCGTACCTTGTGCATATTTATAAAATTCAAATGATTTTAAATTTGAACAAGAACCAAAAGTCTGTTCCCCTATAGAGGTTACTGTAGAAGGCACACTAATATTTTTTAAATTAGTACAACCATCAAAAGCATGGTTGCCTATTGCAGTTAAAGATGATGCTGCTGTAGTGGTGGAATCAAAGGATAACGATGTTAACCCACTACTACTAAAAGCTGAATTACCAATACTAGTAACAAAACTTGGAACTTCAATGTTAACTAAATTTTTACATTGATAGAAGGCATTGGAAGAAATGGATGTTAAGCTACTATTTACATTTCAACTCTTAACAGTTTTAATACTTGCACAATTTCCAAAAGCAGAATCTCCGAATGATGAAAGCTGGTCTATTTCAATTTCACCAAAAGCGATACAGGCCAAACAACCTGATCCGTCAGGTTTCATAATTCATGACCCTTTACCGTCAGAGGAATCAACCCAAGTTCCGATGTTTCCTAAATTATCTTGGCTAACGTGAAACATTTCGCGGTTAGTAAAACTAGCACATTGAGAAAAGGCTTCCAAACCAATAGAAGTTATTCTGGCGTCATTTGCCAAACCAAAATAGTATAAATTTTTACATCCATCAAAACAGTGAGCAGGAAGTAATATTCTGTTGTCAGAAATACTACCGTGGCCTAAATAAACTTGTTTTAAACTGACACAATTCTGAAAAGCTTGCGCTTCTTCTCCCAAGTCAGCTATATGATTAAATTTTAAAAATTGCATACTACCATTAATTCCTGTACTGACTGAATCCGCGAAGGTAGAATTGATAGTAGCAATGTCATCAAAAAAGTCAATTCCGTTGTAACCGTGTCCTAACATTCATTGATTGAAAATCGGATCTTGGTCAGTTTTAAACCCACTAAGCGTTTTAGTACTTGAATCACAATTAAAGTATTCGCTAACTGCACTAAATTTAATATATGTACCGCCAATCGGGATAGGTTCAGCGGTAATGTCTACGGATAAGTCAACACTTTTTGCCACAAATGTTTGGTAAGTACACCCAATTGATAATTGGTAATTATTATCTGGAACATCGACTCCTCAGCTAAGTACTCCGTCGCTAATGTTAAAATATTGATTGTCAGTACCTTGAATGGATCAATCCGCTCCAATTGTTATGTCTCTCCCGGTATTAGTAACAGCGTTAAATTTCACACTGCCAACTATACCACTTTGCCCTTGTGCAGATGAATTACCATAAATATTAACAGTTGATGAAGGAATTGGATCTGGGTTGGAATTTTTATTGTGTCAAACTACATACCCAATTCCTACGCCAGCCCCTCCCATCGCTATTAAACTAGCGGCTGTAGATGCTGCGACGGCACGTCGATGATGTTTTCACATGCGATAAACGATCGATGACTTATCACCTTTACCTAAATATTTTGTTATTCTTTTTTGTCTTTTCATTTTTTCTCTCTTTTTATTTAATAATTACTTGTCTTATGAGAAAATAAAAAATACAAGTGTCAAATGCTTGGTACTTGTATTAGATTATTGTGCTTGGAAAATTGATAGCGTTGCGTGCGTAGAAATACTATCGCTAAGTTGTTCTCTCATAAACAAGTGTATTATAGTGTCCCACACTAATTTAAAAACAACTTTCTAAGTCAAAAAACGTAAAGTATTAATTTTACGTTTTTTAGTTTTATTTACGAATTTCTAGTTTTTTAACCAACGCACGATATTTTTCAATATCAGTTCTTTCAAGATAATTTAACAACGAACGTCTTTGTGAAACTTTCTTGAATAAACCACGTTTAGTCGAAAAATCTTTTTGATTTGTAGACACATGTGCAGTTATTGCATTAATCTCAGCAGTGAGAATTGCAATTTGAACTTCAGTAGAACCAGTATTTTTCTCTGCACCACCAAATTCTTTTACTAGACTTTGTTTGAACGCTTTACTTATTGCCATTTTATTTTACTTCCTTGTTTTATAGCTTAATACTATTTTCTAGTGATAAAGGGAAGAATTTCATTACCAAAAAATAGTTGTTAATTATACATATTAGGACTAAAATATATGAAAACATATATCACTAGGAAAATAACTATGAAACAAAAAACAAGAATCGAGCGAGACTCATTAGGTGTAATGGAGGTCCCGATTGACAAATATTGACGTTCTCAAACTCAAAGAAGCTTGTCAAATTTTAATATTGGCAAAGAAATAGTTTCAATGGATTTAATTTATGCTACAGCTGCTGTTAAATGAGCTGCAGCTAGGGCGAATGAAAAATGTAAAAAATTAGACAAACAACGTGCTGACCTAATTTGTAAAGTTTGCGAAGAAATTATGTCTGGTAAATTAAATGATCATTTCCCAACTCGGGCTTATCAAGCGGGTAGTGGCACACAAACTAATATGAACGTTAACGAAGTTATTGCACACCGTGCTAATGAGTTAGCTAAAAAGAATCTAGTGCATCCTAACGATCATTGTAATATGTCGCAAAGTACAAACGATGTTTATCCGACTGCAATGAATATTACTGCCGTTTATTTAGTAAGACACAAATTACTACCAGCAGTTGATGGATTAATTATGTCTTGTAAAAAATTACAAGAAAAAGGTGCGAATGTAATTAAAATGGGTAGAACTCACATCCAGGATGCTTTGCCAATTACTTTCGGTCAAGAAGTTGGTGCTTGAATGTATGCCTTACAAAATACAAGAAAAATGATTACTCAAGCATTAGAGTCAATGTTTCAAATTAATATGGGTGGTACAGCAGTAGGAACTGGCTATAGTGCGCCTAAAAATTACGACACCTATTGTGTCGCTTTTTTAAATAAGATATTAAAATCAAACGAATACAAAGTTACTCCAAATAAATTTCATGGCACTTGGAGTAAAGATAATTTTGTTTATCTACACGGCGCTATTAAAGCCATGGCTACCAATGTTTATAAAATAGCTCAAGATGTTCGTTTTCTCGCAAGTGGTCCACGTAGTGGCTTCGGAGAAATTTCCATTCCTGAAAACGAACCAGGAAGTTCCATCATGCCAGGAAAAGTAAATCCAACGCAATGTGAAGGTATGGCGATGATTTGTGGACAAGTTATGGGTCACGATACAACTATCACATTTTTGGCAAGTCAAGGTAACTTTGAATTAAATACCTTTGGTACAATCTTAATGCAGAACTTCATCCAATCAGTTACTTTATTTTCAGAAATGATACATTCTTTTGATGTTCGTTGCGTTAGCGGCATTGTTATCAACCATGAACGTATGAGTCATTATGTCCAGAACTCGCTAATGTTAGTTACAGCATTACTCGATCATATCGGTTATGAAAAATCCTCAGAGATTGCTAAATACGCTTTAAAACACAATACCACCCTAAAAAAGGCAGCACAATTATTACATTTAGTAAAAGAAGCTGACTTTGATAAATTAGTTGACCCTAAGAAAATGGTTTAATAACTAATTAGATCGATCTTTAGTAGAATAAAAAGTTTTAATAATTTTAATAGTTTCCATTAGTTCATTTACATTTAAATAGCAAGTTTGGAAACGATTTTTCTTATTACTTTTTACATCAAAATAATAACCATCACCATTGCCGCTTAATTGAATGCCGCGGTAATTATCAAATAATTTTAATGACTCATGTTCTGATTCCAAACGCAAGATAAAACGTGCTGATATTACATCGAAAATCTTTGGTTCAATAGTTTCGTTATTAACATTAATAGATAATAGAATAGTTCTTATGCCTACGCTTGGACCACGAGTTAAAATTTCGTGTAGAAGTTGAATATTTTGTAAACTATTTTTTAGTAGATGATCAAAAGAAGAAATTGCTAAAATTGATGTTTTGAATCTAGATGATTCAGTACTTTGATATTTATTAAATTCTTCTAATGTTTTAGCTCCAGCATCCTTGAATTTAGTTTCACGTTCTTCAATTTGTTTTAGTAAGTCATGTAATTTAATTAAACATTCTTCTAAATCAGTTATCAACGGATACTGCATGTGTGGTAGACTATCAAAATACTTCAAAGAACGATCGCCTAGCGGACTTAATATTGTCATTTCCAATGATTTAGGTGAATTTAAATAAGCGAGCGATATTAACATTGTTGTTAACAGCATTGCCGCACCACTACCTCTTCGTCCGATGATCATCATATTTGAATGTTTATTAATATCAATCAATAATGGCGCATTATCAAAACCCATTCCAGCAATTGCCTCGTCGTTTTGAATGGAAGCCATGGAATTAAAAATTTGGCGCATTGATATTTTTGAAACTTTTTTATTTGGAATTTCAAACATCACGATATTCCCTTTAAAAGAAATGTTGAAGGCCTCAACTTGTAATACGTGCAACAATTCTGATTGTGCCTTTAAAATATCGTCAATTTGCGACTTGGATGCAACTTCAAAATTAATTTCGGTATATTGTGGCATGATTACGGTATCACGATATGCTGCATCTAAACTTAATTTACGAATAAATTTCGTAAGAGTCTGTTGATATTTTTCCGCACGACTTTTATTTTCAAAGTAGTTATCAATACCTGTATCTGTTAAGAAGCTGATTGGTGGTGTCAATTGTTCTAATTTATCGGCTTCTTGCTGAATTTCAATGTTTTTATGAATAACTGGTTTAGTATCATTTTTATCACCAGAAAGTTCATCATAACTATTTTTATAAACACTCCCGCCCAATAAATTAATTAATCACTTCTTTACGAGTGCTACAGCTTTATTATTACGACGATTTATAAAAATGATAACACCAATTGTAATCAATAATAATGCTACGATTGATAACAATACAGCTGCGACATATTGCCAAGCTACCACTAGTAACGTCCCGATAATACCAGCGTCCAAATACGGTCTTCCTGCCCAAATAGTAGGCATGAAGGGGTTGTAAACTTGAGCGTCTTTACTGTTAGCTCAATTGGTAAAACCAGTCATATAAGTTTCTAAGTTTACATCAGAATTAACTAACAAGTACTTTTGAGCAATTGCTAATGTTAATATCAATCCAATCATACATAGAATAGTTCCTAAGATAAACCGTTTCGTTTTAAAAATTCGAACAATCTTAAAACGAAATAGTTTAAAAATTAATCATGTAATAACAATGGCGTACACTGCATATTTTAGATTACCAAAGATAAATTCGAAAATGTAGGAATCAGGATAACTACCAATAAATGGCACTCTCGCCACAAACATACTGATAATTACTAGAGTAATCAAATGAAAAAATATTGCAAAACGTCTACGTGTTTTAGTAATTTCTTCTGGTAAAACGTTTGAATCGTCTAACGCTACATTGGTTGCATGTTTAGGCTCTTCCACTCTAACAGATTTACCTTCATCTAATTTTATTGTTGGCATTATTTTGTTTTATTTGAACCTTTGACGAAAATTATAGTAGTAAGAACTAAAGGTTTTTTATTAAATTTCTTTTCAAATTGTTTATCCACAATTTTACGAATATTAGTTTTGATTTCTTTCATATCAAAAGCATTTTTCTCAGCTGCTGTTGCTAATAACGAAGAAATTGTTTTATTACATTCTTCAATAATGACATTGACGATTGAGCGGTTGTCATCGGTGATATTAATTACACCAACTGCATCATAATTGAATTTCTTAATAATCTTTTCTTCTTTGCTATAAAGAATGCTTAAAAGAACAACTCCACCATCTTTCATTTGATCTCGTTCAAACATACTAGAAGCACCGACATCTAGCACACCTTGGGTACCAATATATTGTTGCTCAAGATTAATAAATTTAGTTTTAGGTTCAAGTGTGCCATTATTAAAAGATATACATTGTCCGTTTTCTAAAAGTAAAATGCTTTGTTTGTGGATTCCAGTTTGAATAACTGCTCTTTGGTATTCTACAAAATCCATATACAATCCCCCAACTGGTACAACATATTTCGGTTTTAAAGTTTCAATTAAGAATTTATGGTCTTCATTAGATGCTGAAATCGGAACAATCTCTTTTGGTAACTTATAAATATGTTCAACATTAGTTCTTGCAACATTATCAAATAAATCAGCTTCAAATGTTTCAAACCCAGGAATCGTATTTTCAGCAAATATAAAAGTGTCTGTACTCTTAACGTGCAATTTAGGATCATCGTCGGCAATGATTTTTGCTAATTTAGGAAATAATCTTTGCGTTGTGCCAGTAATTACAATAACAGCATTATCAGACTCATCTAATTTATCGTCAGAAAGCATTAGCAACTTTTTATTACCTAAATAATTATTAGTATTTAAAAGTTTAAATAATTCGATGAACGTAGTTGAATAAACATTAACTGGTCTGCTTTTGTTAGCAGCTGCTGAAACTAATCCTAAGACTTTGTAAACATCATGATCATAGCAAGCTACTAATAATCTTCCTGGTGAATCAATCATGATGTTTTCAAAATATGCAGCAATTCGGTGATTTGGGTTGGTAAAACCTTTAGAACGTCCGACTAATCCCGCACCAACAATTAGCAAAAGATTTTTGTGATTAGTAAAACGATTAATTTCCATAATTTCATCTTCAAATAGCATGTTACGATTAGAAGAGATAATAAAATCATCAATATAAATAATTGCTCCTTCTGGTGTGTTAAAGATGAAACCTAATGATCGCGGCATAGGGTTGGATATCTTGAACGGCGTAACTATTGCCGCACCAATACGTTCGGTTTTTAAAGGCTCAACTATTTTAAGGTTCAATCTTAATGATTGCAAATTATGGCGATGAGCACGTTTTTGAAAGTATGTATTCAAAATAGTGGCGCCAATGTTAGAAACAAAAATAGGAACATTAGGAATAAACTCATGAAAAAATTCAAGACTACCAAAATGATCGTAGCTTGGTGTACCAATAAAAATACCTTTAATTGCACGTTTGTTTTGATTAACTCAACTAAAATCAGGAATAATTTTTTTAACTCCAAGTGAAACGCTTGGGGGAGTGATAATGCCACAATTAATGATATAAATATCGCCATTAATTGTTAGGACATAACAATCCTTCCCTCTCTCATCCAATCCGCCCAAGGCGAAAAATTCAATTTTAGACATAATGATTAATTCCTTTGTTTAAAAAACATTTACTTAACATAAAAATACAGTAGATTCAGATTTATTTTTAGTATTATAGGGGGAAGTAAGCAAAATTAATCATCTTTTATTTAAAAAATTTTTAAATTTTCATTCAAATATTTCATTTAACTATATAATACCTAACCAAGTTAGCAATTTAGAAAGGGAATATCAATATTATGGATTTTCACAAATGATGATTAGGTTCGGTATTGAACAAAAAAATATTCTTTTCCTTAATTAAAATCAAACGTGCTCTTCGTAATACTAAAATAGGAGCAGAATTTAATGTTTTAGGATACATTGCTCGCCACGGACATATGGGGGGGGGAGGGCAAGAACCTGTGACACCTTCTTTAATCGCTAAACATTTCCATATGACAACTCCGATGGTAGCAAAAACTCTAAGAACGCTAGAATCGAAAAAATACATTCATATGACTAAAGATTCTCACGACGGAAGAAAAGTCAATTTATCTTTAACTAAGTCTGGGGAATTAAATTTTTTAAGAAAGCTAAGAATAATTCATAAATGATATAGGTCTATCATTAATAAGTTAAGTCGAAAAGAATTAGAACAGTTAACATTTCTGTTAGAAAAAATTGCTAACATTGCTTACACCGAGGTTGAAAATATTAAAAATGTTTAAACTCGCACGTTATATCAAAGGAAAAGCTTTAATACTAACCATCATCGGCATTTGTTGCGTTGTTGGTGCAGCGTATTTTGATGCCACTCAACCCACATTTTTAAACGACGCCATAACTTCCCTGTCACAAAATAAATGATGAGGTGATTCTGGTGGGTGACAATGAACTTTAGATGGAAATACATATTGGTGCTTCTGGCCATCGGTAATTATGATGTCAGCATACGCTGGATCATCGTTAATATTGGGATTGTGTGGTTCCTTTTTAGGTTCAGCAGCCGCTTTATACGCTGCTATGAACACAAGACAAGCGATGTATGGAAAAGTTATGTCTTATTCATTCTATGAAGTTGATAAATTTTCTACCGCTTCATTGATCACAAGGTTATCAAACGATGTGCAACGACACCAAATTAATTTACAAATGATTTTCACAATGTTATTTAGAGCGCCCGTAACCATCACCATAAGTCTTATCAACGCTTTTACTCCGCCAATGGGTAATGTTACTTATGGCTGTATTACAATTGGAATTGTAATACTAATGTTGACCGTAATCGCTATCATTGGTTTGAGAGTTCTACCGATATTTACCAATGCGCAAACAAAATTGGATACTACTAATACGATTATGCGTGAAAACATTTTGGGTGCTCGAGTAATCAAAGCATTCAATATTCATACCAATCAACACGAAAGATATGACGAACAAAATCGCCAACTAAAAAAATACAATATTCGTGGCCAAGCTTTAATGCTGCCTGTAATGAGTGTCATTCAATTTCTCTTAAATGCTAGTATTGTTATTATTCTAATGGTTGCCGGCATTATTTTTGTGAACGGCAGTCATACACCTATTAATGCTGGCATTTACGCTTTCACACAGTTAATTGCGATTGTTTTATTTTCTTCCATGATTGCAGTTTTCGTAATTGTCAATACGACTAGAACCATGGCATCAATTAAACGTATTAATGCTGTATTAGACACTGAACCAACTATCAAAGATAGTAATAAGTTACTTAAATTAAATAATGACCATTCGTTACAATTTGATCATGTCAAATTTAAATACAATAAAAAAGCCAAAGCATATGCATTAAATGATGTAAGTTTTGAAATTCCATCTGGACAAATGTTGGGAATTGTAGGTGGAACTGGTAGTGGCAAATCAACTATCGCTAATTTGATTCCGAGATTTTATGATGTTGATTCAGGTTCTATTAAAATAGGTGGCGTGAACGTTAAAGATATTTCACGAAATGATATTAGTGATAATGTTGGCGTCGTACTACAAGAAGCTCTGTTGTTTTCTGGAACAATCGAAAGTAATCTAAAATACGGCAAACAAAATGCAACATTAGCTGATATGAAGAAAGCATCAATTAATGCATGCAGTTGAGATTTTATTAGTAAGCTACCAAAGAAATTTAATAGTGTCGTTGAACAAAGAGGTCGTAACTTTTCTGGCGGACAAAAACAAAGAATTTCTTTATCACGAACATTAATCAAGAAGCCGAATATATTAATATTGGATGACACGACTAGTGCTTTAGACTTACTTACCGAAGCTCGTGTCCAAAGTAATTTGCAAAAAAATTACAAGGGAATAACCAAAATCATTATTAGTCAGCGAATTTCATCAGTTAAAAATGCTGATAAGATTTTAGTTTTGGAAAACGGAAAAATTTTAGCAATGGGAACACACAAACAGTTAATTAAAACTAGTCATGTTTACCGACAAATTGTTGAATCACAATTGGGAAAAGGAGGGTTCGAATAATGCCACCGATGGGACCTAGAAGTGTTACTAAGTTAAGTAATAAACCAGTTAATGTTAAAAAAACTATTCGCGAATTATCTTTTTACTACCGTAACTACAAGAAATTATTCGTTGTTGCCGTTATCTTGTCATTGATTGGCGGACTTGCTGCAACTTCGGCCATTTTGTTAAATGGATTTATTTATTGTAAGTACATTATTCCTTCGGCTTTTATTACTGGTTCTCATGAAGCAGGTTCACCAATACCACCAATAAATTACACTGTTTTCGGCTTAGTGTCTTTCGTTTGGTTGTGCGTTGGATTGTTGACTGTATATTTGGTTTCTAATGCTTTTAACTGATTGGAATCATACTTACTATTAAAATTATCGGAAAGTGGTAGCTACACCCTCAGGGATGCTGTGTTTTCAAAATTAAATAATATGCCTATCGGTTATTTTGACCGCACTCCTTCTGGCGATATTATGTCTCGGACAATTAATGATGTTGATAATATCGGACAAGCTTTGTCTCAATATTTAGGAAATATTTTTTATTGAATTTTTATGATTATCACAATGTTAGTATTAATGTTCTTCATCAATCCGGTATTATCATTATTCGCCATTGTACTTATTCCAATTTTTTTAGTAATTAATATCTTGATTATGAAAAAAGTTAAACCTTTTTTTGGTAAACAACAAAAAAGCTTAGGTGTATTAAATGGTTTTATTGAAGAAAATATTTCAGGATTAAAAATTATTTCTTTGTTCAAAATGAAAGATGAAACGGAAGCGGTATTTGCTAAATTAAATAAAGATTTAACTAAAAACTCTATTGTTGCGCAAGCCACTACTAATATGTTGATGCCAATTAACATCTTCATGAACAATATGTCATTCGTAATTCTTGCAGCAATTGGTGCTTTTGGAATGTTCAAAGGTGGTGCCCATAACGACGGATGAATTAGCGTCAATTGAGGTCTAATTCATTTTGATCCACCGAGTTGAGTGTACGATCCAACATATGATATTCCACCAGAAGCAATTGGTTTAATCCAAAAAACTTCGTTATTAATTATTTTCACGCTATGTGCTCGTAATTTGAACAACCCAATTAACCAAATGATTTCAGCTTTAGGTTCTCTATTCTTAGCTTTAGCTTCAGCTGAACGTGTTTTAGAGGTTTTAAAGGAACCAATTGAACAAGATGATCCGGATGCTAAAGAATTAAAAGAGGTATATGGATTAGTGGAAGCCGAACATTTAGATTTTAGTTATATTCCCGGCAAGCCTGTATTGAAGAATGTAAATTTTCACGTTAAACCACAGCAGGTAGTAGCGTTGGTTGGGCCGACAGGCGCTGGAAAAACTACAATTGTAAATTTGATTACAAAATTTTATGAAATTACTAATGGTGATTTAAAAATTGATGGTATTTCTATCAAAAAAATTAAACGTGAGAGCCTTCGTAAGAATATTACTATGGTTTTACAAGACACTTATCTATTCAGTACTTCCATATACAAAAACATTCATTATGGTAGATTAGATGCTTCTAGGAATGATGTGATAAAAGCAGCTAAAATGGCGCGTGCTCACAATTTTATTATGCAATTGCCAAAAGGTTATGACACTGTGCTTGAAGATAATGGCAGCAATTTATCACAAGGACAACGGCAATTATTAGCGATTGCCAGAGCCTTTCTTTCCAATTCTCGCATCGTTATTTTAGACGAGGCGACATCTTCAATTGATACTAAAACTGAAATGGAAATTCAAGGAGCGATGAATCAATTAATGAAAGAACGAACCTCATTTGTAATTGCTCACCGTTTATCAACCATTAAAAATGCCGATAATATTCTCGTCATTAATCACGGCAGAATTGTTGAACAAGGGCACCATAATGATTTAATTAAACGCAACGGCTTTTATGCTGAACTGTACAATTCTCAATTTAAAAAGGGAATTGAAATTTAGTTACTTAAACTTTAATTTAGCAATTAAATTTTTTTGCAAATTTCATTTCTTAATTAATGAGAGTGCCTTCGTTACCGGTCTTTCGCTCATTGTCCACACATCATGAGCATCTGCTTCTAGTAATACTTTACATTTGGTATTAGCCACCATTTCTCAGAAATAATCGGTTGGGTACTGCATTTTAGTTTTTTTGTTCATCAACCCATTAATATTAAAACATAAAGGAATATCATACTCCAAGGAACAATCAATCATTAAATCAGCCAAACGGATTGCATCCTCGTCTCAACTATGATAAAAGTTATAAATGTAATCAGGATGGGCAATTGCTGAAAACAAACCAGATTTACATGCATCCTCTAACTGTTCGCCATACTTATCCAAATTTAGCAATTTAATCACTTTTAAATCACGAGATTTATGAGGATTACCAATATTATGATTTCCTAAAATCATGTAATCCACTTTAGTTCTTAATTTTTTGTAATATTGGTATTGGCTACGATGATATTCCGCTTCAAAACCAATTAAAATGTTAATGTTCTTTTTGTACTTAGCTTTATAAAATTTAATTTCATTAATGTAATCGTCAATTTCATTCAAGTTTAAGCGAAAGTTTCGATGTACGTTCAAAGGAGCATGTTCACTGAATCCTAGAGTCTTATATCCAAACTTAATAGCCACTTTGATATTTTCCTCAACTGTATTCTTGGCGTGATGACAATAAATAGTATGAGTATGATAATTGTGTTTAAAAAATAGATTGTTCACATAATAATTATAATCATTCATAGATGAGTTATGACTTCAACTAAGATTGAAAAATTGAAACAATTAATTAAAGCCAACCCCAACTTTGTTTTTCTAAGCGGAGCTGGTGTTTCAACTTTAAGTGGCATTCCAGACTTTCGTAGTAAAAATGGTTTGTATCAAAAATTTAAAAATGCCGAATATTTACTAAGCCACGAAGCATTAATAAATGATACAGAAGCTTTTTATAAATTTTATAAAGAACAAATGCTACTAAATGGCATTAAACCTAATATCATTCATAATAAATTAGCAAATTGAGAAAAAGAGAATCGCATTGGTTATGTAATCACTCAAAATATTGATGGTTTGCACTCACTTGCTGGTAACGAACGAGTTGTTGAGTTACACGGAACAGTTCATCGTAATTACTGTTTAAAATGTAATACCCAATACTCGCTAAAATATATCAAGGACAGTGATGGTATACCTAAATGTAAATGTGGTGGCTTAATTAGACCAGATGTTGTCTTATACGGCGAATCATTGCACGAAGGTGTTTTTGAAACTTGCTATGATGCTTTAAATAAAACTGATTTACTAATTGTTGCCGGAACGGGTCTTACCGTTTCTACGGCTGGCGGTATTGTTAGCATGTTTAAAGGGAAACACTTAGTTATTTTAAATAATGAAGCCACGCCATTTGATTATCGTGCATCGCTCATTATTAGAGATGACTTGGCGAATATATTTAAACAACTATCCTAAAAAATTAATTTTTTCTTTAGCGATGGAAATGTTTAATGTACTATCACCGTTAGAGATGATACCATCATATTGAAAAGTTTTATTGGGGATCTTAATTTGTACTTTCTTACACTTAACGCTTGTAGTAACGCGTAGCTTTAAAACATTACCTTTCATCACTTGCATTAAGTATCGGATAGTTTTAATTCTCGGAAATTTTGTAATATAGGTAAAATTTAAATAATCGTCATCAATTTGAGCTTCAGGGCACATTTTAATTCCACCACCAATTGCAACACCATTACCAATCGATAACATTAATGATGTAATAGGTTTTGGTTGTGAACCATCAACGCTAATTTCACTATCGTGTCATTTGAAAAATAACGTTTTTCAAAAAGTAGCAATTTTGTAACGCATTTTATTTGGAAAAAACCTAAGCTTGTAATAAAACCTTAAAACATCGGTATCCAACCCAAATCCAACCACATTAATAGCTCTACGATTATTAACATCAATAAAATTGATTTTACGAGGTTGTGCTGTTAAAGCAAATTTTAAAGCTGCAATTGGATCATTTTGTGGAATTTTGGTGCCTAAGACAAAATCATTACCAGAACCAGAAGGAACAATTCCTAATGTAATGCGGTCAAAATTTTGGATGCCATTAACTATTTCCGAAAGAGTACCATCCCCACCTAGACAAATGATTGTTATGTTTTCATTTTTACTAGTCAAATATTTTGTAATTATCTCAGCATGTCTTTCGTTTTGGGTTGTGTGGAGGGAATATTTAAAATTAATACTAGCAAGAAAATTTTGAATCAATAGTCAATTACGTTTAGAAAGACCATGTCCAGCGATTGGGTTATAAATAAAGTGGTAAGTCATAAACCGTAAAATTATAGTAAACAACCATTCAAAATAATCAAAGTATATTCACTACTCATTAAAAACATAAAACACTTAACAAGTCATTAAGTGTTTTATGGGAACATTTTCCTTTTATTCTCTCAAGTTGTTTTTCACAACAAGATTATCAATCCTTGAGTTGATACCATTAACATCAGTTCGAAGAGCTTTCAATTCTTTGCCATGCTCAACTAAAGTTGATTCAACGATAGTTAAACGAGTTTCAATCTTGTCTAGACGAATGTCGATATTGTCCAAACGAACATCAATCTTATCTAGACGATTAATAATTTGTTTTAGTAATTCAGTATCAGTCACAACTTTTGTCCTTTTAATTGTATCAAATTCACCGGTTCTATCTTTTTCAAGAATGAAATTAGCGAATTCAACATGGTTAACAATTTTTTTAGCCATTTTTACACTCTATATTATACGATTTCTTTTTCATGAGTCGTTTTTCTCCTTTCTACAAAGAGACAATAATAAAACAAAAATCCGAAAAATCATTTCGCAATTTTTTCGGATTTTTTTCAATTATTTTTAACTATTAACTTGAACTCTATTTACGTTTTTTCAGAAATAATCTTATTTCAATCAACTAATTCTTTTTTTAACGAGGAAGTAAGTTTCTTTCAATCCATAGATAAATCATTACCGTAACTTTTAATAACATTTTTATATCAAATGTAACTTAACTTTGGTTTTCTCATTCTATTCTTTGATTTGAAATCAACGCTAACTAAGCCATAGTCTTTGCGATATCCACCACTTGGCGAAAAAATATCACAATAAGTTCACATACTATAACCAATAACATTGCAGCCCAATTTTTTGGCCTTTACAACTTCATTAATATGATCATGCAAATACTGGATTCGTGCTTTGTCAATAATCATCGGTTTGGATTTATCATCAAAAGCACCAGTGCCATTTTCCATAATCATAATCGGTACGTTCTTTCCGTAACGCTTATGTAATCATTTCAGACCTGGAATAATTTGACTAGCATCAATAATTCAATTTCAAGGGGTATATTTCACACCTTGTTTTGGATAAACTATTTTGAATTGTTTGGTAATAGATAATTCTTCGGGTTTTTGTTCTTGTTTTAATTGGTAATCATAATCACTTACATAGAAGGGACGATAATAATTCCATCCAATTAAATCAACACGATATTTTTTCAAATAATCTAGATCTTTTTTAGAAATAGTAAAATTAATATTGTGTTTTTTAATGAATTCGTAAAAAATTGATGGATATGTGCCTAATAAATATGGATCATAATACAAGCCCAGGTTTCATTCGTTATATGCCTTTACTGCTTTTATGGCTTTCTTACAATTAGCAGGATAAGCTAATGGTGGTGATCAATCACTATCAATCCCTAATAATGCATTCTTACTAATAGAGCCATTTTTCTGGGCTTTGATAAATTCTTCCTTGGTAGCAGACGATGCTAATGCTAGATGGTGAACGGCTTTAACAAATGCAGTTGGGTTATTACGTTCTGGTGGAAAGTATGTATCTAGGTAGCCAAAATGGGTAAACGAAGAATTTTCATCACTGCTAAATCAAATGTCAGAGTATTTTCCAAAATATTTAAAAACAGTCGCAGCATATTTTTTAAATCATTGCACACATTGACGATTTTCTCAACCACCTAGTTTTTGTGCTCATAATGGAGTATCCCAATGAAATAAAATAGGAATGATTTTCACCCCTTGTTTTTTAAAAGCTTCAAATACATTTAAATAGAATTTAATTCCTGTTTGATTAACGTCATTACTATTATTAGGAAAAATTCTTGTTCAATCTAAACAATATGCTAAGGCATCTAATTTTAAATTGCCACAAATCTTAGCATCGATTTGATATTGATGGTAGAAATCTGAAGCCACTTCAACCGAATTGATTTCTCTTTCTGGCTTATTAGGAGGAGGAATGTGGTAACGTCGTTTAGTAAACTCGTCTCAAATAGAATCTTTACGATTACCTAAATGACGACCCCCTTCAATTTGAAAAGCATTAGTCGTGGCGCAAAACAGTATTCTTTTATTTTTGTTGTACTTCACTTAATTATTATATTATCATTAAGGTATGTTTATGAGAGAGAAAACTATAGTGAATTTCGCATCCACACACACACACACACACACACACACACACACACACAGACGCTAACTAGTTTTTCTCAATCTAATAATTTAATACAAGCAGCAAGTATTGCTGCTTGTATTTTTTTATTGTCTCATTAACAAAATCACAAATTATTGAGGAAGATAATATGAAAAAAGAAATACAGAAGAAGAAAACAATGCACAAAAAACTAAATATAGCCATTAATAGTATGATTGGAGCTGTAAGTATAATGGGGTCTGCTGCACTAGGAATTGGTTTAACTCAATGTTCAAAACCGAACCCACCGCCAACACCACCGACTCCAGTAGTTTTAAATATTTTATCACCAGAAAATAATCCTAAAGACTGAGCAACATGTTTTGGTAGTCAAACAACTGGAAACATGACTGGTTTCATAACAGGTGGCGATACCTTTTTTAATAATTCATCATATGATGGGATAGATTTTTCAAGCTTTTCTTCCATATCTTTTATGGCCTTTGCGGACCTTCAAATAAACTCGTCTTTTAGTAATCCAAACAAAAGTATTACAATTACATTTGAAAATTCAACCAATGCTACTTCTATTGGAATGATGGCCTTTATAGGTTGCACATCAATTACAAATGTGGTACTTCCAAATGCTGATTTTTCCATTGGTGCACAAGCCTTCCAATTATGTATAAATTTAAAACAATTGTCTTTACCATCTGATTCTGAAGACACGCAAATTACGGCTATTAACGATTACGCATTCGCTGAATGTGAGAATTTATCGGTGGACGGAATTATTGCATTAGGTGCCAAGATTACTAATAATCTGTATTTCGCTCAAAATGGTGTTTCTGGTGCGGCGATTGTGTCGGCACAAAACCAGAAATGAATTATTGGCGCCGGTTTAGTGGCGGGTGATATTGGCAGCTCCCTTGATTTTTATTTTTTTGATTTTATGATTAAACCTTTTGATGATTATGGCTTCTATGCATGTAAAAGTTTAACGTCAATTACGCTCCCGAATACCGCATTCAATATCGGAGATTTAACTTTCTGAAATTGTACAAATTTAAAGTCGCTATCTTTACCTAAAAATTCAGAAAACACAGAAATTTCTTCAATAGGCTCTTCGACCTTCTATGGCTGTGAGAATTTATCGGTTTCTGGAATTATTGCATTAGGTAATAAGATTGATACGAGTAATTTAGACTTTGTTCAAAACGGTACTTCCGGTGCGGCAATTGTGTCAAGAGTTACAACATCTTGAATCAATACTGGTGGTATTTTAGTGGCAGGTGATATCGGTGCATCTTTTAATATTTATTACGATGTCATCTTCCCAACTTCATCATCAACAACAGCTGGGCGAACTTTTAGTGGATGTGCGAGTCTGATATCAATTACGCTCCCGAACGCTACATTCGGTATCACCAATTCGATTTTCCGAGAATGTACGAATTTAAAAACATTGTCTCTACCTTCAGATTCTACAAACACACAAATTAATTCAATCGATTCTTATGCCTTCGAACACTGTGAGAGTTTATCGGTTTCTGGAATTATTGCATTAGGTAATAAGATTGATACGAGTAATTTAGACTTTGTTCAAAACGGTACTTCCGGTGCGGCAATTTTTCGAAAAGATAATTTTTCTTCTCCATCATCAGGCCATAATGCTTTATTAGCTGGTAATGTGGGCACATCTCTTAATTCTTATTTTACTGACACCATCAAGAATTTTTACAACCTTGCAAGTTTAACTGGCGTTGATTTAGGAACTTTCTCCATTGATGGAAACGCCTTCAACGGTTGTACAAAATTAAATACTTTGTATTGACATGGAGACAGTGTTCCTACTTTTCTTCCTAGCGAAAGTGGTTGGTTCCTTAGTTGTGCAGCAAATGGTGAACTCCACGTCACTCAAGGCTATGATACTTCTATAGATATAAATAACTGACACCTACCTGCAGGGTGAACTTACGTAGTAGATGTAACCTAATAATATCTATTAGCATAAAAATGTAATCCTTAAATTTCGTTTCACCTCTTTGATTTTTACTCGTCAAAAGGTGATTTTTTTATAGTAACTCAATATAACAGAATCACATAATTTTATTAATATATAATCCGTTTATGAGACGTAAACTATTAAAAATGTTTTTACCATTTTTAGGAATTGGAGTAGTGACCATTCCTGTAGCATTAACAGTTACCTCTTGTGCTGAAAAAGGCATGCCGACAAAATATATTTCATCTATTTTACAAACTTATCGTAACGAAGCATCAATTAATATTCCTGGAGATGATGATCACATTATTAATGTCGGTATCATTGGATCTTTTCCAGATAACCCTATTAAACAAGATGCATTTAAAGAAGACATTAAAAATTGGGATAACACCACTTCTGGCAAACCTTATGATCAAGCAACAGCAGATGCTATCAGTTATTCAGACGTTATCACCGCTCCTATCAAAACATGAATTACTAACACCGTTAAATCAGCCAATACAATTGACGGTAATAACACTGATCAACTGATTAAAAACATTCCAGGATACAATAGTTTTAGAGATCAGTATTTTACCGCTCATGTTGCTAATATCAAGGCTGTTAGTTCTGACAGCTCTGGCCCTGCTTGAGTTTATAACTATGGTGATGATACCCCTAATAGTAAAGCTTTTAAATCATTTCAATGTAAACAAGAATTTAATAAGGACTCTGAAGATTTAGCCATATACGAAGATCCTGCCCGAACAATACCAAAACAAGAACCAGAATATTTATCCGCAGATCATAGTGCAATTAATTATCAATATTTAGAAACTAATTGATTATGAAGCGATATAATCTGAGATGATGATGGCACATCCAAAATTACTACATTTAAAAATGGAAGCGATAATATATTCACAGTAAGCTACCTAGTAACTTTCTCGCCAAATCCATTTGCACAGGAAGCACCACCTGTTGGGTTCTATGTTAATGCTGATTTACGTTCTTCGGGGTTGCAATAGTTATGGCAAATGATATTATTCAACCAGTTGTTCCTAAAGCTGATGAAAGCAAAGCATCAAAAAAAATAGTCGGCATTACTGCATGTGCAGCTGGCATCGCTCATACTTATATGGCAGCTGATTCTTTAAAGCAAACTGGTAAAAAATTGGGATATGAAGTCAGAATTGAAACGCAAGGCGCAAGCGGTGCAGAAACAATTTTATCCGAACAAGAAATTGCTGATGCTGATTTAGTCATTATTGCTAGTGACGTTCGAATTGATACTTCTCGTTTTAAAGGTAAACGTATCTTATCAACTGGAGTTGGTGCAGCAATTAAAGATCCTAAAGGCTTAATTGAAAGGGCTTATAGTTCAGCTAAAGTTGAAGGTGAACAATCTACGTCTCAAACCACTAGTACTGTTGTATTAGGTGGTAAAGCTAAAGGTGTATTAGCTCATGTCATGACTGGTATTTCATGAGCAATGCCCTTAATTGTTGCTTGTGGTTTACTATTAGCAATTGCCAACGCCATTGGCAATGAAAACTTATATTCTGATGCGAATGGCACATACTCATTAGTTGGCGTAATTTGAAGTGGTGGTAAACCATTTGTAAGATTCATTGCCGACATTGCCATTGCTGGTTTTAAATTAATGGTACCGTTATTCGCCGCCTATATCGCCTATTCCATCGGTGATAAACCAGCCTTAGTCCCAGCGTTAGTCTGTGGTTGGATTATTAACGATAACAATCTATTAGGTGTTAATATAGACACTGGTGGTACTGGTGGTATTGTTATGCCGATTGAACCAGGAGCTGGTTTTATTGGTGCGCTAATCGTCGGTTTTATTGTTGGTTATTTAGTTAAATATATTCGTAGTTGACGTTTCCCTAAGATGTTAAAAGGAATTGTGCCGTTTCTAATTATTCCAGTGTGTGTTACTTTTGTAGTAGCGATATTTATTAGATACTGTATTGGTGCTTTAATTGCTGAATTAGTAATCGGAATGTTTTCGGGTTTGCAATCGTTGCAAGAAAAATCAATTGCCTTCCCAATTGTAATTGCCATCATCATTTGTATGATGATGTCGATTGATATGGGTGGACCAATTAATAAAACAGCTAATATTTTTGCAACCATCACTTTCTACCAATCATTATCAAATGTTACTGGTCAAGGATTAAGTATGTGAGATGCTAACTTCATTCCATGATCTGGCATGATTGCTGCCATTTGTGTTCCACCATTAGGGTTGTGGTTATCGACTATTATGTTTAAAACCAAGTTTACCAGAGATGAAAGAGCAATGGGCAAAACTTGCTTACCAACTGGAATCTTTGGAATTACTGAAGGAGCTATTCCGTTCGCATCTGCTGATCCAGTTCGTGTTATTCCCAGTTGCATGCTAGGTTGTGGCATAACTGGCGTTGTTTCAGTGTTATTAGGCGCCAAATTCGTCGGCGGAGTGGCTGGACCATTAGGCTTATTTACTTATGGTAACACTGCACAATTTCAAAATAATTATGCTTGGTGAGTATTTGTCTGAGCAGCTTGTTTTTGAAGTGGTGCTTTTGTTGCAGCAATTTGTTTGGGCTTATTAAGAAAAAGAATCAACCAGCAGGAAATGGTTGAATTACGACAGTGAAGAGCTGACAAAAAAATACAACATAAACATGCTGCAACTAATGTAAAACTATTGTTCACTCATCCAAAACAGGCTTTTCAAAAAATGAATGTCTATAGTAAAAACTTTAAGCAAAAACATAAAATTGGAGCGTTAGATTATTGAATCAATTGTGGTGAGCAAATTCAAAAATGATTTGAATTATGAGGTGACAGATTTGGTAGATTTGGTAAACGAATCGCACGACTCGGCAAGAAAATATCTAACCCTTTTGTTTCTAAAAAGCAACGTCCGGATGATGAAAAGAAAGATAGTATTTAAAAATGTTGACTAAAGAAAAAAAATTTAAATTATCTTTGGGAATTTTAATTCCAATTTTTGTGCTTTTATTAGTGGCTGGTTTTTCATTAATAATGATTGGTTATCGTGTTGGTTCACAAGGTGATGATAACACCACTAATTGACCAATCGTTATATCTGGCTGAGTACTATTAGTTGTAGGCTTCGTTGGGTATTTTTCATTCTTTACAACTGTACTAATAAGGAAACATTTAAACAAGAAGAAAAATGCTGAATCTTGTTCTTGCGAAGCAATACCTAAAGATGACGCCGCACCACAAATAGCTAAAGAAACAACGATAACAGAAACGAAATAATAATATGACAAATAAAAAATGAAAAGTATATGTTGTTCCACATACACATTGAGATAAAGAATGATTTTTTACTAAAGAAGATTGTGAGGTTGTATTAGATGCCAATATTAAACAATACATTCGCTTCTATCAAAAAAATCGTGATATTTTTAACTTTACCTATGACGGACAATCATCAATTGTTGATGATTACTTCCTAATTAATAATTTTAGTAAAAGCGAAGAATTTCAAGAAGTAATAACTCGTAAAAAACTAATCATTGGTCCGTGATATATTCAACCTGATTTTTTTAATACTACTTCCGAATCATTAACAAGAAATTTATTAATTGGAATTTATGTTGCCAATCGTTATCATGCTGATTATTTAAAAACTGCTTATGTTCCTGATTCATTCGGGCAAAACGAGCAAATGCCACAAATATACAAACAATTTGGTCTAGAAAATTTAATTTATTGACGTGGCATCCATCCTAAAGATATGAAAAAATCATCAGCGGCGTGATGAGAAGGTGCGGATGGAACAAAAATTTTGGCATACAACTTAAGATATGGATATTGACCAATGGGGACTCTATATCCATACAATACAATTACCGCTAAGAATGTCTCAACTAAAGCAAAGAAATTTGTTAAAGAATTTAAAAATCAATTCCAAAGTATTAAAAAATTATCCAATTTTACTAATAACTCCATTTTAATACCTCTAGGTGGCGACCAAGCGCCAATTATGAAATATTTGTCTGAATTCATTTCAGAAGTAAATAAATTGGATCATGAACATAAATGAATTCTTTCTGATTATGATCGTTTCATCAAGCATGTAGATACTAACGAGAGCAAAATGCATACTTTTAAGGGTAATTTATTATCTTCTGCTTACTCCCGGGTACATCGTACTATTTCTTCGCAACGAGTAGACATCAAACAACTTTGTAAATGGATTGAATACGGTATCTATAACAAACTAGAACCGTTAACAGCGTTTTTTACTACGGTTGGCGGTATCTATAATCATTCAGTTATTTTATATATCCTCAAGAAATTAATCACTTGCCAGGCTCACGATTCATTAGGTGGTTGTGTTACCGATAAAACTAATAACGATATTAAAACTCGACTCATCCAAGTAAACGATTTAGTAAACTCATTAACGACTAGGTTTATTAAAATAATGGCTGAGTCACTTCGGATTAAAAACGAAGAGTTTATTTTATTCAATCCCCATGTCAATGAACAACAAAACAATCAACATTATGAAATAACACTTTTTACAAAACATGAAAAGTTTGATTTAGTCAATGTTAAAACTGGTGAGAAATTAAAATTTGATTGCTGAAAACGTCGTTCTAACAATCCATCGTACTTTACTTATCGAGTTTTTATTAGAAGTCCTCATCTACCGTTGTTTAATGTAAGTCATTTTAAAATAGTTCCTTCAACTACTGACCACCAATTACTACCAAACAACGAAATTAATAACAAACGTTGAAATATTAATATCAATACTGACGGTACGTTAAATATCATTGATAAAAAATCTCATAAAACATATCGTAATCAATTTGAAATCTATGTGGAACATGATTGTGGTGACTCTTACGATTTTTCTCCTTCCAAGCAGACTCCTGGCAAAATTAACAAAATAATTGAATCTAAATATCAGTTAACTTCTTATGACGAGTATCATCGGATTGATTTACAAAATGTTTATGAAATTCCAAATGAGCATGGTGGCGAAAAAGTTAAACAAGTTGTGAATATAATTTTTCACATTACTAACAACGATACTATTGCCATTAATATTAAATTGAATAACAAAGTCAAGGATGCTCGTTGATTAATCAAAGCACATGGAGACATCTTAACCAACGATATTTATTGCAACCATGCTTATTGTACTTCCAAACATCCAGTTGATGATAAAGAAGATGAAAAAGTATGAAGAAAAGATAGTTGATCAGAGTATCCGGCCGATATTTGAACTAATGAATCTTATGCTTACATTGCTAATAAAAAATATAAATTTGGTTTTTTGACATCTGGTGAAAATAATGTGGAAGCTAGAAATGAACATGGTAAAACTTGAATCTATCTAACTTTATTCCGTAGCGTTGGTTCTTTAGGAAAACGTGATTTACTATATCGTCCTGGACGTGCTAGTGGAATTGATGAATTTTCAATGGAAACTCCTGATGCTCAACTATTAACTGACCTTAACTTTAGAGTGGGCTGGTTCGCTACAAATGTTTCAACTAATGTCTGAAATTTGGCGTTAACTTTTAACATTCGTACAATTTACTATCAAAATCAGAAATACGATAAATTGTATCGAGTATTAGATAAATTCTTTTTACCACTATATGGAAAATTGAATTTTAAAAATAAAGCTAAAATTCCGTTCATTAATAATCCATATTTTACAATTCTGGCTATCAAAAGAATGGAATATTCTGATGATTTAATCATCAGAGGATTTAATAATTCTGAGAAACAAATTAAATTGATTTTTAGTAATGCAAACAATCAACCGACCGGTGTAGATTCATTGAATTTGGCAGAAAAAATGCTTAAACATAATATTAATGTTGATATAGTTAACAAATACGAAATCAAGACATATCGTATTGCTAATATGTCAGGAGAAGAAGATGATTAATCAAGAAATATTCAATATCAACCACATTAATGTAGACGTTGATGTTAGCTCTCAAAAGGAAGCTTTTAAATATATCGCTCAAAAATTTGTAGATGGCGGAGTTTCTAATGACTTTAAAAAATGCTACAAGGGTTTAAAAAAACGAGAAAGCGAAGGCACCACTGGTTTTAATGACGGTATTGCCATCCCTCATGCTCGAATTAAAGAAATTACTAAAGCGGGTGTTTTTGTTTTTAAGTTCAAAACTCCAGTCGAATGAGATTCCATTGATCAATCACTAGTTAAAATTGCAATTGCTTTAGCAATTCCAGATGATGTTAGTGGTGACCAACACATTAAAATTCTTTCTTCTATTGCTCGTAAATTAGTTGATGAAGAATTTCGCAGTTCTTTAACAACTGCAACTACCCAACAGCAATTATTTGAACTAATTAATAAAGTAGAAATTATTTAAATATGTATTTAGTTCTAGATATTGGTGGAACGTCCCTCAAATTTAAAGTTTTTAATTTACAACGTAAGCCTATATTTAGCAACACCATTCATTATCATAAAATAATTAATAATAAAGAAATCTTAAGCATTGTTGATAAACTTTATACTACCTTAAAACAAAAATACCCTATTACCAAGATAGCTATATCAAGTCTTGGCATTGTTGATAATAAAACGGGCAAAATTTCTGGGCTAGGTGGCATTAATAATTACAACAATGTTAATTGGAAAACATTTTTTGCCAAACGACATATTCCGGTCTTTATTGAAAACGATGCTAATTGTGCAGCACTTTATGAATTAAGTCTCAATCCTTCCATTGATAATGCTATCGTATTAGTAGTTGGTACGGGTCTAGGTGGTGCTACAATTATTGGTGGAAAATTATACAAAGGCTCACACGGTGGGGCTGGCGAAGTTGGTATTGGTGTCAGTGAATTAAAAAACAAAAAGTTTTACAACATCTCTACCGCAACATCTACATACGCCATTACCAGCCGTTATTTTAATCAGACTAGTAAAAAGCTAAATGGTAAAGACATTATTACTTTATATGGAAAAAGTAAGATTGCTACCAAAATTATTGACGAAGTAGTATTTAATTTATCAAAAGTAATTATTAATCACGCACTTTTTCTAGATGTCAAATATGTATTTATTGGCGGAGCTATTTCTGCCAATAAAACATACATGAAATTATTAACAAAAAAAGTAGATCATTTAATGAAACTATCTGGGCAAACAAAGTCTTTTAAGCTAGAAAAGTGTCATGATAGTAACGATGCCAATATCAATGGTGCCTTAACTCTCATTAAGTAATTGCCAAATAAAAATTTATAATTTTTGAATGCATTTCAAAAATAAAAAATACCAATCAAGAAAAATAATATTGGCTACAGCTTGTGCCACTGCGCTTCTTACACCAACTATTCCAATGGTGGCGAAAGAAATAAAAGCAACTTTAGCTAAAAACGATGTAGAGGATGTAAAGTTTTATCGTTCATTTGAAACTGGAGAAACATCCAGAGCTAAAATTAATGATTTTTCAACCACTCCAACTAATTTTAACACAAGTAGTCTAAGCGTCGGCCCAAACGTGGGGGGGCCTTCAACTGGAGAAGGATATAACATTACCGACAATGTTGGTTGAACCGGAATGAATACATTCAAATATGACGGGGAAACAGAAACTGCCAATAGTCTTACAGAATTTACAGCAACAATCTTTGATAGTACTACAGATTCTGGTTTCTTCCCATCACAAGTGGAAGAAGGTTCAGTCCTTTCTTATAAGATATTTCCATCTTTGGGGCCAGACACCAGAAATGCAAGTGTTGCAATCAATTTTTTAAATTATGCTTCAACTTATATAACAGTAGACTTGGAATATAGTGATGATGGTACAGGAACTAATACTAAATTACTTTCTGAAACAGTGGGAGTTACTGATCAATATGGTTATGGTATAACACCAACACAACAAGGCGACTCAAAAGTCTTGTATGCTGACCAATGAAATTCTAAAGTCATTGATTTGAACCCAATCGCCGGTAAGTATGTTCAAAAAATACTTTTGGAATATAAATTTTCTCAACCGATTGCGCAGCAACCCATCGTCGGTTATGTTGACGATATAAAAATTGCTGTTCCCACCCCTGTTACCGAGCCAAGTAATTTAACAGAATATGTTGATACCAGACGCGGTACTAATTCTAGTGGTTCTTTCTCACGAGGTAATAATTTTCCAGCAACCGCTACTCCAAATGGATTTAATTTTTATACTCCAGTATCAATTCAAAGTGATAGTGCTAATTGATTGTACCAATACAAGGAAAATGCTTCAGCGAATAACCTACCAGAATTAAATGGTTTTGCAATATCTCATGAACCGAGTCCATGAATGGGTGACCGTAATCGATTCGAAATCATGCCGACTATCAAAGATGTGACAGTTCGAGACAATCTAACAAGAAATGCTCGAAAACTTGAATATCAGCACGAAAACGAAATTGCACAACCAGATTATTATTCTGTTACTTTTGAAAACAATATTAAAGTTGAAATGACACCAACAAGTCATGCTGCTGTATTTAAAGTTACTTACCCAAGCAGTCAAACTAGTGGTTCTTTAATATTTGATTCTTATATATTAAGTAGTAATACCCGAAAATTTGATTTTGTCAATAATACATTTTCAGGCTGAGTAGATGGTGGTAGCAATTTAAGTGTAGGAAGAAGTCGAATGTTTATCTATGGAGAATTCACTAAACCACCATCTTCAAGTCAAGGCACTATAGAAGATTATGGCACAGCAACATTCGATACATCGAATAATCAACCAATTGAAATTAGAGTGTCTTCTTCGTTCATAAGTTTAGACCAAGCGAAGAAGAATTTTCAATTGGAACTTATGAATAACTCTTCAAATTTAACTTTTGACCAAGTTAAAAATGAAGCTACTAGTAAATGACAAGAAAGATTAAGCGCTATTGATCTTAAAGGTTCTAATGCCACATATACTCAAAAAGTAACCATGTATTCCAACCTATATCGTTTGAATTTATATCCAAACGAACAATTTGAAAATACCGGAACTTTGACTAACCCCATTTATCAATACGCTAGTCCGATGCTTCCACAAATCGGAACTGCAACCGACACAAACACTAATGCTCAAATTAGTAACGGCAAGATGTATGTAAATAATGGTTTTTGAGACACATACCGAACAGTATGACCAACCTACTCGTTACTTTATCCAAAATTTGCGCAAGAACTTGTTGAAGGGTTCTTACTTCAATATCAAGATTCTGGATATGTTGCTAGATGGTCTTCTCCTGGGCATGCTGATCTAATGACTGGTACATCAAGTGATGCTGCTTTTTCTGATGCATACATTAGCGGAGCTATTACCAATATAACAACTGCCTTAAATATTTATAAATCCAACTTGGCTAATGCGCTTCGCTATAGCGAAGCTAGCAACATGGGCCGCAAATTATTGAATAAATCAGAATTCTTAGGCTATATGCCGTTTGAATCATCAAGTGGTGGTAATGCCCGAGAAGTTACTTCATGATCATTAGAAAGTTATATTAGTGATTATGCCATTGGGCAAATGGCAATCAAATTAGCTAATGACAAAAATTTAAGTGAGAATGTGGCATTAAGTGAAACAGGCCAAACTAAACAAGAAATATTGGACACTGGTAATTACTTACTAAGACGTTCTGAAAATTTTCAAAAAATATTTGATACAACCGAAGGCTTTTTTAGAGCTAAAGACGGTGGTGGTAACTTTTTAACCTTGGATGGAGAACCATTTGATCCACTCAAATGAGGTAATGAATTTACCGAGACTAATGGGTGAAATTATGCTTTTTCTGTTCCTTTTGACATTCCAGGTTTAATTGGAATTTATGGTGGACAAAACCAATTGCTATCAAAATTAGATACATTTTTTGCGACACCAGAAAAAGCTGACCATCCAGGTTCGTATGGTGAAACAATTCATGAAATGATTGAAGCTCGTGATGTTAGACTAGGAGAATTGGGTATGAGCAATCAACCATCGCATCATATTCCTTATATGTATGCAGCAAGTGGACGCCCAAGCAAAACTCAAGCTTTAACTCGTGAAATTCTACAACGACTTTATGTTGGTTCTGATATCGGTCAAGGTTATTGTGGGGACGAAGATAACGGCGAAATGTCAGCATGAGGTATTTTATCATCGTTAGGCTTATACGATTTAGCTTTGGGTAGTGGCAAATATACTGTTACCTCTCCATTATTCACCAAAGCTATTGTAAATCGTGATAATGGAGACAAGTTGAATATCTTAGCTAACAATAATAATGTTAACAACAAATATATATCATCACTAAAGATTGATAATAAATTCCACACAGACGTTTATATTAGCCAAGACGAAATATTAAAAGGCAACCATACTTTGGAGTTCAATATGAGTAATATTCCAACATCGTGAGGCAATAAAAATATTGACGGTAAAATCCCAACAGATATTAATAATGGTGCAGTTGGTTATGATGTTTTTGCATCGGATGACTCAAATATCGCTGCAGCGATTGATAACGACGCCACCACTTCGGTAACGTTTAATGGCAACAATGTTTCATTGCAATGAGATGCAACATTAAGTGGTACCAATGCACTTACTATCAATATGTTTACAATTACATCCGCTTTTGATTACCAAAAGTTTAACAAAATTCAATTATTAGGCTCAGATAACGGTAATAAGTGAACCTCATTATGTTCAGTGAATAATCAGTTATTCCAATACCGTTATCAAACCAAACAATATTCATTTGATACAACTAAAAATTACAATCACTATAAATTAGTTCTAGTCATGGATACTAACGTGCAACTTGCTGAAGTGCAATTATTGACTAGCGATTACATACCACATCATAAGAATAGTAATAACAATACATTATGAATTGTTTTAGGAACGGTTGGTGCCTTAGTAGTTGCCGGCGGAATTGCATTGGCAATCACTATCCCTTTAAGAATCAGAAAAAAACGACAAACTAAACTAGAAAATTAATTTCGAGTGAAATAAAAAAATAATCGCAAGTAGATACCTTGCAATTATTTATTTGGCACGGTTTGTAGGAATTGAACCCACATCAGTGGTTTTGGAGACCATTATTCTACCTTTGAACTAAAACCGTTTAGTGTATAAATATACTCTATTTAGCAGGTCGTAACATTGATGAATAAATGAAATCAAAAGAAACTCCATTAATAGTACATGGGTCGCCACCGGGAATACCTGTAGGATAGAAAGCATATTCTATTCCATCAGAAGATTTAAGTGGTTTGAAAGTCATTTTCCAACTTGAATTTGCATAGTCGCATGAAATGTCTACATAATCTTCAGGATTATCAAGTTGACCAAATAGACGCCACGATCCTTCCGGAACAACTATTGTTCCGTTTTTATAGCTATTAACACCACTTAATTCTATTGTATATGTTTGACCAACTGTTCAGTTGTTCTCATCACCTTTAAAGGACATTGACATTTTTACTTTAGCATCTGCAGAAAATGTACCGTTATCAGTATCATACATCTCAAGAGTTATTGTTTCTGAACAACTTGTTGCTAGTGAAGTTGCGATAATTCCAATTCCCCCCCCCTGCAATAATTGGAGCTAATGTTCCTAATAATTTTAATTTTTTCATAAACCAAATTATACTTTGTTTTCAAATTTAAATTAAATGAAATCGTAACTATTCACATTAAATTTGTTAATGGAATGAAAGATAGAACAAACTAATTCTATTTTTCATAAATGAAAATACGTTTGATAGATTCTACTAAATTAGTTTTATCATCAAAGGAAAGCAACACAGCATTAAATTGGTATTTACTTTTAGATGGGCTTAATCTAAATCTTTCGGCTTTACCCATAAAAACATTAAGGATAGTTTCAGGTTCAGCACCGATTACTCCTAATGACCCACCAGTCATACCAGTATCGGTAATGTAAGCGGTATTCTTATAAATTTTTTCATCTGCTGATTGAACATGAGTGTGCGTTCCTAAAATCGCACTAACTTTGCCAGCAAAAGTTAATAAGAAAGCATTTTTCTCGCTAGTAGTTTCAGTGTGAAAATCAACAATATGAATATCAGCTTTATTTTCATCTAGAAATTTAGCAAATAATGGAAAAGGATTTTCTTGAATCTTATGGCATTCAATGGTATTACCTAATAAATTAGTTAATCTAATTGTTTTGTGGTTGATTGTAAAAACAATAGAACCCTTACCGTATTTTGATTCTTCTACAGTTTTAACTAAATTTAAAGGTCTTACTGCATTGTTTTTGGCAAGTATTTCTTTAATTTCATCAAGGTGTCATGTATGATTGCCAAAAGTGAAATAGTTAACTCCATAACTCATCAATTCTTGGTAATGCGCGATTGACAAAGAACGACCATGGGTTGTATTTTCCGCATTAGCAATAACGCAATTAATATTCTCATTTTTAATTAATTTTGGTAGTTCTTCTTTAATAGCACGTCGACCCGCTTTACCAAAGACATCGCCGATAAATAAAATTTTCATATTAGTTTGTAATTACCATTTTTAACATTTTATCATATCGGTTTGTAACAAAATCATCATTTCTTTGGAAATCATATGCTAAACCAATTGTGTGAATGTTATAAGTATGCAAGAAATCGTTGTAATGGTTAAACCCATACCCAAGACGGTAATTAGAATTATTGAAACCAATTAAAGGCACTACCATCGTTTCAATATCATTACCATTGATAGTGCTTTGAATTGTTGGCTGTCTCATGTTTTTCCAATACTCATGTTCAAAATGAACTGAACGAATTGGTTTGAACACCATTTTATTTCTACTAATATACGAAATGCATACTTTATAACCTTTCTTAATCAATTCATCTATTAGAGCAATGGTGTCTACTTCGTTCTCCATCGGTCAATACAAAGCGATATACCTAGTAATTTTTTTAGAAATAATGTAATTTAAAGTTTTTAAGTAGATTTGATGATCAAGTTTGGTTTTAACGCTCGGTTGTAGATTTCAACGAAGTTTTAAAATTTTTTGTCTAATTGCCCTATTGTCTTGCATAAGAAAATTATAGTTTATATCTCTTAAATTATTTTTTCAACAAGACTATCACTTCTTGCCTAGACGAATATCAATTTCCTATTAAATAGACAATAATAAAACAAAAATCCGAAAAATCATTTCGCAATTTATTCAGATTCTTTCATTTAATTCAAGCGTAATCAGATACAAATAGCCTATTTATTGTTTTCTAATTTTGTAATTCGTTCACCATGATCTTTTAGCATATCTTTGTGTTCTTTCAGCATAGTCGTATGTGATTTCAACATAGTTGTATGTTCTTTTAACATCTCAGTATGTTCCAATTGTGTAGCTAATATTTGCTTTAGTAGAATCTTTACAGTTGGCTCTTTAGTTCCAATTTTCATTACCTCTACCTCGCCATTATTTTTATCAATTCTTTTTGTGATTGAGTATTTATATTTCATTTTGTATTATATTCTTTTATTTTATTAGTCGTTTTCTCCTTTCTACAAAGAGACAATAATAAAACAAAAATGCGAAAAATCATTTCGCAATTTTTTCGGATTTTTTTCGGTTATTTAATTAGGTGCCTAGATTAGTTTTTAAGTCTTTTGATTGATTTATGATTTTTAATCAATGACTTGACTCCCCACGGTGCTTTAAAGGCAACATCAAGCATATCACCGTTAATGCCGACAATAACACCACTGCCAAATAATGTGTGCACAATGACATCACCAATTTTAAATTTAATATTAGTATCGCTATATTGTTCCTCTACGACAAACGGCTTTTCTGAATCATACCACTGTAAATCCGCTTTACTGATAGAAATCATTTCTGAATGTTCTTCGTGATACTTGTCTTTCCCTATTTCTTTTAAAAATCGGGATGGAGTTAATTTATTGGCAGCGATTGGAGAAAAAGCAAGATTGCATGTCAAATATAGTTTATGCATACTTCTTGTAATTGCCACATATGCTATTCTTCTTTCTTCTTCTAAATCATCTTCTTGTAATGTTCTACTTGACGGAAATATATCTTCGTTCATCCCAATTATGAACACTACTTTAAACTCTGTACCCTTAGCAAAATGAATTGTCATCAACGATACTGAATTTCGTGCGTGCAACTTAGCATCGTTGCTATCGGTATATAAACTTATTTCATCTAAAAAGTTTGCCATATTGTTATTAGGATACTTACTTTGATATTCAGCTAATGACGCTATTAATTCGGTAACATTATCTCAACGTTCTTCAAATTGATCCAATTCTTTCAAATAATCTTTGTATTTAGTGGCATTGATAATAAATTGTAATGTATCTACCAATGCTCCTGATTTTGGTTCATTAGTTAATCGTTCTAACAGCAACATAAAAGTCTTGATATTCTTTTTGTTTCATTCAGAATCGATTTCATCGTTAGCACATTTAACTAACACTTCATAGAAAGATAAATTATTGGCAGTAGCATATTTGTGAATGGCATCAACCGTTTTTTGTCCTATACCCCTAGTTGGGACATTAATAATTCTTTTTAATGCAATTTCATCGTTTGGTTTTACTAATACTTTTAAATAGCTAATTAAATCTTTAATTTCTCGTCTTTGATAAAAACGAATATCTCCGAAGACATAATATGGAATATTGTTATTAATTAATTCTTGTTCAATATTACGAGATAAATGTTTAGCACGATATAGGACAGCTATTTCATGATAGGCATAACTTTTATTTTTAATCATACCCGCAATTTGCTGTACGATATAGTGTGATTCTTGTTGTGATGTATCTCCAATATAACAAATGACATTATCGCCAAAATCATTGTTAGTGACTAAATCCTTTTCAATTCTTTGCTGGTTATGAGCAATTAAACTATTAGCAACTTTCAGTATTTTTTTTGTTGAACGATAATTTAAATCCAAAACATAAGTTTTTGTATGCTTAAAATTGTTTAAATAATCATCAAAGATATTTGGATATGCGCCTCTTCAAGTATAAATGGTTTGGTCGGGATCCCCAACGGCAAATACATTTTGTTTATTTGGATTTATTAATAAATTTAATAATCTAAATTGCATATAGTTGGTATCTTGAAATTCATCTACTAATATGTAATCAAATTTATTTTGTCATTTTTCACGTACCACAACATGTTCAGCCAATAACTTATGAGTTAAGATCAACAAATCATTGAAATCAACTAAATTATTTCTCAATAACTTTTTTTCATACTGAGCCACAATGTATTTAAACGTTGGAAAGCTTTCTCATTTATAGATTCCCAGTTCCTTTAGTTGATGAATAGAATTTATTTTGGTAATATCAATTTCTGCTGTTTTGATTTTCTCAATCACTTCTAAAGCTTTTTTGGGTTTTATATCTTTAGCGTAAATCTCGCCCTCTTTATAAATATCACTAATGATTCCTAACTGATCATGTTCATCAATGATGTTAAAATTTTGTTCTCTACCTAATGCATTAATATCTTGTTTTAATATTTTTAAACAAATGGAATGATATGTACCAATTCATGGTACATAATTATTTATCAACATATTGTTTATACGATTACGCATTTCACTTGCTGCCTTATTTGTAAAAGTGAATGCTAATATCCTTTGCGGATCGTATCCTTCGTGTTCAATTAAATAAGCAATTCTGGTAGTTAAAACTCTTGTTTTACCAGTACCAGCTCCTGCAATAATTAAAATAGGTCCATCATCAGCAGTAACCGCTTTTAACTGATTATGATTAAGTTTAGATAAATCTAACATGACGAGATTATAAAGAATCTATTTCGTTTTCAGCGCCAGCGACAATTTCTCCTGGCAATCCATAATTACGTCGTCTTTTAGTGGCTTTAACATTAGCAGATGCATTTGAATCATTACTAGCAATATCCACTAATTTAATGACAACCGTATCACTAACATGGTCAATAAAGCAACGTCGTTTATTGTAAACACACATATGTACAATAACAAATAACAATATTAAAAAACTAATGCCATACAATGTTTGGAAAATAGCAACAGCTGCCTTATTGTTTGCTTGATCAGAATTATTATCTGACAGAGTTAACCCTTTTAAAAGATTAGTGGCATTTTCAGAACTTAAGCACCACAAAGCAATTCCTAACCCTAAGCTAGTAACTGCTACAATAATTCATAGGAAAAACTCCCTTTTCAATAAATTTATAAAAAAATTCTTAGTAGGAACTAAATTATAAATTCTTAGTTTTAACAATAGTAAACCAATAGTTCGGCCTTTCGTTAAATATGGTACTAATAAAAAATAAAGAAATAAAATAGTTGAAGATTCTAAAGCAATTAAAAAATATCTCCACGTTTGTGCTAATTCAAAGGCATGTTTGAGCCCGACTTTATCTGTTGCAATGATTGCTAATCCAAAACCAATAGAAAAAATTAAAACAATACATATGTCAATTACCCTGGCTAAAATACGATTAGATGCTTTTGCTAACGCATAACGTGCCTTAGCGTTTTCAGTCGGAGTGATAGTGGGCAACTGATTATTAATCATTAGATTTTGTATTCCTTCATTAATTTCGTAATATATTTAATTTTGAATTTCATCCCCACTAAATCTTCCGACATTTGTTTGGACATAACCTTATTCTTTTTGAATATTTTATTATTCTTTCAATTTGGTATATTTTTAGAAAGTCATGATCTAGCACTTTCAATTGCTTTAAGTCTAATTTGTCTATCAGAATACGATAAAAATATTCTTGGTATAAAAATTAAAATAATATAAAGCGTCATGAAATATTGAATCAAATCAATGTTAGAACGTCAAAACTTAGTTTGAGAATATTCACTAATTAAATAATCGTTTTGTTCAAAGATATCGTAAAGGTTATAAGTAAATTTATTGTTTTTTAAATATTCTGCTTGTTTAAAATCAACAATCACTCATTTTTTAAAAGCGGATAAGATTTGATATATATAAACCAATGGACTATATAAATTTTCGTCCAACATGATTTTATGTTCTCGTAACATTTTTACTGAAACAATCTTATCTTTCATGGATTGGCGTAATAATAATTTCATATTTGCATTTAACTTATTGAAAATCTGAACAGAACAATCATTTTTAATATTTGTAAAAGAAATCACATCAACATCAGATGTCTTGTCAATTGTCTCGTTAACTATTTTTGTAAAGTTCTTGTTAAAAATGAAATTAGATCCAGCATACAAAACATAATCAGATGTTGTAATATTTAGGGCGTTGTTAAAACTATAAGAATGGCCAAGATTTTGGCTGTATTTTAAATAGGTAAATTGCTTTAATTCATTAAAATTGAATTCATTAATGATATTAGTTACAGCAATTGAGGAAAAATCATTAATAAGGATTAATTCAAAATTACGATCAACTTGTGAAAATATGCTATGCAAAGATTCTCGAAGTGAAGTGGTATTTTTGTAAACATGATAAATAATTGCAAACTTCATAATTAACTTTTAAGATTAGTCGTTTTTGGAGGTTCTGGCTTTTTTTCTTCTTTTGGTTTAGGTTTTGGGTTCAAAATACTATCTAAATCTAAGTCGCCAAACGATCCAATTCCGCCTAATTTTTCTAATACATCATTTAGTTTAGACCCTAAATGTTTCATTTGTTCTCCGCTTTTGGCACAAGAAATCAAAATATTTTCAATAAATTGTTCAACGGAAGTAATATTCATCTTATTTTTAAGTAAATCAGACATATCTTGATACTGTTTTTTGATTGCTTCGTAGATTTCTGAATCCACTTCGATATTTAATTTTATTCTTGACATACAATACTATTTTAGTTCATTTATTATATTAATATACTTAATATAATACTGAGACTAAAAAGGATACAATAAAAATGTTAGATATCAATCGCTTACGAAATGATTTTGATGCAATTACCAAGCGTATTAAAACTAGAAATAAAGAATATCCAGCTCTTGAACAATTTCAAACTTTAGATAAGAAATGAAGAAAATTAACTACAAACATTCAAGAATTAAATACGCAACGAAATGCTTTAACAGAACAAACTGCTAAATTAATGAAAGAAAAGAAAATTAATGAAGCTAATAAAATTCGCGAAGACGTCCAAAAAATAAAGCAAAATATTGCAAAATTAGAAGAACAGTTAGAAAGAAATAACTCAGAATTAGAAGAAGTACTTCATTCAATTCCAAATGTGCCTCACGAAAGTGTACAAGTTGGCAAAGATGAGAATGATAACAAGGAAATTCGTAAATGAGGTATTCCGCGTAAATTTGATTTTAAGATATTAGCTCATTGAGAATTAGCTGAAAAACATGATTATGTTAGCTTTGACCGAGCAGCCAAATTAAGTGGCTCACGTTTTTCTATTTACAGAGGAAATGGCGCCAAATTAATTAGAGCTTTGCAATGGTTTACATTAGATGTAAATACTAAAGCTGGTTTTTTTGAAATGCTTCCACCTGTAATACTTAAGCCTGAAACTTTAATCGGCACCGGACAACTGCCTAAATTTGAGGAAGATTTATTTAAATTAACTACTAATTTGTATCTATCGCCAACTGCCGAAGTACAATTGACAAGTTTTTATGCCAACGAAATTTTGGCTGAAAATAAATTACCGCTTTGATTTACTGCTAATACAGCCTGTTTTAGAAGTGAAGCTGGCAGTGCAGGTAAAGATACCAAAGGTGTAATTAGGCAACATCAATTCTATAAGACTGAAATGGTAATGATTACTAAACCTAATGAATCATATGAATCATTAGAAAAAATGACAAATAACGCTGAAAGTATCCTTCAAAAGCTTAATTTACCGTATCGGGTTATTCTTTTATGCACTGGTGATCAAGGGTTTTCTGCCGCTAAAACATACGACATTGAAGTTTGATTACCATCATATGGAGCATATAAAGAAATTTCATCTTGTTCGAATTGCGAAGATTTTCAAGCTCGTAATTTAATGCTTCGTTACAAAGATGAAAAAACTAATAAGACAGCTTTCCCACACACTTTAAATGGTTCAGGATTAGCAATTGATCGCTTGTGAGCAGCGATTATTGAAAACTATCAAGAACCAGACGGTAGTATATTATTGCCCGAAGCACTAAAAAAATATTTTGATGGGGCAAGCAAAATATAGCTGATGAGTAAAAAAGGTTTGTTCATTACATTCGAAGGTCCAGATGGTAGCGGTAAGTCTACCATTTTATCTAAATTGTATGACTTACTTAAAAAGCATCATTATTCTTTTGATATAGATGTAACGAGAGAACCTGGCGGACGTAATAACGCTATTGCCGAAGACATTCGTAACATCTTATTAAACAAAATGGAATATCAAATCTCACCAAGAGCTGAGGCTTTATTATTTGCTGCTAGTCGTGCTCAGCATGTCAAAGATTTTATTAAGCCAAATTTAGAACGTGGACACTTAGTTTTATGTGATCGATATATTCATTCTTCGTTGGTTTATCAAGGATATGCTAGACAATTAGGCATTAAAGAAGTTTGAGATATTAATGCTTTTGGAATTGATAATGTCTTACCTGATTTAACCATCATTTTAATGATAAAGCCTGAAGGTGGTTTAGAGCGTATTAATAACGGATTGCGCGAAGTCAATAGACTTGATAAAGAAAAAATTACTCTACATCAATTAGTCTATGAGGGTTACCAAAAGATAATTAAAGAAAATAGTAACAAAACAATTATTGCAGTTGATGCATCACAAACTATTGACCAAGTACTTGCAGATGTATCGAAACTCATAACTTCCAAAATTAAGGAACATTATGGGGAATAACTTTCTCAATGCTAAGAATAAACCTCATGCTCTTTTACTAATAGAATCTAAATTATGTGATTTAAATAATTTTGTTAAAAATTACATGAAATCAATTGTTTCTAGTGTTGGAAGTAAAGAATGATCTCAAAAGATTGATGACAATACTTATTATGATATTATTCGTGTTAATGGTTACGAAAACACCATAAAGAAAGATGACATTCTTAATATCGTTAATCAATTTTCTAAAACTAGTGTAGAAAGTTTAGGCATCAAATTTTATATCATTTACGGAATTGAATTTGCCACTTCGCAAGCGGTTAATTCACTATTAAAATTTTTAGAAGAGCCTCCAGTCGACACTTATGCCATTTTAACGACAAGAGCATTAAATTTAGTCCTGCCCACTATTAAAAGTCGTTGTCAAACATTTATACTAAAAAGTGATTTAAATATTTTTACCGAAACATTTAAATCAATTAAATTGAACGAACAACAACTTAAAACTATAAAAAATATTTACTACAGTTATGATGAAGCGATAAAAGATATTAATAATAATGATTTTTATGACTCATATGAATTAGCGTTATCATTTGTCAAAAATTTTGATAATTTAGCAATCATTAAGCAATTACAAGAGAAGTTCATTAAATTAGATTACAAGCAAATCATGTTAATTTTAAAAATCATTAATACACTAATTCCTACTAATCCAAACATTATTAAAATATTGGAAAACATCAGTGTCAACCCAATCAAAATTTTATTATTTAATAATGTTTGATCAATTCTGCGAGGGGTAAAATAATGAAAACTATTGTAGCGCTTGCCACTCCGCCAATGAATGGTGCAATTCATATCATTAGAATCTCGGGCTCTAAAGCCTTTAACATAGTCAATAAAATTACCACTAGCAAAATAATAAAACGTGGATATGAAATTCAAAAAACTAATATTCTTAGTGATAAAAAAATAATTGATAGCGTTCTGATAAATAAATTTGTTTCGCCTAAATCCTTTACTGGTGAGGATTTAATTGAAATTAATTGCCATGGCGGTTATTACTTAGCGAATAAAATAATTGAATTATTATTACGTTTTGGTTGTGTTTTAGCTTTACCTGGCGAATTCACACAACGTGCCTATTTAAATAATAAACTAACACTACATGAAGCTGAATCCATCAATAATTTAATTAATGCTACTAGTGAAAAAGCAATTGAATTAGCAAATAATGGATTAGATGCTAAAACAATTACTAAATTGAAGCAATTTCGTGAAAAATTATTTAAATTAATTGGACAAGTAGAAGTCAATATTGATTATCCAGAATTTGATGATGTTCCCAATGTGAGCATTCAACAATTTAAAAAAATAATTAGTGAATTAATTAAAAAAGGAAATCAAATTATCAATGTTTCTACTAAAGTAATCCCAATTCTTGAAGGAATAAACGTTACTATTGTTGGGAGACCGAATGTCGGAAAATCTTCTTTATTTAATGCTATTTTAAACGAACAAAGAGCTATCGTTTCTAACATTCCCGGAACAACTAGAGATGTAGTAAGTGCTCGTGTCAACATTGGAAACATAACAATTAACTTATCTGATACAGCGGGTATACGTACCACAAAGAATATTATCGAAAGTTTCGGTGTTGATAAATCCTACCAATCATTACAGAATGCAAATCTAATTTTGTGAGTTGTTGACGGGTCTCAAGCATTAACAAATGAAGATAAGACAATTCAAAAATTACTAACTAATAAAAAACACATTATTGTTATTAACAAAAGTGATTTACCTCATATTGCACAAATAAATGGTTTAAAAGTTTCCACTGTTAAAAATAACGTTACAATGTTAATAAACCGATTGATAAAAGTTTTAAAATTCAAAACCGATATTAATTATCACCAAATCATTCTTCAGTCTACTCGTTCAATCGGTAGTTTAAAAGCTGTAGTCAATGAATTGAACGATACTCTGAAATTAATTAATCAAAAGCAACCGATTGATTTATCTTTAGAACATTTACATATTGCTTTAAAAAATATTAACATTATTCTAGGCGAAGGTAAATCTTATAATTTCATAAATGAAATGTTTAGAAAATTTTGTGTAGGTAAATAAATGAAATATTTTGATGTTCACACACATACTAACTACACTCCATTAGATGGCCAATCTAAAGAAATTGCTGATGAATGCAAGAATCTAAATATTTCATACATTGATATTGGTACAGATGTCAATACTAGTGCTTTAGCAGTAAAACATTCACTAGAATCAACTAATGTTTATGCTTGTATTGGCATTCATCCAAATGATACTGATAAAATTGATATTGATATCGCTCTTGCCGAAATTAATTCATTGTTAAATGAACACAAGACAATTGTCGGTGTTGGTGAAACAGGACTAGATTATCATTATTTAGACCACAACAAAGAACAACAAAAGCAGGTTTTTATTCAACACATTGCTTTAGCACATAAATACCAATTGCCTTTAATGGTACATGTCCGTGATGCTCATGACGATGTTTTAGAAATTTTACAAGCTCATGCAAAAGGATTAAAAATTATTATTCATTGTTTTACTGGCAACGTAGAACTAGTAAAAAAATATGTGGATTTGGGTTGTTACATCTCTATTAATGGTGTTATTACTTTTAAAAGTACCAAAGATTTAAGAGATGCTATCAAAGAAATTCCTTTGAATCTTCTTTTAAGTGAAACCGATGCACCTTGATTATCACCAGAACCTTATCGAGGTAAAGTTAACACTCCTTTAAATGTACCGATTGTTGTGAAGGCAATTGCTAAAGTTTTAAATATGAAAATAGAAGATATAGCTAAACAACTTTATGACAATGCTGTCAAATTATTTTTAAGTAAGATTATTGAATCAGTCAGTTAACACTTCGTATTGATAAGATGAACCAAAATATGAGTTTTTAGTATTTAAAAATAAGCCCACACTTTGCATAGAAGTATATTCGTCATCCTTTTTAGTGCTACCAGCAAAATTGATAGCAATAACTTTATCATCATCATCAACCACCATGCTGCCACTACTTCCACCAGTTAATTCTGGTGTATCATTACTTTTGTAGGCAATCACTTTACCAATAATATTTATTTTTACATTATCTTTAAAATATATGTCCTGGTCTTGAGCAAAAATTGGGTTATTTGATGTATTGTTACTGAAATTATAACCAGCATAAGTTGTTGAATAGGACGTTCATCTTGCTGAACCACTTGCTCCTTTTTGTCTTTTTGGAAATCCAGCTACATGTATAGGCATATTTAATTCATATTGATAATTTGAATCAGCAAATTCAACTATTGAATCACTGTGCAAATTTGCATAATTATTTAAGTTGTTAAGCCTATTTAAAAGATTATTTTTCGACGTCTTAAAAGGATCGTTGTCTTTAATTTGTTCAACTGTACCGAAATTAACTTTGAATACATCAAAATCTACATCTCATTCATACGGCGAGCTAACACTTCATTCCGGTTTAGTAGGGCGCTCGTCAGAATTTTCTCCAATGAGATCATAATTATCAATGGGATAATAATCGCTAAGACTATCAAATCAAGTTTGTTTTGAGTAATCTGGGTTGTAACCTAAATACATTTTAATTGAAGTGGTGCGACTAAACAAAGATGCCACATGAACATTTGTTGCTAAGTAATACGAATAGTCAGAATCCTGAGATTTTTTAAAAATTCAAGTAGTGCCTACTAAACCTGAACTAGCATAAATAGAAAAAGATCGTTCATTAATGAAATCTGCGTGCTCTGTTTTATAATCCGAATCATCTGGCGGGATAGAACTACAAGAAGCAAAAAAAAAGCAAGTGGTTATTGGCAAACTAACTAATGTAGATAAAAATATAATTTTAGGAAATTTGAGCATTCTATTTATTGTTCCCTTCTAACTCAATTATAGTATCACGAAGAAAAGCTGCTCTCTCATATTCTTTATTTTTGGCAGCTTGTAACATTTCCTTTCTTAAAATACTAATAGCCTTAGTTTGTTTTTTTACATCAACTTTATTGCTTCTGAAATAAGCTTCTACTACTTTAGCGTCGTCTTTTGAGGTAATGTCTTCAAAAATTGGTTTCACAATAGTCTTGGGAGTAATGTTATGACCTTTGTTATATTTGATTTGAATTTCACGTCGGCGATTAGTTTCTTCAATTGCCGTTTTCATTGCCACAGTTGTAGAATCGGCATATAAAATAACCCTGCCATTAATATTACGTGCTGCTCGTCCAAATGTTTGAATTAATGCTTTATCACTTCTGAAAAAGCCGGGTTTATCAGCATCAAATACTGCTACTAAAGAAACTTCAGGAACATCTAAACCTTCTCTTAAAAGGTTAATACCAACAATAACGTCATATTTGCCACGACGTAAATCGTTAATAATTTTGGCTCTCTCTAAAGTTTTAAGTTCATTATGCATGTACATTACTTTAAATTTTTGTTTTCTTAAATATTCAGATAAATTTTCTGCCATTTTAATTGTTAGAACTGTAACAAAGGTGCGCTCTTTTTTCTCAACTTGTTTTTGTAACTCAATCACAAGATCATCAACTTGGTATTTTGCTCCGTGAATTTCAATCTTAGGATCTATTAAACCTGTTGGTCTAACAATTTGTTGAATAACAGTTTTATTGGATTGTTCAATTTCTCATTCATTTGGTGTGGCTGAAACATAGATAATTTTGTCAAGTTTCTCTTGAAATTCTTTAAAGTTTAGGGGGCGATTATCCAAAGCCGATGGTAATCTAAAACCATATTCAACTAAGGTCTCTTTTCGAGAGCGATCGGTATTGTACATTCCTCGTACTTGCGGAATAGTCATATGTGATTCATCAATTACCATTAATCAATGGCGTTCTTCAAAATAATTAAACAATGTATATGGCGTTGAACCTGGTTTTCTTAATTCAAGATGACGAGAATAGTTTTCGATTCCATTACAATAGCCTAGTTCTTCTAAAGATTCAATATCATGTAACGTTCTTTCTTCAATTCGCTGTGCTTCTAAAAGTTTTTTATTATTTCTAAATTCGGCCACTCTCGCTTTTAATTCATCTTTAATAAGAGACATTGATTCTTTTCAACGATCTTTATTCATAATGTATTCACTAGCTGGAACAATGACATATGTATCTCATTTTTCTTTTAATTCACCAGTTAAGGTATCAATTAAAGCGATCTCTTCAATGGTGTCACCATAAAATGAAATACGAATGGTAAATAAATCAGTATAACCAGGAGCAATTTCTAAAACATCGCCTTTTAGTCTAAAGGTTCCAGGCTTTAAATCAATATTATTACGTTGATATTGCAAACGAACTAAATCATATTGAAGTTGCTTAAGGTTGCGCTTGGTATTCTTTGATAAAACAATACGATACATTTCGAAGTCACTTGGAGCAACTGAAGCATAGATTGCTGCAACTGAAGCAATCACTATTGTTGGTTCGCCAGTTGCCAACGAATTAATAGTTGATAATCGTAGCATTTCAATTTCCTGATTAGCTAAAGCGCTTTTTTCAATGTAGGTATCGTTACGCGGAATGTAGGCTTCTGGTTGATAAAAATCAAAATAAGAAACGAAATATTCCACTCGGTTATTTTTAAATAGTTCTTTAAATTCGCTATATAGTTGCGCGGCTAAAGTTTTATTGTGAACGATTATTAATGTATTCTGTTGTATTTTTTCCACAACATTCGCAATAGTAAAAGTTTTACCAGTTCCTGTAGCGCCTAATAAAACTTGTGATTTTATTCCGTGTTTTATATTGTTCACTAATTCGACTATGGACTTAATCTGATCGCCTTTAGGTACCATTTCAGTAGTTAATTTAAACTTATTCATGCGGGGATGAATTATATTGATTTTTGTATGTATCTTTTATTTCGTTAGATTATGCAAATAGACAAAATATTAAAAGATAATATGAAATATGCTAAATATCGTTTTACTAGAGCCTGAAATTCCAGAGAACACTGGGAATATTGCTAGAATGTGTGTTGGTCTAAACGCCACTTTACATCTTATTCGACCGTACGGATTCTTTTTAAATGATAGAAAACTTAAACGCAGTGGTGTTGATTATTGAAAACATTTAAAATTGGTTGAACATGATTCGTACAACGATTTTATCCAAAGTATTCATTCAAGAAATATCTTTTATTTAACTCGTCACGGTTCAACCACGCCCGATAATATTGCGTTTAATAATAAAACCATTTATTTCATTTTTGGGAAAGAATCATCAGGCATTCCTAAAACAATTCTCAAAAAAAATAAAACTCGCACAATTCGTATTCCAACAAGTGGTAATGTGCGAAGTCTTAATTTATCTAATTGTGTAGCAATTCTTGGATATGAATATGCTAAGCAAAACAAATATCAAGGTTTATCCTTAACTGAACCCCATGGGAACGTATTAAATTAATTAATCTTTATTTGTTTTTTATGTTCATCTCTTAAATGTCTTACGTATAAAACAGAAGACACTATCATAACAATTATTAAAGCAAATAAGGCGCAAATAGTTACAATGCCAAATAATGTTAAAGATCCATAATTAGTTAAGTTGAATTCAATACCGCTTACATTTGAAGCCGCTATTATTAGTAATAATACAAATATTACTAGCGACGAACTAGAAGCAATTAAACTGCCTAATATAAATTTCTTTGCAGCAAAAATATGAAATAATTTTTTGCTAGCATGAATTTTGTGATATTTAATTCTAATTAGTTTAATATCGTTAGCTCTTTTACTTTGCAATTTAGGTAGAATATTTTTGTTGAAATTAATTTTAAATAATCCAGCCTCTTTATATTGCTTACGTCTAATTAAATTTTTATATTCGTTCTTAAAATTAGTAATCTCTAGACGATATTGTTTTTTGATTTTTTTAATCTCAGAGTGAAAAGTGACTTTTACAACCTTGATTTTTGGCTTTGTAGCGTTATCATTTTCAAATCTTAATCATTTACGTTGAGCAGCTAAAATTTGACTATTTTTAGTTTCAATTAATTGCGGCTTATCGATTTGTTTAAATTTCTTTTTTAAATTTTTGGCAAGTTCAAACCTTTGTTGGCGAATTAATAATGCATGACGATTCTTAAATTTTTCAATTTCAGAATGATACTGTTTTTTGATAGCAACAATATCGCTATGCAACATCACTTTGGCTAATAGGAACGGTTTTCATTTCATTTTTGCATTGGTAATGTTCTCTTTTCTCTGTTTAATTAATTTAGGTCTTTCATTTTTATAAAAAACACTTTTTAACGTTTTTGCTTCATTATGTTTATTTTGATTTAATAAATTCTTATATGCAGCTTTAAATTTTTTAACAGCAGTTTTATACACTTTTTTAATGTTAACTAAATCATTGTGTAAACATGGATTATTATGTTTTTTGAGCAATCATTTTTGCTTTGTAATTTTGCAATCACATTTTTTTTGTTTAATTAACGCTGGCTTAATAACTGTATAAAATTTATGTTTAAACTCTCTTGTTTTGTCATTATTGCCTATTTTTAGCAAGGTTTTATATTCTAATTTAAACTTGCTTATAGCAGTTTTATATGCCTTATTAATATTTGCTAGATCATTGTGTAGACTTGATACTTTTTGTTTATTTAGCAAATATTTATCTCTTGCCTTCTTACATTCATCTTTCTTCTGTTTAATTAAAGCAGGCTTAGTAATTTTATAAAACTTGTACTCAAGTTCACTTGCCTTATCATTTTTCTCTTCTTCTATTAACATTCCATATGTTTGTCTAAATTGGTTAAGATTCTCTAAGAATCTTTTTTTAATATCATTAAGTTCTTTTCTTAATATTTCTTTATTTCTTTTCATTTTGTTCCTCTCATATATATGGTTTGGCAAGCACAGCAATAAACTATGCCTTGTGGCCTGCCAAACCTTATAAATAATTTGATATGAGTATAATGGGAAACAAACTTTTATTTTATTTTTCAATCATTTCAGTATTAAAATTATGTTTTTGTATATGGAATGTAATACAATGTGCGAATTTTCAGCAGAAATTTTGGTTTTGTAAAAAATTTAAATGTTTAAAGTTATTGAATTTAATATTCATTATGTCAATCATATTGCGCTAGATTAACCGCTATTTGCTTCACGTTTTAGTTATACTAATACCCATATGCAAAAACAAACCTATGATGTCTTAGTTATCGGTGGCGGACCTGCTGGTATATTCGCAGCAAGTCTTGCTCATATCAAAGGTTTGAAATCTATTTTAATTGAAGCCAATGATTATCTTGGCGGACAGCCTTTAATGATTTATAGCCAAAAAACAATTGAAGATTATCCAGGATATGCTCGCATTAAAGCTTACCAATTAATTGACAATTTCATTGCACAACTAAAACAAACTAAAGTATCGGTGCTATTAAAAACCAAATTAATTAGTTATGTTTCTAACGATGGTTCTTTTGTTATTAATTTATCTAATAAAAAGAAAATATGTGCTAAAGCTATCATAGTCGCCACTGGGCCTGGAATGTTTACTCCAAACCGCTTAGAAATTCCAGTCGATAAACATAAAAATATTGAATACAACGTTAACCAACTTGATTCGTACAAAAACTTAAATGTTGTAATCCTTGGTGGTGGTGATTCGGCTGTTGATTGAGCTAATGAAATTAGTTCTGTTGCTAAATCAGTAACCATTATTCATCGTAGAAAAGAATTTAGAGCTAACGGGGTTAATGTCAATAATTTAAAAAAACATAAAGTTAAAATTTATTTAAATTATGAAATTTTAAAAGTAAATAAAAATCAAATTACTTTCAAAAATAATGAAACATCAAAAATTGATAAGATTAGTTTTCAAAAACTTATTGTTCAATATGGGCAGTCAATTGATAGTACTGGATTAAATGTTTTTAAAAATCTTAAAATAGATCAAAATAAAAGAATCCCAGTAAATATTCATCAAATGACCAATCTCAAAAATATTTATGCCATTGGTAATATTTGTATTTACGATGGTAAGCCTAGTAGTATAGTTTGTGCACATGGCGAAGCTAGTGTAGCTGTTCGCCACATACTAAATAGAGTACGCTCTTATGCCGACAAAATCGTTAAACACTAAAAAAATTATTGTGGTAGTAGGACCTACTGCCACTAATAAAACTAATGTTGCCATTGCTTTAGCAAAAGAATTAAATGGAGAAATCGTTAATGCTGATGCCTTTCAAGTTTACCGTGAATTGAATATAGGGGTCAATAAGCCTAGTACTGGCGAATTAAAACAAGCGCCATTCCATCTTATCGGAAATGTTTCAATTAAAGATAAATGGGATATTAAAAGATTTCAGAAAGAAGCTAATACTATCATTTCCGGCATTTACGAAAGAAAACACATTCCAATAGTAGTAGGTGGTTCTCATCTATATGTTGATGCCCTTATTTTAAGCTATGATTTAGATAGTGCTCCAGAACGCGATAATAGTTTTGACAATTTATCAATTGATGAACTAATAGCTGAGTTAAAAAAATATGATACGGAACTAGTTGATAAAATTGGCAAAAATCATAAACGTTTGGTAAGAGCTTTACAAATTGCAAACTTTACTTCCGTCAAGCGTAATCATAAAAAGCCTATATACAATCCATTGTATGTATTATGCATAAAACCAAGAGAACAACTTTATGAAGACATTAACAAACGCGTTGATCAAATGATTAAAAATGGTTGATATAAAGAAGTGAGTTCATTAGTAGGCGAGTTTCACAATTACAATACTCTCAATGCGTTTAAGGCAATAGGATATTTGGATATTGCTCACGCACTCACTCATCCTAAATCAATTGTAGACATTGAAAAAATTAAACGGAATACAAGACATTATGCTAAGCGTCAATTAACTTGGATTCGTCACCACTACACAAATGTATGCGAATATAGACAAAATAATTTAAAAGAAATAATTAAATCTGCTAAATCATGAGTTGAAGAGTAAAACATTTATATATTCACATACCTTTTTGTAAATCAGTTTGTACATACTGCGATTTCGTTAGATTTGTAAGTGATGAAACAAACATCAAAAAGTACATTGATAAAATAATTAAAGAAATTAAGACTAAATGTCGTCCTAATCAATTTGAAACTATTTACATTGGTGGTGGCACCCCCAATTATCTAAACAATAAAACTCTAAACCATTTACTTGGTAATTTAAATAAATACTTACAAGCAAAGAAATATGAATTCACAATTGAATGTAATCCGGAACATTTAACTTATGAACAGGCCCTTGTTCTTAAAAAAAATAAAATAAATAGAGTCTCTCTAGGCGTGCAAACTGTTAATAACAATATTCTAATTAAATATAAAAGACAACATACCTTTAACAATGTTAAACTAGCCATCACTAATTTGCACAAAGCAAATATTAATAACATATCTTGCGATTTAATTTATGGATTTAACGAATTAACTAATAAAGATATTAAACAAGCTGTACAATTCATTATGAATGAATGTATTCGTCATGTTTCGTGATATGCATTGGAATTAAAAAATAATTCTATTTTAAATAATCAAAAGTACCAATTGAATGATACGCTAATTGAAAAGCAACTAGCGTATGTTATTAAATGTATGAATGATATTAAATACCAACGCTATGAAGTGAGCAGTTGATCAATTAATAAGAAATATCAATCAATGCACAATAAAGCTTATTGATTATCCAATGATTGAAAAGCAATTGGTTTGGGTGCTTGTGGGTTTGAAAATAAAGTTTACTACGAAAACATTGGAAATATAAAAGAATGAAAACCTAAAAAGACTATATACACCAAACAAGATTATTATTTTCAAATTATGTTAATGGGATTGAGGCTAAAAGAAGGATTGAACTTAAACAGAAAAATGCATAAAGATGCATATTTGTTTTACAAAGACAAATTAGAATATGTGCATATTACTAACAATCATTTAATATCAGACAATCTCAATTTATTAGATAATACGCTCCAGGAGTTAATTTAATGATAAAACATTGAAAAAAGATAATTTTATTGCCCTTAAGTGTCGGAATTATTTCAGGTGCAATTCTTATTAGCGCTACTGCTTGTGGCAATGATCAAACGGAAACTACATACATGATTAAGCTGTACAAAGACCGAATAGGGAAAGAAAACACAATTACAGGCAAAGATGATTATTATGAGCATTGAAATCAATTAGTAAATGATAACACTAATCGTTCTAAAGAAAAACTTACATGGTGTTTAGAATATTCTTCTTTTGCTTATTTTCTATTTCAAGATGGTTTAACCCTTATGGATGGTGATACTTCTGCAACATCAATTAGACTCAAAAGCGAACAAAATTTGTGAAATCTTATAGATAGTAAAAATTTAGTCCCTACTTTTAATACCAATAGTGTATATGTTGAAAAGAATTCATCAATAGATAATGAGTTACTATTGTCATATATTGGTTACTTACATTTGACTGTTCAAAATGATTTCACAATTCAACAAAAAAGTGGTAGTGATGGTGACTGAATAGATTTTCCTTTAAATACTGGTAATGTAATTGAAATACTATTGTGCTATAAAAATTTGGCCTTTAATCTAGATACAATAGAAGGCTCAACAAATCCTGGTGAATATTTCAGTCAAAACATTTCTCCGACTATGGGCGATGGGTTAGGTTCAATTATGATTTATCAAAACGGACCAATTGGTTATACTCATATACCAAGCATTAATGCTATGACAACAGTTCCAGATTTTTTTGAGGGATAATTATGCAAAAACAAATTTCTAAAAAAGATATCAAAAACAATCTCAAAAATACATTTAAATCCATTGATATGCCATCAATTATTAAAATGATATTTTGAATTATTTTCTTAATTGTATTGCTTTATTTCACTATTGCTTTTGTCGCTGAAAAAACTGGTTTTAATAATTGCATTATAAGTGGTGCTATTGATACCAAAAATAACCCTTTCGGTGGTTTAACAATTAAATACATTAAAGACGGAATTAATAACGGTACTATTACTGCAACCGATCCAGGCAACGGTCAAACCACCATTAATGCTTACATTGCAATGTATAAAGCCGCTGGGAGTTATTTCCACTTAATCAATTTCTCATTAATGTCGTTTATTACCAACACCTTTGCAGCCCCAGCAACTGACCCTACTACCGCTTGAACAACCCGTTCTAATGCTATTGATTTAGCTTACTCATATATGTTTATTACTTGTTTAATTGCTTTAGTTGCATTAGCCATGCAAATATACATATCAGCAAAAATGATCGTTGAGAACAACAATATCAAAAAATACAACTTAAGTACTAAATTCCCTACTAGCTCTATTAATTTCAGTTTATTTAAAACTAGAATGTATACAGACTTTGTAACTAATTTAGCCATTGTTTTTGCCTTCTTTAATTTCTTATCAACCTTGATCGTAATTGGTTACTGGATCTTAACATACAGTATTACTTGAATTGTAAAAAAAGTAAGAAAAGGCAGTGGCTCATTAGATGACACCTTATCGCAGCACAAATCAGACTTGATGTATTTACTCTTTGTGATGATCTTTCAAAACATCTACACTATTGTTAAGGCTATCTTTTTAAGTAAATGAGGTGTAAATTTAGATTTGATTTTCTCCATCATACTACCAATTGGTACTATTACGGTAATTGTGGGTATCTTCATCAAGAACATGCTAAGTTCTAAAGTAAATTCTGTTTTAAATTCAATTAAAGGAATTGAAGGCACAATCGCTACCTTTAGAACCTTTGCTTATACTAACGGGATTGAATCATTAGATGACTTTAACTTTGTTTCCATTTTGCCACCAATGATTAAAATACCTTTAACAAATGGTAGCATTACCAAAGCAAAAGCTGGTGATTTAATGTTACAGTTAGATAATGGCGTAAAATTTGTTGAAACTCATTATGCTAATAATCCAAAGGAAAAGCAATTCATGCTTTACACTCTAATGAATAATGTTACATCAATTGAGCAGATTCAAGAAATGCAAAACAATATTCTTAAAAAGGAAGCTGGTACTAAAGTTAAGACTAAAATAAATTAGTTAATTTCCCATTTAATAAAGATATATTAATATTGATGAAACCAGTAAGAAAAATAAAGTATGGTTTTCTAACAATTTCTACCGTTTTACCGGTCGTGTATTCTTTGATTTCTTTATCTTCCTGTGCTAAGATATCCCCCCCCCTCGGTTGGTTTTGGAACATTAAATAAAATTAATCACATTTCTGGGCTCCATAGTAAGTTAAATTTACATTTTTCAAGATATTATGGCAAGGATTTTAAGTTGCAAATTTTTGTGACTGATTCAAGTAATCAAACAATTTTTAATAAAGATGATGAGATTGAATTTGTAGATTCTAATGGAGATATCTATCAGATTGATGATTGGATAAATGCTCATCCTATTAATTCTAATTATTTTTTATGCCCTGACATTTATATTAAGAACGATGTTAGCAATCCTGAACAAATTGATGCTAACTTTAATATTCATATTAAGTGTACTGCTAGAACCGTTAGTATAGATAAAATAATTAATGTCGTTTACAACGAAAATTCCTTTGACTTTGATATTCCCATTTATGATCCAAACAATCCTAAAGTTAGGGTTGATCCAAACGATTATCATCAAAAAATCGATCCAAATAGTTTTACAGATTATCCCGAAAGCATTCAAACATATGGGATGAGCAGTATGACTATTGCTGGAATTAACGAATTTGCTGATGATTCAAAAAATAAAAGTGGCTTTTATGTAAATGTTGAAGGCCAAAACCTCAAGGATCTATACAACACTTTTTTAGCAGACATTTACTATTCACTAAATTCAAGCGTAGATTTTTTCACGAAGAATTATTGATATATTACAGATTTATCACTAGACGAAAAGAATTCGTATTGTAGATTTACTTATGATTATAGAACTGGAATAATAGAAAATTTAGCGTTGAAATTAACTATCAACGGAATGGTTACGGTTGTTCCTGCAAATATTGTCATTAATATTGAATTTGGTGAAAACAGTAAGTATAAATTAATGGGTTTATTTCCATATGCGCATAAGGACAGCACTGTTAAAAATGCTGTTTACTTGGATATCGCTCCATATGATGCTACATCGTATTGACATTACGAAATCAACATTATGAATTTGTACAGCTGAGACCATGCATTGTGGAGCAATGGACAAAAGAAAATATTATTTGACACTAGTGAATTTTTACAAGGTCTATACATCAAATCGTGAATATTAGACAATTTTACAAATTTAACGACAACTGACAACAATTACATTAGACCAAATGTGATACAAATACAACCAATTGATCAACCTACACAACTTTACCTCAAAAAAGATACAAATAAAACGTTTTTTGGAAATGTGTTTTCGGCACCCAATTCAGGTTCAGCAGAACCACAATGGTGTTTTCCTGAATATGCATTTGAAAATTGAAGTACGACTAATAATCATTCCCAAGAAACCGTGGATTCAATACTAGGTTTTACAGGCTTTGGTGACGATCCTCCAGCAGAACAAAACTGCAACTGAAATGTCAATATTAATCTAGATACGCCCATATCCATGCCGTTTTACTGATGTTCTACCATATCATTGATTAAGAAAAACGACGAAGGCAAAAGCGCTTTTGACATTTGAAATGAAGCAGATGGTTATACATGAGTACTTGGAATAATGGAAAGTTTCATTTGGCGTGATTGAAATCCATGAGATGATATAGAACAAAATAATTTTAATTTTAGTTCTCTATGAATTCATTATGTTTAGTCAAAATTAGATGTATCATTACTTTCGTAAAATTTTTCGTAGGCTTTTTGCAAATTTATCTTATGTTTATTTCAATATTTGCTTAGTGCTATTTCACCATTCTTAATCACTACAAGATAATCAACATATTTATCTATTTCAAGCAAATTATGAGTTGATACAAAAAAAGTTATGCCTTTACATTTATGCTTTTGCATCAGATTAAAAAAATTCTTTTTCATTATTGGATCCAAATATTCAGTCGGTTCATCCATAATGACTAATTTTCTTTGACTAATTAATGCACTAACTACCATTATTATTTTCTTTAAGCCCGAGCTTAAAGAAACAATATTTCTGCTTAATATTTCTTTAGAAAGACCAGCATCTTTCATTAATACGTTCAAGCGTTTATAAATGGTTAATACTGGTAAATTGAAATATTTATTCTGCTCAAGGATTCATTGACGAACCGAAATATCAATAAATTGCTCAATATCTGGTACAAAAGAAACGTTTTGTCTACTTTGATAATTAAAAATACTTTTGCCAAATATACTACCAGTTCCATAAGTGATTTTTTGTAATCCTAATATGCACCTAATGGTTGAAGATTTACCTGCCCCGTTTTCTCCGATGAAAACACATATTTTTTTGGGAGGAATAGAGAAAGAAATATCTTTAAGTATTTGATGCTTACGAATTTTTAAATATACATTTTGAAGTTGTAGCGCAAACATTATTCGTTGATTATTTTCCTCTGATAACCTTTAAGTAAAGGTACAAAGATTATAGTGCCTATTGGTAATAAAAATAGGGGACCAACCGATGAATACAATAATTGATGTAAGTCATAACCATCATCAATTGTAGCGACATACGGAAAAACAATAACATAGATACCAATTAATGCTACCGGTATTAAAAATGCGATAACATGGTTTGCTAGATAGCCTAATGTATTACTAATGGTAGAAGCGAAAACAGTGATAATAATTAGTGAAAGCATCAAGCCGAATATATTACTGTTATGGTTTGAAAACATAGAATGTGTTTTATCTAGAGTAGATAAGAATAAAATAAGAAAAACCAAACATACAATAAAAGCAAAAATACATGACCATATACCAGAAGACAAAACCTTGCCAAAAATAAAATCATTTCTTCTAATGGGTTTAGATAGAATGGAAAGTTCCTCATGTTTTTTACAGTTGATAATACCAACAAGCGAACCGAAACCAGCACATAATACAAAAACAAATTGTAATAAGTATATTATTCAAGTATCAGATAAGACATAAAAAACATAATATGGATGAATGGTTTCGGTTTTATTAATAACAAATAAAGGCACCACTAACAAAATAAAAATGATAAGTAAAAAACATATACAAAAAATAATTCACATTAATTTTGAATTTAGCAAATGCTTAAATGAATTGATATAGGTATTTTTCATGATTTTGAGTCCACACTTTTAAAGGCACTAATGTGCACCCAACGGACGGAACCTTAAAATTATAATTATTTTTTTAAGTATTACACATTTGTCATATAATACGAACATATATTAAAAGTTAACAATTTAGAGGGACTAAAAAAATGAAAAAGAAAATAATATTAAGCACAGTATTGCCAATTATGGGTGCTGTAGGTGTTGGGGGGGCGATTGCAGCTGTTTCTACATCTTGTAGTAAAGTTGAATCTTTCGATCAAAAACTTGAATTAAAATACGATAATTCGGACAAAAGATGAGAAGTTAGTATGCTAGGTGTTCTTGCGCCTAAATTCGGAAGTTATGCGGCTATCTATACAACTTCTGATGATGAAAAACCACATGATTTAGATAATACAGCAAAATCTAATGTTGGACCAAGCAGAAGTCAAGTAGTAAACTTGGCATATACTCATGGTACTTGAATGGGCGAAGAAATTGATGCTCTTGTTGTTGGTTTTCCAAGACCATCCGATGATCCTGAATGACGACCTTTAACAAAAACTACTGTTGAGTGTTGAGGAACTAAGGATACATCTGCAACCACTACTTCTTGAACTAAAATACACCTTAATTTTGATATAACATTTGGCGGAATAACTGCATAATTTTTACACTAATTAAGCTTTAGATAGAACGGAGTAATGTATGAACACCAAGAAATCTACAACTACTGTAGAAACATCGGATAAGTCTGATAATAAGACAAACAGAAATTCATTTACACAAGAAATATCAAAAGATATCAAAACTGTTGTTGCATCAGTTAAGAAAAATAACCCTAAAATGGCCGGCATACTTTCTTTGGTAGCTGCTGGTATTTGGGTTTTTTGTTTGCTATTAGGAGCTCTTGTTCCTATAACTGTTGCTGGACTTTCTGTTGTTTCATTTGTATTATTGATTTGTGTAACAATACTTGTTGTGATTGCATGGAAAAAGAGTTCATCATCTAAAACAAAAGGTTTTAAAAAACAAGAATTAACAAAAAAGTTTTTATTAATTGCCTTCATTGCTTGTGTTATTTCTCTTGTTATTGGGATATTCGCTATGCCTGCAGCTTACTTGGCTTGATCTCATGTAGCTATTCTAATATTAGATATCATTTTTGGTTTGACAGGTATCGCTTTTATTGTTGCTGCTGTTGTGTTATTGTTTAGAACTCAATTACTTCAAACAATCGCTTCAAAAGATACTTCAAAATAATCATAACGACAAAGTTCGTTTTAAAAGACTCAGTAATACTTTCAAAATTTATTCGTACGACTGAGTTTTTATTATTTTGATGTTCAATTACTCTAACAATATAACTCAAAAAATGTTAATATATTACTACCATAAAGAGAGTGATAGAGACAAGCTCAACAATCACTCAGCAACCTGTAATAAAACAAGGTGCTAAAACTTGAATGATGGTTATAGAAAACTATACTACCTTCAGACTTTATGAAGGTAGTATTTATTTTTAGGAGAACATCATGGAAAAATTAGCGCTATATACAAGTGAATCTGTCGGCAAAGGACATCCAGACAAAATTTGTGATCAGATTGCTGATGCAGTACTAGATGAATGCTTGAGGCAAGATAAACATAGTCGTGTAGCATGCGAAGTACTGGCTAGCAATCGTTTAATTGTAATTGGTGGCGAAATTACAACGAAAGCATATGTTGATGTTGTCAAAGTCGCTTGAAGTATTCTAAAACCACTTGGATACAACGAAAATGATTTTACAATTCTCAGTAATATTAATCGCCAATCACCAAATATTAGTAAATTAGTAGATAAGAAGAATCAAACAATTGGCGCTGGCGATCAAGGCATCGTTTACGGCTATGCTACCGATAAAACTAAAACCTATATGCCACTTTCAACAATATTGGCTCATGAATTAGTTAAAACTGCCACAAAACTAATTGAACAAGGTAAATTTCATGGCGCTAAATATGATATGAAATCTCAAGTAACGATAGATTGAAGCAAAAAACAACCTATTTTAGACAATATGTTAATGTCAATTCAACATGATACGGACATTAACCATAGTAAATTTAAGGATTTCGTTATTAACAAGATTATGAAACCAATAGCACAAAAATACCGCTTAAACACTAATTTTGTTGCTCGAGTTAATGCAGCTGGCGATTTTATCATTGGTGGCCCGATTGGTGATACGGGATTAACTGGCAGAAAAATTGTTGTAGATAATTACGGAACAACTGCACATGTTGGTGGTGGGGCTTTTAGTGGCAAAGATTACACTAAAGTTGATCGCTCTGGAGCGTACTATGCAAGATGGATTGCTAAAAACGTTGTTGCCGCTAAGTTAGCTCAGAGATGTGAGGTTGAATTAGCTTTTGCAATCGGAGAACCTAAACCCATCTCTATGAGAATTGAAACATTCAATACTAACGTAGTTAGTATTGATAAGATTTATAAGACAGTTCACAAAACATTTGATATGGATTTAATTACCATTATTAAAACATTGAATTTAGACCAACCCATTTATCAACAAACCGCCACTTTCGGGCACTTTGGAAGAGAAGAATTAAAGCTTCCTTGAGAACAGCTAAATAAAGTGAAAACCTTATTAAAAAATCTCTAGTTTTGAAAATATTTTAAAAATAATTTAGTCATTTTTTTATTTTCCCTATATTACTATAGTGAGGGAAGGAAGGTGATTTTATGATAAATTATCAAGATAATAGTTTTGGAATGGTGCGTAACCAGTTGGAAAATATCTGTGATTTATATCGAATTGCTCAAATTAAACTAAATAATTTAAACAATAATCTTTTAAATCCAATAACTGATCCAGCAACCATCAATAAGTACCGTAATTACATTAACACTGTTGAATTAGTGTTACATTGTCTTACTGATGAGGATGCTGCATTGATTCGTAATGCTTGTATTCAACGCCAATCATTCAAAAACTTAGGATATTCAACTACAACTTATTATTGCAAATACCGTCGGGCTGCTATAAGTTTTCTAAAATATTTTTCGTAAATTATGATTAATACTATTTCAACTGATTACTACATTAATCAGTTGTCAAGTGGGTTATCAAGTAATAATCGTTATGTTTTCGTAAATAACATTGACGGTAATCTTGACATGGAAAACAATAAATGATTCCTAAATCTTAACTTTTATTTAATTATGGATGCCATGCTGCCTATGAATTTGTTGACAACTGACATTACTTTACCTTTTGCAACGATTGATGATATATCTTTGAAATACAATCCGAAAGCCGATATTCCTACCGACATATCTTTTAAGAAATATTGTCAAGTTTATCAGAGTTCAATCGCAATAGATGTTGGAGATAGTAAATTTTTTCAACAATCACTTACAAATTACAATATGTATCTACTATTTGATTTCAAATGTAATTCCGATGTTGCAAATAAAGCGACGTTTAATAATCCTGACTATTCAACCGCTGATTTCATGAATGAATGAGCTTTAGAAAACAAAAAAATTGAATTTAACTATAGTAACTACACTAAGGTAAGCAATCAAAGCGGTTGATTTGATAACAGCAATTCATATTATTTATCATCAAACAATAATAGCTATAGTAAACAATCATTAATTTATTATGTTATGAATGATCAATGTGATGAATTAAAGAAGCCAATTATTCACTTATTGAATATAAAAGTGGATGAGCCCGCATCATTAATCTCCTATCGTGCTAATTTTTATTATTCAGTTGGTAACGAAACAAAGATTCATGAATATCACTATGAAAATAAAAATTTACAGTACATCAATAATAATTTAGACATCAATCTTGATGCTATTACTAACTATGATGACACCACAAAGGAAGTTTCAACAAACTTAATTGGTACTAATGGCTTCTATATCCCAACAAGAAGCTCTGGATATTTTGAAATTGAAATTCAAATTGGCCAAAATAATAACTTTCATTCATATTGCTTTCATAAATCCTTTAGTTTTTCTGGAGAAACGTATTATGACCGTAATATCAATATCAAGGAAATATTCATTGACTCTATCAATAATAATTTTAAAAGGATGGTATTTTAATGCAGATAAATCGAAAACTATTAGGACTAGGATGTGCTACACTGGGAATTACTATTATTGCTACTGCGGCATTAGCGTCAGTTGCTTTAAAACAACAAGATAAAAAGAATATTAATCAAAAAACGCCATCTTGTCATAACGGATATAATCACGAAGAAATTAGTTCGTTTATAGACCGTAGTTATTTCTCTAAAAAATGTGTAATTGTTTCTCAAGATGACAATAAATTAAAAATTGATGAGCAACGATTACGAGAAAATGTGAGCGATATACTACGGTTCGCTTTGAAAAAAATGAATCAGTTTACTAATAATTACGATAAATATACAATTGAAGTTAATTACCATATTGTTGATAATGTAACGCTTGATGTTGATGTAGTATGGTATTTACCAGGGACTAATCCACATAAATACTATGATCAATTTGAAATTGGCTTAGCGATATAATTACTGAATGACTAAATTAATTGCTCACCGCGGAGCATCTTTGTTGGCTTTAGAAAATACTAAAAAAGCATTTGAATTAGCTGGTGCTAGTAATAAAGTATATGGAATAGAGACAGACATTTGGCTAACTCCAGACAACGTTTGAGTCTGTACACATGACTCCAATCCATTCAGGAACAAAACAATTCACGTAAATGAATCGAAATATTCTTCCTTTAAAAAAGAATGTTTATCAATTGCGAAACCTAAATATTTAGGCAACGAACAACATTACATTTGCACCTTTGATGAATATCTTTTTATTTGCAAAAAATATCATAAATCTCCGATTATTGAGATTAAGCAAGGAAATTTATCAATTCAAAATATTAAGGAATTAATCGATAAGATCAAAAAATACAATCTATTCAACAAAGCTTCGTTTATTAGTTTTGAATTAACTTCCTTAGAATTAATAAAAAGCCTAGAACCAAAAGCCCTGTGTTTTGATTTGATTAATGTTAAATGTAAATTTTTTTCTAATAGGAAAGCCATCAAAAGATCTTTGCGACAAAAAAATAACATTAGTGTTTGCTATACAATGGCTAGTAGAGTCACAATTAACAATGTGCATAAACAAGGTTTATTAATAAGTGCTTGAACTATTGATAACAAACGAATTGCACATAAATTAGTAAAAAGGAATTTAGACTTTATCACTACTAATGATATTAATTTACTTGATTAATAAATCTGCATAAAAAGCCATCATTGCAGCATTATCACCAGTGTATTGAAACTCTGGAAGTAAGATTTTAGTTGGCAACGTTTTTAATGATTGTCTTAATAATTTATTAGCACTTACTCCACCACCAATAGAAACGAATTTTACTTTGGGATATTTTTTTAAATAATATTCTAATTTAATCATCACTTCATCCACAATTCACTTCAATAAAGATGAGGCAATTGCAATTTTATTAATCTTCTGTTTTTTCATTTTTGCTTGATTAACTAAATTTAATATATGAGTTTTAATACCGGAAAAACTAAAGGATTTTCCCGGAACAAAATGATGAATCATTTTAGTATTCGTTTTCTTTGAATCATAAATTTTGTCGATACTTATTCCGCCAGGATATGATAAATTTAAAATTCTTCCAACTTTATCCAAAGTTTCACCAATTGGATCGTCCACTGTTTCATTTAATACTCTAATTTTATTAATTGCTTCAACCAAATAAATTACCGTATGTCCACCTGATGCGACCAACGATATAAAAGGGTATTCAACTTCTTTAGCATTATTTATTGCAAAAGAAAAAATATGCCCATCCATATGGTTGAGTGGAATTAGTGGCACATTTAATAAACTGGCAATTGACTTTGCGAATATTTTACCAATATGCAATGATCCAGGTAACCCTGGAGAAGCGGTATAAGCAATGTGTGTAATTTGGTTGTTTTTGATATGCGCCTGTTTTAAGGCTTTAACATAACATTTAGCGATACCGGCCTCGTGACTTCGCGCCGCTATTTCCGGAACAATCCCACCATAATGTTTGTGAGCATTCATTGATGACAATGTTACATTACTTAGAATTACTCCACCGCATATAACGGAGACGCTAGTATCGTCACAAGAAGTTTCAACTGCTAAAATACATCGTCGTTTCATTATATTTTTTCTCGATATTGAAGATAAACCTTGCTCATCCTAGATTTTGTTAAATCAGATAAAGGTAATTCTAATAAGCCACCATCACCTTTTGCAAAGTTAACACTGTTAATTTCCGCTAGTAATTCTGCTTTATTATTTGGTTTGCTAGGATCAGGGTTAGGATAAATCATATCAAAGTACGAGTTATATTCATCCGGATCTTCCATATCTCTTGAAACAAACTTACTTAAATTTCATAAAGTTGGTGTGTATGACACAAAATCAAAATTTAACGTTGGACCATAAACGAATTCATCATCTTTATTGGTTTCTCCAATCCATGGTTCTTCACTACCCTCTTCGGTAGCGGCAGGAAGATTGCTTCCTTCTAAAACAATTTTATCTATAAGACTATAAACTTCATGCTTTTTAGAAGAGTTATTTACTTTTTTATTGATAACCATCATATCCAACGCAATTGGTGTATTTTTCATTTTTACAATGTGAAAATTACCATCTTTTAACGGATATTCATCACTACCATCGGGGTCACAATATCAAGTATCTTCCCATTCATCAATTCCTGAACCCATGGCTGCATATAAAATGTCTCCGTTATAGGCAATAATGCCATTAGACATGCCAAATTCAGCGTCATCAGGATTGCCTTTAGGTTTAGCAAAACTATATAAGACTTGCTGACTATCAGTATTTAAATTAAATGTATTAGGATTAAATTTATCAGTCAAACTTCCATAAATTTCTTTCATTGCATCTTCAGTAGTTTGTTCAGAATTGGGATTAATATTATCGTTGGCATAAGGGTCGTATCCTGGCTGTTGTGCGTCATAGATTAAATGCGACATATCGTAAATAGTTCGAGAATCATCTACCATAGTCAAATTTCTTGATGTCTTCCCTGGTTTAAAACGATCGTCTAAATTAGGATTATTAGAAGCAATGGTATTAGTCACATCGTTTCAAGTAACTGGTCTACCATCTTCATATGCGCTATATCATTGGTTATCATCTGAAACTTGCATATTGCTTGATGGAAGACTATCCATGTAATCGCCATGATAAGCAAACATTCAATCCTGTAAGAAATAAGGTAATGCATACTGAAGAATCGATTGATCTAGCGGATAATAATTATTCTCATGAGCATATTCGTCAACCGAATTAATTACATCATCAATTGTATCGCTAAACAACCATTGGGCATTTGCTGTATCTCCGTTTGTTGGATCCAGCGGTTTATAATCAACAGACACTGGTTTAGCGTTGGTAATTGATTGTAATGTTAGTGAAGTTCCTTCAAGTCTTTCGGGATCTGCAGTTAACTGAAATTCTTGCCCAAGATACTCTCAATCTAATTGACCACATAAACCCTGTTTAATTAATTCTAAAACAGCATAGGTGGATGGAACAGCAATGTCATAAGAATTAGCAAATTTAGCAAGAATATCTTCGTTGGTTGAGTAATTAACAAATTTAATTGGGTATTCACTGTGCAATTGTGTCATTAAATCACTGGACATATAACTTTCAAAGTTAGCTAATACTACTCCGCTAGATGAACAAGAGGTTAATGTTGTCGGAGTGGTAATAGCCATTGTGCTTATTAGAATTGGCAGAGATAATTTCATTGATTTATTACGTTTCATCGCTAAAACCCTCCGCCTTGAGATATTTCCACGCTCTTCTTATTTTGCTTTTTAATACGAATGTATTTATAAATACCAATGATAATGATTGCGATAATCGTACCAATAACTACTAAAGCCCCAAAGGTAATAATTCAGGCTTTAATACCTTTTCTTGTTGAATAAATCAATGTACCTAGTGTTTGGAAGGAACCATTTACTAAATTAGTGATAACATAATCATCTAAAGACATTGCTAACACAATAGCAAGTGCCGACAAAATTGCAGGCATTAAATATGGAACGGTAATTTTAAAAAAAGTATTCAATTTGGAATGCCCTAAATCATAACTAGCTAACAATTGATTTTGATTCATTTTAGCCATTCTTGGATAGATTGCTAAGATTGCATATGGTGTACAAAATGAAATGTGAGCTAAAATAACTGTAAAGAACCCTAAATTAAATCCTAAAGCAACTCATGTTGAGGAAAATAATAACGCTAAGCTTATACCAGTAATTGCTTCAGGGTTAACAATAGTTAATTTCGTTGAAAAATCTACCATCTTTTTTTGGAACGGTCTTGCCCTTCACATTCCGAAGCAAGTAATTATTGCTAATAATAAAGAAATTGGGACGACAACTACTGATAACAATAAAGAATTAAATAAGGCATTTAAAAACTCATCATCTTTTCAAAGATCTAGATAATTAATAATAGTTGGCGTGGTAAAGTTAGGGTTAATATTTCCTCTAGCAGTTGGAGCAGAAAAACTCAAAAGTACGATAAATATTAAAGGTACATAAATTAAAAGTAGAACAATATAAATATATCAACGTTTAAGAAAACGTGAAACGGAACGGGCTGAAAAAATGTAACGATGCTTATTCATTTTTGGCTCCTCTCTTTAGTTTAATTCGTTTTCACACTACTTTATAGAACAAAATATATGCTCCGTATGCTCCGAGCATTAACAGACTTAAAACAAGTGATAATGCGGAGGCACTAGCCATTTCAATATCATTTGTTAATCCGGATTCACCTCACGAAACTATGATGTCTCCTATCAAGGAATTATCATTGTTGTTATTTAAGAATTGCGGTACAGCAACTGTTGTTAATGATGGTAAAAATACTAAAGTAATGCCTGAAATCAATGCTACTTTTGTATAAGGTAATGTTACTTTAAAAAATGTTCTAGCTGGGCCGTATCCTAAATCATAACTTGCATAAACTAAATTTTTAGGCATATCACTAAGAACGGAATATAAAGGCATAATCATGAAAGGTAAATATAAATAAATAAAACCGATCATAGTCCATATATGACCATAAGTGGAATTATCGAATCCCGCGCAAATATCGAAAAATGTCTTTAGTCCAACTAATTTGACTAAAAAACTAGTTCATACTGGAGCCGTTGCTACAAAAATAATAATCGTTCTAAATACTTTGCTTCGACTAGTTGATAGAAAATAAGCAAACGGATAAGCGATGATCATGCAAATGAATGTTGTGATTAAAGCAATAATGAATGATATTAAAATTTTCTCTCATACAAATCCATTGATAAACATTCAGTTATCACCAACGGAATCGGCGCCATTTGCTTTTATAAATGATTTCACAAAAATCATTATTAATGGAACGATTACTAATAACAAAGTAATAATTACAAAAGGAATCAACAAAATTCAATTACGATTTCTTTGGTGATTTTTAAATCTCGTCTGTTTAATCAAACTAAAATCTAAATTCATTTGGATTTCCCTTTTGTTTATCCAGCATAATATGAACTGCAGAAGTGTTTCAATCTAAACCAACCAGTTTATTACGGTTAATTTGCTGTGTTGACTCAACTAAAATCAATTGATCTTTTCATTTAACTTGAACGCTATATTTTTCACCTTTATAAATCGTTTCTTTAACACGACCAACAACTATCCCTTTTGATGGCTCAACGAAATATATGTCCTCAGGTCTAATCATGAATTTTATATTAGTGTGTGGTTTATATCGTTTTCCAGCAGCTTCACCAATTTTAAAAGATTCATCCAAAAAATTGATATTGTTGTTGCCTGCATAAACACCAGTAAATAAATTAGCCTTGCCAATAAAATTGGCAACTCATTCATTACGTGGAGCGTCATAAATATTTTTAGGAGAATCAATTTGCTCGGTATGCCCCTTTGACATAACTACTACTTTAGAAGATAGCGTAAGCGCCTCTTCTTGATCATGAGTAACTAAAATAAAAGTAATCCCTAATTCATTGTGAATTCTTTTTAATTCTAATTGCATTTGCTGTCTAACTTTGGCATCCAACGCAGATAGCGGTTCATCTAATAATAAAATATCTGGTTCTACAACTAGTGCTCTTGCCAAAGCAACTCTTTGTTTCATACCTCCAGATAACTCATCAGGATATTTATTTTCACTACCTTCTAGTCCTACCAAATCAATAATTGCATCAGCTTTACGTTTAATTTCATCTCTCCGAAGTTTACGAGTAGTTTTTTTCTTTTTAAAGCTTTCTTCACATATGTTAGGGTAATTTTGTCAATATGAAATTAATTCATCAAGTCTTTGATACTCACCATTTAGTTTGTCATATTTGACATCAATCGGCATTTTATATAAATATCACTTGCGTAATTCTAAATAAAGTTTTTCTCATTTATTCAAACCTGTCGTATTGTATTTAATCAAATTTTGATTCTTCCAAAATTTTTGACTAAAACGATATCTAAATTCACGTTGTCTATTTGTTCTCGACATTTTTAATTGCGCATTTCGGTCAATATATTGATGAAGTTTTCTTAAGAAATATTCAGATTTCATCTTGAATTGCACTGCTCTCATATCTTTTATGTTGTTAACTTCTTCGTATGTTTTATAACGAAGACTTAATTTAGCAAGTTGACGCAATATTTTGTTTTGGTCACCCCTAATTTTAGTAATTTCCATAGCGCCTTTTTTAGTGGCAACACTATAAGCTAATTCTGATTCTAATTTAATTGACTCAGAAATATCTTTTAATGTTTTACGCATTACTTTCAGTCCATATTCAATGTTTTGTCTAACATTCATATTTGGAAACAAAGCGTAATCTTGAAAGACAGTGGCTGTTGGTCTTTGGTTTATCGGTAATTCTTTAATATCAACATTATCAACAATGATTCGACCATTTGTAGGACTATCAAAACCAGCAATCATTTTAAGAATGGTGGTTTTGCCGCACCCTGAAGGACCTAATAAAGTTACAAATTCACCTTTGTTGATTGAGATATTGATATCCTGAACAGCTATGTATCCGTCGTCATATCTCTTCATAACATCAATTAACTGAATGTAATTTTTAATAGCCATTATTGTTTCCCTAACACAAACATTTTAATCGCCTGGCCCACAATCTCGCTCGTCTCTGCATTAATGACATGGCCTGCAGAACGTCGAACGATATCAGACGAAGATGAAAGTGTTACAGAATTTGTGGATAACGATAACATGGATATGTCATTTTTTTCGTCACCAATAGGCATGGTATCTTTTATATTTATATTTAAATAATCACATAATCGTTGTAATGCATGACCTTTGCTAATGTTTACAGGCATAATTTCAATGTTATTACTGCTACTTGAAGATAATTCATAATCATTTTTGTATTGGTCAAGTTTCGCAACCATTCGCGCTTTATCATCTAACGAATCAAAATGCATAATGAATTTCATCACATTATGAGTTGGCATATGTTTATCTATTAATTTATGTATTCTTGGCGCTCAAAAATTTGTTAGCATTCCTGGATGCCTGCTAAGGTAGTAGTTGTAAATATAATCTTTATTAATTAAATAGTGAGTTTGTGTTTCTTTTTTAATTAAGCTTCCGTTGTCATAATCAAGAAAAGCTTCAATGGCAATCTGTCCTTTGAGAGTTTTATCGTTTTGAAATTCATGAAATATACTTAAAACTCTTTGAACCAATTCTTCTTTCATAGTGTGTTCAAATAAATATTTTTTATTGGCTATATCATAAATACAACCACCATTTACACAGATGGCAAAAACATTCTTAATATTTTTAAATTTAAAATAATCAACCACTAATAATGTATCGTCAATACTTCTACCCGTGCAAACAACAAATTTCTTATTAAGTTTGTCCACCATTTCAATAATTGTAGTTTTTGAAAAATTATCTATTTCTTTAGTTCCGTTGCGTAATAAAGTACCATCTAAATCAGAAGCAACTAATTGAATTGAATTAGATGAAAGAACATATTTACGAATCGCATCTGCTACTGCGTTTTTTTTGTATCCTAAATAATGAGTTGCCTTCTCTTTTAATATTACACTTTTTGTTTTAACAGCAATGCTCAAATCAGAAACCAAAAATGCAGGAAGATCATTGTTAGAATCTCCAATCACCGCCACTTGATTTAAATTAACTTTTAACTGTTCAGCTACAAATTTTATACCGCTTCCTTTATTAACATTAAATAAATTGATTTCTATTAATTTTGGATGAGAATGAGAAAAAGTTAGTACGCCTTTATATTTGTTTTCTAATTCCGCCAAAGCTTTAATAATTTTACTTTTTCTAAAAGATAGAATATTTAGTTTGTATGATGATAAGTCTTTTACACTTTCGGTTAAATTCATCAAGTTTATGCCTTTACTTAATTTAATAAAAAAATTAGCAAAATTCCTAGAGACATAAACTCCTTTTTGTTCAGTAGATTCGTGTGTGTAAGCTCACAAAATTAATTTATTACCTTCCGTATACTTTTTAATTTCACGAACAATTGAATCTGAAATTTTATTCTCAAATATTTTATTAGTTGTTAAATCTTTAATGTAAGCACCGTTGAACGCAATCACAAACGGAGATTTAGTAATGCTAAAAGCGTCAAGTTGTTTTGCGAAAATTTCAGCAGATACAATTGATCGACCGGTTGTGACAACTGGAATTCCACCTTGTTGTATATAGTCTTTTATCGCTTCTAGATTAGGTTTTGAAATACGCTTCAATTTCGATAATAAAGTGCCATCCAAATCAATTCCTAGCAATTTATATTTTGTCATTTCCTCGTATATTTTTATTCCTTATTTAAATTACAATTTCTCTTGTAAAAAAATTGGCGATTATTATAAGAATTAATGTATTAATTTAAACAAAATAATACTTTTGGCACTCAATTAAATAGTGTGTTAAAATCATTAAATGGATATAACTAAGAGACAAGAAGAAATTTTGCGTATTATTGTAGAAGAATATGCTTATACAACCGAACCAATTTCATCGAAAGAAATTATTCAAAAATATTTGCCAGATCTATCTAGTGCTACTATTCGAAACGAAATGGCATCGCTTGAGAAAACGGGATTGCTTGAAAAAACTCATACATCGTCTGGACGGATTCCGTCAATTAATGGGTATAAGTATTATGAATCAAAGATTCTAAAACCTAAATTATCAATTAATATAAAACGTAAATTAGAGAAAATATTTTCACAACGTGATATATCAATTGATACCGTAATTGATCAATCTGTTTCGATCATTAATGAGTCTCTAAAATTACCATCGGTTGTAACAACTCAACAAACTAATGAACTATTGAAACGTTTTGATCTCATTCAAATTGATGAGCATACAGCGTTGATTCTTTTGGTTACATCAAATGGAACTGTGAATAAGAATACAATTCATTTAAGCGACAATAAACAATTGGATGACATTGGTGTCTGTGTGCGTATTTTCAACGATCGTTTGATAGACACGGCAATTAAAGATGTTCCAAAAAAAATTGGTTCTATTAAAGAAATAATTCGCTCTGCAGTTCATGAATATGAGTTTTGCATCAGACAAATTATTGAAAAAATATTTGATTTTAACAAAGTTCCAACCGCAACAAAAGTACAAGGTACTAAATGGTTGACTACTCAACCTGAGTTCCAAAATATTGAACATTTAAATAAAGTGTTGTCAATGTTAGAAGACACAAATGTTTGGAAACATATTTCATATGTTCAGCAAAAAACAGGTAAAACATTAATTACATTTGGTAATGAATTTGGCGCGAATGAACTAGCTATTGCTTCAACAAGTATTTCATCTAATGGTAGCAAACACCAATTATCGGTTGTGGGCCCGACTAGAATGGATTATTCAGAAGTAAAAGGATTGTTGGAATTCATCAAAGCTGAAATTGAAAAGCTAAGTAATAAGTAGTATGAATTTTAAAATAAAGCGTAAACTGAAGAAAGTTGAAAGAAAATTAAAAAGTATTCTTAGAGAAACTGAACCAAATTTTGAAATAGACAACATTGTTGACAAAAACCTAAAAATATTGATTTTCATCGTTTATTTAATTAATGCATATGTACCAGAACAAAGCATTGAATATACAATTAGTAGTTTGATAAATAAGAAAATATATCCAACTTATATTGATATGATGAATTTCAATCAAAAACTGCATTCACCAGCTGGATTATTAAATAAAATTACTTTTTTACAAAGCAAGGAAAAAAGTGAGATTATTTATATATCTTCATTCTCAAGCACAATATCTAGACTTATTGAAATGCATCTCTCAGAAAATGATGTAAAAATTTCGTTAAAAATGATGACAGATTTATTGGATTTAACAATAAAATATTTTTTAATAAATTACCATTGCTTACCTTATAAAACTAAAATTGAGTCAAATCTTTCTAACTTTTACCGAGAACGAACCGAATCCTCGTTACTTCAATGTGAATATATTTGTGAAATCCACAGACTACTAAAACAAATGATGCCTACCAAAATTAATCAAATGGCGATTATCATAAACCTTATGTCTAACAGTTTTATAAAATAACTACTTGAGCATTAATTTAGATGCACCAATATCAGCATATACCGTAACATCGTCATGAAATAATAAAGCTGTTACTGGTCAAACTGCTGAATATTTGTTTTCAAACAACTTACTAATTGGAGCCGACTTAAGTTCACCAATAGCTACTAGAATAATTTTTTTTGCTTGCAGAATGGTTTTTATTCCCATAGTTACAACTCTATGAGGAACATTAATTTTCTCATCAAAAAAATTCATTAAATAAGTTCTGGTAGAGTTATCTAAATCACCTTGATGTGTAACTGAATTGAATTTTGTATTTGGTTCATTAAAACCAATATAGCCATTGGGTCCAACACTTAATATTAGCAAATCAATTCCACCCACTTTTTGGATGTCGTGATCATAACTTTTGTAATTATCGATTGTAGGAAAATGAGTGTTATCAACTTTAATGTTGACTCTTGAAAATAAATGATTTCTCATAAAATTTATTTTCGAATATTTTTGGTATCGCTTATCTATATCTATATACTCATCTGTGTTAAAAGATGTAACATCACTAAAATCAATAGCTTGTTTCTTTGTTTCGCGAACTAAACAATCATATAACAAGCCAACACTAACCCCTGCGCTTAATCCCAATACGGTGTTAGGGTTCTTTTTTATGCTTTCACAAATAATAGAAGAAACCATTGTTGATAATTCTTTTTCATCAATGCAAGGAATGAATTTGATGTTTTTTTTCTTAGAAAAAAATGGCATAAATATTTTGATAATTATATATTAACTTTAACATTAAAACCGATAAGCGTAAGTATAATTAGCATAATATAAATTAACAATTTTATGGAAACAAGAATTGAGCGCTACCGTATCTATCGAAATGAAATCATCAATGAGGGTGTCCTTCTTGATCGTCTAGTTGACGAAACAAATATTTCAAGAAAATATAAAAGTAAAATTGATAACTTAGACTCTAGTATTCTAGCCAATTTGAATTTTGATAAATCATTAGCTAAATTGATATCTGTTGACGAAAATGAAATGAAGGAATCAAAGCAAATGATGCATTTTATGGAATTAATAGATGACAAAAAAATTAAGAATATTGCTACTGAAATTGCAGAATGAAATAATAAATGCCAAAGTCAACCAATAATCGATCATAAAGGCAATATAAATTCCAAATGATTAATTGAAGACCCTACATATTCGTCTTTTAAAGACAATGAAAAGAAAATTGAAATTCAAAATAGCAATTGAACTAATTTTCAAACAACTAGTTTGAATCAAATTTCTAAAATTAATGAATTGTCACAACTAACCGATAATGCTAATGCTGTAGAAAAACTTAAGTCCATTGTAGTTTACAATGACCAAAAACGAAATTACAATAAAATTATTTACATCGTTCCATCTGTTCTAAGTATTGTTTCTCTTTTAGGAATTATTTCTTTGTTGGTTGTCATCATAACAAGATTGTAGGTATACTATGGCAAGCAATAAAATTTATCAAATAGCAATTGACGGCCCTGGTGGTGCTGGCAAAAGTACAATAGCACAAGAGGTAGCTAGGCGCTTGAATTTCTTGTTTATTAATACAGGTGGGATGTACCGTTGCTATGCAATTGCTTTAAAAAATACGGATCTTTCAGATTTAATAGCAGTTAAAACTATTTTAAATACTAATAAAGTTACATTGACACCTGACAAGTTATATTTGAATGATGTTGATGTTACTAAGGAATGCTACACACCTCCTATTGCTATGTTAGCTAGTAAAATAGGCACTATTAGTGCTGTTCGTGAAAAATGTGTTAACGATCAACGAGTGATTGCGCAAGGCCAAAGTTGTGTTATGGAAGGGCGAGACACAACAACAGTTGTATTACCGAACGCTACTCTGAAAGTATTTTTAACTGCTTCTTTAAAAACGAGAGCGACACGACGATGACTTCAAGATAATAAAACACAATTGCTAGAAACTATTGAAAAAGATTTAATAGCTCGAGATCATCAAGATAGTCACAGGGCAATTGCGCCATTAATGAAAGCTATTGATGCTGTTGAAATTGATACAGACAATAAAAGTTTTGAAGAAAATGTCCAACAAGTCATCCGTGCTTTTAAATTAAAAGAGGCATTAAGTGTATAAAATAGCACTAGTTGGTAAACCTAACGTTGGTAAATCAACATTGTTCAATCGAATTATTAGTAAAAAGAAGTCAATTGTTGATGATAAGCCAGGTGTTACGCGTGACCGAATTTATGGCGATGCAATTTGATTGAATAAAAACTTTACGGTAATTGATACGGGTGGATTAACTAATAAAAATGTTTCATTCCAACAAAATATTGAAAAACAAGTCAAAATGGCAATTGATGAAGCAGATGCTATCGTTTTTTTGGTTTCAATAAAAGAAGGCGTTAATACAGAGGATTACTATGTTGCCAAAGTTCTGAAAAAATATAAAAGCAAAAATGTGATTCTTGTAATCAACAAATCAGAAAACTATCAGAATCAAAATATCAACCTATATTATTCATTAGGTTTTGGTAAACCTTTATTAATAGCAAGCGAACACGGAATTGGCATCGGTGATTTACTAGATCAATTAATAAAACCACTAAACAAAAAAAATGATGATATCAACAGTGATTCTTTTTCTTTTTGTATTATCGGCAGAACCAATGTAGGAAAATCGACATTGGTTAACACTATTTTGCAAGAGGATAGAGTATTGGTTTCGCCAATACCACACACCACGAGAGATAGTATTGACGTAAATTTTAAATACAACAATAGATCATTTACCATTGTTGATACAGCTGGCATACGACGCAAAGGAAAAATAACGGATAACATTGAGAAATATGCAGTAATGCGTACCATCCAAGCAACTGAACATAGCAAATTAATTATTTTTATGTTAGATGGCAGTGATAAATTTAATGAGCAAGATGAAGTAATAGGAGGACTTGCGTTCAAATCTAATATTCCTACCATCATTTGTGTCAACAAATGAGACAAAGTTAAAAAAGATAATCTAACAATGAATGCCATGATTAAATCAATTCGTCAACAATTTAAATATCTATCATGAGCTCCTATTGTTTTTATTAGTGCTTTTGATAATAAAAGAGTTCACACAATTTTTCAAACTATCTCTCAAATTGAAGAACAACTTAACATTAAAGTATCAACATCGCTGCTTAATGATGTTATTACAAAAGCTCAAATTGCCAATCCGCCACCGAATTATAAAGGCGGAAGAGCTAACTTGTCATATGGTACACAAGTCAAGGGGCAAATACCTACTTTTGTCATTTTTGGCAATGATCCTAAACATATTCACTTATCATATGCCCGATTTATTGAGAATCAAATTCGTCATGCTTTTGGTATAAATATGGTACCGATTACGGTTTATTTTAAAGACAAGAATTCACGTATTCGTGGCGCGAGAGAGGAACGTTAAAAAATGGCTAATATCGCAATTTTAGGAACTGGAGCTTGAGGAACAGCTCTTGCTAATATTTTGTTAGAAAATAACCACACAGTGTCAATGTGGGGGATAGATTCGACAGAAATAAATGATTTAAAACATCAAAAAAATTCAAGATATTATGGGGAACATAAATTAATCCAAAAACTAGAAATTGTTTCTTCAAACATTAATGATGTTTTGGCTGAAAAACCAAATTTCTTTATTATTGCTGTTCCTTCCATTCATATTAGTGAAGTTCTAAAAGATTTAATTAAGCGTTTGAACTACAATGCCTATTTTATTAATGTATCTAAGGGGTTAGATTCTTCAACAAATAGTATTTGATCTAAAACTATTAAAAAGATTTTAAAGAATAAAAATAAAGGCTTAGTTACTTTAATTGGGCCGTCATTTGCCATTGAAGTTTTCAATAAACAACCTACTATGATTAACAGTGTGTCTAGTTCTATCCCCCTAGCTCGTATGGTTAGTTTATTATTCAATAATAGTCATTTTAAATGTATTGAAATTAAAGATGAAATAGGTGCAGAAATTATTGGTGCGCTTAAAAATGTAATGGCGATTGGTATGGGAATAGCCTACCAGTTGCATACATCAATCAACACCAGAGCTGCAATGTTGTCACAATCAACTAAAGAAATTAGTAAGATAGTTTCACTTTATGGAGGCAACCCTGAAACTATTACACAGTTTTGTGGAATTGGTGATATATATTTGACATGTACAGATGAAAAATCTCGTAATTTTTCATTTGGCAAATCCATAGCTCAAATTGGAGTTAAAAAAACTTTACTAAATAATAAAAAAACAATTGAGGGTTATTTTGCAGCTAATGCCATCTTCAAAGTTATTAAAGCAAATCACATTAATTCACCCGTGTTCAGTGAAATTTACCACGTACTTTTTAAATCCAAAAAACCAGCTAATTTTGTGACTAATATTATGAAGATAATAATCGAATAATTAATTGTTAATATGTGCTTATTTAGTATAATGTTGTCATATTTAAATAGGAGACCAAAATGGGTAAACCACTAACAAAAAATCAAATTGTAGCTGAATTATCAACAAAAACTAGCTTATCAAAAAAAGATGTAGCTAATGTTTTATCAACATTAGAAACATTGGCTGAAAAGCGTGTAGTTGCTGATGGCCAATTCCGTGTAATGGACTTGGGTAAATTAGTTGTAAGAAAAACTAAAGCTAGAATGGGACGTAATCCAGCAACAGGTAAAGAAATTAAAATTCCTGCAAAAACTGTTGTTAAATTCCGTGTTGCTAAAGCAATTAAACAATTAGCAAAGAGATAAGTTAAATTATCAGGTATAAAAAAAGAACGATTAATTCGTTCTTTTTTTATTTAAACCTCAATGGTTAATTTTTTATTACTTGGTTTATATTTGCGATGAATTACACCAGCTGCATCTAATAATTTTTTAGAAGCCTTAACAGAATCAGTATCTGCATAACGATCTTCGCCATAAATAATTTCTTTAATCCCTGATTGAATAATCGCCTTCGCGCATTCATTACAAGGAAATAAAGTCACATATATTTTACAACCAGTTAAATCATTACCTGCAAAATTTAAAATTGCATTTAACTCAGAATGCACTACATATAAATATTTAGTCTCTAATGGAATCCCCTCACGGTTTCATGGAAACTCATCATCGTTGCAGCCTTGAGGTAAACCGTTATAGCCTAGTGAAGCAATTCGATTATTAGCTGTAGCGATACAACAACCAACTTGCGTTCCTGGATCTTTAGATCTTAGTGCCGACAATTTAGCAACACCCATAAAATATTCATCTCAACTAATGTAATCGTTTCTTTTCATAGTTATTTTTTATTATCCTTATTTTGTTTTTTGTTTTTAATTTGCGCTTTTATTTTGGCTAAAAACTGTTGAAAATCCAATTTAGTAATTCATTTCAATTTGAACAATCATTTTAATTCGTTCTCATTAAATTTAGTAAGGTCTTCATCGTTATATTTTGATACTTGTTCTTTATGTTCCTTTGTTTTGGAATACAATTCTTGAGAATTCTTGAATAGTAATGGAAAATAAACTCCGAGTATCATAATTGCCAATATGGTAGCAATAACAAAAATAATAATTCCGAGTGCTAAAAAGACCTTTACATCTCCACTATCATATGGGTTTGGTTTTTCTGAATCAAAACGTAATCCATAGAGGTAAAAGAAAACTACTGAAAGAATAAATAACAAAAAGATAGCAAAACTTATTGCAACATAGATACGTTTAAACTTAATGCGAGACTCTTTATTTACATGAATCCATTGCGCTTTTTGAACTTTTTTATTAAATCATTCAGTTAGTTTATTTTTCATTAATACGCCCTAGCAAAGTATATGATATGAGTTGCTGATTTATTAGTAAAAAAACATCGTTCATTATTAGCCTTACTCAAGATACATCTTGGTGTTGCTCCAGTTTGTTCTTTTAATAGTTTCTCATCATCAAGCGAACCGCCTCATGCTGCTTTCGCAATTTTTTTATTCTGAATTGCATTGTTGAATTCTTCCAAATTATGAACATCAATAATGGAAGAATTCAACCTGTCATTGGCTTTTTGATAAATGGAAATTTGATAAGCATGAACTTGCTCGTCAATTACTTTGACAATGTTTTTTAAAGCAACAGTAATTTTTTGACCGTTATCCCTTCGAATGAGCGTCACGTTATTTTCTATGGCATCTTTTGGACCAACCACCAAAATTATTGGCGTTCCTTGAACTTCTTGATTTGCAATTTTGAAACCAAAGCCATTGTTTGTTTCATCAATTTCAACTCGGTATTTGGCATGTAAATCTTTATGTAAGGTTTTAATTAACCCATTAATTCTTGGTTCTTTATCAGCAAAAATAGGCAATAAAGCAATTTGAGTTGGTGCAATTCCTACGGGCAAAACTAAACCCTTATCATCGGCATGAGTCATAATAACTGCCCCGATTATTCTTGTAGACATACCTGCAGATGTCTGATGAACCAATTCATATTGATTATTTTTGTTTTGAAACTTAATGTCAAAAGTTTTAGAAAAATTTTGAGCCAAATAATGTGAAGTCCCACATTGCAAAGCTTGCCCATCCTGCATTAAAGCCTCAATTGTGTAGGTATTTTCTGCACCAGCAAATCGTTCACCTTCCGTCTTTTCGCCCATCAATACTGGAATACACAAGAAATAATTGACAAAGTCTTTATAAAGTTCAATTAGTTCCGTTGAAGTTTTTATAGCGTCATCTTTATTTTCATGAATCGAGTGCATTTCTTGCCAAAAGAATTCGGAATTTCTAAGAAATGGACGTGTATTTTTTTCCACACGATAAACATTACATCATTGATTGTATTTAATTGGTAATTCACTATATGATGAAACAATTTTTTTAAAGTAATTGCAAAATGCAATTTCACTAGTGGGGCGAACAACATATGGCTCTTCTAATTTCTTGTTTCCTTGTTGAGTTACTAAAAATAATTCGGGAGCGAAACCTTCCACATGCTCTTTTTCCTTTAAAAACTCAGAATATTTAATAAATAATGGTAACTGAACATTTTTTATTCCCTTAGTTTTCAAACGACGATCTAATTCATGCATTATATTTTGCCAAATCGCTCAACCATTTGGTTGAAAAATCATCATGCCTTTTATAGACGTGTAATCAACTAATTTTGCAGCCTGAATGACACTAGTGTATCAATCGGCAAAATTTTGTTCACGAGTAATGATTTTTTCTAATTTCATTGGTTTAGATTATATCTAATGTAGATATTTAATATCTATCTTATCTACCAAGTTCTTCTTAAGACCGTACTTAATCGCTTCTCTTTTTGCTTTTTCTAATCAACTTTTGCTAAGTGTTGGAATGTGATGAGCATCAGCTTCAATTAAAACTTTTGCTTTAGATTTCGCTACTTCTTTTCAAAATAATCTTGATGGATAATTAAAATCATTCCGAATTTGGTGCAGACCATTAGCATTGAAACCTAGGGGTACTTTATATTTAATACTTAATTCAATTATTTGTTTTGTCAATCATTTGGCCTTATCATCTCATTTTCGATAGTTTTGTAAAAAAATGTCAGGGTGAGCGTACAAAGAGAAAATACCACTCTTTAAAGCCAGCACAGTGTTTTCGTAATACTCATCTAACTCTTCTGGTTTTGTGACATCTTCCATTACTAGCTTAGCATTCGGCTTTCACATATCACCAACATAATGATTTCCAAAAATCAAATAGTCACACAACGGATCTTTGGTTAAATTATGGAAAAATTTAATGTTTCATTTCGAATATTCTGCTTCATAGCCGAAATGAATTTTCAGTTTTCCTTTATATTTAATATTGGCTTTTTCAATTCGATTATGTAAATCAGTTAGCATTTCTTGAGTAGGGCGTCATAAATATTTATTTTTACCAAGTGGGCAGTGCTCCGTAAAAAATAGCTCACGATATCCTTCTTTTATTGCAACAGCAATAATTTTATCTAAGGTATTAGAAGCATGTCCACAGCATTGATCATGTATATGGTATACTCGTTGCATTTATTTTATAGACCAACAGTAAATGAATAACCCAAGCCAACAACCAATATTACGAAAGCGATAAATGATATTACATATCAAAACTGGTTATGTTTAGTAAGTGAAACCGAAGTACGTCAACGCCCCCCCCAGCAAGTTTTTCCACCATTTTCAAATTTCATAAACACATTAATATTTGTAAATAATTTTTCTGTAGGGTTTTGTTTCTTTTCATATTTGACTATGAAGAAATAAACTAACTCACACACTAAAATAGCGGCAGGTAAATCTAAGAAATAGTGTTGGTGAGTCATAAATATTGATAATGAAACCATAATGGTTAAGAAAGTACTTATTGCAAAAAATGTAGTATGACTTTTTCTTGAGATGCTAACTTGATGAGCTTTTGGGTTCAAATAAGCTGAACGCATAATTTGTCAAATTACATAGGTTCCAATTATGTGAAAAGAAGGCAATGCGCACACTCCAGAATTAACGCCGCGAGAATTTTTAAGCATCTTTGAAATAAAATCAGTGCCGGTAATTGCAAACCGTGGATCATCGTACAATATTTTAGATGATGTAGGCAAACATAAAAATAATAAAAAACCTACTATGTACATTCAAAATAATGCTCAAACATAACGATAGAATAATTTTCTACCATAAATGTTCCAAATCATAATCGGTGCCACGACTCATCAAATAAAACTGATGCCATAAAAAACAATGAATCATGAAATAGCATCACTTATTTGAAAATTATCAAATGGAGTAAGCGGTTCTCACAATATTGCTGCTGGGTAATGCTTAACGGCAATACAAGCAATATATCAAGTTCAATGTTGGAAAGCAATTAGGGCAATTGTTGGTAATATCGGAGCTAAAATTGATGTTGCAAATCTCTTATATCATTTTGTGTGAACCATTTTTTCCATACCAGTTAATATTAAAACAATAAAATGATTTTTGGTCATTAAATGCCGTTTAGTTTTTAACCTATAATTTACCGAAATCGAGGTTTATGTTTTATGGAATTAATGATATTTATACAAATAACTATGTGAACAGCCGTTTTATTGACATTCGTATTGTTAATACCAGGTGTTTGACAAGTATTCAAAACAAGGAATACCATAAGTATTTCAAAATGAATGTACATTCTTTACCCAGTATGTAGTATTTCATGAATTACTTATGCCATTCTCTTAGTATTTGAAGGTTCGCAATTAACTGAAGTCATTGGTATTGGTATAGCAGAATTAATTAGTGGTATTTTAGCAGTTTATATATTAGTTATAAAATTACGTAATCTTAGCGAAGCCAAAAAACAACATATGAGTGAGGCAGAATGATACAAAGCTTATAGAAAACAAAGAAAAGAAAAAGAACATTTAAAGGCTTTAGGCATTAGTTCTGAATTAGATTTAAAAAATTCTAAAGAGCACCTCCAATCGCTTTCTCAAATCTTAGACCAATTATTCGTAGAACATCCTAACATTGTTGATGATCGCGTTACGTCATCTAGGCAATATCGCAAAATAACTAATAAAACTATTGCGTCACCCATAAAACGCTTAGAACATTTTAAGAATATTGCAACCAATGCTGAAATGGCTCATACCATTTCATTAATTTATCTTGATATGTATAATGGGGTAAAATAAATTTTCGTTTATATGCTTACCTACATTCAATGTTGATGTTTATAATTTGATATGCTAAAAATTACATCAAAAGATAATAAATTAGTTAAAGCAACCAAAAAATTGCTTGATGATAAAAAATATCGTGATTTGACCAATACTTTTGTCGCTGAATCTTATCGGGTTATAAACACATTAATTCAAAACAAAATTATTATTCGTAATCTTATCGTCTCTGAAGAATCAAGATATTTTAAATTAGCTAAAGAATATGATGAAAAAGGTACTAATGTGGTGATACTACCTAATAGCATCTTTAATACCGTTTCTTCTTTAGCCACATCAGATGGACTAATTGGAATTTTCAATAAACCGAAGAATAATTTTAATTTAGTTGATAATGGTCGTTATCTTGTTCTAGATAAAATCCAAAATCCAGGTAACTTAGGTTCCATTATTCGAACTGCAGTCGGCTTTAGCCTTAATGGAGTTGTCATTTCTAATGATAGTGTTGATTTATATAATCCAACTATTATTAGAACTACAATGGGTAGTTGTTTCTGCATTCCAATAAAAGTTGTAACGAATTTAACAGATGTTATCAATCAATTTCGTAAAAACGGTATAAAAGTTTATGCTACTGCTATGTCTGCTAAAGCTAAGAAATTAAATGAAATATCTCTTAGCGACCAATCAACCGCCATTTTGTTTGGTAATGAAGGGAATGGATTGAAAGAGTCAATTTTAGATATCTGTGATGACGTTATCAATATTCCTATTAACTCTAAAATTGATTCGTTGAATGTAGCTGTAGCGGTGGGGATAGTTTTATATCAACTATGCAAACCATAACGATTAATCAAAACGATCAAGGACAAAGAATAGATAGTTTTCTTAAAAAAACATATCCCAAAATCTCTTTAAATCTCATTTATCGATATCTCAGATCTAAACGTATTAAAGTAAACAATAAAAAAGTAGATTATGACTATCGTTTAAAAATTCATGATCAATTGCAACTTTATATAAATGATTTATTACTTACTAAGAAAATTTCACAAACTGATTTTTTGCTAGCTCCCAATAATTTGAATGTAGTCTACGAAGATACAAATGTTCTTTTAGTGAATAAACCGGTCGGACTTGTAGTGCATGATGATGAATCTAAAGGCATTGATACTTTAGTTAATCGAGTTAAACATTATCTGTATAAAAAACATGAGTGAGATTACCAAAATGAAAATAGTTTCATACCATCACTAGTTCACCGAATTGATCGTAATACTAACGGATTAGTATTAATTGCAAAGAACGCCGAATCCTTACGGATTCTAAATGATAAAATTAAAAATCACGAAATTGATAAATACTACAAATGTAGAGTTTATGGAATCATCGATCCGAAAAACGGCATTTTAAAAGATTATTTAACTAGAAATTTAAAAACTAAAACTGTCAAAATTTCTAAGAAACCTCTTGGTATTAATTCACAAGAAATCATTACTGAATATAAAACGATTACTCACGATTATCAAACAAGTTTGTTAGAAATAAAATTAGTTACTGGTAAAACACATCAAATTAGAGCTCATTTGGCTTATATTGGTCATCCCCTAGTTGGCGAACAAAAATATACTCTACCTCAGTATTCTAAATTAAATAAAGGTAAACATCAAGGACTAACTGCTTATAAAATGATTTTTAATTTCAAAAATAATGCAAGTGTATTAAATTATTTAAATCACAAAATCTTTAAGATATAAATTAGTTATGAAAAGAAAAACCATGTTAATTATTGTTTGCGGCGGAACCGGCAGTGGCAAAACTACTATCGCCAACGAAATCAAAAGAATATTACCCACAAAAATAACATCGCAAATTATTCCAATGGATGGTTTTTATAAGAAACGTGAATACATGGAAAGCGATATATATCTAAAACAAAATTTTGATCATCCAAATGCATTTGATTGAGATTTGATGTTAGATTCCTTATCAAAGCTATTAAATAAACATCTTGTAAAAATACCAATTTACGATTTTTCTAAATCTGAGCGTACTGATAAAACCAAAATCGTTAAACCAACTGATGTCGTTATTTTTGAAGGCATTCTTTCGTTATATGATCCGAGGATAAATAGTCTTGCCGATATTAAAATTTTTGTTGATACTCCAGATGACGAAAGATTTATTAGGCGATTACTAAGAGATAAAAAAGAAAGAGGCAGAACTGATGAGAATATTATCGGACAATGAAGAAATACAGTTCGAAAAATGCATCGTGTCTTTATTCAACCTTTAAAAGCTGAAGCAGACATTGTAATTCCTTGATATCGTATGAACGACATCGCCATTCAAGCTATCAAGGGAGCCATTGAATCTCTTTATCGAATTCATAAAAAATAACAATGTTATTTATTTTGATTTATTCTTCAAAGACAAAAACTAAATAAAGTCGCGTAGTCACCAAGTTTTTGTTTCAAGTGATTAATAAATTTTTCACTAAACTCGGTTTTGCCATAAAGTTTGCTAAGACCTTTACGAATGCCAAAATCACTCACAGGGAAAATATCATTACGATAATAAGTGAACATTAACAACATTGATACAGTTCATTCGCCTAGATATTTATATTTAGTGAGAACATCATGAATTCCTTGGCTGGATAACTTCTCTAGCTTATTTAAATTTATTTTTTTATCTACAATGTCATAAGTAAGTTTTTTAATTAAAGATATTTTTTGATGAGATAGACCTACGGACGCCAATTGTTCATTTGTTGCATTACTAATTATTTTTGGAGTGATTTTTTTAAAAGTAAATACCGTTTTATTTCAAATAGTGTCTACCGCTGCACTAGCTAATTGTTGACTAATAACCGTATGAATAAAACACTGGTAATGGTCTTTCATAATACGAACTGTAAAAGGATGACTCAAATCCAAGAAACTAGAAAGTTTGGGTTCAATTTTTACAAGTTCATTAATTTGATCCATTGGAACGGTTTTATATGTAAAGAACTTCTTCATGCGGGTGATTATACTCTATCCAAACTTATCAAAAGAAGTTCAATAAATCAATGGCTCTCTTGTTTGACAATAACATTTATAGTTGCGTTGGATAGTGTAGTTGGAGAACGGGAATGGAAAGTGGGCAATTTGTAATTAGAAAGTTCGCACCTGTTTCCCAGACTCGTTTAGGAATTTTTGTACAAAATGATTATATATTTCCCTAGCAGTTTTAAACCCAAATTGTTTTCTCGGATAATCATTTTGTCAATCTTCAATATCTTGAATTTCTTCGTTGCTTAAATCTCTGATTTTAGTTTTCTTAGGAATCACAAGGCGATACATGCCATTAGATTGTTCTACTGTACCTTTTTCTCAAGCATGATAAGGTTTAGCATAATACATTTCCATTCGTTTTCCACTAACAACTGATTTCTCCAAACCATTTACATCAGAAACTTCAGGTCCGTTGTCAGTGGTACATGTTCCACCAGTCACTATTTGTTTTTTACGTTCTAATTTGTCAATCGTTAGAATAGTATGTCTAGCATCACAAGATTCCATTTTTCTTAATCTTGTAAATCTACTTACTCTTTCAACGATATTAAGCAAGCAGGTATCATCACCACGAACGCTTTTCATAGTATCGAGTTCATGATGACCAAATTCTTTCCTTTCATTTACATTTTTTGGTCGTTCATCAATTGATAATCCATTTATTCGTTTGGCCGGTCTTGGTTGTTTAATCTTCTTATTTTTATAGTAAAACAAGTATTTTTTATTAATTGGTTCAACACGATTACTATGTAAATAATTGTATGCCGTTTTAAAACAGATTTTAGTTTCTAAGTTACCAAATTCTTCTGGAAAAAGATTCATCCTACCTATTAAAGCATTGATACTTCATGGTTTAAAATTTCTACGATGTTCTTCTAGCACATCAACAATTATTTTGATAAGTTCTGGATACAATTCAATTTTAAGCTGCCGTTGCCGTTTTCGATTACGATCATAACGTCATTGGGCGGTATCGGCAATGTAACCATAAATAATTGGTTGATTTATTATTTGTCGTGGCAATTCCACTGTGCCACGTCTAATCTCTTTTCTAACAGCTGTATCACTTTTACATAATTCTTTAGCTATAGCTCTTTTAGAATACCCAGATTTGAGCATGCCTTCAATTTTACCTCGTTCGTGTTCTTTAATAATGATTGCATCTTCAACCATTTTTATGTTTAGAATATTTATTGTTCATAAGGTCCTTTTTCGAATGTTTTGTTGGTACAAATATTCTACTAAGTCCTTATGGACTTTTTTATTTATCTAAATTTGATGGGGTGCGAACTTTGGTCTTACAATCAGCACGGGAATGGAAAGTGCAACACACTTGACATTTTTTAGTTGTTAGAGTATAAAATAAAGGACACATCTTGTGTCAGGCACGAATGTGTGCCGCTCAAAGTAAATAAAAAATCAAGTGAAATAAACTTGATTTTTTATTTATCGTTCAATATTTTTCCGACAAAGTCAATTATTTTATTTTTGGTCGCATTATCTAATTTGTGAGTTTTTATTTTTTTATCATCTGTTAAATGTTTTCTATCTATGGTATGTATGCGGTTCGGCAAAATGTAAGAGTTTTTATATTCTTTATGATATTTTGAAAAATATTTATATCAAAGAATGCTACTCTTATCTGCCATTAACTCACTTGTAGATAGTTCTATAACCAAAACTTTATCAACTAATATAATGAGAATTGCTTAAAACCATAACAGGTCTTTTCTTATTTTCCGGCATGTTCTTATAGCTTTTAATATCGCCTTCTAAAATAAAAAATGTGTCTCATCTTAAACTCTTGTAATTACTCATAGCCGCCATTATACAATGTATAATAAATTATTCTTGAGGTTATATGATTGATCGTTATTCGCGTGAAGAAATGAGCAAAATTTGAACAGCACAAAATAAGTTTGATGCTTATTTAAAAATAGAAATATTAGCTTGTGAGGCATGAAGTAAACTTAAAGTAATTCCTACCAAAGATGTTTCATTAATTAGAAAAAACGCTAAATTCAATATTAAACAAATTAATGAAATTGAAAAAACTACTCACCACGATGTAATTGCTTTTACAAGAAGTGTTAGCCAATCTTTAGGTAAAGAGAAACAATGAATTCATTATGGTCTTACATCCACTGATATCGTTGATACCGCTAATGCTTTTTTGATAAAACAAGCTAATGCAATTCTTTTAAACGATCTTATATCTTTTACTAATGTTCTAAAACATAATGCAATTAAATATAAAATGACTCCGTGTATTGGCAGAACTCATGGCATCCATGCTGACATTACAAGCTTCGGTTTGAAATGAGCACTTTGATATGATGAATTTCAACGTAATATTGAAAGATTTAAACATGCTTCAAAAAATATTGAAGTTGGTAAATTATCTGGAGCTGTTGGTAACTTTGCAAACAACGAACCATTTATTCAACAGTATGTATGTGATCATTTGGGAATCAATGAAGCAAAAATTTCTACACAAGTAATTCAAAGAGATGTATATGCCCAATATTTTGCAACTTTAGCTTTAATTGGTTCATCGCTTGAGAAAATAGCCACAGAGATACGACATTTGCAACGCACTGAAGTCCATGAAGTTGAAGAGATGTTTGCTAAGGGACAAAAAGGTTCGTCAGCTATGCCACACAAACGAAACCCTATTGCAAGCGAAAACATATGTGGTTGTGCTAGAGTGTTAAAAGGTTACATGCTGACAAGTTATGAAAATATTCCGTTATGACATGAAAGAGATATTTCTCACTCATCGGCTGAAAGAATTATGCTTCCTGATGCTACTATACTTTTAGACTATATGTTGAGTCGTTACACAAAAGTTGTAACTAATCTTGTCGTTTATCCAAAGCAAATGTTAACAAATATTTATTTAACTAATGGAGTAATTTTTGCGCAACGAATTATGAATAAACTAATTGGTAAGGGATTAAGTCGTGAAACTGCTTATGATTTAGTGCAACCAATTGCAATGAATGCCTATAACAATAACCTTCAGTTTAAAGATTTACTAATTGCAAATAAAGATATTCTTAAAACTTTATCACTTAGGGATATCGATGATTGTTTTGATTTAAATTATTATTTCAAACAAATTAATTACATTTATAAAAAAGTTGGTATTTAGTGAAAAAAATATTATTAGGGTGTCATGTTCCAATGACACAACCTGGTTATTTACTCAATAGCGCTCAAATTGCTGTAGGGTATGGAGCTAATACGTTCATGATTTATACTGGCGCCCCACAAAATTCTATAAGAACTCCATTAAGTAAATTAAATATTCCCCAATTCCACGAATATTTAAAACAACAGAATATCAACATTGATGACATTGTGGTTCATGCGCCTTACATTGTTAATATCGGAACATCTGATCGTCGAAAACATGCCATAAGTGTACAAACTCTAAAAACCGAAGTTTACCGAACCAATGAAATTGGTTGTAAATATTTAGTTTTACATCCTGGTAATGCAATTGATATTAGTAGAGAAGAAGCAATCAAAAATATTGCAAATGGCGTTAATGAAATAAATAAAACAAACCACAATGTTGTAATTTGTTTGGAAACTATGTCTGGAAAGGGTTCAGAGGTTGGTAAAATTTTTGAAGAATTAGCATCAATCATTAAATTAATTACTAACAAAAAAATAATAGGTGTGTGTCTTGATACATGTCACATTAACGATGCTGGGTATAACGTTTCGGATATTGATTTAGTGTTGAAAAAATTTGATGAAATTATCGGACTTGAATATCTTAAAGTAATTCATTTAAATGATTCAAAAAATGCAAAAGGCGCTAATAAAGATCGTCATGAGAATATCGGTTATGGCACGATTGGTTTTGAAACATTGCTCAAATACGTTTATGATAAACGACTAGACAATATCCCTAAGATATTAGAAACACCTTGATGAAATGATAAACCTTTATATAAGTATGAAATCCAAATTCTAAAAAATAAGCATTGAGCTGATTATCGTAAGTAGTTTTTATTAACTTTTTTTACGAACAACATTAACAACGACAGGTTTAATTAATCGATCATACAATTTATACCCACCGGTAATAACTTTCACAACTTTATTATTATCTAAATCATTAGAATGGATAAATTCAATACACTCCATAATTTCTGGATTAAATTCATCGCCAACTTTAACTAAAATTTCGTTAATCCCTAAATTAGTTAAAAGGTTTTTAAACATTGTTAAAAACATTTGAAATCCAGACTGATATTTTGCAATATTGGGATCTGACGGTTTGTAATCCAAAGCCATAGCGAATTGATTAACAATATTAATTAATTCAATCGCTTGATTTTCTAAAGCATATTTTTTGTGAATGGCTAATTCTTGATTCGTTTTATTTGTTAGTTCTTCAATTTTGGCTTTTAAAGTAATGTTGGCTTCGTTAGCTTTTTCTGTAATTTTGTTCACATAATCCTGATTTATCTTATTAATTTCATCTTGCAATTTAGTAATGTGAATATCTTTAGAAATAATGGTTTCACTTAGCTGTTGATTTTTATTAAGTAATTCTTCTATTTCTAATTGCTCTTTAGTTTTAGACGTTTTTACTTCATTACTTTTTTGATTATCAATCTTTGTTTCTTCGTTAATTTCATTAGATTGTTTTTTACGTTCATGTTTTGACATATTAGTTTATCTCCTTACTTACAATTTTTTCAAATTCAGCCACATCTTGATTTATTGAATTATTCATAGATTTCAATTTATCGATTTCTACTTTTGAATATTTTTTAGGTCTTGCATAGACAATGGTTATAACAAGATCACCATTGGCTGAACCACCGAACAATTTATGTTTGGTATTTTTAATACCGTAGCCACTTACATTAATTTCTTCGCCATTAGCGGTATTTGATTTCATTTCAATCTCTTTAATACCATAGGGTGTTGGTATTTTAATTCTAGCACCCGTAATGGCATCAATTGGGTCCACAAGGACATTAGCATAAATGGTTTTATCTTTACGCTTGAATATTTTGGATGGTTGTACATAAAGATTAAGATTTAAGTCACCTGTACTACCGTTTCAAGAATTACCTTTGCCTTGAAATTGTAAAATTGATCCGTTTACCACTCCTGGTTTAATATCAAGTTCAATTTCCTCTTCTTGCTCTATATACTTCCGTCCATGACATTGTGAACAAGGTTTGGTAATAATCTTGCCAGTGCCATTACAATCTGGGCAGTATTCTTGTGATTCCATAATGCCTAAAATGGTACGTTGTCTTGTAGAAATCACTCCAGTCCCTCGACAACGAGGGCAAGTTTTAATGTCGTTTGGAGATTCGGCGCCCGAACCATTACAGTGTGGACATTGCTTCTTAATATTAATCTTTACTTTACGTTGAACACCAAGTACACTTTCAAGAAAAGATAAGGTTAAATTGGCATTTATGTCTAAATCATAAATTTGTTGGCTTTGCCTTTTACCACTTCTTCGTCTTGTTGAACCTCCACCAAATACTTGGCTAAAAATATCTTCAAATCCTCCAGAATTACCACCAAACGAGAATTTAACTCCACCACCAGAACCGCCGAACATTTCGTTAAATATGTCAAATGGGTTACCGCCACCTGATCATCCTTGTTGATTTAAGCCTTCATGTCCAAACTGATCGTAGGTTTGACGACGTTTCTGATCGCTCAATACTTCATAAGCCTCATTTACTTCTTTAAATTTTTGTTCAGCATCTGCTGCTTTGTTACGATCAGGGTGATATTGCATCGCCAAACGACGAAATGCCCTTTTCACTTCATCTTGAGTTGCATGCTTACTAATTCCAAGAATGTCGTAATAATCGTGCTTTGTTGCCATAGTGCGGAAGATTATATAACAAAAAATTAGCAATCAATATAAGAAAGTGCTAATATAATACTTGTCCACTTTGCAGGTATGGTTTAGTGGTAAAACAACAGCTTCCCAAGCTGTGGTCGTCGGTTCGATTCCGATTACCTGCTCCAAATGAATGAAAATTCAAAAATAAATTTCGTTCAATAGTAAGCGTACATTACACAATTCTTGTTTTTTTTTTTTTTTTTATATTGTTAATATAATTTGTTATTAATTTGTCTATGGGAGAAATAAAAATGGCTTTAAAAACCAAATTGGCTATTGCAGTAGCAGCAATAGCAACAACGGGGGGGGGCGACAGGCGTAGTAGTTGGCACTAATATCCTTGCCAATAATTCAGTTACTCATCACATTAGTTTTAATATAGAAATCAGCAATGATAACTTAAGGGAATACGATCCTAACAGTTCAATGCAAATTAGAATTACTGAATCTTTAACTTCAAATTGAGTTGAACCTAAAATTAATTTTTTTAAAGATGAAATTGAATGTAACCAGTTATTTCAGATTGATCAAATAGTAACTAATGGATTAATTAGTACATTAACTGTAACAATCCCAGAAACTTATAAAGAAATTATGGCTGGCACTTACCAAATTGCCATAACTGTTGGTATAGATACTAAATATACCGATTTCTTGGTAAAAGAAAGAAGTGCATTTAATTTAGAGACTACTGGTAAAATGCAAATAGGTAAAGGAACAGGCGTTGATAATCAAATCACCCTAACTGCTAACGGTTATAACGGGGCTAACTTATTGAATATTAGTACAAGTAATTTGACATTGAAAAATGGAACGGGCACTGATGCTAGCGCATATGTTAGCATAGTGTTAGCACCTCCAACTAATGACCAAGCAATGTTTACTTTAACTTTAACAAACAATGCTTTGCCTGACACAATAACTGCTGAATTAAATTATGAAAATTTCACTTCCATCACAACATTCGTAATTCAAAAAGTTGATGCCACTAAATTTTATAATTTCGAAATACAATCTAACAATCTTCAAGTTGATAATGTTGATTCTACTGCTGTAATTAAAATTACAGCAGTAAATGATGCGCCAATTTCTGAAATGAGTTTTTCAGTAAGTACAGCACTAATTTCAGGTCAATTTAGCGATGCGACTGACCAGAATGTAATTTTAACATTAACGGAAACCACTTCGCTAGTATCAAACGATCCGATCCACATTACAATTATTGGCTCTGATAATACTGAATTAGAATTTGATTTGTCTATTGCTCCAGCAAGAAAATTACAAGCTATTGTTCAAACTAACAGTCTTCAAGTTGGAAATACTACTTCTGATGCTACGGTTAAAGTTCAGACAATTAATTATTTAACCACTACTACTATTAATAATTTTACAATTACAGGGGCCACTGGTTTGACTACACAAATGACTGTGAGTGGAGATTATTTTTTGCTCACTTTAGGTGCAACCTCTTCAAATTTAACAGCAGGTAACAAAACTATAACTATTTCAGATAATAGACAATCAAATATTTCAACAACATGTTTGCTTGATGTTGCGCCATTTGATACTACTCCAATTATCGGACGAAATTACATAGATGGGCACCAAACAATAGATGGTAGCCACGTCTATACTAATGCTACAAGTGGTGGAGTATGGAGTGCTACTGGAACTGGCAATGGTGTAACATTCACTAACGGAACGTTAAATTGAACTAATGTTGCAACAATTGGCATTCATACAATTACTATTACATATACCGTTAGTACAATTGGAATGGTTGCTACAATGATTGTTACATTAAATATTATTCCACTTACTACACCAATAATTAGTGGCCCTCCAAGCACAAGTATGTATGGGGGACTAGACGGGAATGTGCTTACATTCAACAATACAAATCCTGCTACTGACAGATATGGAATATGAAAATTGTCTGGCGACACCCATGATGATAATGGTGATATTACGATTTATAATCAAAACCAAAATACTATGCAAATTTTAGTTCCTGGAACCATTAATAAAACTAAAAATTTTAATTTGTCAATCACATTTTCGTACAGTGAATATGAAACAACTACTGTCCAAACGACAATCGTAATGCAAGAAAGTCTTAGTGCTCCATACAGTATTAGTTATGTTAATAATTCTGCTATACCTGAAACAGCAACAACCGATGGTATACATTTTGGCATGACGATTGGTTCAACATGTTCAGTAAAATATAACACTATAGGAGATCAAACTTTTACTACCGGTACCTGAGCATGACTTCCTGATTCTACAGCAGTAACTGCTACTCTGCAATCAAACCAAGGAGTGGTGACATTAGAATTAACTGCAGTAAGAATGGCTGGTGAATTTCATGGAAAACTTCGTTATTGATACTCAGGTTATTTTTACGTATATTTTGATATTTATGTAACGGTAGTACCATAAGTTTTATCCTAACAAAACGTTATCATTTATTGATCTAAAAATAGTTTCATATAAAGTTTATGAAAATAGTGTGATTTTCCTATAATTTTATTAGTATGATAACACAAACGACTAAAATAGCACACTCCAAGAAAGATATCGCAGTCGGTTTCTTTGCTAGTATCTATGGCGTAATATTATTATTCATTATGATTAATGGGGTAGTATCATCTATTCACGATAAAGGTTTAATTGGTTTTAATTTTTTCTATGCTTTTACCAATGAAACTAATTTATTTTGCGGGATTTGAATGATTTTTCTATGCGTAGTGTGTTTATGTCCTAAATTAACTAAATTAGATAGATTCATTCGGAACAAAGTTGTAATGACTAGTTTGTGTTTATACATTACTATGACATTTTTTATTGTTGCTTTATGATTGTCTCCAATTTGGAAAGGTCAATGAATAAGCAACGGTATATTCGGTGGTGGTGAAGTATTGTTCACACATTTACTCACTCCTATCGTGATGTGAGTTATTTATTTCTTAGTACTAGGAACAGGGAAAATTAACCGTGTTCGTCTGCTTTATACTCTTGTTTATCCCATTCTTTATGTAATAATGGGTTTAATTGTAGGGTATTTGACCGATAAGTTTCCTTATGATTTTATTAACCCTAACTTTTATGGTGGGCATACTATCGGGCCCATTGTATTTCCGTTAGTGATATTGGTATTGGCTTCCATATTTTATGGTGTGGCATGATTGTTATATAAACTTAAAAACTTTATTGATATCAAATACCATAATAAAACATAATAATTATTCGGTGCATTCTAGTTTACTTAAATAAACTCATTTGATTATCTTCGTCAAGATAATCAGTAACGCCCAGATTATTAAGTGTAGTTAGAATTGTTTTAGTAATTTTAGTTCTTTCAACTAAATCAGCTTTAGATGTAAAAGGTTTTTCATTACGAGCGTTAACAATTGAGTTGGCAGCTAATTCACCCATCCCATCAAGAACTTTGAATGGCGGTATTAAAGTTTTACCTTCTATGATGTAGTTAAAAGCATCGGATTTAGGCAAACTAATATTGGCAAATGAATATCCTCTTGCAAACATTTCTAATGCTAATTCATACACAGGTATTAAATCTTCTTCTTTAGCTTTAACGGTTCCCTTGGTTTTAAAATCAGCCAATCTAGTTTTGATATCATGCAATTTACTTCTAATGGCATCAGGCCCTTTTAATAATGTGGGTAGATCACTAACATCAGGTCGAATTGTAAAGTAAGTTGCATAGAAAGCTAACGGATGATGAATTTTAAATCAAGCAATTCGGTATGACATCATGACATAAGCAGTTGCGTGAGCTTTAGGGAATAAATATTTAATTTTATTACATGAATTAATATATCATTCACTAACTCCCTTTTCGCGCATTAGAATTGTCCATTCTGGTGTTAAACCTTTGCCCTTACGAACTGATTCCATAATTTTAAAAGCATTTTCATTATCAATACCAACATGAATCAAATAGTTAATAACGTCATCACGACAAGTAATAACTTCCGAAAGTTTCATTCCTTGTTTGACAATTAAGTCCTCGGCATTATTTTTTCAAACATTTGTTCCGTGGGCCAACCCACAAACTCTAACCAAATCAGCGAATGACTTTGGTTGGGCAGTTAACAACATTGTTCTCACGAATTGTGTAGCGAATTCTGGCAAACCGAACGAACCGATTTTTTCACCCAATAATAAATTATGGTCAATTTTCAACGATTCAATTGATGAATAAAGTTGAATGACTTCAGTATCATGGAATGAAATATCCTTAATCTTAACTCCAGTAATATTCTCCAACATTTTTAATGAGGATGGATCTTCATGCCCAAGAATGTCAAATTTTAGCAAGTTGTCATGGATCTTTTCATAATCAAAATGTGTTGTGTACCAGCTCATCTCTTTGTTGTCGGCAGGAAAATTGTATGGTGTGAAATCTAAAATATCGTAATCTTTGGGAACGATAATAATTCCACCAGGATGTTGACCTGTTGTTCTTTTAACATCAACACATTTAGATGCAATCCACTCCACAGTTGAATTCTTAATTGGATCAGTTGGATTTGTTAATTCAAAGTAATTGCGCACTCAACCAAAAGCTGTTTTCTCAGCAACTGTAGAAATAGTTCCAGCTCTAAATGTATGCTTTTCGCCAAACATTTTACGGATGTAATTGTGGGCAAGAGGTTGATATTCGCCTGGAAAATTCAAATCAATATCTGGTATTTTTGGGTCTTTAGGAAAACCTAAAAAGGTTTCAAATGGTATGTTATGTCCATCACCATACATGGTACCACCACATTTTGGGCATATTTTTTGCGGTAGATCAAAACCATCGGCATGATTAGATACATTAAAATCGACAAATTTACATTTATCACAATAATAATGCGGTTTCAATGGATTCACTTCAGAAATATCTGTTAAGAAAGCAACGATTGATGAGCCAACAGAACCACGAGAACCCACAATAAATCCAGCTTTTTTAGTTTCTTTAACTAACAAATAGCATATCCAATAAATGATTGAATAATCATTGTCAATAATCATCTTCAATTCGTGCTCAATCCTATCAAGAATTAGTTGAGGAACATTTACTCCATATCTTGTTTGCACTTCTTGTGAAACTAACTCTCTCAATTTGGTGGCAACGTCACCCATTTTTGGACGATATGTTCCAGATTTAATTGGTTTTATATCATCACAAGTTTGCTCAAGAAATAATTTAGGATTATTAATAACAATATCTTTAATTAATTGTTCATCCTTTAAAAAGGCAAATTCATTCAACATTTCTTTGGTTGTTCTCAAATGCATATCAGGCATCACTTTGTTATTATCTCCATAACGAAACAAGCGATGATTTCCACCTCCGCCTTGTTTAGTGTGGACATAAACATCATGGGCAATCTTATCGCTTGGATCTAGATAATAGGCGTCACTAACTGCTATAACCTTTTTGTTTAAATTACTAGCTGTTTCTATGATTTTCTTTATTACTTTCTTTACATTTGTTTCAGTTAAGTCTTCTCGATTTATTAAATGAGCCAAATTATTAACTGGTGCAACAAAAATGTAATCATAAAACATCATAGCCAAGGCCAATTGATCTTCCGTTCCGTTTATGGCAATATCTCAAACATCACTTTCAGTTGGGTGGTTAGCAATAATCAAATTATCACGCTCGTTTTTAATGTCATCAATATAAACTCTTGGATATTTATATAGATCATCCGTGCAAGATTTGGACACTATTTTATAAATATCTTTAATACCTTGTTGATTTTTTGCATAAACATTAATAAAATATCCAAATTGATTACGGTATACATAATTACTTTGTAATTTTTTATTAATATCATCAACATTACGAATGTTCTGTAAAGTTAATTTATGATACATCGCTTGTCAAACTTCATATAAAATTCTTGCATCAAAGTTTGCTCGGTGAGCAATAGATTCATCATAATTTAATTTTAGATCGCGCGATACAACTCCTAAATTATGTCTAACAAGATGAGTGTTGACAGCGTAAGATAATTGCAAAGTATCAATGACTGTATTTGTCAATACCGGTCTGTTGTTTTGTTGTAATTTCTTGTTGATAAAGCGAACATCAAACGAGATAGCATTATGAGCAATCAAAATAGAATCACCAAAAAATTTAACAATTTTATCTAAAAGTTCCTTAATGCCTGGTTGCCCGGATAACATTTCATCTGTAATATGCGTCTTTTCTTTAATCTTTTGTGACAATGGTTTGCTAATACTTGCAAATCAATCTACTTCTTCTACAATCACACCATTTTTAATTTTAATTGCTCCAAATTCAGTTATTTCATCAAATTCATTATTCAAACCAGTTGTTTCAATATCAAATATTACAAATTCACTATTATCTAAATTTTGGCTTCGCGGATTAGTTACGATATCAACATTCTTTTTAATAACATTACATTCAACTCCGTAAATTACCTTTTGCTTAAATTTATTAGCGAAATTCATTAATGCAGGATAAACATGAACATTAAAACGGTCGGCAACAGCAATTCCTTTCCAATTAAATGTTTTAGAACGTCGAATTAATTTTTCAGGATCTATTAGCCCATCTAATGTGGACATATTTGTATGAGACAGTAATTCAATTCTTGTTTCCAATTCATCATCATCTCGTTTAAATTGCTTTGGTGTTTCAACTTTAGCAATGTAATTAGATAATCCTTGTATTTCGTTATTGGTAAATTTATTTTGATCCACTCTAATTCTAGATTTTATTCAATCACCTTTTTTTAGGCTGTTAAGGTAATACAGCGGTAAATTAGAATCTGTCCCCCAGGAATTTGTCGCTTTTCTGGTGCCAACAAACACAGTAATAGCTAGCGAATCATCGTAATCAGTGATGTAAAAAACAAATTTTTGGTTGCCATTTTTCAATGTGTCATTCGTAACTTTAAAAATTTCTCCAGTAACATTAATGTATTGATTTTCTCCGGTAAAAACAATCTCAGATAATTTTGTAATAGGATCTTTAAATTTATTCTTAAATAAATTTTGGTTATAAATAGTAACTTTTCGCAATTGTGTTTCGTCAGCATTTATTGGTGCTAAAGAAGCGTAAATCTGCTCTTGTTTGGCCTTTTTAATAGCTTCAATTTCTTTGTGATCGTGGTTAAATTCATAATCAAAACCTGTTGTGTGTAAATTAATTGAATGTAAAAAGTCTAGCAATCCTTTTTCTATCAATTTAAATTCATGTAATTCCGACTTGCTTTCATACGTAATAAGTATTAACCCTGAATCAGAAATAGAAAGTGATTGTCTCTTTACTAGGTTATGAACCAGTACATTATTAATCTTTTTATATTCTAAAAAAAACTGTATATATTTGCTTAATTCTTGAGTATCAATAGCCACTGGATTACCAATGAAATGCACTTCCAATTTATTTTTTGTTTCCTGAATATTATTGAATAAGATTGAAAATAAATCTATTGGTAATAACTTTTTTAACGTAATATGTAATGTAGTTTTAATGGGCGCACCAACTTGGTTAGTCGGTAATTTTATAGCAAAGCTAGCATACTTTGATAGTTCATCAAATTGCTGTTCGTTCAATAGACTAATTCTTGAGAAAAATAATTTGAACTTATCCATAAAGTTTGAGTATTATAGAGAAAAAAATATACACAAATAATTTAATAAATTGTGTTCAATCTAACAGTATTTTCGTCTTAGTTATAGACAGATTTTATAAATTTTCTAACGTTATTATCAATCGCATAAATTTGACTAATATTTTCTACTTTTACAGGGGTGAATTTTGAAATGGAATACTTAATTATTTCAATTATTTGCAAGTATTTTATTTTACCTACTGAAAATAATTTAAAAGCTTCTTCGTTTGCTGCGTTCAGGATCACTGACAACGAGTTACTAGGGCGTTTAATAACTTCGTATGCTCATTGTATTGGCAATCATTTGTTAATATCTATTTTCTCTAAAATCATCTTATTATTTTTATTCAAAGTAACAACATATTTTGAATGATTGCGAAACATAGTAAGAGATTGCTTGATTGATATTTTCATGTCAGGTTTACAAGCAAACATAAGTTTTGCCTTGGAATATTGGACTATTGCATGAATAAAAGAACTAGGATGATATAAAGCTTCGATTTTAGTGGTTTTAAAATATCAATAAGTTTCAATAATTTCAAAACATTTATTCATAAGCGTAGCCGAATCAACAGAAATTTTAGCGCCCATGTTTCATGTAGGATGATTGACTGCTTGTTTATATGTAGCTTTTGATAGCTTTTTTAATGAATGTTTATAAAACGGACCGCCACTTGCTGTGATATAAAGCTTTTTGAATTCACTATTTTTATTCTGAGAAATAATTTGATAAATGGATGAATCCTCGCTATCAATTGGGTAGATTTTAACATTATTTCTGTTTGCCATTTTAGTAATAAATTGGCCTGCAACAACCAGCGATTCTTTGTTAGCCAAACATAATGTTTTTTTATTTTTTATTGTTACGATGGTAGCTTCTAAACCTGCAAATCCTACAATTGCATTTATTACAATATCGGGTTTTGATAATTTGATTAGTTCGTCATAACTTGAAACATTTGAATTAATTTTATTAATTGGAGAATATCTAAATGGTGTGTTGATTTGTAATGCTGATAGATTATTTTTATAAAAACTAATACCAACTAATTGATATTTTAATTGCTTGATAACTTCAAGTGCTTGTTGTCCGATATTACCGGTCGCACCTAACACTAATACTCGCATATTTAAATTTCTCAATATGGGAAAATTAATTTAAAACCTTCAAAGTTTTGATCTTTGTGATTATTGTATATGGCGGTTGTAACGGCAGTAACAAACATAACAGCACAAAAAATAAAAGTGACAACTGTAAATGAGTCAAGACGGTCCAAATAACCACCATGACCAGGAATTGAATTACCGAAGTCTTTAATCCCATTACGTCGTTTAACAAAACTAAACAATAAATCTCCTAGGATGGTTACAACTGTCAAAAGAATAGCTAATATTGAAATAAGAAATCATCACAAAGCACCTTCATATCAATCTTGAATGCTTTGAAATTGCACGCCAAAGAAGTTGAAAGGAATATCTCGAGAATTGTAATTAGAGTGATGTATATAAGTTGATGCATAAATAAATAAAACGATTAAAGCTGCTGAAACAATAGAACCAATAATAGCTCCTTCTCAACTTTTTTTAGGTGAAATAACTGGGGCTAATTTATGTTTTCCAAATAATACACCACCAAAATAAGCCATAATGTCACACCCGGCAACAGCAAATAGAATAATAATAATAGTGCTTCAATATCGAACAATACAGAGGTAATAAGTAGCCCCGAATGCTAATGATATGCAAATAACAGCTAGCGGGAAAAATATCAAATTGAATGTAGTATTTTTTTTACCATGTTTTACCATTTTTATATACAACGGAAAACAAATAGCAGCAGCAAGTAACCCACTAAAAAGAAAAACAAGAAATCATAATACTGGCATCCTCCCATTCATATGAATATTCATATAAGTAGGAATCATTCAAATCATTGTAGGTATTATTTGAATTAATCACATTGAAATGGTTATGAACCAAATTTGCTTCTTATTATTTGTACCAACGAAACAATAATGAAGTTCTTTTCCAACAAATATCATGATTCATGCGACGCTCAAAACGCTAAAAATTGCAAAACCAAAAGATACATATCTATGTATATCACTTGGAATGTACGATGATCATCCATCACTTGATTGGTCAGTTAAGGAAAAAACATATAAAAGAATGGTGCCATATAATGCCATGAAAATTCCTGAGCGCACTCTAGTGTTCATAGATTTTTTCATATTTTGATCAAGTTTATTTACAACCACTATTAAACGACTCCAAACCTTCTTTGTCTTAAAGAAAATTCTAATATATTTTTTCGCAATATATCTTTGTTATAGTCTGGTCATAAAGTAGGCTCAAAAATAATTTCAGCATATTCTAATTGTCATAAAAGAAAATTACTGATACGTTTTTCTCCGCTTGTTCTAATTAATAGATCAACAGACGGTAATTTGTTTGTTAAAAGTAAGTCAGTAAATTTTTTATGAGGACATTTTTTTAATTGATTGATTGCATATAAAATATCTTGCTTTCCGCCATAATTGAAACAAAGATTAAGAATTATTTTTTTATTATTTTTCGTAGACTCTTCAACTCATAATAATTTTGTAATTAATTTAGATGACAATTTGTTTCTAAAACCAATTCAATGGAATTGAATACCATTTTCATTAAATTTTCCAATAATATTCTTATCCATTTTTTTATTTATTAACTTAAGTAAAAAATCAACCTCTTTTTTTGGCCTATTTCAATTTTCGCAACTAAAAGCAAATAAGGATAGAACATCAATTTTCTCGGAAATGGCAGCTTCAACAATTTTGCTGATGTTGTCCACCCCTTTTTGATGACCAAATGTTCTTATTCGTTTCTGTTTTTTTGCCCATCGTCCGTTACCATCCATAATAATGGCGATATGACTAGGTTTATTGTGTAATGCCATAAATTAAATATGCATTAACTCTTGTTCTTTTTTAGAAAAAATGTCTTCCAATTTCGTGTTATATGTCTTTGTAATTTTGTTAAGTTCATCCTCAAAATATCGAATTAAATCCTCGCTAACGGTGTCCTTAACTTTTTTGTACTGATCTTGAATATTTTTACGAATATTACGTAATTTTGTTTTTGCTACCTCCAATACTTCTTTTGCTTTTTTTACATTTTGCTTACGGTTTTCCTCAGTCTGTGAAGGAAAAATCAAACGAATGTTATCAGCATTTACTTGCGGGTTAACATTTAAAGGACTAGTGGTAATAGCCTTAGCTATATCGTGTAGTTGATTACGATCATATGGTTTAATCAAAATTTGTCGAGCATCCACTATTTGTAAATTAGCAATTTGATTCAATGACATTAATTCACCATATGCTTCTACTTTAACAATATCTAAAATATTTAAACTAACACGCCCGCTACGAATACGAGTATATTCATCTTCTAATCAATTAATAGTATCAGATGCCTCCAATTCAAATTCATCTTGTAAATTTTTTCATTCCATATGAATTACCTCTTGTCGTTAGATACGATAGTAATAGGTATCTTACGTTCCATTGTGTTCACAATTGCATTTTGACGAGAAATGTTGAAGACTATTATTTTAATATTATTTTTCTGACACATTTTCATTGCACTTAAATCCATTACTTTTAATTCCTTAGCAATAGCTTCTTTAAAAGTTAAACGATCATAACGAATGGCTTTCTTGTTCTTTTTGGGATCATCTGAATAAACTCCGTCCACCCCATCTTTACCCATAATAATATAATTAGCTTTTAATTCAATTGCATCTTTAGCAGCGCCAGTGTCGGTACTAAAAAAAGGTTTACCAGTACCACCAGCCAAAATTACTACCTTATGTTGTGACAATGCTTTATTACCAATATTTTTGTGGTAATTAATTGACACTTTTGGACAAGGTAATAATGAGTGGACTTCTGCTTTAACGCCAATACGAACCAAAGCTTCTTTTAGTGCTACTGAATTAATGATTGTAGCCACCATACCCATATAATGAGCTTGCTCTTCACGATACAATTTTAAATCACTAGTTCCACCGCGTCAGATGTTGCCGCCACCTACCACAATACCAATATCATACATTTTGTGAATATATTTTATTTGGCTAGCAATGCTTTCTAATTTAGTAGATGATAAAATAGCTGATGCATCTTTCAACGCGGCACCTGATATTTTTAAAATAATTCTTTCTTTAGTCATTAGTTCTGCTTCATTTGTGCAGCTACTTCAGCAGCAAAATCATTAGTCTTCTTTTCGATGCCTTCACCAACTTCATAACGAATGTATTTAGCAACAACAGAACTATTGACTTTTAGAAAATCACCAATACTTTTAGATGGCTCCTTGAAAAATGGTTGGTCTAATAAGCAAACCTCAGCCAACATTTTTTTCACACGACCTTTAACAATCATTTCAGCTTTGTCAACTGGTTTTCCTTCAGCAATTGTTTGTTCCTTTAAAATTTTAGTTTCATTTACCAATCATTCTTGATCAACTTGACTCTGATCTAAAAATTTAGGATTCATTGCAGCAGCGTGCATCGCTACATCGTGACCAATGCTTTCTTTAGAACCTGAAGTCATTACTAATAAAACGCCAATTTTATTATTGTTGTGGACATAGTGAGCAAATACTTCATCAGATTTTTTGTTAACAACTTCAAATCGACGAACTGCAGTTTTTTCACCAATTCTTGCAGTTAATTCTGTACAAGCATCTTCTACAGTCATTCCGCTCTTAGTTTTAGCTTTTAATCCTTCATCTAATGTATTCACATTAGCTTTGAAGATAGCTTGTGTAATTTCATTAGATAATTCAATAAAGCTATTACCCATAGCCACAAAATCAGTTTGAGAATTAATTTCAATAATTAACGCTTTATCACCTTCAATCAATACTTTGACAACACCTTCTGTAGCAACAGCAGAAGCTTTTTTAGCTGCTTTGACAATTCCTTTTTCTCTTAACCATTGAGCAGCTTTATCTAAATCATCGTCGTTTTCTTCTAAAGCTTTCTTAGCATCCATTACTCCAGCTTGAGTCATACCACGAAGTTTTTTAATTAAATCCATATTTGCCATAATGTATTATTCCTTGAATTAACAATTCAATGATTATACGCTATAAATTACACACAGAGACAAGTAGGAAGAGTTAAGCTGTACCCTTACTTTTGAGATTACAAAAGAAAAATCATGGCGAGTAAGCTTATAAGTGCTTAAACCCATGATTTATTGAGAATAGTTTGTTTTAGAATCGTGAATTTAAGGGTGAAATTCCATATAGTCTTTTACAACTTTATTGAATTCATCATGTTCCTTTAGTTGGGATACGACTGGTTCCAAAGCTTTTGTTAAAGCTTCAGTAATACGTTCATCTAAGCTTTTTCTTGGAGGCTTATCAATAATAACATCTGGACCAGGCCCGCGAGATTTTACTTTACGAGTTAACGTAATGTTGTCACCACGCTTTACTGGGTCGTGTTCAGATTTAGTTACCTGGTAATTTGTTGAAACAATTTTATTTTTCATACCAATAATTATACATATGTTTAAAACACTTGTACTCTTTCTCCGATTAAGCAGAGCTTGGTTTTAGTTAATTCCGATAACAATTGGAGCTTGGCAACTCTATTCATAACACCGAAACAATGTTGTCGATAATTCACCTTTTTCTTTTCTTTCATTGATTGCATATTATCTCCTTCCTTGAATAACAATAATAAAATAAAAAACCCGAAAACCCTTCCGGAATTTTTTCGGATTTTTTTAATAATTTTTACTATACAAACCTGCGTTTATCAAATGATGTATGCAATACTTCATGAGCTTTGTGACTGCCAGGTTTACCAAAATACTCTTTATACAATTGAATGATTTGAGTATTTTCGTGTGACTTGCGAATTGTTTTACGTTCGTCTTCTTTATAAATGGACTTTGCCCGTATTTTAGCACGTTCTTCAAAAGAAACTATATTAGGATCATGAATAGGCATGCCACCACCGTTTACACACCCACCTGGACAAGCCATGATTTCAATAAAGTGATATTGTTTTTTGCCACTTTTAACGTCTTCCAATACTTTTTGAGCGTTAGCTAATCCGCTCGCTGCACAAACATTAATTTTTGCACCATTAATATCAACCGTTGCTTCTTTAATACCTTTAATACCACGAACCTTTTTGTAATCAATGTTTTTTAATGATTGACCAGTCAGAGTATCGGCTGCTGTTCTTAATGCAGCTTCCATGACGCCACCTGTTACCCCAAAAATAACACCAGCTCCAGTTGATTCGCCAAGTGGATCATCAAATCGAGAATTTTGTAGTTTGTTAAAGTTAATACCCTGGCGTTTTAATAAGATTCCCAACTCACGTACTGTTAATACCGCATCAATATCTGGTGTATTTTGGTGTGTATCTTTCTTGCGAAGAATTTCATGTTTCTTAGCAGTACACGGCATAATTGTTGCGATAAATATTTTACTTGGATCTAATTTATTTTTTTCAGCCCAGAAAGTTTTTACAGTAGCACCGAACATTTGCTGCGGTGATTTTGCAGTTGATAAATGAGAAATCATATCAGGATGATAAGCAGTCAAAAAATTTACTCATCCTGGTGAACAAGAAGTCATCATCGGAAGGACTCCTTTGTTTTGAATTCGCTCAACTAATTCGTTCGCTTCTTCCATAATGGTTAAATCAGCAGCAAAATCAATATCAAAAACTTTATGGAATCCCAACATTCGTAAAGCAGTTACTAGACGTCCTTCAGCATTAGTACCAACTGGTTCACCAAATTCTTCAGCAATTCCCACGCGCACTGATGGCGCGGGCGCTACAACTACCGTTAATTCCGGATTATTCAATGCATTCAAAACTTTATCAATGTCGTTTTTAACCATTAACGCTCCAGTCGGACAAACTAATGTACATTGACCACAAGCAACGCAAGCTGTATCATTAATTTCAACGCCGTAAGCACAACCTAAATAACTTTCGAAACCTCGTTTGTTAACAGCAATCACTTTAACATCTTGAGTTTCGTAACAAGCCGCTTTACAACGTTTGCATAAAATACATTTTTGAGAATCACGAATAATAGATGGTGAAGAATTATCAACAATTCTTTCAGGCATCGCTCCTTTAAAATGATTTTCATTGCAACCATATTCTAGCGATAATTTTTGCAATTCACAAGACATTGATTTAGTACAAGATAGACAATTTTTCACGTGTGCAGATAGAATTAATTCCAAATTAATTTTACGTGCTTTATTCGCACGTGGTGTATGAGTCAATACTTCCATGCCTTCACTAGCTGGGTAGACACACGCTGCAACTAATGGCCTCATATTTTTAACTTCTACCAAACAAATACGACATGCGCCAATGGCATTAATCTTCTTTAAAAAACATAATGTAGGGATACGCACATTAGCTTGGTTTGCAGCGTCTAAAATAGTTGAACCTTGTGGAACACTAACTTGAATACCATCAATTTTTAAATTTATCATTTTTTCCATAAGTACTCCTATTTTCTTTCAATCGCCTTAAACTTGCATGCACCCATACAAGCACCACACTTAATACATTTACTTTGATCAATCACATAAGGTGTTTTACCAACTTCACCACTAATAGCTTTCACCGGGCAAGTTCTTGCACATAACGAGCATTTCTTACATAATTCAGGAACGATACGATACTGTAATAATTTGCTGCACACTCCTGCTGGGCAACGATGTTCTAGTACATGCGCATCATATTCTGGTCTAAAATAGCGAATGGTGGAAAGAATTGGATTTGGTGAAGTTTGACCTAAACCACATAGTGAAGTAGCCTTAATGTGTTGACATAATGATTCTAATCTTTCGATATCACCAGCTTTACCTCTACTTTCAGTAATGTCAATTAATAGTTCTAACAAGCGTTTGTTACCAATCCGGCACGGCACACATTTACCACATGATTCATCGGCACAAAATTCCATATAAAATTTGCAAATATCCACCATACAAGATGATTCATCCATAACGATTAAACCACCTGAACCCATCATGGAACCGATTGCCAATAAATTATCGTAGTCAATTGGCGTATCGATTAATTCATTAGGAATACATCCGCCAGAAGGACCACCGGTTTGTGCTGCTTTAAATTTACCATTATTCAAAATGCCACCACCAATGTCATAAATAATTTCACGAAGCGTAATTCCCATCGGAACTTCAATGAGTCCAGTATTTTTAATTTTGCCGCCTAATGCAAATACTTTAGTTCCTTTTGATTTGGCAGTTCCGATTGAAGCAAATCATTGTGCCCCTTTATTAATAATGCTGGAAATATTAGCATATGTCTCAACATTGTTTAAAATCGTAGGGCATTTATACAATCCTTGATTCGCTGGATACGGAGGTCTTGGTCTTGGTTCACCACGATTACCTTCAACTGAAGTCATTAGGGCAGTTTCTTCACCACAAACGAAAGCGCCACTTCCTAAACGGATGGTTAATTTGAAGTTAAAATCTTTCCCAAAAATATTACGTCCTAGTAATCCTAGCTTATTTGCTTGTTTAATAGCAATCTCTAAACGTTTAACTGCGACTGGATATTCGGCACGAACGTAAATATAACCTTCGTCTGCCCCAATTGCATATGCTGCAATTGCCATTGCTTCAATAATAGCATGGGGGTCCGCCTCCAAAATAGAACGATCCATAAAAGCTCCTGGATCACCTTCATCACCGTTACAGCACACGTATTTCTTCTTACCAGCAGCTTTATATGCTAATTCCCATTTAGTCCCAGTAGAAAAGCCGCCGCCACCTCGGCCTCTTAAACCTGAGTCTTTAACAATTTTAATAACGTCTTCACGGCTCATATTTAAAGATTTTCACAAAGCTTGATACCCATCAGTCGCAATATATTCTTCAATTCTTTCGGGATTGATTAATCCAGAATTTCTTAATGCGATACGAATTTGTTTTTTGTAGAATCCAGTTTGATCTAAGGGAACTAATTTATCATTTTGAAATGATTCTCAAAATAATTTTTCTTTAACGATTTGATTGTTTTTTAAATGTTGCTCTACAATTTTATCAACATCATCAACCGATACTTTGGCATAGAATGCACCTTGTGGGTATACAATTACGACAGGACCCATTTCACATAATCCATGGCATCCTGTTTGTACTATATCCACTTGATCCGATAATCCTGCCTCTTTAACTTTTTTAGAAAATCTTTCTAAAACTAATAAGGATTTATTGGATATACATCCAGTGGATGCACAAACTAAGACTTGGAATTTACCTTGATAACTAGCTTCTTGGTGGATTTTACGTTGCTCAATATTTTTTTTGAATTCATCTTTAATTTTATTTAATTGTTCAATTGTCATTTTGCTCATAACTATCCTTAGTCGTTGTATTCATTAATAATATCTGGCACTTGTTCAGGTTTTACCGCAGGATAAACTTTTTCATTAATTAACATTACCGGAGCCAATCCACAACAACCAACACATCTAGCGCTACCTAAAGTAAACTTACCATCTTTGGATGTTTCGCCCATTTTTAATTGTAATACTTCTTCTAATTTTTGTTGAATTTTGGAAGCACCTCTAACATAACAAGCCGTTCCTAAACAAAGCGCAATTCGATACTTACCTTGTTTTACAAATTTAAATTGAGCATAAAAAGAAGCAATGGAATAAATCTCGCTGGTAGTTGTTTCAAATACATTAGCAACAATATTCATCGCATCTTTATCAAGATAGCCAAATTGTACTTGTGCCTCTTGTAACGCCATTAATTTAGTACCGTTTTTAGCCTTAATTTCTTTAACTTTGATAGTAAAAATATCAAAAGTATCATTTGTCTTGCATGTCTCACAAGCCAATGAACCACTATTTGTATCACTCATTTTAGAACTCCGATTTTAATATATTAAAAGATTATATACTACAATATAAATATGAAAACATGGAACGATTTAAAAATATTTGTTGATCGCAGATTTTTAGTAAATTCTTATTTAATTATCAAAAATAATGAATGTTTGCTCATTGATCCAAGTTTAAATGATGAGCCAATTAAGAGTTATATTACAGAACATCATTTAAAACTTGTGGGTATAGTGTTAACACATGGTCACTACGATCATATTGGCAATACTTTTAATTTAGCAAAATTTTATCATGTTGATGTTTATTTACATCACAACGAAAAACCAATCGTTGAAAAATATCACTACGGTGATGCAATGCAAGTGAAAGTTAATATTGATCATAATTCAATCAAATATTTTGACAGCAGCACTCTTATCATTGGTAATTTTGCATTTGATGTACTGCTTGCAAGAGGTCATACCCCAGGCGGAATAATTCTAAAATACAAAAATTATGTGTTTAGCGGGGACACTATTTTTTATGATTCTATTGGGCGAACCGACTTGATGTTAGGAAATTTTAATGATATGAATCAGTCATTGAAATTATTTCTTAGTCATTATAATGAAGATGATTGAATATTTCCGGGGCATGGCGCTAATAGTCAACTTACTGAAATTAAAAAAAGCAATCCTTTCCTTAAAGATATAATCAACAAAACAGATAATGAGTAAAACCTTTTTATCCCCCCCCCGTCAAACATAAAAAATTTTGATTATGATTAAAAAATCATATCATTGTTATTTTAATGCCAGGATTACTATTGGCATTCAACCGTTTTTGATACCTATTGGCTAGATTAATTACACATACAGTTTTTGCTAATGGCCATAGTTTTTTTGATTGGAGTCTACCAATTGATCATCAAATACCTTTTGTATCTTTCTTTGTAATTCCCTATATTTTGTCGTATTTCTATTGAATTGCCATTCCGTTCGTCATATATGGCATAATGGGCAAAAAAGTTTTTTATCAATTTGTTGCCGCCACTTTATTCACTCAAATTATCGGTTTTTGTTGGTTGGTAATTCTACCATCCAAAATGAGCTATATTGATTATTCTAATATTCAAACTTATAAAGACAAACCATTATGAAATATTATGAATACAATGGTTTATGAAAACGACCTTCCCGATAATCTTGCGCCATCTTTTCATGTGTTATGTACTTTTTTACCCTTTGTTGCTTGTTGGAACAAAACTGAGAAAAACAAAAAGAATAATTGTTGGATGATTTTAGTAACAGGAATAATGTTTGTCTTAGTATCTCTTTCCGTCTTATTTGTAAGACAGCACTATATTGTGGATATTTTTACCGCAATGGTTATTGTTTTATTGTGTTATGCAGTAGTACGATTTTGAAAATGAAATAATTTCTTTGAGTCTATGAATGAATGATGAATTCTAAAAATGCATGCCATATTACCCAATCAAACTATTTACAAAATGGCGAAAGGTAAAAAAATCTATCAAGATCGTCCCGCAACAAGAATTACTTTCATAATATTGTTTATTTTATGTTCATCAATTTTAGCGGGTGGAATGATTTACTTTGGTGCTATTTGTTTATTAACTGGTGATCCTTTTCAAAGTTTGTGAAAATTTGATATTAACGGTTTGTGAGCATAGTTCAGATAACCCATTAAGGGCTATTATTGAAGATTATATTTTGTGAAGTGTAGCTGTAAAATCATGAATCGTTAATATAAAAATAATAGGATGGAAAAACATTTATTGAAACACTATTACCATCCTTTCAAGCTCAAATTTTGTCAAAAATTTGTCGATAATCTAGAGTAATTGATTTGCCATCAGCATATTGAATAACAATGTTTCTTCATTCGCTTCCTACACACTTATCAAATAATTGGAATTTATCTACAGAATCAACATTTTTATTGTTTCATCCCTTGCCATTATCTTCATCACAAAATGCATCTACATCACCTGGAATCCAATAGTTATTGATTGTTAATGTTTGTGTTAAAATAGGCGAAAGGTCAATTGGATAAATTGTTTGAATATCTTTTAAATATCAACTCTTCACATATATGCCAGCCTCATTTCCGGCATTACCGATGTCTTCAATGCCAATAAACTTTACGGCATTAATGCAATAAGTATGTTCCATATTGATTAGACCTGAACCACCGTTAATTTTGAAATGATAAAAACTATCATTATCAAGTGGGCTCAAACCCAAACAATTTCCTGTCGTTATATTCCCGCTGTAATCTTTGTGACCATTATTGTTATTGTAAGGATCGTTGTAAGATAAATTAGCATGATTTGCACTAAAGGCACCAATAAATAAATAATTGTGTAGGTCAATGTGGAAAGCAACTTCAGTACTGCCTACGATTAAATTATATTTTATAGTGCCATCAATTTCGGCGCTAGAAAATAATCTTTCCTGAGCGTTATAAGCGAATTTAATATTTAAATTGTATGAATTCACCGATTTGTAGAGAATAATTGCATGAGCAATATTGTCAACACTTTCATTCATAAAGTAAGTGAAATCTGCTTTCAATTGGTTAGAAATTGCAGAAATTTTATCAGAAGAGTCACCAATCTCATAAAGATAATCCAAACAAATCGAAATAGAATTATTTGTAGACAAATCAGTTTTAGGAACGGGGCAAAAACTCGCTGGATCAGATCCTTTGTTTATCCCTCAATCACCAATTATTACTGGTTCTGGTTGTGGAGTATATTGGTCAATTTTAATATCATGATGTTGAATATACTTGGTATTTTCTACCTGAAAATAAACTGAGATAACGAAACTATTAGTAATTTCTTGCGGATTCTTCATGTCAAAAATTAAATGTCATGAATTTACGGTTCTATTTGAATCATCTAATGTAAAATATTCATCATTGCCGTGAGAATCGTATCAATATTTAATGGTATTCCCAGAATACCCTAACCATGTAGCGGTAGCAACTGTTTTCGTATTAGGCAATCATTGTATTTCATTGTCCCCTCCCACTTGAAGCAATGGTTGTGTGATAGAACATGAAGATAATAATGATGCAGCACCCCCCCCGGTCAGGAAAATAAAAGACATAATAATAGGAGTCAAAATCTTTGATTTATTCAAATTCATAATGATTAATAGCCAACTCCACTCCCATTGGAATTAGTATAACTTTTTTTTTTTTTTTTATAATGTTACTTATGTTTCATAAACTACTAAAATATTCAGTCCAAAAACTAATTTTTAAAAAAATATTTTGGATTTTTTTGTGTTTGGGAGTTTTTATTAATGTTTTTATCTCCTTAATTCTTCCATTAATATATTCAAAGAATGGTTTGGAATTTTGATACTCTAGCACACTATTCGTAGAAATTAATGTCCCAATATTTTTTGCCTCATTATTAATATTGGGTTCACTTATTGGGGAAATAAATGATGAAACTTACGAAATTGATTTCATTTTATCGAAAAAAGCAACTAAAAAACAATTGTTATTTTCTAAAATTTTATCAACAATCATATTAAACATAATTTCAGCAATAGTTGTTTCGTTATCTTTAGTAATCGTTATTATTTATTTCTTAATAACTGATCAACAAATTATTGTTTTAAACAATAACATTTCATTTTATATTGGTCTAATTATTTCTGGTTTAGTTATTTGTATTGGTGCTGGAGTAATTTCCACAAGTTTCGGGTATTGAGCTAAAACAGGAATAGTAACTATTGCATCTCTTTTTGTCTTGGGGTGTTATATCTTAATTTTCCAATTGATTTTTCCGCTTGATACACAAGGAATACCTAATTGAACAAACATAATGTATTTTGCATCGATTGCTATTAATATCGTTTTCCCACCATTATCTTTATTGGCTATTTTAGGTGGCACCATAGCCATGGAAAGGAAGCTATAAAAATGCCTAATTCAATAATTTCAGTTAAAAATCTAACTGTAAGGCATAAGAAACGATTAGTTCTTGATAATGTTAGTTTTTATGTTCCTAAAAATAAAATTTGTGCATTTATTGGTGCTAATGGTTCTGGCAAAACTTCAACAATAAAAAGTATTTTGAATATCAATAAGCAGTTTCAGGGTAAAATATTAATAAACAAAGTTTGTTCTAAAAATTTAAAGTCACATGATCTTGTTGCTTATTGCCCAGAAGAACACATTCATGATTCTGTAAAAGGAATTACGTTTTTAAGAAGAATGGCTATGCTGAATGGAATTGATAAAATTCATTTCTCAAAAATGTTAAATTCATTGCTGAAGTTTTTTAAAATTGATAACAATCTATTAAATAGTTCGTTCAAAAAAATGTCGCATGGTGAAAAACAATTAATTTTAATCATTAATACACTATTAGAAGACAAACCAATTAACATTATGGATGAACCAACATCAAATCTTGATCCCAAAATTCGTTTTATGTTTTTCGAATATTTAAAAAAACATAGAAATTCTACCTATTTCATATCCTCCCACAATATTTATGAGGCTAGGCAAAAAACAAATTGAGTTATTTTAATTGAAAAAGGTTCTATCTTATATTGTGGAAAATGAAATAATTTGAGAAAATTAACTCCACAAATTCCATGATTAAATTAAAATTAGACTGCGATCATACTTACAATAGATTTTTACGAAGCATTTTGTGGCTGTAATTACTGATCGGAAACGGTATTAACGTCCATATCAATTACTTTACTCATAAAGTAATTTGATGAGTAATTTGTCGGGCAAGAAAATACAAATTGGCCGTTATTAATTAAACTAATAACAGTTGATGCGAGAAAAGTGGTTGCACTATGCAGTAAAAATAAATAAAAATCTCCATTGTATATTACACCCAAAACATATGAAACTTCTCAAAGATCATCAAAGGATGAACCCGAAAATGAGTTTGCACATAAGCTTGGCACAAATATATTACCTGCATTACTAATATCATTAAAGAGTATTTTTGAACCATCTGTATTATTAGTTATGCTAGAATTTGTTTCTACAAACGAAAGACTAATATGCGTGTAATACATAACATTGTAAAAATCCACGAAATAATTATCTATTTTATAATTGGATTCATATGTGTAATTTTCAATATTGATATTGGATGTTGTATTTTGATGCTGTTTTAAAATTTTGCCAGTTTTAAAAGGAGCCGTATCATTAAAGTATGCAAAAAAAGATCCATATGAAATCATCTGATCGGTATTCATTCACTTAGTTCCAGTAATAGTTGTGGTTCAACTATAAGGGTTGCCACTACAAAAATCTTTTAATGGTTCTACAGAAATAGGTGTATATTGGCCAGAAGTTGTATCAGTATTTTTGACCGATATCGGTTTTTCAGGTGTATCGATACAAGTATATTTTGTTAATAAATCATTTTTTAGTTCATCAATTGTAATTTCGTTTGATTTGCTGTTATTGAATATGGCATAACCAATACCAACGCCAGTTCCGGCAAATACCAATGCCGTAGCCGAAATTAGCGTCGCTAATAATATTTTTGTTTTATTCATAATTTTCTCCTTTTAATGAATATATATAGCAAAAAAACAAGATCGTTACGAATGTAATAATTTTGTTTTTAGAAAGAAGATTAAATTAGTGCTAACAACACTATAGCGTCTAATCCCCCCCCTATTTGATTGCATGCCATATTATATGATTTAATTTTCTGCATAGGGGGGGGTATTTGTATGTGATTTAAAAAGAAAAAAGCCATATGTACCAAAGTCGGTTTTGTCGTAATTTTCAAAAAAAATAACGTAATTAGTTATGATGTAGGTAATGTTACGCTACTAAATGTAATTGCAATATTAACATTACTCAAATTTACTTTGAGTAAAAGAACAACACACTATGGTAAACATGAATTTAATTCAAAAAACTTCGTGGTATGACTCAGACTAGAATAATGGGTGCGATTTAGGATAACAAAATATTGACTTAAAACACTTTATTTCGTAGAAATTATTGATAAGATCGTATTAAAGACCATATTATTTGAATTTACTTTTTTGAGTTTTTGAATGCCTGTTCAAAATCATTGATTAAATCTTTTACATCTTCTATTCCTGTAGAAAATCTAATTAAGTTAGGAGTAATTCCAGATTTTACTAACGCTTCTTTGGTAAATAAAACATGAGTCATTGAGGTGGGATGCTCGATTAAACTTTCTACCCCGCCAAGACTTACAGCCAATGTCACCATTTGAAGATTGTTCACAAATTTTTTAGTTTGATTAAAATTTAGATTAGTTTCAAAACTAATCATACCACCAAATGATTCCATTTGTTTTTTAGCAATGGTATGATTTTTATGTGATTTTAACCCTGGATAATATACTTTTTTTACATATGGTGATTTTTCTAAATATTTAGCAATGCTTAAAGCATTTTCACAAATGGTTTTCATTCGTACACCCAAAGTTTTTAATCCCCTAAGTACTAAATAAGCATCGTCTGGGCTTAACACTGCCCCAGTAGAGTCTCGTAAGCCTTCATCACGAATCATCTTTAAATCCTTTTTACTACCACAAACGCAACCACCTAGTACGTCGCTATGACCGTTAATGTATTTAGTCATTGAATGAATAACAATATCTACCCCTAATTGCAGTGGGTGTTGCAAATAAGGTGAAGCAAACGTCCCATCTAATACTACTTTTATGTGCTTGTTGTAATTATGAGCGATAGTTGCAATTGCCTTGATGTCGTTCACTTTGATAGTAGGATTACACGGTGTTTCAAAATACACCATTACTGTGTTTGATTTTAATGACTTTTTGATCAACTCTAAATCATTAAAATCAATAAGCGTAACTTCTACCCCGAATTTATGAAGCATTTTAGTGAATAGTAAAAAAGTACTCCCATACAAATCTGTATCTGCTAAGATGTGATCACCTTTCTTGAGAAATGTTCAAATCGTAGAAGTAATGGCCCCGATTCCGCTAGAAGTACACAAACAATCTTCTGCTTTTTCAAGATAAGCTAATCTTTCTTCAAGATATCTCGTGGTTGGATTACCATTTCTTGTATAGACATATCCTTCCTCTTGTCCTGCATATCTTGCACCACCTTGTTCTACATTATCAAATACAAATGTACTAGAACGAAAGACAGGTTCGTTTAATGCTCCATATGCATGCTTCTGTTTTTTTGCATGTATTACTGCTGAATTTATTCTCATATAGTACGTATAACATTTTTTCTTCATTTTTTACCTTATTTTAGTCAGATGTTCAAGATTGACTAAAATCAGGTAAACCATAACCACCAGAAGGATCTCAAAGACTCATGCCTGTATACGCGAACCCAAATGTAGGTTGATTCATACCTGAAATTTGTATACGGCTAAAATCAATTTTAGTTTCAAAGTGATTATTATCAACATATCTAATATCTAAAACATCACCAATGTTATAATTTGTCGCACTGTCGTCAAGAATAGTAAATTTTGAAGAAAATAAAAAGGAAGTATGATATGGAAAAGAAGGGATCTGTGCATCAGAATAACTTTCATTATTTCAGGAATTAAACTGTTCCAATCTTGAAAATAGTGCTCACATGTGATGATTGTTTCAATAATAACTAGAATAAAATATATCTGCAACTAAAGTTACATAAACATCGCTGACGACAGTTCCTATGTTATACAATACATTGTATGGCACCCAATCCGTTGGTTGATAGCCTGCACTTACTACGGAATATATATAGTCATTAGGATTTAAAATATTAACATTCAAAACTGCAGCGGTCGGGCAAAAAGAAATAGTTACAAATTGCTCTTGGTGTGTACTCGTAGCATCTGATTCAAACGTCAACGGCACGGTAGATGTTCCTTGCTTGTCAAGCGATACAAAATTAGTATCACAATTTAAAGGATATGTTGACCCGTCGGAGTATATTAGGTCACAATTGATTGTTAGTTTATATATACCTTGTGGTATTTTATCTGCGAAATGAATATTAGCAGTGTTGTCAGAATTTTGAATGATAGTAACGGGCAGATTATCTTGACTAGATATAGTTCAATTACCCATGTTAGTATATACATACCCTTCTTCATCAACTCCAATATTAGTAATATCTTCAGGAATAGTGTCTGAATAAAATGAATATGTTTTTTGCGCGTTAATTGCGGGGTTAAAATTTGGAGGATTATTTATCTCTACATTAATCGTTTTACCACTATTAGATACAGATTTACTAACATTTATTGTAGTACTAACTATAGGTGCAACGGCACCTATGCCAACTATTCCCAAACAGGCTGGAATAATTTTCTTTATAAAATTTAGTTTTTTCATATTATTTGTTTCCTTTACGCTTATAAATATAATATTTAGATTGGTTTTCACGCTATCATACAGTACAAAAACACTTTGTGTGTGGAAATAAAAAGTAAAGTTGTAACGCTCTGTTTTTTTATTTTTTGTGGTTTGTTTATTTCTACATAAAATCATCAACGAACGGAGTAGCGATTGATGCAAGCGCAGTTATTGCGGTAAGGATACCGACAACAATAGGAACGTATTTGCCTAGGGAAGTTAATTTATTAATGACACCATCTAGGATCGAGTCATTATCAAGACCATCGTTGGCTGTTCTCATTTGATTAAGTGTATTGATATCATTTAAAACTTGATATTGTCTTCGATCAATATTATCATACATAAATTTTGGTATCGAGCCATCGACGTCAGAGGATGGAGAACCCGGAATAAATCTATCACGGCCGTCTTTTTCACCACTACGGCCAAAATAAGCACCTAAAGTATACATTGTATCAGAACTAGCAGCGTCCCAATTACCGCAGTTTGCATTATATAGTTGTGTCATATCATTAACAAGTTGTCTGGTTTCACGTCTGGCAGTATCAAGATAGTTTCTTTCAGTATTAACTTGATTAGCAAAATCTCTATATTGTGTTTTTGATGACAATGTTGCTCTAAGACTTTGTAAGTAAGCTTTGGCGACATATAAATCAGGAACTACTGACATCAATAAAAATGCATGGGCTGATCAATATACGACTTTCTCAGAGGTATCGGTAAATTCTAGACTGAAATGATTTTTATAATCACCGCTTAAACCATCGTCTTCTAGCATACTATCAGTTCATGTTTTCATCGTACTGGTATTATTTTGTTCAAAGGTTTCTTCTTGCTGAGCGGTGGATAATTTAATACCGATAGAAATAGTATGGTCGTTTAATGTTTTCGCTCACCCGCGAAATTGGTTAATTTGCTCTTTGGTGAAATCATTATGCGTGTTTTGTATGGCAGCGTTAGTGTTTTTCAGTTTGTTTAAGTTGTCACTTTCATTGCCTAACATGATACCTGTCCCTGTTACCGATATTCCTAATACAGTGACAGCAGCAATTGCTCCGGCTACTTCCACTTTGGAACAACCAGTTATCGCACAAACTGTGGCAAAAACTGATAAGGTCGTCGCTGCAGCTAATGCGGTAATGTTGACACCAAGATCAATGTCGTATATTTTTTTGGCAGAATCATACTGTTTTTTCATATCTTGGTTGGGAATCGCTTGATAAGTATCATCAATGGTGGTGATGGTGTTACAGGTCATAGTTGCAGCATCAATTGAATAGAAATCATCTTTAGAATAATTGAAATTAACCCAAATGTATTGTGAACCTTGACCAGCTCAGTTAAGATCATGGACACTGATGAATTGACCAGTTTGAGGATCAGTATCAGCGATGCATCATTTGCATTGAAGTGATTGGTTTTGGGCGCCTTCAGTGTTATCATTAATGCCGACGATTTTAAGCATGAGTTTTTCGTTGGTATGATCGTTATCAGTGGTTAAAAAATCAGTGGGTGGGGTGTTAATGCCGTCGAAGTTGAATTGGGTTGGATCAATGAAGTAGGGGCTATCTTGAGAGACAGTATAGTGTCCCAAATCATCCATTGGGGCACTCGCCAAAATTTCTTCAATTGTAGAACGAGTGGATTGGGTTTGGTCACAGATAAAATATTCATCAAGCTCACTATTATATTCGTTGGCGCATTCAATGGAAGTCGTATCGTTTTTTCAATAGTAATTGGTAGCGACATTTTGCTTTTCTTGGGCGGTGGACACACTCACTTTTTCGGTAAGATTGGACGAATCGTCTAATCAATGTACATCACTTGAAGTTGGATCTTCATTGGTATTGCTGACACCAAAGTTAAAAGTAATGTTGTCACAGTTGGAATCAGTGGTAAAATCTTGGTTAGTAATTTTAACATGCAGTGTATAACCTGGTAGAATTTCACCAATGTTTCAAGTGGCGCCATTTGGCACAGATAAGTATGACAATGGCAAGGTTTGGGTGAAGTTGGTGGTGACTTTATCGTAAATTTGAGTATCGGCATTTTGATAGTCACAAGAAGGCATGTCTAATCAAGCGTTAGTGGTTAAATCATAGTTGAGAGTGAATAGGCTGGCTAAGTCTTCTTTGGTAATTTCACTACCCACGCCATATCCAGTTTTACCATCGGGTGAATAAACAGCTAGTTTACTAGTAAAGTCACCAGTTAAATCATTATTAATGGACAAGGTTTTTTTGATCTGAGTTGCGGCTCAAGTGCAGACTAGATCCAAGTTGTTTTCATTAGCAGTCGCTGGCTGAAATTCAGTATTGTATTGCATGGCAACATCAAGATTGGTTGGTAAGTCATCTTGCATTTCATTCACGACTGATTGGTAATTATCAACCACTTGTTGGGCTTGGGCTGGGGTTTGACCTTGATTTTCTAGAGTGGTTTTAATGTTAGGAAGAATATTACTTTGCATGCCATCAGCATCTAATGGGTCGATATTGAATTGGTTGTTAAGACTTTGGATGATGCCATATTGGGTGTCATCATTAGGAGACTGTCTGTTTTGAGTCATTTGTTGTACTTGTTGGTTATACATGTGATTGTAAATCCCACAAGTATGTGTGACTTGAGCTTCGGCTTCGTCTTCAGACAAACCTTGCATGTCGCGAGCATAAGTATAAACCTTTGCTGCAAGCATGTCGAGACTGCTCATTTTGTAATCATCAGTTTGTTTGGCGGTAATGTTTAATTTTGATTTTGAATTGACATTAGTAGATGTAGTAATTTGATTGATGATAGGAATAATCACACCAATGCTAGTTGCTCCTAAAGCAATTGCCGTGAATGTTTTGATTAGTTTTGATTTTTTCATAGTTCTTCCTTATTTCGTTATGCTCATGCTGGAATTTTTGAACTAAACATAGGTAGTGCTTCATAGATAAATTGAACAGCAAACAGGATATTAATTACAATTTCAATAGCAGGTAAAACTCCCACAAACGGTTGATTAGCTACAGCTTCCTCAGCAGCAGAACAACCATTTGTTAATTTATCGAAATTTGCTAACGTTTCATCTATTTCTTGAGTAGCTAATCCAAGTGCTTCTTCTGATCCATCCACAACATCTCCTATAAATTCAAAGAATGTCTCGGGAGCTGTTGTGGCCAATCCGTTGAGTTGTTCTACGGCATCATTCATTCTGCCCAAAATAGTATTTAAATTATCTTCAGCTGCAAGAACTGCTTCAGCCCCTTGGGTTATTAATCTAACCTTCTCAATTACTCTACTAATACCGTAAGCTACGATCATATACCCGAAGTTAATTCCGAGTGTAACTCATTTATCTGACGGTATTATCGAACCGTCTCTAACACCGTTAATCACATTGGTGTAATCTATATTTTTATTTAAATTAGCGATACTTGCTATTCAATCAGCATATTTATTTTTATCGTACCCATTAACAATGGTATTAACCTCATTAGCAGCTTTTAATTTATCGCTAATAATTCTAGTACCATCTGTTAAGATAGAATAATCATTTTGAATTGTTGCACGATCTTTACTGTTAAATAATTCAATTGTTTGTTTTAATAATGGTATGTTTGTGCTAGCAGTATTTTTGGCTTTTTGATCATCAATAACTTTCATTGCGTTAAAAACTGTAAATGTTGCATCCATGGCAAGCATGACAGCCAATAATGCTACAGCTCATATTTGACCAATTACTGCTAACAGAATACTTTGAGCAGTTCCAACGGCAAGAATACCACTCATAAGTCCAGTATCAACGGAATCATGGTCGTACAAAATATCAGTTTGTGATTGTACACCATCTAATTGGCTTTCAATTGTTGGATCAGACATTCCTTTTGTATCATTAAGCAAAAGGTTAGTAAGGTTATTAGTATCATTTATAGTATTAGCAGTATTTAATGCACTACTTAAACTGTCTAAATCATGTTGGGAGTAATTGAAATTTACTCAAATGTATTCAGGAAGTGCTGTACCATCATCCATGACTCAAGCAATGGGGGTTATTGTGATAGTTGATGATTTATCAGCTGCACCATGATCCACAATTGCTCAAGTACATTCCAAGGACTGGTTATGTACAGACCCATCAAAATTATCATCTACTCCCACTACTTGAAGTGCAAATTGCTCATTAGTGTGCCAACTTGTTGGAGCGATTGGTCCAGCAATACCGTCAAAATTAAACTGTTTAAGTGATGTAATATTGTATGGATGATCAGCGGAAATATTATAGTGACCATCGGATGTAATTGGAGCGTTAGCTAAAACGTCTTCAATGGTAGAACGGTCTGATTGACTTTGATCACAAACAAAGTATTCATCTGTGCTTTTTGTATAATCACCTACACTTATATTGGTTGTAGTAGGCATAGTAGGATAATAATAATTTTTACCAATATTAAGTTTTTCTTGATCGGTAGATACTGGGATAACAATTTTAAGATTATCAGAAGTGTCTAATCAATCAACGTGCTGATTTTGTGGATCTAATTGAGTATTACTTACACCCAAATTTATAGTGATACTATCATAATCTGAGTTAGTATCATAGTCTTGAGTAGCAATTTTGCAGTGTAATGTATAACCTGGATAAACTTCCGCTTGACTTCATGTAGAACCACCAGTTACTGCACATGTGGAAAGATCTTTCGTTTGAATGTATGGCAAAACGGTATCTGTGTCTGTTGATGAAGCATTCACATAATCACAACTTGGTGTATTTAAAATTAATCCAGTGGACATATCATAAGTAAAGTTAAATAATGAAGCTATGTCATCTTTGGTAAATTCATCTCCAACATTGTATCCTGTTTTGCCATCAGATGAATAAACAGCTAAATGACTTGCGAGATCGCTTGTCATAATTTGATCTTGTGTTTTAGGGATTAAAATATTTGAATAATGATCGGTTAACCATGTTCCTATTAAATTTTCATTATCAAGTCGATAATTTGTATCAACTTGTTGGTTGTACATTGTATTAGATTCTAATCCATTTAATTGTAATGTTTTAGCTACAGGCACAGCTTTGCTCATGTAGTCATTAATGGATTGAGTTGCATCACTTGCACTCATTCCTTGTTGTTCTAATTGGCTTAATAACAAAGCTTGATTATCAGATGAGGAAATACGATCAAAATCTACTGGATCAATATTGAATTTTTCATTATTTTTTCTAATCATCGACATTTGAGAGTCATCTGACATATATCCTTGCCCAGGGTTTTGTTGATCTACTTGCTGCAATTGTTGATAAGCAATGTTATAGTCGTTGTTATATACACCACATTGTTTCATCACATCACTATTTGCAGTTGTATCATCTAAGCCTAATACAGTTTTGTCGTAGGTATAAACCTTAGAAGCTAACATCTTTGCACTATCGTTTTTAAAATCCGTTAACTCGCTATCAGATACTTTTAATGCGTGAGTAAGGGTATTTGTATGTTGCATAGAAATTGTTTTGATAACAGGTGCAACTACCCCAGCAAATACTAACGTACTTGCCATAACACTAAATAATTTTCATAATTTTGACCTTGTTTTCATATATTTACCTCTTCTACGACTATAAATATAAGAATTAGATTAGTTTTCGTGGTGCAATAAACCGTAAAAACACTTTGTGTGTGGAAATAAAAAACAGAGTTCTGTTGCTCTGTTTTTTGGTTTACTTTTAATTTTTTTATTTCCTACAAAATAAGATCTACAAGATCGATAGCAGCTGACAAAGCCAAATTGAGCACGACAATAAGATTAATAATAAGGGGCATTTTTTCAGAGATAGGAGTTAATTTCGCAATAATACCATCAATTCATGAATCATTATCCATAATACGTACGTCAAATGTTCGTTCACGTGCATTAATATCAGCAATTGCTTCATTATATTGTGCTCGCGAATCATTTACTTGTCTAACCATTCCTTCTCCCACGTTGCCTCTAATATAACCATCGGTATTAGGGATTTCTCTACCTAAATTATCAAAAGTATTGGATCCACCATAAAATGAGCGTAATTCAGACATTAAGGCTTCAGGAAAAGATTCTCATCCATAAGCCATTCCGCCACCCATAAATTCTGCTAAGTTAAAATCCATTTCTCTAACTGATCTAGAACAATCTGCAAAATTTAATTCACAGTCATTTAAGTTATCTAACAAACTTCTAAATTGTCTATTATTTCCTAGTGTTGTTCTTATGAGAGTCAACACATTTTTAGCGACACGAATACTTAGAAAACATGTCGTCATTAAAAATAAATGCGAACCTCAATAAACAATTTTATCAGTAACATCATCAAATTGCAAAGAAAAACTATCTTTTGCAGCATCACCTTCACCATTGTCTTTTAACATATTATTAGCTCATGTATTCATAGTGTCAGTATTATTTTGTTCAAATGTTTGTTCTTGTTGAGCGGTTGTCAGTTTAATACTAATGGAAATAGATGGATCGTTTAATGTTTTTGCTCATTGTCTAAATTGATTAATTTGATCTTTGCTAAAATCATTATGAGTATCTTGCATTGTGTCATCAGCATTTTTGAGTGCTTTTAAATTTGATGTTTCATTCGCTAACTCTACGGCTGTAGTTGAGACGAATGCCGTACATAATCCGGCAGCAATAAGAGCAGATATTATATCGGTTTTGTTTCCAGACATCAGTGAAAGAACTACAGCAAAAGCTGATAACGCGGCGCCCGCGACTATTGTAGAAATATTAAGATTCATATCAATCACGTACAATTTTTGGGCAGCATCGTATTCTTTTTTTGTGTCTTGGTTAGGAACAGCTTGATAAGTTTCATCAATGCTGGTAATTGAATTGCAAACCGAAGTTGCACCGTCAATTGATAACAGATCGTCTTCTGAATAATTGAAGTTAACTCATATGTATTGAGAACCTTGACCAATTCAATCAATGTCGTGAACGCTTATCATATTACCAGTTTGCGGATCGGTGTCGGCGATGCATCATTTGCATTGAAGTGATTGGTTTCGAGCGCCTTCAGTGTTGTCGTTAATGCCGACGATTTTAAGCATGAGTTTTTCGTTGGTATGGTTGTTATCCGCGGTAAGAAAATCAGTTGGCGGGGTATTGATGCCATCGAAATTGAATTGGGTGGGGTCTATGAAATATGGATTGTCTTGGGAGACAGTATAGTGGCCGAGAGCATCCACTGGGGCGCCGGCAAGAATTTCTTCAATGGTAGAGCGAGTGGATTTGGTTTGGTCACAAACAAAATATTCATCAAGCGTGTTGTCATATTCGTTGGCACATTCAATGGAAGTCGTGTCATTTTTTCAATAGTAATTGGTAGCAATGTTTTGTTTTTCTTGGGTAGTGGATACATTGACTTGTTCGGTGAGATTAGATGAGTCGTCTAATCAATGTACATCGCTAGAAGTTGGATCTTCATTGGTGTTGCTGACGCCAAAGTCAAAAGTAATCTTGTCATAATTTGAATCAGTAGTGAAATCTTGGTTGGTAATTTTGACATGAATGGTATATCCTGGTAAGATTTCACCAGTATTTCAAGTGGCGCCATTTGGCACAGATAGGTATGATAATGGTAAGGTTTCAGTGAAATTGGTGGTAACTTTGTCATAGATTTGGGTATCGGCATTTTGATAGTCGCAAGAAGGAATATCTAACCAAGCATTAGTGGTTAGATCGTAGTTGAAAGTGAATAAGTTAGCTAAATCTTCTTTGGTAATTTCGCTACCAACGCCATATCCAACTTTGCCATCGGGTGAGTAAACGGCTAGCTTACTTGCGAAGTCGGCAGTTAAGTCGTTGTTAATGGATAAGGATTTTTTGATTTGTGTTGCCGCTCAAGTACAGACTAAATCCAGGTTATTTTCATTAGCAGTCGCTGGTTGAAATTCAGTATTATATTGCATAGCGATATCAAGATTTGACGGTAAATCACCTTGCATTTCGTCCACGACCGATTGGTAATTATCAACCACTTGTTGTGCTTGGGCTGGGGTTTCGCCTTGATTTTCTAGACTAGTTTCAATGTTGGGAAGGATGTTGCTTTGCATACCGTCAGCATCTAATGGGTCGATATTGAATTGATCATTGAGACTTTGAATAATGCCATATTGGATATCGTCATTAGGCGCTTGCCCATTTTGAGTCATTTGTTGTACTTGTTGGTTGTACATGTGATTGTAGATTCCACAAGTATGCGTGACTTGAGCTTCGGCTTCGTCTTCAGACAAACCTTGCATGTCGCGAGCGTAGGTATAAACCTTTGCTGCAAGCATGTCAAGACTGCTGGTTTTGTAGTCAACAGTTTCTTTGGCAGTAATGTTTAATTTTGATTTTGAATTAACATTAGTAGATGTAGTAATTTGATTGATTATGGGAATAATCACACCAATGCTAGTTGCTCCTAAAGCAATTGCCGTGAATGTTTTGATTAGTTTTGATTTTTTCATATTATCTCTTTTCTTTCTTTTTCGTACTTTTGATTTATAGCCTATTACCGAGTGACAACACGACAATATTCCTTTAAAACACTTTGTGTGTGGAAATATGAAATTGCTAAATCTAATTCCATTCCCTTTGCTTTTCTAAATAACTGTAATCATATTCATAAATATTTTTTTTTTTTTTTTTTTAAATTAATTACCTATCATCTTTACGTATGAAGCTTAGGGATGTAACAATTTTATAAAACCCTATATTGTTTTATTTTTCAATATATTGTTTGAAAATTTTTAACGATATGAATTAATCTCAAAAATTCATAATCTGTCATTTTTAGTTTTAAACCAATGACGATTATTATCAAAAGATCACCTAAAATTGGAACTATCTCTGCTGATTGTGATGATTTTTAAACAATCAATTTCATTTAGTCATTATTTAATCATATCTAGTAGAAACATGCAATGAAAATACATACCCTATTTTATTTCTTAGTAAGCACTCGTGATTTTGATGAAATTAATGTATTTTGTAGCAAAAGGTTTTCCACACATTGCGTGTTTATTTACTTAAAACCGTTCCCAGTCATTACTTAAGTTATAAAATCTATCTTGTTAAGGGGATGATTATGAAAATTTCACTGAAAAAATTAAAAAAAATAATACCACTATTAGGAATTACTGCGATGGTACTTTGTGTAAATACCGGTAGCAACTTTCATATAGGCGTTAACCATTTGAATAGATCTTTAGAAAACAGCAATACTAATCCAAACGACAGTCAACAATTCGTGATTGACTATCCAATTCCGAGTTATGCAGATTATCCAGCGCTTGGTAGTTGAGGGCTAGTAGATAATTATTCTGCTCGTCAGTGAGATCCATCTGCTGTCCCAGTTGGTACCGTTCCATCAGATGCCTATAATAGTCTCACTTTTTCTTTTGATATTGCCAATGAAGATGCATTACATCGTGTCTCCAAAGATTGACAACCATGAAGCTATTGATATTGAGAACAAGGATCAACTCCTATACTTGAAAATCTTAAAATGAATATTAACTACAACTACGATTATCAAATTCAACCAACCGATGATACTATGCAACCGGTAGATATGACAAGAACTTTTAATATACCAGTTGATGTTCCACCATCAGTGGGTTATTACAACGACATCACAGATTACACTCATACAGATTTTTGATATAGCACTCCTAAATACAATGTTAATGAACCGAACTGAGATAATGTTGCCATGCCAGAAGATAACAATATCATTTGACAATTAAGATACTGTGGTAAAAATCCCACCGAATATGATCACGGGTATTCCTTATCTGATTTTGTTTACATCAAATTTGATGGTCATGTAGCAGGCGGAGCATTTGTTTTTGAATTAAAATTAGATTTTACCAATTTAGATATACCACACATGGGTCCTAAAACTGTTGAGTTAGTTGGAGAACAATTACAAGAAATTTGACACACAGAAGATACTCAACAGTATCATGACCATCCTGCTATGACAATGTGAACTGATACAGGTCATGATTATGCTGATCAAGCTCCTGGTTTTTTTAGATTTGAAATCTATCACCAACAAAATTAATTTAAACTAGTATCTTTTGCCGAAATAATTAATCTAATTTTTTCTTTTACAATATCATATTTAGTAATGAAAGAACTCTCAAAGAATGTACCAACAGTCTGATTAATTTTGATTATGTCATTACGCTCAACAGAAGGAAAACTAAAAATATAATTATTGTCTTTTGTCTGATGCAAAGTTAATCCACAAATAATATCAAACATACTTTGATAAGACAAACCCAAAGAATGTGCACTTTGCATAGATAAAATAATGAATATGAAATTTAAAAAATATCTGAATTCAATTTTATTATGGTCAACAAAATAATTAAAATCTGTCGAATTATTTATAAAATTTTGTTGAAAAAAAGTACAGTTCAAGTCTTGGTTTAAAAATAATGAAATTTTATCAATATTCGACGGCATGCAATTTGATGTTAAATAAATTCTGACGCTATCAATCATAATAGATTTCAAAATCAATTTTGATTCATCACTGGATTTTTTTAAATGATTGGACAGCAAATTAATTACACCTTGATTTTGAATCAAATTAGGAGTATTTAAAAATAAATCAATCTTAAATCTTCCTTCGCCAATATTTTTTTTAACCAATAAAAGTAATTTTTGAATGTCAAGCTTAATAATAATATAAGATGTTTCAACTTTTTTTGTATTTGAATCCAGATAATTTAATTGTAAAAATTTTGGTTTCATTTTTAATGAATGAAAATTAGATAAAACTATTTTTTCTATATTTGCTTTATATCCAGTACCGTTTAAATTACTAATCGCATAATCAAGCAAAATATAATCATTGGACTTTTTGTTTACAATCTTTCACAGGTTCATCCCACATATAAATGTTTTCACTTTATAAAATTGCTTTAAAGTAAATAATAACAAATGAATGTTAGATAGATGGGTGGTGTTTAAAATTTTATAGATAAAAGGAATCATATTTACATCAAAACAAACTAATACATTAATGTTTGGATTGCTATAAACTGAGAACAATCTTGCATAGCAAATGTCTTTGTTCACTAAACGAGAAGAATGATTTAAATATATATATAACAACAAGTCAAATTTTAGTTGATTTACAATCGTTTCTATCCCCCCCCCTCCCTAAATTTACCATTTCGTTGGTACTGTCAATTGCATATCTATTCTCAAAAAGATCTTTTTTTATAAAAGTCCTAATAATTTCGTTAACAAATCACTTATACAAATATTCATTTTTATTTCTGGTTCTATTTAAAATAAAAATTCGCAATTTCATAGATAATATCATTCTTACAATAAAAAAGTAACCAAAATTATATTCCTTATTAACATCCAAATTTTTTTGACTAAAATCTGTCTCTAAATTCTTCACATTTGCCTTTAGTTTTTCTAAAAAATGTTTATCTTCTTTCAACAATTCATAATAATTACCAAAATCTTTTATTATGCGTTGTTTGGTTTTACCTTGTTCATCACGAAAAGATTTTATTAAATAAACTTTGGAGTTATTGGATATTGGTTTAGGCTTAATTGAAATAAACATAATAACTATTTTTTAGAATAAACCCACTGGTTGTTAATCTTGTCTTCACTATTGAAACAAAAACAAAATAGAAGAGTAGTAAAAATTGCCGTAACAATAAAAAATAATGAACAAGGGATGATAATAATCAAATGATCATAGAAAAATAAGTAATTTGAGTCTGCGATGTTTTTATCTGTACAAATAAAATATATCAAAATACTAACGATAACTAAACAAATTGCCGTATAAACAATTGTCAAAATGCGAGAAAGCTTGTAATTGAAGTTAGGATTTCAAAGTCCAGAAATCATAATTCAAACAGCATGAAAAGTAAAGGCAAATGTAATATACTCTATTGAAGAAATTTTAATTGAAACTGTTAAATATAAAAAACTTAATGTTATTGATGAAATACTCAATAATATGTAAAAAATGAGCCCGATTATGAATGTATACAAGTTGTTAGCTCTAACTATAGAATATTTTGCATTCGCCTTATATGAGTAAATAATTAAAAATAGAAAATAAACAAAACAAGTTATAAAGAAAATACAAGTATAAATTGATGCAAAATTTACTTGACTTGCTCCTAATAGTATAAAAGTAATTAAAAGATAACAGGAAAACAAAGTAAAACCTATGACCTTAACAATTTGATGCTTTCTACTATTGTTGATGAACGGATGCAAATCTTCAATAAATTTAATAATAAAAATAAAGAAAATAAAGTAAACGATAATATAATTCATTCTCACAATAAAACCTAAAACTAAAGAAATTATTAAAGAAATTTTATCAACTTCTCACTTGGCAGTAAATCTTATGATTATGAGTGCGACTGTTAGCAAAACGACAATTGAACAAAGACAAACATACACTAAGTTATTCTTCTTTAAAGTTGGCAATTTGTTCATTTTTAATATGATAGCATGTTTTACAACACTATTATGTTTTTTTAACATCCCCCCCTGTTGGACTTAGGAGTATCTATATTGTTTACACTATATTTTCCTATAAATGTTATGTCACATAATATTGCGGTATAATATGCCAGTTTTATGAATAAGAAAATTCAACCAAATGTACATGTAGTCACATTTAAATGTGCGTCTTGTGGTGCGTCTTACCAAATTGAATCTACTATCAAACAAGATGTAGTAAATTTAGATGTTTGTGCAAATTGTCATCCTTTTTACAAAGGTGGTATTGGCGATCAAAAAGCAAAAGGACGTGCTGAAAAATTATCTTCTAAATTTACTACTGGTAAAGAAACCATTTCAACTAAAGCTCCTAAAAAAGAAGCTCGCGTTCGCAAATCTAATAAAAAGATTGTTAAGTCTTTAGACGAATTAAAGTAGCTACACATTCATAAGCAAATACCAAAGCTTGGTATTTGCTTTTTATTTGTAACTAATAATTTAAAGGAAAATAAATGGAATACAATAAGAGACTTTACCAATCACTTGAAGCAATAAGTACAAAATACAATGATTTAAATCGTCAATTAGAAACTGCTAGTCTTCCGTTAGATCAACTAAAGGATATTAATAAACAACTTAAAAGAAATAAACCAATTGTTGAATTATTTCAAAAATACAAGGTTGCAATTAAAACTGCTGAAGCTAATGAAAAAGCACTAGGGACTAGTGAACTAGATGCGGAATTAAGTGAATTAGCTAAATTAGAACTGGAAGAAATCAAACAGCAAGTGCCTAAATGAGAAGAAGAATTCAAACTTTTATTGCTTCCAGTTGACCCAAATAACGATAAAAACGTAATTATTGAAATGCGTCCCGCGGCAGGCGGTGATGAAGCCAGCATATTTGTTGCAGATTTATTTGATACCTACAAAAGATATTCAGACAAGCAAAATTGAAAAATTAAAATTATGGATATTTCCACCAATTCTCATGGATATGACTACGTTTTCTTTAATATCACTGGAGATGATGTTTATTCTAAAATGAAATTTGAATCAGGAGTTCATCGTGTTCAAAGAGTTCCTGCCACAGAATCTAAGGGCAGAGTTCATACATCTACAATTACGGTGGCTGTCATGCCTGAATTTGACGAGATTGATTTTAAAATAAATCCGGCTGATCTTAGAATTGATAAATATCGTGCCGGTGGCGCTGGTGGCCAACATGTTAACCGAACCGATTCTGCCGTACGAATCACTCATATACCTACTGGCCTTGTTGTTGCTTGTTCGCAAGAACGTAGCCAAATTGAAAACCGTGAAATGGCAATGAAATTATTACTATCACGGATTTGAGAAAAATTAGAAACCGATAGGATTAACGCAATCGCAGATATGAGAAAAAATCAAGTGGGAACAGGTGATCGTTCAGAAAAAATTAGAACTTATAATTATCCGCAAAATCGAATTACCGATCATCGCATCGGTTTAACATTGAACAAGTTGGACCAAATAATGCAAGGTAATTTAGACGAAGTTATTGACGCATTAACAGCTGATGAGCAAGTAAAATTGATGTCCGAACTAAAGATTTAATGACCTTTTTAAAATTGGTTAATGATATTAAACAAAAATATGCAACAAATAATAATGTTGTAATTTTTGAAATTCTATTCAAAACATCAAAATTGATAAAAAGCAAAATTGATTTTTTAACTTATAGAAATAAACAAATTGATTTTAAATCGGAAAGAATTTACAAGTATTTGGATGCATATTTTTACAAAAATAAACCATTAGGTCAAATAGTGAGACATACCAAATTTTGCGGTATTAAAATAGATATATATAAAAATATCTTTGAGCCTCGTAGTGAAACGGAATTAATCACCGAAAAAATCATTGAATATCTTAAACATAATCACAAATTAATTAATGGTGTCGATTTATGTTGTGGAACTGGTTGCATTGGTTTAGCGATTAAAAAACATTGCACTTGAGTTAATATTACAAGCATTGATATCAATCCTAAAGCTGTTAGAAATACGATACACAATTCCAAATTAAATAATTTAAAAATTAAGACTTACATTGGTGATTTTTATAAAACATTAATAGATAAAAGACTTAAATTTGATTTTGTTGTTTGCAACCCACCATATATAAAACAAAACAAATTAGATAAAACAATGATAAAGTATGAAACTAATATTAGTTTTAACAATAGTTCTGACTCTTTATATTTTTACAAATTACTAATCAAAAATAAGAAAAAGTTTTTAAATAGTGGTGGCAAAATCTTCTTTGAAAATCCTAATTGTAAGTTGTTAACTATTTAATTGTTGGCAAAAATCTTAATAGCAAGTCATATATTTTTTGAGTTGACTTAATGTTCAAACGTTCGGACTTAGTATGAACTTCTTCCATTAGTGGGCCGATAGACATACCTAACATATTAGGCTTCTTAGCTAAAATGAAAGCTGGTTCTACCCCGCCGTTAATTAAAACTTGTTTAGCATCTTTTTTAAAAATTCCTTTGTAAAACTTTTGATAGATATTAGCTAGTTCATTTTCTTTGGGTAACCAACCCGAAATAAAATCAACTTGTTTTGCTGTACCGCCAACGCTTTTAAATAACATTTTAATTCGATTTGCTAACCTTAGTTGGGCTTGATCATAAGATGAACGGACCATATAGTAGGATCAAACACTATTTTTCTTAGTCTCAATTAAACCTAAATTACTAGATGTTTCTGGCACATTATATTTTCAATTGATAGTACTAATTCCGTTCGGCACTCCAGCATAAACACCGATAACTAAATTAGAATCATTTTTGCGCATCGGTAAGAGCTTTGTATCAGACGAACTACAAGTTATATCCATATCTTTTTCTAAATCATATTCCAAATGTGTCATTCTAAGAGAATGTGCTACTATTTTTTTAACCTTAGCAACATCTTTTTTGTAAACATTAATATTAGCTGTACATTCGAAAGGAATGACATTTCTGGCGACACCAGCTTTTTCTATATCTATTAAACGAATATCAGTTACATCAACAATGAAGTTCAATGTATTAAATATTTTCTTTATTGCATTAATCCTTTTTTGCGCAATAGTTTGTCCAGAGTGACCACCAACACCACCAGTAACCGTAATTTTTAGATTGGTAGTATTTGGTATTTTTCTTGTTTCTCTTTTAAAAAACAATTCAGCCTCAATATTAACATTCCCAGGACAACCAATACATATTTCCTCGTCATTTTCATTGTCCATGTTAATTAGATATTTTGCTTTAATTTTTCTAATATCAAATTTTTGGATGCCTTCCATACCAGTTTCTTCATCAGCCGTTATTAATGCTTCTAATGGGCCGTGCTTTAATGAACGATCTGCAAAAACGGCCATAATCATGGCAACAGCAATGCCATTATCTGCCCCTAAAGTTGTTTTATTAGCATAAACCCACCCGTTTTCGACACGAGTTTGAATTGGGTCTTTTAGAAAATCATGTTTAGAAGATGGGTCTTTTGTTCCAACCATATCTGAATGAGCTTGCAACAAAAGAACCGGCAATTGTTGGTAATCAGCGTGAGCGGGTTTGGCAACAAAAATATTACCAGCCTTATCAACAATTGGGTTATATCCTAAAGCTTTAAATTCATTGGTTAAATATTGAACTAATTTTTCTGTATGGTGTGAAATATGTGGTATTTTACAAATAGCATCAAAATACTCTCATACTTTGTTTGGTTTTAATTCTTTGATTGTCATGCTTTTCTTCTCTCTTTAATAATGCGAGTATTACTAAATATTACTATATGTTTATACCTAATTAATTTATTTTATTAGTGCTAAAATAAATTATGCGAGTTTATGATTGAACCGAACTAGAACAGATTGCTTTTGAATTGAAAAATGGTAAGGCTGCAATTGTTGAAACAGATACAGTAATGGGCATTATTTGTTTAGAACGCAATTTAATTTACAACATTAAGAAAAGAAGCAAAAATAAAAAACTAGTCAAATTAATTTCATCTACTGATGATGTACCAAATCTTAGTGAAAATGAAATTAAAATTATTAAGAAATATTGGCCAGGAGAATTAACTATTATCAAGCATGGAGTTGGTTATCGCATGCCTAACCATCCAAAATTACTAGAATTAATTACGAAAGTTGATTTCGTGTATTCGTCTAGTGCCAATCTTTCTGGCAGAATGCCAATTTATGATTACTTAGAAGCAATATCAATTTTCAAAAAGTATACTTTTGATTTAATTGTTGTCAAGGGGAAGCAACAAAACGATCACCCTTCAACGATTGTCGATTTTGACAAATTGAAAGTTTTACGTGTAGGTGTTATTGACCCCCAACCAATAATTAATAAGTTATAAAAATAAGGAATTGATATATGAAAAAGATTGCAAAGAAAACTTTAATTAAAACTATCAATGGTTCTATTGCTTTATTAGCTAGTTTTGGCTTGGTATTTGGATTGGCATTCGCGGATAAAACTAGTCCTTTTTTAGATTTTAATCATCCCAAAAAAACGCTATCCTATTATGCTGCAACTCCACAAAAAACAATTTGAAATATAACTGATCAGTCAGTCACTCCTTTTTCCACTCCTGGAGCACATTCGCCTATTAACCAACAGGACAATTCAGATAATAAGTTTAGTTATGGCGCGCTAGTCGTTGATGGTGCAACTCATCAAGTCTTGGATAAAAGTTTTAATCAAAGTGGTTACCAAGGGTTAGTTGATTGAATTTGAAACAATCCGTGGTTTGATGGCTCTCCTTCAATCCAAGCAAAACCTCCGAAAGATAGTTTACCCGCTGCACCAGGCGAAGCGAAAGGTGTAAAACCAGGAAGTGATAATTCTAATGATTTTTGACAAACCTATGACTCATTAGTAAATAATAATTTCAAAACATTAGTATTACCCGGATACATGCATCAAACTGGGCTTTCAGGGTTTCAAGCTCATTCTCTTCCTAACTACCAAAAAGCAGGTTATATTTTATTGGATGCTAACACTCCTGAGGATAGAAACATTGCATCTGTAATCTTCCGTGCAGACCAAGCAGCATTTTTAACCGGAATTGCTATTTGCCAGTATTTAAATGATAACTTTGATGAATATAGTAGTGGCGGGTTAAGAGTCGGCTCGTTTGGTGGGATTGCCATTCCTTCTGTAACCATATATATGGGGGGGTTAGAATATGGAATTGAATCTTGAAATCAAAACGTTAACGACATTGCTAAAAAAGAAGGATGAACAAATCCAGAAGACCATAAAGTTAATTTTATAAATCTAGGCCAACCTGATTCGTTTTTTAGTAATTCTTTTTCAATGGGCGACGGAAAACCCCTTGTCCAAGCTTTACTACAGCGTGGTGCTGATGCCATTTTACCAGTTGCTGGTCCACAAACAATGGATGCTGTAAAAGAAATTAGGGCTTATAAATCTAACTGTGCAATCATTGGCGTAGATACTGCTCAAGAATTAGATCCAACCATTAACTTAAAAAGTGTTTATACAGATAAATCTGGGGATGACAGAATTGTTAAATTCTCTGCTGTTAAAAATATCTCTAATGTTACTTCTAAAATTTTAGCTTTATCTATGGCAGGAGAATCTACTGATGACAGTTGAAATGGTATTGGTTCGTTTGGGTATTTAACTGTCGCCGACATAACCAACAATGGCATTGAATCATCTGATCCATCTTGACCATATTTGTTAGAATTTATTGAAAACTTTACTGATGATCCAATTCCTCAGGATAAAACTGAATGGTGAAGTTTTATTATCCAACATCTGGAAGAATTATCAGATACCGGGACAAACATTCCTTATTTAGAGATGTTATCACAAGAAGATCATATGGCATTTAGAGTTTAATAAATATGAAAAGCAAAATGAGAAAAATTGAAAATTCTATTAGAGACCTATATGGTAAATCACAATATGCTGTTGAAATGCATAATATTACCAAAACATTTGGTAATGGTTCTATTATTGCTAATGAAGACATATCATTATTAGTGAAGACCAACACCATTCATGCAATCATCGGAGAAAATGGTGCAGGAAAATCCACTTTGATGTCTATTCTGTTCGGTATTTATCAACCAAATGCTGGCACCATTAAAATTAATGGAGAAGCAATTCACTTTCATTCAGCTCAAGACGCCACCAAAGTAGGCTTAGGCATGGTTCATCAACATTTTAAGTTAGTACAAGTATTTTCGCTACTCGAGAATATCATCCTAGGTTCAGAAGTAACAAAACGTTTTGGTTTTCTTGACTTAGATAAAGCAAAACAAAAAATCCAATCTTTATCCAAAAAATATAAATTAAATGTTGATCTAAATAAAAAAGTTGAAGATGCTAGTGTTGGTGAGCAACAAAGAGTAGAAATTCTTAAATTGCTATATCGAGATTCCAACATTTTAATTTTTGATGAACCCACAGCCGTTTTAAGCGATAGTGAAATTAAAAATTTTCTCAAAATGGTTCTAGATTTTAAAAAACAAGGCAAAACAATTATCATCATCACTCATAAACTAAATGAAGTGAAAGAAATTGCTGATGAAGCCACCATTATTCGTTTGGGTAAAAAAATAAATCATTGTAATGTCTCCGCTACTCCAATTCATGAATTATCTAGTATGATGGTTGGCCGACAATTGCATATTCAAAAAAATCACATGCTTTCATATAAAAAAGATGAACAAATGCCAATCTTAAAAATTGATAATTTACATGTAAAAAATATTAGCGGCCATAAAATTGATGCTCTAAAGGGAATTTCCTTCAATGTTCATAAAGGAGAAATTTTAGGAATTGCTGGAATTGAAGGAAACGGACAAACAGAGTTAGCTTTAACTATTGGTGGCCTGGTTAAACCTACACACGGTTCTATAAAGTTAGTTAAAACTAGCACCAATAAATTAGATTTATATGAAACTATTGATTTAACCAATCTAAGTGTTAAAGAAATTTATCAGCACGGCATTTCACACGTTCCAGAAGATCGCCATAAATACGGTTTACTTCTTGACGAAACTGTTTCTTATAACTGTGTTGCACCAATTATTGATCAAAAGCCGTTTTCACATTGAGGATTTTTAAATAAAACTGCTATTCGTGAATATACTTCGGATTTATGCGTTAAATATGATGTTCGTGGATCAAATCGTGGCAAAGCTATTGCGAGAAGTTTATCTGGAGGTAATCAACAGAAATTAGTTTTTGGGCGTGAAATTTCTAGGGCACATAGATTGATTATTTATGTACAACCAACTCGAGGTTTAGATTTAGGAGCAATAGAAGAAGTACATAAACATATTATTGAAGACGCAAAAAAAGGTGCAGCAGTAATTTTAATTTCTTATGAATTAGATGAATTATTCAACATAGCCAGCACTATTATGGTAATGTCAAAGGGACATATTGTATATTCTAATCCTACCAAAAATACTAATCGCGATATTGTTGGGCATCATATTGCTCACGCATTGGAAGGGGGCCATTAATGAGAACTACTTTTAGCTTTTGAAAGGATAAAATCGTTTATTCAGATAAAAGAAAAAAAGGGATCAAAAGTATTTTAGTTTCTTTTGTGACAATTATTATTTCACTGTCTATCGCCTTGCTTATTACTTGTATTATTTATAAAGATTTCAGTTTATTCTCTAAAATATTTTCAACATTTTTTACACATCCTTTTGCAACAGCACCTGATATAAATGCAACCATAAGTAGTATTGCCATTTTCGCTGTTGCCGCTATAGCATTCTTAATCGCAATGAAATGTGGCTTATTTAATATCGGCATTTCGGGTCAAATGTTATTCGGGGGCACTGTTGCTACTATTGTTGCACAACATATGGTTGGTGTACCAAATGGTTTAAGCCAAATTTTGATTATCTTAATCAGTATCATATCTGCAGCTAGTATTTCAACATTAATTGGTTTTTTGAAATCCTCATTAAATGTAAATGAAGTGGTGTCAAGTATTATGCTCAATTGAATTATTTATTTTATCGCTACTTTGATGCTTGCACGTTTGTGCCAAGTAGGAAGCGATGGTTTAGAGACGGTTGCCTTAAATACTTTAAGTCCTAAGCATAACTTGGTACTAGAAGTATCTATTAGTGGTACGTATGTATCTTGACTTCCGCTTATCATCATTGCAATAATCGTTATCTCGTTCACTATTGTTTTATTAAACTTTACAACTTTTGGTAAAAAAATAATTAACACTGGAATGTCTCAGACTGCAGCCAAATATGCGGGATACTCTACTAAATTTAACCAAGTCACTGCTATGCTTATTTCTGGAGCGATTGCGGGCATATTAGGAGCAATGGTTTATTTAGGCAAAGCCGATAATATGCCTGTAACTGTCGCCGCTAAAACTATTCCTCAAGAGGGATTTACTGGAATATCAGTGGGTTTGATTGCTATGTCCAACTCTTGGGCAATACTGCCTATTTCTCTATTATTTGGGATGATTGACAGTTCTAAAGTTTCGTTGCAAACACTCTATGGTGTTGATCCAGCTGTGGCTGATACTATTTTCGGCATCGTCGTATACGGTGCTGCCATTATTAGTATTTTCTATTTTTTAGTTCCATATAAATGGTACTTAAGAATATTTAAAGGAAAAGCCTACGCTAATAATTATGCTCAGTATGTTGATAATATAAATCAAGATCTTGACGATGCCACCAGTATTATTCATTATCTGCATCATCAAAATTTAGATCAAAATTATTTAAATTCCATTAATAAAGATTCCTTAAAACTGAGAATGAAAAAATTTAATATTAATTTTTCAAACAAAATGAATTACGAAAATGTTCGCTCTTATAAGCAAAAAATTTATGCCAGTTTCCCTAATCTTAAAGCTATAAGAAAAAAAGAATTAATGGTATTAGTTGAAAAAGAAAAAAATCATCAGCTGAAAGGAGCCAAATAAGATATGTTGGATTCTGGAATATTATTAAATTATTTCTTTATGTTCGGAGCCATCTTATTAGCTGGTGCTCTAAGTGGATATTTATCTGAACGTGTTGGCATTGTTAATATTGGCATTGATGGAATGATGTGTATTGGTGCGCTGTTTTTTGCAATTTATTCTTCACCGGTTTTAGGAATGTCAAATTATGGATTCGGTATGATTATTTTTCCGATGCTACTAACTATTGTTTCAACTATGTTTGTTGGAACGATGCATGCTTTTGCTACCATTAAACTTAAAGCTAATCACATCATTTCAGGTACTGCCATTAATATGATTGGTTTAGCACTTGCTACATTTCTAAATAGTGCGCTCGCTAATATACTATATGATGGGAACACTAAATTAGAAAGCGGATTTGTTAGTTTTGGATTTCTAGGTAATGGTATTTACGCATCATCAATCATTATGTTTGTAATTGTGTTAATTATTGCCGCTTTCACTTACGTCTTTATGCGATATACCAAAACAGGTCTACGATACAATGCAGTAGGTGAAAACCCTAATGCAGTTGATGCTCAAGGAATTAGCGTTATTAAATATCAATGAATTGGTGTGTTACTTTCTTCAGCTATGGCTGGATTAGCAGGCGCATTGTTCTTGTTTAATGTTCAAACTTTCAGCGGCAATACTGCTGGATTAGGTTTTCTGGCTTTAGCAATTATGGTTGCGGGCGGATGAAAAATAGAGTGGATTACCTTAATCTCACTTTGTTTCTCATTGTTTACATCATTGTCACAAACAAACATCTTGACTAATATGGGTATTCCAAAAGAAGTTGTGTTTGCAATCCCTTACATTATTACAATCGTTGTTTTATTAGCGTTTTCAAAAAGAACTATGGCACCAGCACATGATGGTATTCCTTTTGATAAAAGTAAACGCTAGAATTACGATATCTTTTTAGTATTACGAGCTTCAGTCATTATTTGGCTAAGACGTTTCGTATCAATAATTTCTTTTGTGACATATGTATCATTAGCTGTTTCAGCTGCGTCAAAAAATACATGACGAATGTTAGTTATCATATTATCAATATTAGCCTGAATGCTTATTTTGCTGTAATATCCAGAAATTAAGGCAATATCTTGATGAATTAAATGATGTTTAAAAGCTTTCAAGCATTGATTATTAATTGTATTTAAAGCGTAATAATAAATTTGTTCAACATTACTTATTTTTAAAATCTCCATAATTTTTAAAATAGCGTTGTATTTAGTGTTTTCTCGATCAGTTACTACAAAATATGAATGTTGGCCTTGAACGGCATTAAATGTTCAATCTTTAGCAATAGCACTAAATTTATCTAGAGTCTTTAACATTTTTTCGCGCTCTTTTTGAAAAATCAAAATACTATGAATAATAGTAGAATCAATGAACTTAACAAATTTTGGGTAATCACTCGTATAAGGTAATGGTAAATAATGTTTTTTATTTAATGACGAAGAATTAAGCAAATTAAGGCTGTAACCATACTCACGTTGACTACCAGAAACTAAAACTAAAGCATTTTGCATAATTGCAAAATGAACAATTGCCAATACTTCATCACGGTCCATTGAATTGTCATAGATAACCTTATCTTCATCAATATTATAAATACGGGCGCCATTATCACTAACAACATACCCTTTTTTTAAACCAATGTCTTTTACCATTTTTTTTAATAGTGATAAAGTAGAGTGACTTAAAATAACAACTTTCTGATATTGTGAAATATTTTTAATCATCTTAGCGAAACGACCAATAACTAAATCTTTAGTAATCTCATCATTACCAGGATTTATATCTATGATAAACAGTTTATCATTTACACCAATTGTTGGTTTTATTTTACTTATGGCCATTTATCTGTTTTTTAAGCAAGCTTACAAACTCTTTGAAAGGCATTTCCTTACTTTCTTGTTCTCCGTAACGACGGTAAGAAACTGATTGATTCTTAATTTCGTTGTCACCAATTATTACTTGAAAAGGAATTTTTTGAATTTGAGCATCGCGAATTCGTTTAGCCAAACGTTCATCACTATTATCAAACTCAACCCGAATTAATTCTTGTTCTAATTCGTGGGTGATTTTTTCGCAATAAATTCCGTGTTCAAGTGGATTAACCGGAATTACGGCGACCTGAATTGGTGATAATCATAAAGGAAATACGCCTTTATTTTGCTCTAATAAAATTGAAACAAATCGTTCTAGAGTTCCGATTACACTAGCGTGAATTAATACTGGCCTTTGAATTTGCCCATTTTCATCCTTATATTCAAGTTTGAAACGATCTGGTAATAAAAAATCAAGTTGAACTGTATAAGCAGTAATGATTCTTCCTAAAGCAGTTTCTACTTGTAAATCGATCTTTGGCCCGTAAAATGCCGCCTCACCCTTTTGTTCTTTGAACTTAATGTTTAAGTCGTTCAACACTTTGCGTAAACTATCTTCGGCATCAATTCACATTTTTTCATTTTTGAAAAATTTATCTTCATTATTTTTATCGTGCAAAGCAAGATCAACCGAGTGAATCTTAACGCCGAAAGTATTGCTTGCTTCATTAATGATTTTATAACAACGTTCCACAACACTTTTAATCTGCTTTGTTGTACAAATAATATGTGTATCAATTAATTGCATGCTACGAACACGCTCTAATCCAGTTAATGAACCTGACGATTCATAACGATGTAAAATCGCATGTTCTGCTATACGATATGGTAGTTCTCTATAAGAACGAGGTTTCTGTTGATAAACCAACAAATGATGCGGACAAGTCATTGGGCGTAACACATGTATGTCACCATCAACATCCACGGATGGAAACATATTATCACGATAATGAGATCAATGGCCACTAGTTTCGTATAAAGCTTTTGAACCAAGCACAGGCGAATTTACAAACTTGTAACCATTGCGCTGTAATAAATTGTGAATGTAGGCATCAATTTCATATTTAATTGCCGAACCTTTAGGTAGCCAAATCGGTAAACCTTGTCCAGCCATTAAATCAAACGTGAAAAGCTCTAAATCGTTTCCTAATTTACGATGATCCCTCTCTTTGCGTTCTCTGAGGACACTTTGAAATGCTTTCAGATCATTTTGGTTTTCAAAAGCAACACCACTAATGCTTGATAATTGTTCGTTTTTAGCATTACCTTCTCAATAAACACCAGAAACATTAATCAATTCAATTGCCTTAATAGAAGAAAGTTTAGACAAATTTGTTTTTTTACATAGATCAACAAAATCATTTCCAAATCTTACGATATGAATTTGCTTTTGATCTTTGATAATTTGCAGTTTATATTTTTCATTAGCAAACAATTTAACTGCTGTTTGATGATCAACTGTTTCATAACTTAATGTATAGGCATGGTCAATATTTTTTTGCATTTGTTTCAAAACTTTTGGCAGTTCTTTAATTGATATTGGTGTGTTAATTGCAAAACTATAAGTAAAACCATTTTCGTCTAAAACACTATCTCCTAAGACAACATTGGGATATAAATCTTTAACAGCTTTAGCCAGTAAAATACTAGCTAAAGCATTCAATTCTTTATTAATTTCCATAAAACCTCTTTTATTCTAGTGGTTCAATTTTATCAACTTCAACTAACATTTTGTGAATGTTAAATTTTTTCACTCTAAAAATAGTTAAAGAACCAAAAACCTTCACCTTTTTATCAATGGCGATTTGGTCAATTAAATCTTTACGATCAGCATTGATTAATGCTTCAAATAATCTAATTCTTTCTACGCCTGCATAAGTAACATTTTGCTTAATCATGACAAAATTTGTTCCTCTTTCAGATGTGCGAACTTCGGCAACAATTCCAGATAATTCAACTTTATTTATAAATTCCATATTCTTTTAATTAAGCAGTTCCAGTTTGCTTTTCTTCCTCATTTTGAATAATTTTTTCTACTTGAATAGATATTTTTCACTCATTTGTTTTTTTAGAATGATATGTACGTAATTGTCCTTCAACCGTTATATGGGCATTAGGATTTTTTTCAACAATTGCAGCCAAATCTTTTGCTAAGGGGTGATTAGCGTATAAAGGGAAATAATTAGCTCATGTAAACTTATTAACTTTTCTCTCTTGCTTAATAGTGACAAAAAAACCAGAATCTTTTGTTTGACCTCAAGTACTACGAACAACTTGCCCTTCAATTAATACCTTATTTACCATTCCTACAACCTCAAGCTTACCAATGATTATATATATTATTAGTATAATTAGCAATTATGAAAACACGAATCGGTATTCTAATTGACTCTTCAACTACCTATGATGATGCTTTTATTTCACAAAATAAAATTGAAGTCATTCCGTTGTCTTTTTCTGATGCCACTAATAAAACATTCAAAGACGATAATAAATCTATTACACGTGAAGATTTACTAAAACGTCTTGACAATCATGAGTCTTTCAAAACTAGCGCTACTCCCATCGGGGAATTAATGACTAAAGTAAATGACATGTTACAAAATTGTGAAACTGTTATTTTTTTACCAATATCCTCTGGTTTGTCTAGTCAATATTCTCAATCTTTGATCATCCAAAAAGAATTTGAAGGACAGTTTTTTCCAATCCGCTCTTTGAGTGGCGCAGCTGGTAATGAATTTGTTTTAAAATTGATTGTTGAAGCAGTTAAAAGTGGCAAAGATGTTAAAACAATTGTAAGTGAAGCTGAACAACATTTCAATAAAATCTCAACATATTTTTCATGCGAAGATTCAAGTGGCATGACTTCTGGAGGCAGAGTTAGCAAAGCGATTGTAAAAGCTATTAATCTTTTTAAATTGAAACCTATCATTCAACTAGATGGCAAAAATCATTATGGTGGCATTGGTAAAAATTACAACAACATAATTAAAAAAATTATTAAATCTATTAATAATGACTTTCAAAATAAATTATTAGCAGAAAATATTCTTAATATTTCTATTTATTACGCAGGCTATGAGGACAAAAAAAAAGAGACAATCATTAACTTATTAGCTGAAGGTTTTAAATTTCCTAAAGATAAAATTGCTGTTCGTTGGTTACCGAATGTTGTTTTAATCCACGCTCATCGTGGTGCTTATGGTGTAAGTCTTGAGTCAAGTATTGAGCACAAAATTAGAGATTACGAAGACTAAAGTTTTTTAATTAATTTTTCATTAATTGCTTGTGCGTTATCACCAAACACTAAAATAACTTGATTTGTATTTTTCAAAAATCCAGTGATTTTAAACTTGTCAAATTTCTCTTTTGTTAAAGTTGAATTATCGCGTACATTAATTTTCAATGTTGAAATAGTTGTAGATGTATCAACAATATTTCTTTTCCCGCCTAAAGTATTTATCAATTCTTCAACATCAATATCAACTTTATTAGAAACTTGTAATTCTGTGTTGGAAATAGTTAATGATTTTTTTGCCTTATTACGAGCATAAATGTAAGGAATACCAAAAGCAATTATATTAACAAATATTCAGACTACTTTTTTCATACTATCCTTTTATAAATGTTTGTTGTAACTTATTTATGTAACCCTCTATATCTTCGTCAAAGCACAAACTAAATGATGCATCCTGTTTTGTAATAACTATACGATCGTTAGGTCTGATATGTTTTACACGCATTCCATCAATAATTAAATCGCAGCGTTGTGCTGAAATAAAATCTGATAATTCAATCTTGGCATTACTATTCAAAATGGCAGATGCATTGAATGTATGATGTTTGGAATGATTAGTTGGTGCCAATTCTACCAATTCCATTGCATCAACGTTCGGAAAAAGAATTGCTCCTCCGTTGGACTTAGCTTGTCCTGTAGCGCCGGTTCTAGTTGCAATTAAAATACCACTACCCATATATTTTTCGTATGGAACATCATCAATAGTAATATTCATTTTTACAGTATTTAATGATTGAACTACTAGCTCATTCATTGCGTTGTATGTTAAATTATTGTTAATGTTAATTTTTAGTAATTGTGGATGAATATAACTGCTAGGATTTGTAATTATCTTAACAAAGTTTTTTAAATGGTTAGATACAAACTTGGAATAAAAACCTACTGTTCCAGTATTGATGCAAATAATTTTTGTCGTTTTTTCATAATATTTTTGCAAAAATCTTACATATGTCCCATCGCCACCAACCACTATTAAATAATCGTGCTTGTTTTTATTACAAACTCATTTTGATTTAACAAGTATGCTGTTGATTAACTTAACAATTTTTTTTGACAAATCATGATTATTAGACACAATTCAATAAGCGTTAGTAGACATATGTTGCTAATACATTATCGCACTTATCTTAATTTTGATATTAATTAATTGAGAAAATTTCAAGTTTATAAATTCAAACTATGGTTTGAGTAGAATACTCAACTAAATGGTACGAACAATGAATTCTTTACTAGTAGTGTTGTGAAAGCTTTTCGAAAATATTTGCAATATGAAGAAATGTAACTCATTCTTTCTATTTTATTGAGGAATTTGAGTGTAAGTGCAGTTAGGAGCGTTTACAGAAATATTGCCATCAGTATTTCAAGCCGAACCACCTTGCGCGTAGTAAATAGTGGCTAAACTCGCACAACCATAAAAGGCACCAAGCCCTATAAAAGTAGGGTTACTCGTATTGTGCCAAGATAAAGCGTTTAAAGCAGCACAGCCATAGAAAGCGCTAGTGCCAATAGTAGCAATGCCCACTGGCAATTCGACAGTTAAAAAATTCACACAACCATTGAAGGCATTACTGGCGATGGAACCATTAGCATTTGCGGTGGTTAAATCAATTGCTTTTAAACTCGCGCAGCCATCAAATGCTTGAATACCGATGGAATTTTCTGTTTTAAAATAATCTGCACAAAATTTATCGCCAAGGTTGCCTGATATCAAACCCGCACCTTGAATTCATGTTTCGGTTGAAGCTGCCACAATTGCTGCACCTTCAGAACCGTTGGACACATAATTAAGATTGCTAGCAATATGACCACTAAGTTTTTGAATTCCTAAAATACTTAAACTCGCGCAGCCTTGAAAGGCGCGAGTACCGATGGAAGTAATTTTACAGGTCACCGTTGGAGTTTCTGACAATGATAACATTTGTAAATTTATGCAACCCCAGAAGGCATAATTACCGATGGAAGTGTTACCATTAGATAAAGTAAAATCTTCAAGATTTGCACAGCCTCGGAAGGCATAACCACCGATGGAAATATCGGCGGTTGAACCGTTATCTGGCAATAAAATTTCTGTTAAACTCGTGCAGCCTCAGAAGGCATTATTACCGATGGAAAAAACGTTTTCGTTAGTTGTAGCTTTAGGAAGAATAATGTTTGTAATTCGCGCACAGCCTCAGAAGGCACCTTCGCCGATGGAGGTAGATGTGTTTGAATCAAAATCTTCGAAACTAATAACTGTATCCTTCCCGCCATGTTCATCATCATTACTTAAACTTGCACAGCCGTAGAAAGCTTGAGTGTTGACGGAATGAAAGTCTGAAAAATCTATCCCATTATATGCTGAATGAGCGAAAAAATTATCACCAGTCTCATTTATAAAGCCAGTCATTACACCAGAGGTTGAATCTCCAAAACATGTTACTCAGTCTTCCGGATTGCTCTCTGGTGATAAAAAATTCAAAACAACTGGAGTTGACGGAATGGGAGGAGTTGAGCCGTTTTTTTTATGTCAAATGGCGTAGCCAATTCCAACGCCAATACCGCCGGTAGTAAGTATGCCTAAACTAGTAAGAAGTGAAATATTCTTACGACGCCGTTTTCACACACGATATATTACCGATAATTTTTCATCGGATGATAAATGGCTACTGTGTTTCTTTTTATTTTTCATATTATTTCCCTTAAAAATTAATAATTTGGTTCAAGATCAAGTAAAAAATACAAGCATTAATATTTAATACTTGCATTAAATTAATGTGTGAAAAAACTAGTTGTGTGTGTGTGTGTGTGTGTGTGTGGAACACTACTAAGATTTTATCTCTCATAAACAAATTTTATTATAAGTAATTAATTTATAATCCATTTCAATATGAAAAGAATTGTTAGTGGCATTCAACCTACCAATAGATTAACTCTTGGCAACTATTTGGGTGCTATTAAACAGTTTGTTGAGTTACAAAATGAATATGAAATGTACATATTTATTGCTGATTTGCATGCACTTAGTGTGTCTTTTGATCCCAAAACCTTATATCAAAACAAAATTAATTTGGTAGCTAGTTATCAAGCCTTAGGTTTAGATTTTAGTAAAAATATAATTTTTTACCAGTCTGATGTTAGTTCTCATACCGCACTATATTGAATCTTAACCTGCCATACTACCATGGGCGAATTAAACCGCATGACTCAATTTAAAGATAAATCTGCCAAGGCTATTTTAAGTAATGGTACAGCGATGGTCCCTACTGGTATTTTTATGTATCCAGTTCTTATGGCTGGAGATATTTTATTGTACGATGCTGATTATGTCCCAGTTGGTTCTGATCAAAAACAACATGTAGAATTAACGCGAGATATTGCCATTCGTATGAATAAAAAATATGGAGATATGTTTAAAATTCCTGAACCCTTAATTACTAAAAATGGTGCCCGTATTATGGATTTAGTTAACCCAAGCATTAAAATGTCTAAATCTAACTCTAACGAAAAAGGTACTATCTTTCTATCGGATGCGCCAAGAGACGCATACGACAAAATTATGAGCTCTAAAACCGATTCACTAAACAAAATAATCTTTGATCCCAACGATCAACCTGGCATTAGTAATCTTTTAACTATTTATAGTTGTTTATTGAATGTTTCCGTTAAAGAACTAGTAACTAAATACACTAATAAGAACTATGGAGAATTTAAGAAAGATTTGGCGAATATTGTAAGTGGCTTCTTAAAGGATTTTCAAACTAAATACGACAATGCCATTCGTAACATTGGAAATCTAAATCAAATATTAGAACAAAATGCTTCTAAGTGTGAAAAGATAACTAATAAAAAAATACATGAAATTTACCGTTTAATCGGTTTAGCTAGGTAAACTTCTTTTACTTTTCTTTTTTCTTTTTAATAGTAGTTTTATTGTTATTGCCGTATTTTCTGTGAATAAATAGTCATATTAACATACCCATTAAAATTAATAGTAGAGCACATAAAATAATTACAATGATAATAACTAAATTCATACAAAAATTTATCTATTAGTAAATAAACAAGTGAGTTTTAATCACGAATTACATTTCCTTATTAAGTTTTTCAAAGTTCGGTAATTATAAATAATTTGTGATATAAAACAATTGTTAAATTATTCGAACAACATAATTAATTATGGTAAAAATAAAAATTCATAATCAACACGGCAAATTAAAACCTTGAATAAAACGTTCTATTGTTTGAGGAAGTGCAGCGTTGATAATGGGAGCAGGCATTGGCGGCATTTGTGCTGGTGGTCTTCACTCATGAGCAGAAATTACTTACACCAAAGTATCGTTTGTTGATGACAAACCTGCCACCATTTATTCATCTTCACCGGTAGGTGATTTTCATAATGCTAGTCTTAAAATTAATATTCAAAACCACAATAATTCGCATCTTGTTAGTGAGTTAGATTCAGAGTGTTTTAACCCGACAACTTTAGATCCGGAAAATCCCCCCCCGGTTATTGCAGGAGATGCAAATTGAGGTCTTGAAACAGATCAATCCGATGAAAATATGCTGCAGTATTTTAGTATTAATCAAAGTTCCAAACGAGTTGATTATGATATCAAAAACATTGGTTCTGACATTAAGCGAACGTTCAATTTATACATCTATGTTTATCTAATTTTTGACCCAAAATCAGATTATCGCTTTGAAAGTACACTTCTAGTATCTGATCCAAAAGTTATTACTATAGATACCACTACAACCAACGGTAAATAATCACATGAATCAAAAATTAACATTTGGTGAAGTAACACCCAAATTTAAAATAAAGAAAGGGAATGGTAAATTCAAAGAAACAGTTGCCAAATTATCACGTGGATTAATGCTTCCTATCGCAATGTTACCAGTCGCTGGTTTGGCATTAGGTATAGGGTCGACTATTCATTCTCAATCTTCTATTATTCCAGTGCAAACAATAGGTAGTGTGCTAATGTTAACTGGCAACATCATTTTTGCAATATTACCCCTATTGTTTGCAATTGCCGTTGCTATTACTTTTACCAAAGATGCAGGAACAGCTGGTTTATCTGCTGTTGTTGGATATTTTGTATTTTTATTATTACAAACAGCTTTAATCATATCTCCACATGGCAATGATCCCAATTATCATTTCCTTTGATATAATTTTACTCCAGAAAAATTCAATGCCATTTTCACAAATAGTTTTGGCGTTAACACTTTGTCTACATCTGTATTCGGCGGTATTTTAGTCGGAGGTGTTGTTGCTTATCTTTATAATAAATTTAAAGATATTCAATTACATTACAGCATCGCATTTTTTAGTGGTGTACGTTTTATTCCAATAGTCACTTTTGGCACAATGATTGTATTTAGTATGCTGTTCGCCATCGTCTGACCATTAGTAGGGCAGGGTTTGTTTTATTTAGGAGAAGGTTTACAATATAGTGGTCAATACGGCGGGGTTAATTCTTTAGTTTATGGAATTATTAACCGTGCTCTAGTGCCGTTTGGTATGCATCATGTCGTTAACACAATGTTATGATTCACTAATATCGGCGGGCAATTTGATACTAATATGCATATTTTTAAAAATGGCATTGATCTTGGCACTGCTTTTTCAGTCGCTGGTGACACTGCTAGTAGCAAAATTACTGGCGACATTAATATGCAAATATATTTCACTCGATTAATTGGCTCTCATGAAATAAATAATGTTAAATACATAATAACTATTCAAGATATTATTATTTCTTCCAAAACAAGCGGTGTAACCATTGCGCCTGGACAATATACCAATTTTGCTTATGTATTCGGTTTGCTTGGATTATCCGGGTCGGCCTTAGGTATGTTGTATGCTGCCCCAAAAGGTGAAGGACGTAAACAAGCTGCAGCTATTGTTATTCCAGGAGCAATTGTTAGTAGTTTAACCGGCGTTAGTGAAGCAATTGAATTTACCTTTTTATTCTTAGCCCCATGATTATTTTGATGCTTTCACGCTGTGTTAGCTGGAATAGGTGGAATGATTACAACATCTCTCATCTATTATGCGCCAAGTATAGCCCCTCACGTAACTTTCTCATTTGCTCAAGGTGCTTTAGACTTCGTAGTATATGGTGTTATTCCTGATGTTCGAGGTGGAGGAACACATTGTTGAATGCTATTATTAATGTCAATCATTTACTTCCCAATATACTTTGGCGTTTTTTATTGAGCTATTAAAAAATGAAATCTCTCAACTCCCGGACGAGGCGGAACAAAATTATTTACTAAAGCGGATTGAGTTAAAGAACAAGCGAAAGAAAAAGTTATTACTAATAAAACTTTACTACTAAGAGAAAAATCTAAAGAAGTAATTAAAGCTTATGGCGGACCCAACAATATTTTAAACATTGATGCTTGTATTACTAAATTACGTATACAGGTTAAAGATAAGAGTTTAGTAAAAAGCGAACGTTTAAAAGAATTAGGTGCTTTAGGTGTAACTCATCCTTCTGTTCAATCAGTTTATGCCGTATTTGGTAATGAAGCTGATTTAATCAAGAATCAAATGAAAGATATTATTGCTAGAGGTGAATATGAAGATGCTGACCAACCGCAAACAACAAAAATGAAAAATTAAAAGATTTTATGAAACAGAAAACATACCCATATAAAGTTATTGTCTGCAAAGACGAAGCACTAGTAGCACAAGCTTGTGCAAAATCACTTATTAAAATAATTAAGCAAAAACCAAACGCATGTTTGGGTTTAGCTACAGGAGGCACTTGTATTCCAGTCTATGAAGCGATGGTTAAAGATTATTTAAGTAATCATACTAATTATCGAAATATCAAAACTTTTAATTTAGATGAATATATAAATTTAAATCCACTATATGTTCATGAAGGGTATCGTGCCTATATGAATTTTCGTTTATTCTCACAAACTAATATTCAAATGAAAAATACTCATTTTCCAGATTACAAGCATCCTAGCGCCTATGAGACATTAATTAAAAATAGTGGCGGCTTAGACGTTCAAATTATAAGTTTAGGTCATAATGGTCACATCGCTTATAACGAGCCAGGCTCTTCTTTAAATAGCATTACAAGAATCATCACTTTAACCCCTAGTACTATTAAAGCCAACTCACGTTTCTTTGAGGGAAATAAAAAAATGGTGCCAAAGCGTGCAGTATCAATGGGAATTAAAAGTATTCTAGACGCTCGAAGAATAATTGTAATTATTACTGGCAACGGAAAAGCCGAAGCTTTTCGCCATATACTTAAAAATCACTACGATCCACAATGACCATGCTCATCTGTAATTTTTCATAATGCTGTGGAAATTTATGTTGATGCTAAAACAGCTAAACTAGCAAATTACAAATAATACTAATTCTCTAATTTATCCGTATAAACAATTACATCATTGTGTTTTGTCAATGCCGTAATTGGTCAATTAGGATCAAAATCTTTTGCCTGTTTTAAACGTTCAATTGCAGTTCTTTTAGCTTTCCCAATGGCAATTAAGACAATTCGTTTGGCTTTTAAAATCTCGCTCAAACCTACAGTCACAGCTTGTTTTGGAACTTCGTTAATATCGTTATCAAAGAAACGAGAGTTAGCTTGCCGACTAGATTCAGTTAAATTAACGACATGTGTCTGTTCAGAAATTAATGTACCAGGCTCGTTAAAAGCAATATGGCCATTGTTCCCAACCCCTAAAATGGCTATATCAACTTGATGGTATTTATTAATCAATTCCTGATATTTGGCTCCCACTAATTTATATGAAGGAAAATAGGTGTTATTTTTTTGAATATTAATATGATTAAACAAATTTACATTCATAAATTGTTGATAAGATTGATTCATATGTTCATCTTTTAAACCAAGATATTCGTCTAGATTAAAAGTGAAAACACGAGATCAATCTGTTTTATTAATTTTGTAATCATTCACAATTGACTGATATGTAGTAATTGGGCTTGAACCTGTTGCCAAAATAAAAACTGATTCAGGATAGTTTCTAACTTGATCAATAAATAACTTTGAAACCTGGTTTCCTATTTCTATTGAATCATTACATTGAATATATTTAATAGGCATTATATTTTTACTCCTTTGATGAAAGTGGTGATTAATCTATATTTTTTATCTAATAAAACAAAGCTACTTTCAGCATCTTTAACTAAATTACCGAAATGTCTTTCTTGTTTAATACTTTTAGCAGCATTCAAACTAGATACTTTCAATATTTCATTCATTGAACATTTCGTGATATTACCAAAATTTTCAATTTGTTTATGATACGGTAAATTTCCTCCAGAAATTTTATCAGTGCTATGAATGTAATCCAAAACACCACGTTTATCTACTTCAGTTCCCCAAACCACGTAAGTCCCATCTTTTAATCCTTTTGTCAATAGACTATCACTTATTACCATTATTTGATCGGCACCTAAAATATGATAGGTATTTAAAATAACTTCAGGAGCTACATGCCCTTTGTCACAAATCAACTCGCATTTCAAGTCTCGTCGATTAAATATGGCATTTAAAATAGTGGGGGTTCGTTTGTCAAAATTTGGTAACGCATTGTACAAATGGATAACCCTCTTTGCTCCTTCATCAAACGATTTCATCGCTTCTCAATAGTTAGCGTCACTATGTCCAGTAGCTAAAAAATAGTCTTTTTTAATTATTTTATATTTAGACAAATTATTTTTAAACTCAGGTGCCACAGCCAATATTTTTGTTACATGCGGTAACAAGTTCTTCAATTTTTTTAACACATTTGTGTCAATTGGACGAATTAACTTTTGATTGTGTGCCCCTTTACGTTTAATAGAAATATAAGGTCCTTCAATGTACCAACCTTTAATAACATTATTTTTATCCAAGTCCTTCGCATTACGATAATTACCAGCAATAGAATTCAAATCATCTGTTGAACAAGTAACGGTAGTCAACAGAACACTACCAACACCTTCTTGGTGGATGTGTTCAAAATAATTTAATAGATTCTCTTTATATCAATGGTTTGCAAGCATATTAAAATCCATCCCATATCCGCCGTGTGTATGAGAATCTATAAAGGCTGGAAGCAAATACAAACCTTTAGCGTCATAACTTGCCTTGTTTGTAGTTCCAGTTTTTATGTTAATTATTCTATTATTATCAAATTCAATAAAACCATGAATTATTTTATTTTCAAGAACAATTCTAGCATTGGAAATTATCATGTCTTGATTATATCAACACTAAAAACCACCCGCAAATATATACAACTATTTTGCATACTTCCAAATTCCAATTGTAACTGCAACGATAAATAAAAAAGTCCATAAGGACCTATTCATATAATTAAGTTTGACAAAAAATTTAATTACGAAAGGTTCTTATGAACAATAAAAATTATA
>JAISBY010000004.1 GCA_031265955.1 Mycoplasmataceae bacterium | reverse complement strand
TTGGTGGAATCTGTTGTATAAGTTCCAGAGTAGGTGCTGCCGTTATGGTAAGCGGTTAGTGTGGCGGTACTACCAGCACCTTTAAGTGTGTCCTTGTCTTTACTAAGTCAATAGTTGTCGGTAGTGGCAGCACCACGTACTACAACATTAACTGGATGTAGCAAAAATCTATCATGGTTTGGTTTAATTAATAATGTGTAAGTCCCTTCAGTTGCGCTACCTAAATTTATGGTGGCGGTGCCAGTTTGTCCGTCTTCTGATATATTTGTTAAATTTGTCGGAAAATTCAACCCAGACGTAGTGTCTTCTGTGATTAGAATATCAGGCAAGTATGTATTGTTGATTGCTTCTATTTTTAGTGTTGCCGTACCTTGGGTTCCGAGTTTTAAATTATTTTCTGTCAAATAGGCCAAAATATTTTCATCATAGGTAATTTTAACAATTTGTTCTACCGTCAAACCTAGATTAGCAACTACATTTTTTCAGGCTGAAGTATATGTCTCGTCAATCCAATATGGCAATAATAATTTAAAATAAACTGGAGTGCTATCAAAAATACCTGTACCAATATTGGCCGGCGGAAAATCATTATCTAATAAATAACATCTGACTAAATTTGAACAATTTTTAAAAATATTTGAACCAAAAATATTTATTAGATAAATGTCAATTATATAGATTTCATACAAATCGTTGTTTCCTTCAAAAGCATTATCAGCAACTACATATGTATTTGCCAATATATAAAAATTATTAGACGCTTTTAGTTTGGTTGGGTCTACATTATCAGGGTCACCTAAGCAAACATATTTTGGATGGGCGATATCGTTTCCTAAAATCAAATAAGCGATATTGTATTGATTATCTATAAAAATTTTGCCATTTATTTGTTCATTTGAGATCAATGAAGTACATCCCGAAAAGACATCATTACCAAATCAAATGTTTTGAATATAAGAAACATTGTGAGCATTATAAATATTTGTCAGATTGATACAACCAGAAAAAGCCAAATCATTAATTTTATAAACAAAAGAATTATTGTCCATTCACGAAAAAATATTATCAAAATCTATTATCTGAATTTTTGTACTGTTAAGGAAAGCGTTAGCCGCAACATTTGTTACAGTTACACTGGTTGTGCCGTCACTTACTTTGTAAGTTAAATCTAGTTCACCAGAATTCGATGAAGATGCTATTCCTATAATTGTGCCATTGTCAGGAACGTTTGTATCATAACTTACAGTCACTGTAATATCACCCATTAAAACATCAAAAGTTTTTATTTCCCCAACAGTCATTGTTGATAGTGATGTCGTATTTTTATTGTGGGTTGCTAATGCAGAAACAGAGACAATAGATGAAAAAATAATTGAATCAATTAGCGCGCTGTTTAGTATTTTTGAAATTTTTCTCTTCATTATGTTGCTGTAAAGATAAAATAATTATGGTTGTGCAATATAAAATGCAGAGGTAGCAAAATTAATTCCCTTTTGCGAAAAAGTCATAGTCACTAACATTGATTTACAACAGCCATCTTCTGTGTATGGTCCAATTTCACCATGACTGAAACCATCGTGATGGTAAATGCTATTTCATCCTACGTTTCTCAAAACTACTTCATCATTTTGAGAACGATTAATGGCAATATAGTCTTTTTGTTCTCATTTCGGCGTTCCATCCCATCAATCCATTTCTGATGCGGTGCAACTATAAGCATTTACATTTTTATTGTCATGGATAAGTGTGTCATCAAACGAATAATCAAGAGTAATATCTAATTGTTGTAAATAAGCTTGAAAATCGTTGCCACTTAACAACTTACCAGAAACATCATAGATTTTCATTGTAGAATAATCAAGCGATCAATCATTTTGCGGAAGAAAATATGAGTTGGTAGTGTTCAATGTTTCGCTGTGACTATAAAAATTAGGTGCACCTAAAAGAGTGCTAAAACTTTTAACTGTTGGCATTGTATCAAATACATTAGTTATTGATGCAATATTCAAAGTAGATTCAGCAACAAAACCGTAATCTTGGATCTTGATAGCAGTTGTTAGTATGCTTCCATCATTTTTTCAAGGCAATAGGCGTGCGCAAGCATCAGTTGGGAACTCACCAGCATATTGGTCGTAGCGACCAGCTCTAGAAAATATTCGTTTATATCCAAAAAGTGTACCAGATATATTATCACTTCCTTCATCAAAAGTTAAGCCACTAGGAAGTGTTGAAATTTTAAAATCAGATGATCTAGCAATATTTAAATTTGAAACAATTGGACCACAATAAAAATCATCCACAAAAGTTAAACTAGGATGAGCATAAATCTCATACTTGGAATAATTACCCACTCCTGTATTATTAACATATATCCTTAATTTCATAACAAAAGGTGCGTTGAACTTCATATTTCAAATTGGATGTAATGAGTCATAGTTCAGCGGCTTACTGATCATAATATTATCAGCCATCTTATAAGGTTGACCATCTGGTGTTTCAAATGTTAAATACACACTCATCATTTCGTCAAAAACATCGCTAGTATCAATGGTATATTTAATCGCATCATAACCATCAATATCTGTCAACATAGCAGCAGCAGTGGATACACCTTTATTATTAAAATCTATTGACCCAACAAAGCTACCATTTATGCCGTCGTTATTTGTCAATGTAAAATATTGTTCATCAGAGCGAACCCACTGCTGGTCAATGCAATATTGTAAATTTTTAAATTCACCCTTCGGCACCATCATATCAAACGATGTACTATCATTTCAAAAATAGGTAAAACCTATTTGAGAAAAATTTAAATTGATATTTAAATCTTCGCCATTTTCATCTTTGCACAATGAAATATTTTGATTTAAGGAATCGCTAGCAAGATTGAAATAATATATTGGAATTTGAGCGAAATTAGTAGCCGTAGAAGTATTTTCTTCTTTTTGTCATTTGTTCTCATCATTTGGACAGCTATTATTTTTATTGGTCATTAACAAAACGGTAGATGTAACCAAACTTGCAGTTGTTATTGCTGCACCACCAATTGTTAATTTACAAACTATTTTTTTGGTCATAATATTTTTTGTGCATCCAAAAATATCTCTAAGAAGAAATGTTTCAACTTGCTACAATAACATCTAGTATTGCAGTAATTAAATCACACACTGTAGAAAAGACTAAAATGTATGGAGCAGTAATTGCAAGAACTTTCGACAAGTCTCCTATTTTTGTATTAATTTGTGCACATTCTTCTGCATACTTCAAGGAGTTAGTAAAAATATTTTTACTTTGAAGATTAGCTTGCTTTCACCCATCATCTATTACTCTGCCAGCAGAGTTTAAATATTTTTCAAATACACCAGTAAGTACTTTAGTAACCGCAAATGTAGTTATCATATCAAATACATTTTCAATAAAAGTTCCTAATCATTTACCTATTCCAAAAACCTTTTCTACAACATCGCCACCTTTTGTATCGCCATCTAAAGCTTTATTAATTTGATCGGCAGTTAATAAATCTTTGTCTGAAATATCGAAAGTGTATTGTCCTCATTCTTGAACATTACTAACGACATCGGTAAAGTATTCGCCCAATTTTTTTTCAGTTCCAGAAGTAGTTTTAAATGTTTTTTGAAGACTTGCATTCACGTCTGTGCATGCAGTTATCTTGCCAGGTAAATTGTATTCAGAGTCCAGAATATTGTCAAAATTAGTTTGATTTTCTTCGAGCAAATAGTTGTAAGCTTCGCGGAAATCCTTTTCGTTTATGTTCTTTATGGTGTCATACAAAAAACCAAATGATTTTTTTTGACCAATAACAGTGTCCAACTCAAAACTAGTAACAACAAGATTTGCTGTAGATCATACAGCAAGAGCTATTCCGGTAAACACTGTTCCACCGCCAGTGACAATTGCTAAAGCCAGTTCCACGATAGATTGTGCTTCAGCTAAAGCCGCGCTTATTATCCTTAAAGAAGAAGCGGCTTCGCGAGTGTCAAGACAATTTTTCATACTGTCGGCTGTATCATCAGTTCACTTAATACTAGCCCCTCCTTGTACGGATGGGACTCCGTCTATAGCGTTTATAGTCGTTTTAAATACTCCTCCGTATAGAACGGCATTGCTTGTGCCTTGTAAAAGTGTTTGTTTGTCCTCCTCAGATACAGTGTATTGAAATCATGCATCGCTATATACTTTCTCATTATGCTTTCATGATATAGGCACAAGATCTTGATCTGTATTTATATTTGCGACTCCATTCTGTTCATCTTCTACATAAGCAGCTGACGTATTATTACGATATGCTCAGTGACCACGAATAGCCAAATATTTTCCTTCTTTATCTTCAGTGTTGTCATTCGGATTAATAAAAGAATCATATATGTCAGTGATAACAAATTTTAATGATGTATTTGTCATTCTAGTGTCACCCATAGCCACTGTTGGTTTAGGGATACCTTCTAAAACAGCATCATCGGTAATAGAGCAAGGCAAAATATAATGCCCTGTTGAATTAATCGGAACGCTTACCAAAGCTTTTTCAAGTAAACGTTGCTTTGCAGATGCACCAAAAGTGTCACCAACACCAAAGAGTAGTTTGTCATATTCATTAGCACCGTTATCATATTTTGAAGTAATTGGTTCGCCTATTACGCTTTCAGACAAATCAATAGTTGAACCAACATCATCAAAAACAGAACTATTATTGGCGTAAAATTTCATTTCTTCAACATCATTTATTTGAAAAGTTTCAGTGATTAAGCCACTATTTTCATCGTTCTCTATACCTAATTGATCAGCAGCTCCGCCAGAAGTATCAAAATTACTTCATAAAATTTTATCATCATCATTACCTTCATAAGAAGAAGAAATTCCAATCTGAAATGTTACTTTTACACTTTGAGCATTAGTTTGCGTATCTAATTTGAGAATACGCATACGAACTTGGTATTGAGGCATTATTTCATTTTGGCCTAATGTCGAAACACCACCCGCAACATTATACGTATCAAAAGATTTAGTCTCTGTCAATATAGCGTTAGAATCAAAATCAGCATCAGTAGTAGCTTCTGATTGGTAATCATAAGCACTTAAATCAATGTCTAAAGACGCTCCATATGTTTTTGAATATGAATAATTAAGAGTTTCGCTGACATGATCAGGGTGTAGTAAATTGTTTGTTTGGTCGTAAATAAATTGTGTGTCAGTTGTATTTCCATATGCTTTCAATAATGAGGCAAAATCAAATTGGTCATTTGCAACAAGCGTTCGACCTATAGCTCCCTGTGCCATTTGTAGAGCTACATTTTTTTGATTTTCAATTGTTTGTGAAGTTACTCCAAGTTGTCGTAATCTTTCAGGAATTTTAAAACCATTAACATCTGGAGAGGTTTTTAAAATTTCTTCACGTATTTCATTACTGCTAACTATTTTAGCGATTTGAGCATTATGCAAACTTTGAATTTGATTTGATAAAGAAAGGTTACTTAAAGGAGAAGAATTGAGACTAGATGTAGTATTGATACCATCTAAAGAAGTAGAAGATAGATAATAGAAAGAAAAGTTTGTATCGGATAAACGAAAAGAACGTGCAAGATCTTCTGTACCTAAAAGTTGTTGTTGAATATCGTTTGCTTTGTTTGTTGCTTCTTGTTCAGACATGCCTTGGCCTACTATTAAGTCCTGCTTAAAAATTTCCACGTCGCTTTTAGTGTTATTTTTCTTGTGCACTCAATCAACTGGATTTACACCAACTACATCATTAATAGAACGTAAATACGATAATTTTTTGGAATTATCATCAATTATAGGCTCATCGGATTCCTCTTTAAAATCTTTATCTTGCTTTTCTTGCTCTAATTGTTTTTGATAGTCGTTAAACTTTTTGGTATACAACCCTGTCGCTTGCTTAACCGTTGACTTAATTAAATCATCTTCCATATGTTGTGGTCCTGGTTGACTATAAAGCCAAACAATGTTAGCGGCAAGTTGTTCTCTAGAATCTTGAAAAAATTGTGTTATTTGTTCGTCGGTAACGACATAATTATCATCCCCTAGGAGATGTTCGTCAGGAGGACTATCTTTATCTTTATTATTTTTTAGTGTCAAAACGGTCGCAACCGTTCCCCCTGCAACAACCAGTGTTCCTGTAGTTGCTAAAATTTTGGTTAGATATTTATTTTTTTTCATATGTGCGATTCCCCTTTGTGCTATGTTTTGTATTAACACTGTACACATATAGTATGGACTAATGAATCGTTTTTCTGCAGAAATGACAAAATAAAAATGAATTTGTATACACATTTGCTTAAACAGTTTTAATGACTATTTTTTTACTTAGTACTGCTTTTAATCCCAGATTCAAATTTTGTTTTAATATTTGTTAGTTTCTTAATAGATTCGTAAAATTTTAAATATTGTTCCTAATCTTTTTATTTAATTACGCTCTAACGGAATAGATTAAGGCTGGGCAATATAAAACATAGATGATCCGAAATTGAATCCATTTCCATTTTGAGAAAATGTCATTGTTACTACATAGATTTACAACAAGCAGCAAAATAAGGGTCTACATATACAAGCTTTATACTGTCTCAACCTACATGCGTAAAACGGCCAGATCATTTTGGGTACGGCTAACAGTTACGTATTCCTTCTGATCCCAAAATGGCGTCATGGTGTTATAACGATCGTCACTACAAGCGTTTACTTTCCTACCATTGTATTCCATTGTATCATCACGCGAATAAGTTAATTTGATATCCAATTGCTATAAATAAGTTTGAAAGTCATTACCTTCTAATAATTTACCTGATATATCGTAAATTTTCATTGTAGAATAATCCAATGTTCAATCAGAATTTGGGAGAAAGTAAGAATTTGTAGCATTGTATAGCCATAATCAAGAATTATCAGCGAAATTAGGTAAACCAACAAGAGCTTCAAAAGCGTTTGTTACTGGCATTGTATCAAACACATTTGTTATAGACGAAATATTTAACGTTGATTCAGCAACGAAACTAAAAATCATTAATTTTTACAGAAGACTGCAAGATGCTACCATCGTTTTTTCATGGTAATAATCTTGATAAACCATAATGATTTTGCCAGGATTCATGCTGTTATAATTATTTGAATGTAATATCAAATACGAATTAAGCGTTCTAGGGTGCTGAGAAATATTGATTAAAATAGACATCGTGGAAAAGTATACATCCCATAGGAATGTATGCCAGAACAGTATGCTGCTATTGTTTAGTTTCTCTGTTTATATCGGCATTTATCATCAAGAAAGAGTCCGAGGCAAAATTAATTCCGTTTTGCGAAAACGTCATAATTGCTCTCAATGATCCACAAAACCAAGCAGAAACTGTGCCATCTGCTGATGTTTCAGAGTAGGCATTATTCTCCCATCCTACATTTGTTAAAACTGTTTTATCAAGCTGTGAATGATCGACAGTAATATAATCTTTTTCTTCCCAAAACGGCAAAATATTATCCCGACTAATAATATTTCAACCTGACCCAGAGTTAACACCATAAGCATTTATTAGCGGTGTTACAGGATCCCACATTGAGATACCAGCAATTCCTAGGGAATTATCGGTCGAATAGCTCATTGAGACATCCATTTTTTCAAAGTAAAGCGGAAAATTACTACCAGTCAATTGCTTTCCTGATATATCATAAATTTTCGTTGTAGAGAAATCCATTGTTCATGTACTACCAACGGAAAAAAATCAATTCCCATCTTCACTGTCAGTGGAAAATGTATTTACACCAGTTACCAATTGTCTGGAAGGAGCATCGAAAAATGGTTGGCCGACATCCATTTCAAACAGTTGTTCTTGCGGCATTGATCAGAATGTATCTGAGATAGATGAAATATTTAGTGTTGCCGAAGCAACAAAATTTGGATCACTAATTTGTATAGGGGTTGGTAAAATGCTACCATCGTTTTTTCATGGTAATAATCTTGATAAACCATAATGATTTGTGCCAGGATTTAGACTGCCGTAATTATTAGCATGCAGTACTGCATACGAATGAAGATTTCCAGACACTTCATTATCAGAATCTCCTAAACCTAAACCGTCGGGGAGACCGGCATCAATTGCAAAATCATCTCCAGCAACTTTTAAGTTGGAGAGTGTCTGACCACAATAATAATCGTTCACATATGCCATGCCATAATCACTATAACCATAGTAATTACCTGGTGAATTATTAGAATAGATTCTAAGTTTCATAACAAACGGGGCATTAAATCTTAAATTTCAGGATGGGTGTAAAGAGTCGTAATTTGTCGGTTTAGCAATCATGATATTGTCAGCTACTTTATAAGGTTGGCCATCTGGTGTTTCAAATGTTAAATAAAAATCCGATGCTTCACCAAATACATCGGTTGTGTCTACCATAGCAATCTTAAGTGCATCAAAATCGTCAAGTTTAGTTGGAGTCATAGCACTGGTAAGAACCGGATCTTTATTGCCAAATTTTACATCACCAAAAAAATTATTGGACACTCGTGCTTTGTTATCAGACATCAAAGCAAAATATTGCTCATCTGAACGAATCCATTGGTTATCCACACATTCTGATAAAGATTTGAACGTTCCGTTAGGTACCATCATATTGAATAATGAACTATCATTTCAAAAATAGGTAAAACCTAATCTCGAAAAATTTAAATTGATATTTATATCTGTGCCATTTTCATCCTTACACAATAAAAAATCCTTATTTAAGGAGCCTGACAAATCGAAATAATACATAGGAATTTGAGCGAAGTCCACAGCAGCCGATGGTGTTGGTTCAGAAATCTCCTTATCTGAGTCATTTCCACCTGTAGTACTGCATGAAGCCAACGATGCCGCAGTAGCAAACACAGTAGAGGCAACTAAAACGGGAGCGCTGATTTTATTTCTTAAGTTGTGTGTTTTCTTTGTTTTCATATTCACAATTACCTCTTACACTATGATTATAAATGGTGTTACAGTAGCAAACGTAGTGGCAATAGCTATGGTATTTACGCTGATTTTTCTTAGACTGTGTTTTTTGTTTGCTTTCATTTCATTATCCCTCATAGTTGTTATTATTTGCCTTACTTTAGTATTAACACTGTACATACATAGTATGGACTAATGAATCGTTTCTTTACGGATATAATGAAATAAAAATGAATTTGTATACACAATTGCTTAAACAGTTGTAATGACTATTTTTTACTATTAGTAGTGTTTTTAATCATAGATTCAAATTTTGCTTTAGCGTTTATCAGTTTCTCAATAGATTCGTAAAATTTTAAATATTGCTCTTGTGTTTTTTTATTGTATGTTTCGAATTCACTTTTGTAGGTGTTATCGTAACTTGCAATATCACTGTTAGAAATTACAAAAGGGATTTTTTGGTATTTAATTGTTTGTTTTATAAACATATTTAAGGTACCGGAGGTAGATAAACCAACTTCTGCACAAAATTTTTCAAATTTTGATTTATCATCTTGATTTATCCTAAAATTGATAAATATTGTTTGATTGTTATCTGCCATAATAATCTCCTATTCAAAATGTCAATTTAGTTCTTTTTGTTAATTTTAATCATCTAGACATTGTTTTATCCCTTCATTTCAATCTTTTTTTGATTTTTTTAAATATCTTTTTATTTTCTCTTATTGATTCTATTCTATGTATTTATCTAAGAGTGCTTATGGCGAAAAAATATTTTTGTAATACAAAAAACATACTTTGTAAGTATTTTGTATTAGTGAAAAATAAAAAAGTAAATACGAAAGATCTGTATTTATATTTTGTGTCGAAATTAGTGTTCTTAAAAAACCAGTTAACGAATTGTGTGTGTGTGTGTGTGTGTGTGTGTGTGTGTGTGTGTGTGCATTTTATTCGCTTAAGTAAGAATAGGATATTATATACGATAACTAAACTAGTACTCAATAATTAATGCTGTGCAAGAGACCAATTCGTATCATCAATATTTATGCCCATTTTTAAAAGTAGTGTTTTGTAACTTGCCGTATCAGCACTTGAAGGGATGGAAACTGATCCACTTGCAGAAGCGCCTGAAAATGCATTGTTATCATCTGTACCATAAGGTAGAGTTAAGAAGCACAATATTTGCAGGATCTATAGTATCAAGCGATATATCTGAAAGAGATTGAGAATCCATAAATGCCCCATATCCAATGGTAAGTTTAGTTGTAGAAGTTGCAGCATATTGAATAGCAACACTTTTTAAATTTGCACTTTCTACAAATGCTTCCATGCCAATAGATACAACATTACTAGGAATTGTCAAACTAGTCAACCCAGAATGTTGAAAGAGTTCGTCGGAAATCGTTGTGTATTGAGCATTAGTTGGTAAAGTTACTTGTTGTACTTGTGGGTTGTCAGCAAAGGCTTCATTTCCAATTTCAGTTACATCGTTTAAACCTTTGATTTCTTTTAAATCACTATTATTTTGAAAGGCAGCACTTCCGACTGAACCATTGTAATTAGTTAAATCAACAGAAGTAATTTTAGTTCCGTAAAAAAGTTCATTTACATCAAGGTCGCTCAAACCAACCTGTAACAATTCATTGTAATTTACGTCGCCAAATGCAATACTACCAATAGGCACAATCGTGTCTGGGTCCAAACCACTGTATTCACTATCTTCAACTGGGCCAATAATCATTTTGGTATTGTTTGTATTTATAGGAGTGTATTGGTTGGTAATGCCAAAAGGATGATCTGGAAAAGAAAAATTTTGCATTTTTAAATTATTAAAACTACCAAAAGATGCAAAATAAATATTCTTAATTGTATCGGGAATTTTAAAATTAGTAACCGGAGAAAGATAGAATGAGCCTTCGCCAACATCTCCAGAAAAATTAGTTAAATCAATGTCGACAAAAGGATTGTTTGAAAATGCATACATGCCTATTCCGCTACATTTGGAATTGGCATCAACTTTAAAATGAGTAATATTGTCAGATAACTCTGACATATCAGACATACTATCAAATAAAGCTTCATCAGAAATGTCAGTAATATCATTATAAATTTTAAATGTATTGTATGATGCGAGTTTATCAAAAGATGTAACTTTAAGACCATTTAATTTTTTTTGATTGGGCACAGAAGTGTCATAATCAAAAAAATCTTCAGGAATATCTTTTTCAATATAGGAGGGGGGGGTGCTACAAGAGGTTGCCGAAATGCTAACGAAGCTAAATGTTGTTAGAACCGCTAAAACAGAAATGGATGTTTTAAGTAGAAAAGGTCATTTAGGCATATTTAAACTCCCTATATTTTTAAATATGAAATGATTATATAGTAATTAAACTATTGCATATTTTAAATTCCCAACTCTTATCCCAATTGAATAGAATATCTGACTTCGAATCAGAAGGATAGGGGTTTAACTCCCTTAGAGTGCATCAGATAAATTACTTTAATTTAAAAGTATTTTATTTACGCTTGGTTAGCTCTGTCTTAATTATTGTAATGATATCACCAACCGTTGCTTTCCGAACTTCTAGGTAACCAGGCAATGAAATCTGATATTTTTCCTCAATTGCAAACGCTACCATAACCAAAGCACTACTATTGGGACAAATATCATTAAATAATTTTGTATTTTCAGTAATCTTACTATAGTCAATCTTGCTATCAATCATAATTTCTTTAAAAATTTTAATCAATTCGTTCAGCATAACGAATTAATTAAAACACATTTAATTAGGTGGATCGTATTTTTTTCATTGTCGTAGTACGTTTAAAATCATCTTCACGAATAATCAATTTATTGATTGTCATAAATGTTGGTAGTTGATTATTAATTGTTTGATAAACATTTTGAATTTCTTTGAGAAGTTGTTCATTACTTAATGTTGAAACTTTATTGGGTACTACTTCTAAAATAATTTGATTGTTTTGGAAATAAAGCATGCTGTCTTTAATCAAGGAAGTTTGATTGAATTTAGATTCAATTTCTTCTGGAGAAATTTTTTCGCCGTTAGGTAAGACAATTAAATTTTTGACACGCCCAATGATGTACAAGTTATTATTTTTATATTCTACTAAGTCGCCTGTTTTAAATCAACCATCTTCAAATGATTTTTTTGTATTTTCAGTATCCAAATAGTAGCCAGGCGAAACATTTTCACCTTTGATTCACAATTCATGATTCACAATTTTAATTTCTTGGAAATCGAACAAATGCCCAGCAGTTGAAGCGTTTTCTGCTTCAAAACGACTTCCAGAAACTAAATTAGTTGTTTCTGTCAAACCATAGCCCGAACATGCGTAGATTCCAAGCTTGTTAGCTTCTTTGAGTAAAATTGGATTAATTTCAGCCCCACCAACCACGACGGTTTTATGTTTTTTGCCCAGAATATTAATATCTTTTTTAGCAAAAAAACAAATCATCTCCAACATTGCTGGTACTGTACAAATAATATCTGGATCTACAATTGTCAATTCTTTTAAAACATCACTAAAATTACCCAAATAATTTTCACTTCCCGTATACAACGGGGTGAGTGCACTACGTACTAAACCAAAAACATGATAAAAAGGAATAACTGTCAGATACTTAAGGTGCATGATTTTAGAGAAACCATAAGCTCCGTTTGTCATGCCACGCATCAAATTTTTATGAGTAAGTTTTACAACTTTAGGTTGAGATGTTGTCCCACCAGTAAAATACAAAACTGCCAAATCATTTTGTGCAATCGTATCAACAAACGGTAGCAATTGATTATCATAAATTTCATTAGCAGTAACGGTGTTAAACGAACTTGTTTTCTGATCCTCTTTGTTACTACAAATTAAGAGTTTAATTTGATACTGCTGATAAATTTTTTCTAATACCTCACTACTAATTTGCGTTGGAAAAACATTAGCAATTGCTCCAATGGAAATAATTGCCAATAAAATCACAATAAAAAGATATTCATTTGGCATTTGGATACCAATTACATCACCCTTTTTAATTTGCTTTTTAATAAGAAAATTTCTACTAGCTTTTATATCCATCAGCAATTCTTGAAAAGTCTTATTAAAAAATTTTTCATTTTTCGTTCAGCTAATTGCCGTCTGATTAATGTAATTCATTTCAAGAAAATTTAAGAATTCATTAATTGTATTAATGTGACCACATGACTCTAATAAGTCAATTTCCTTTTGAGGCATGGGTTCGGTTCAATAATTACCATAACCTAATTTTGAAATACCCATAGTTACTTCCTTAATTTTTCTTCCAACTTCTTTTTCATTAAATTGACATAATCATATACCATCTTAGTCATCATTTTACTGGTTTTGGTATTCAATGTATGAAAATGATCGCGTAAATGCAAACTTTTACCTAACATGATATTTTGACAATGAAGAGGACGGTGCTTGGCATCAATATAAATCGGATAAATAGGGACATTTGCCAGATAAGCAATGGTTACCAGTCCTTCTTTGAACTGCACTAATGTTTTAGTACGATTAACAGTTCCTTCTGGAAAAATCAAAACCAATCTATTATCTTTAAGACGGTCAATAATTTGCTTAAAATCATTTCATTCAAAACTCTTGTTATTAATAACAATGGTACCTATCTGATTAAAAAATCACTTGCCGAACGGATTAGTTAGAACAACATCCGAAATAATGGAAGTCATGCTGCGAAAAGGAAAAGTGTAAGCAACTAGTGGCGCCTCAATTCAATGGTTATGGTTACACACAATCAACCCAGGGCCTTTAATTTTGCTTCTCTTAAAAGCTTCAGGCATGTGAAAGTAGCGACGATGGTACACAATTCATCATGATGGTCACGCCATAATTTTGCAGAGGTGTAACAATCAATAAGAATAATGTTTTTTATTTTGTCTCATGATCTACCATTATTTTTAGTTCATTAACTTTGTCTTGCACAATCTGAGTTAACTTTTGTAATTCAGTAACAGACGGATTAATTTGTTGACATTTTTCATAGAAGCGTAACGGTTCCCCAATAGCTATTTTCTCACGCTTGAATACACCATAATTACCAGAATGATAAATTGGAATAATTGGTGTTTTGGTTTGTAATGACATTAATACAGCCGACGGTTTAAAAGGTGACAATTCAGTTTGTTTTGGTTTTGGCAGATGACCTTCAGGATAAATTTGAATCACGCCACCTTTGGTAAGGATGTCATTACAAATATTTAAATAATCAGGGTTGGCCGTAAAACGTTCGACTCTAATAGAACCAAATAGATTTAAAATCATTTTAAAAAAAGGGATGTTTTCATAAACAAATTCACCAACCAAGCAATGAATGTATCTGAAAGTAAAAGTGTACATAATTAAGAACGGATCAAGAGTTGTTCGGTGATTTGCAACAATGATAGCAGCTCCTTTAATTCGTTTTCTTTGAATATTTTTATTCTTGTAATAATATTTAGGTTTAAAAATAAAGAAAGTTGGTAATCAGCCAGTTGCTTTCATAAATCAACGAAATAAATTTTTATATCAGGTATTTCTGTACTTTTTCATTAGGCAACATGTTTGTGGTGTTGGTTTAATTTTAAATCTTTTAGTTTACCTATATTTTTAAATTGCTTAGGCATAAAAACAATTGTCGCAATCAAAGCTAACGAACATACCCCAATTACAATATAAGTCATAATATGCGGTCCGTATTCTGGATGACCGCTTGTTTTGCCAATTTGTGAAACGTTGATTCATACAGGTTCGTTTAAAGCGTTGGAAAGAGCTACAACAATTCCTTGCACACCAAAAAACATAGCCTGATTGGCTTTATGATTTTTATCAGTTTGTTCTTTGGCGACATGAGTGGGAATTAAATATGGAGCCGCAAAAAAATTGGTCAAACCAAAACTACCAATTGTTGATCCGATAGTGGCAATTATAAGAATTGTTCAGACCGAACCAATCCAATTGACATAAGCAATCATGAAGGATAGCATTGCAATTATGAAAGAAATAATGGCAATGGAAAACGCCGCCTTAAATCCTCATTTGTTCATAATTTTTTTGTTAATGATTAACATTAATGGGATTGGAGCAAAGGCAGCCGTATTAATGACGGTTGTTTGTCATGAATTTAAACCCATCGAATGTTGAGCTAGTGGTACTTGTCCTTGTAAAAATAGATCTAAACCGAAATAAAATAAAGCAAAAATTAAAACCCAAGTTAAAAATGGTCTATGAATAATTGTGATTTTAATTGACTCCCATAATCCTACGTTTTCTTTTTCTTGGGCTTGTTTAGTTAATTTTTTAATTTTTTTATTTCCTTGAAAAGAAATAATGTAAGAACCAGGTTCTTTAATTAGGATTATAGGAATGATCATTGTTAACATTAATGGTGCCAAGCTCATTCCAATTCACCTCATGCTAATGCCAGTTAAATACCCTAAAATCATTGGCATTAATGCATAACCAATAGAATAACCGATGGTGTCGTAAAAAGCTTTTCAACTGGTTAAACGAACGCGTGCTTGCATATCATAAGTGATTTCAGGAAATGAAGCATAAAACGATTCTAAGCACAAACAGTAGCTGGTAAAATAGCAAATTAATATTATGAAAATATAAATAGTATTTGCCATACTGCCTTGTGCTAGAGTTAAGGGATTACACAATGCGATATATGTTAATAGTAAACCAGACATACCGATTAAAATACATGGTCGACGTCTGCCTCAGCGACTCTTGGTACGATCTGACAAATGAGCCATGGGAATGTTTAATAAAGCATCAATAATTTTAGTAATAGTAAATAAAACACTAAAGATAGCAACTGAAACAATGGCTCGTTTGGGATCGGTGACATCAAATCCATTATTGATGTTTCCAAGTAGAGCATTTTGAATATAAACACTGAAAAACAAATTTAGAAAATTTGGCCCAAAACTTGCTAACGCAAAGATTGGTTCCCTTCGTTTCGTAAGCTTGTTCATAGTGAAGAATTATATAAATAATTATCAATTTTGCTTAGTTGCACAATATCTCTTGTTTCAACTAAATTGCAAAAATTAATTATTTTTAAGATACAAGGCAAAATCTAAAGGTGTTAGCAACACTTTATCACTAGTCAATTTTATTTCTTTATTGGTGATGAGAAATATTTCGTTGAGGATGGCATAATAGTCTAAACTGCTGCCACCTAAATCATTAATAAAATTAGTGTTGTCATGAATGTTATTAATATCTGTCTGAAATACTTTGGCAAAGCATAATCGTGTTTGCAGTAAAAATTTTTGTGTTTGTTCATCTTTGATCAATTGCAAATCATAATCTATGTTCTTAGTAAGTGGAACTAACATCAACTGATGTTGTTCATACAATGAAATTAATTGTTTATGTTTTATTTTACCTAAATCTGTTAATGGTAATTGATCTACTGCAAAAAATTTGACAGGACGTTTGTAAAGTGAAATAGTGTCTGTAATCTTATAAATTCTTTTAATGATTTCATCTTTATCACTAGTGTCAAGTTCTGTTTTAAATCAAATTAACAAATTAATTTGGTGACTACCTGAACGTTGTTTTATGCCTAAAATGGCAACGGTATAAGCATCGCTAATATTAAATAAATTTTCTAATTCTTCAGGACTAACTTTTTCACCATCAGCACTGATGATGGCATCATCTAAGCGACCCAAAATTTGTAGTCTTCCTTTTATTTTTTTTGCAAGGTCGCTAGTATCATATCATTCATTAACTTTGTTAATAGTCAATTCACCGTGTATCATTTTGCTTTTGTAAAGTAATTCACTTTTGAGTTGTAATTCATTTTTACTATTTATTTGTCACTGAATAACTTTGAATGGTTTGCCGACTGTTGTATGATTACGATATTTTACATATTTTGATAATTCTACCGAAACAATACCGCTTTCAGTTAAACCGTAACCATTATGAATTGAGTAACCTAAACCATTAAGCGTTTTTAAATAGTCCTTATTTATTGTAGCGCCGCCTGATATTAAAAATTGTAATTGTGTCCCAAAAACTTTTTCACGAATTTTTTTAAATAATAAATTACGAGCAATTTTAACTCCTCAATTAGGGAATAAATTCTGCAAGCAATTACTCATTTTAATTGCTCGGCATAATTTGTTATACTGCTGTAGTTTTTTGGCTTCTGTATAAATAGAATTAACGGTGTTTTCTCATACCAGTGGTACGGCAAAAAAATGAGTCACTTGTTGTTCGCGACAAGTTGACTGAATCGTTTTCGCAGAAATATCTTCTAAAAAAACAATGGTTCTACCAAAAAAACTGAATCAGACAACGATTACAATAAAACCAAAAATATGATACAGTGGTAAAAATGCTAAAACTTTTATTTTGTTAGCATTTTTTAGTTTATTACCCAAACGAATTGCTTTATTCTTTTTTAATATTTCGGATGCAATTTTAATTTGAACCTTCAAGGCAATAATGTCATATGTAATAACTTTCGGAACATCAGTGGTACCTGATGATAAAAAAGCCAACTCCGTTGCAAAAGGAACAATTGGTTGATTATTGCTTTTCTCTAATAAAATATCAACATTGTTATCGGTAATGGTACAAATGACATCAATATTTTTTAAAATTTCATTGAGTTCATATTTAATAGTGGGATTAACAAGAATTGGTTTAAACCCTGCTGAGATAATTCCTCAGAAAGCAATATACCATTTATATGAATTACTCATTTGTAAAATAATTGCCCCACTCTTTTTAGAATGTTTCAATAAAAGGTTGTTGCGAATATCATTTGATAAATCAAATAATTGTTGATAAGTTAATGTCTTTAATTTGTGGTTTTCTTTATATTCAGCAAAAACATTGGCACTAAAATAATTTAAGGTAATAACTTTTAAAGTTTCAAAAGATGTTGGTAGCTCATCCAACTTTGCAAAAACATCTTTTACTAGTTTTTTTGTATTCTTATGCAACTTCATGAATGCTAATAATTTTACCATTTATTGATATAGAATTGAACATATGCAAAAAAGTAGTCAACAAAATTTAATCACCCCAGCTTTTGTGTTATCCATTATCGGCGGTGTTTTGTCGGTTTTTTTTATCGCTTTGTCTATATTTGGAGTAGTTGTTCTTTATCAACAAAAGGATACGTTTATTGATAAACTTACTGATGAACTATTAAAAGATAATCCTAGTTCCGATTACGATTCGGCTCACGCTGTAGCTACCATAACTTGAAATGTTTTAATAGTATTTTCGATTATTGGATCAATTTATAGCGTTTATTCATGTACCGTTAATTGAATTGGCTTAAGTTTTATTCAAAGAACGCGTATTACTGGCAAATATTCTTTAGCTCCTTCTATTTTACAAGTAATTGCTTTCCCTTTTGGAACTGTGGCTGGAATTTTAATGTTAGTCGCAAGATCTAAAAATTTTAAAAAAATTAAAAAGTAATATATTAATAATGCTTATGTAATTCTTTCTGTACACCTTTTTTGTTGTCGCTTAAAACTCTTACAATCGCCGGAATCAAGGTTATTCCTAAAAATACAAATAACATTCCAATTTGTGCGGCGGCTCCAAAAATATCAATGGAAGTAACTTTTGGTGATGTCACACCAGTCGGAACGGCGATGGTGCCATTGTAATAACCCACGATGTAAATTAAATTACCCACAGATTCTACCGGAATAAATAAAATCCCAATTCCAATAATGACCAAACTAACGATACCGCCAGGAACCAAAAATCGGGAACGAGCAACATCAATTTTTTTAGTTTTACGATTATGAATAGCTCCAATTACTGCGAATAAAATAATGGCAAATGCTAATGCGGCATTTCAATTACCAATTAAATCAGCAAACGAATAGAGATTCTCAATATGGTTATCTCCGTATGGTTTCGGATTATCTCAACCTGGAATATTTCCATAATGTCCAGTATTCAAAAAATGCAAACCAATGATGGTAAACACGACGAATCAGAAAATAGTGATGATATAGCTGACCAACACTCCCATGGTTTGCTTATTACCTTGAGAGTGGTCTTGTAGCCAATTAGCAAACGGAATTTCATTGTGTAAAATTAAATCATGATAGTAATGGGTTGAATAAACTGAGACGCCATTAATAATCCCTAAAATACCAATGGCGACACAAATGTTAGCAATTTGGAAAACCCATTGTGGAATTCTTAAATCGGACATTTTTCCGCTATGTGTTCCTAATAATAAGGACAAGGATATAATGATGTCTAACGCACTAACAATTGCCATTCCTACACCCATAGCGAGGGAAATCTTTTTCGGCTCTTTCATCACACCTTGGATACCGGCAGTAGAGTAAAAACCATCAAAAGCAAAAAAGATGGCAGGGATGGAACTTAGGATTCCCAATATTGGTAACCGGTCGCTAAATAATGGAAGATGTCCGTCGTAAACTGGATATTGTGGATCTCAAGTATTATCAGTACCTTTGCCAAGACCAATCATGACAAAACCAGCAACGGCAGCAAAAATGATGGGTAAAAACTTAATAGCTGTTACAATTCAATTTTGTAAATTAGCGGCTCTGGTAGATAAACCAGTGATTCATATAAATCATGAAGATATCGCAAACGATATCAATATTAATCAATACCATTCAATCGAAAAATTAAAAGTTTCCTGTAATGTCATCATTAAATAAAACGGCATGATGAAATAGTAAATTGATAAATGTAGGTAGGTCATGAAGTTTTTACCGCTTAAATAAATCAATTTACTATTAAATTTTCTGACTCAACCAATGATGCCTTGGCGGTTATTATGAATACCACTGCAAATCTCGGGTAATGTAAAGGCCAAAGCTAAAATACCGATAATGGCAATGATTCAACACATAATGGCTAGTAATATAGAACCATGAACATTATTTAGAATTTCATGGTTCTTAATAAAAATGCCGGCACCAATTGATGAACCAATAACTAAACTAATAGCAGAAATAAAACCGATTTTCTTTTTGGTGGGAATTACTTCAATTGGTGAAGGACTGGCTTTATCAAGAGTTGTAGAAATGTCATGAAGAAGATGGGATTTATGTTTGGAAGTCATTAACAATAATTCTATAAAAATAAATGTTTAAATGTAGAAAGAAATGGTGTGTGTTGATGAATCTTGACATACAAATTATGTTAGTAACATAAAAGTGCTTATAATATGGAAGCGATGTCCAATAAAGCATCATTAGGTAAAACTAAAAATCAAAAATTTACATTAAAACAATTTGCTTGAAACGGTTTTAATCTTACGGTTGGTATTCCTTTTTTAGGAAGTTTAGCCATTTTAGCTAATTCTCCAAAAGATACTAACGGTGCCTATGGACTAGGTTTTCACATTATTTGAATTTTTCTTTTGATGGGGGTAATTGCTAGTGCTTGCGCTTTTGCTTTTGCTAAATTGTCTCGCTATCATAAGCAAGACAATAATGGTGGTGCCTACATCTTTGCAAGAAGTGCTTTTGGAAGGTTTGCAGGTTTTTTAGTTCTATTTTTGAATTACATGATTATGCCCATGGTGATGTCAAATCAAATCTTGATGTTTATTAAAGCAAATGTAGATCCAACGATGTCTACTGGTAGCGTGGATGGTGGCTTTTGATGATGTGACTGAACAAAACATCTAGGGAATTGGGATTTATTATCAGAAGATTTATTAGGATTACTTTTGTCAGCCGTTTTTGCAATTGTCGCCTTTGTTGGCACTAAAACCTATAAAAAAGTAGCCAAATTCTCATTAATTGTCAAATGGGCTTCATCTGGCTTTCTAATATTATTTGGAATTGTGGCAGCATGTTTACCAATTAATTCTGGCAACGCTTCGAATTGAGCTACGAATTCCGATTTTACTTTTCAGCATTTTTTATCAGCGTTTTGTGCTTGCTTTTATTACTTTACTGGTTTTGAAGCATTTGCTTCAGCTGGATCAACGGTAAGAGAACCTGAAAAAAACATTAGTAAAGGGATTGTTATTGTAATGATATCAAGTGTGATTTTTTACATTCTCATGATTACAATTTTCATGTTAGCACAAAAATCATTCACCCAAAATATTAATACTGGTTTTTGAATTAAACTTCATGATGTTTATCCAGCTTTTAAATGACTGATATATGCTGGGCCACTAATTATGATTATTTCCACGATTTTCATGCGTGGTAATACAATTTCACAAGTTACCTTGTACGGTGGTACTACATTACAACCGATGGCAACTGAAGGTTATATTAGTAATAATTTCGCTAATCTTAATGAAGATGGATTTCCAATAAAAGCCATGAAATTAAATATTGTAATTATGTTAATTACCATTGGAATGTGGGCCATTGTGCCAGATATCATTGTTGGAATAGTGGGTAAGGAAGCTAATTTTATTAATGTTAACACTATTATTTCGGCATCATCAATTTTCTATATCATTATTTATGTGTTTATTTTACTGGCACTTTTAAAATATGCTTTTGAGGGTTGTATTAAATTATCCATTTTCGAATATATTATTTATATTCTCGCAGTCGGAGTGTTGATTGTTGTTGCTTTTGACCATTTCTATTCGCTTTTCAATGACGCTATTACCAACAAAAATACCGACACAATCGCAGCGGTTATTATTGAAATGTCATTCTTTACTTTATGTGCTGTCTTTGTTTTAATTACTTATTTTGTATATTACAAAAAGAAATATATGAAACGAACGTCATCAAATTCTAAAGCACAAAAAACTTTAGATTACGAATTTAGAACATTAGATGGTTGAGTCTTTTTAAGAGGTAGATTCTTTGTTTCTGCTTTAGATTTTTTAAGCAAACGTACAAGATTTGTTAATCAAAACTATGAAAATTTAAGTGATCCTAATTTCTTCGCAGAATATAAACATATATCACTAAAATTTTTAGGGAAAGCTAAAAAGCAATTGGCACAGTATTTAAAATATAGTGAACGAATTCAGAAACGAAATGAACATTTGGGCTATAGTGTCAAAAAAGAAATATTTACCAATAATCAAGAAGCAGTAAAATTCCTTAGTCAATTACAAAAAGCTATTAAAACGAAGCCGTCAGATTTCTTGTATTTGAAAAATTTACGCAAGTAGTTTTAAGTACAACTGAAAAATTTCCGAAAAAATTCCGAAAGAAATTTTCAATTTTTATGATAAAGTTTTAAACTCCTATGACAGAAAATCAAATGATTCAAGAGTATCAAACGAAGAAAAATTTATTAATTCGTGACGAGCTATATGAGCGCAATAAGCAAATGTTAGAGCGATTAACTAGATCTCTTGTGAATAGACTATTTTCAGATTTTGTACTGGAGAAAGAAGATTTTCTTTCGTATACGTATTTTTCGTTTGTTAAATGTTTAGAAAGTTTTGACACTAAACAAACACGTTATACTTTCAAGCAAGCTTTAGCAACAACTAATAAATCTATGATTGTAAATTATGGCATGAGTCAACAGACATTAGGTAATAGGGCTTTAAATATGGCTTGTACGCTTGATGATAGACTTTTCCAATCAGGTTGTATTTTAGAGGAACAAGTTCATGATGATCTTGATCAGGAATTAGAAGTTAATAAAATTAATCATTTCTTAGAACAATATCCGAAAAGTATTCAAAAATTATTTAATTTAAAAGCGCAAGGGTATCAAAACAAAGAAATTGCTAGAATGTTACGAATGGATTACAAAAAAGTCTCCAATACATTCGCAAACATTTGTAAGCGTTATAAGAATTGTTATATATAATGTTTGACATTAAGGTGTTGGTAACAGCACCTTTTTAAATCAACACATTTTACAAAAAGGAGATTTATGCGCACAAATGCAACATTAATATGCACTGAATGTAATTCTCGTAATTACCATTTGTCTGTGAATAAATATAAAGAAAAGCGTTTAGAGCTTCGTAAATATTGCCCTAATTGTAAAAAGGTGACAATTCATAAGGAGACAAGATAATGGCAAAAGACATCAATCAACCAGGTATTGATCCTAAAGAATTAAAAAAGCAAGAACGTAACAAACTTTATCAGCAATTAGCAAAAGAACGTTTAGAAAAAAAACAAGCTAAGCAAGTGGGACGTCAAAAAGTTCAAGAAGAATATCGAAAGCAGAAAAAAGAAATTGATGAAATTGAGAAAGTTTGCAAAACTGATATCGTTAATAAACTTGATTCATTAAAGCAAGAAGTGTTTCAAAAGAAAATAGGCAAAAAAGAAGCTAAAAGTTTGTTTAAAACTTATCGTAATGATCGCATTAAACAATTTCGTTTGGATGAACAAAAAATTCTCAACCTTACTTCCGATGAATTAAAGCAACGTTTCTCTTTTAGGATTAAACGTTGATTTTTTGGCATTGGTAAAGAGTTCAGTCGTGTCACTTGAATGGGTGGCAGAGAGGTGTTAAAAGGTTTTGCAATAATTTTAATACTTGTAGGAATTATGGCTTTAATATTCTTGGGTTTGGATTACTTAATCGGAATAATCCCAAGGAAATAAAAGGAGATAAATATGGAAAATCAAATAGAACAATTAGAACAATCACAATGATTCATCATTACGGCTATTGGCGGTAAAGAGGATTCGATTTCTGAAGCAATTATGGAAAAAGTTCATAACTATGGTTATGATTCTTATGTTGGACAAATTCGCGTTTTCAAAACTAGAGATGAAAAAGTTGAAACCTTTGACAAGGAAAGTGAACAAATCCCTCAAAATCCTAGAAAAACTAAGACTACAACCTGAGAAGTATTACCTAACGGTAAATATAAAAGAACACGTGTAAGAGTTATCAATAAATTTCCAGGTTATATTTTCATTAATATGATTTACGACCGTAATGTTTGATTTGCAATCCGTAATACTCCAGGAGTGTTAGGATTTGTAGGATCGTCCGGTAAAGGTGCAACACCAATTCCAATTACTATTGAAGAATATGCTCGAGTTAGTGGCGAAGGAGAAAATGTTGTTGATACTACTGCAGTTGACACAATGGTACCATCAGATGAAACGACTTCATCAACAACGGAAGAAGTAAAAATTTCTTATTCAACTAATGTAAAAGTAAATCAAAGCATTGATATCTTTGAAGGTTCTTTCGCAGGTATGGTTGGTGAAGTGAAAGCTTTAAACAATGATAAAGGCATGGCAACAGTGGCAATTGATTTCTTTGGAAGATCTCAGGAAGTGGAAATTCCTTACAACCAATTTAAGTTGTCAGTTTAATTGAATATATCATGAGTAAATTTAAAGTAACTGCAACGTTAACAACAACTAGAACAGTGTCGAAAACCGTTGAAGCTAACGATTTAAATGATGCTGCAAAGAAATTATTAAATTCTGTCAACATTAAAGATTGATAAAAAGATGCAGAATTAAAAATTCGAGCCAAATAATTATTTTGATGTTTTTTTATGATAACCTAGAAGTGAAAGATCCTCATCTTCAAAATATTTAATTCATTCATTTGCAGTTTTGGGTTTCTTCTTTTCCATAAACATCATTATATTAAAAACGCCGTTCCATTTTTTATATCTTTCCTATTGTGTTGATTAAATAGACATCGTGGAAAAATATACATTCCGTAGGAATGTATGTCAAAACAGTAAATTGCTATTGTTTCATTTCTCTAATACACTATTAGGAGAAACATGAAAACAATACTATGACCAAAAACATTAAGGTTGTCAAACCTTAAGTTGCTACAAGCTACACGTAATGTACATACGTTAATTAATAACAAAGCTAACGAATATTTAAAGCAACACGAATTAAGCCGCGATTTTAAATCAATTCAATACCGGGTGAATAAATTCCTTGCTGATTTCGAAAAGTTTCAAATTTGCCTATCTATTAGCGTAGAGAAGCGAGTTAAAGTTTACGAAACAACTAGATATTACTGAAACCGGTATCGGAAAAAGATATCCAAATCATGGCTTTATAAATATCAGAATATGTTTATTAATAATTACATATACACGCGCGTCTACTCGTTTGAAAAATCATTAGACAAAGCCAAAATGCCAAAACGACTATCTTGAAAATATAGCCAGCTGCAGCGAAACGAAATAGCGACTGTATGGCACACACGTAACCCGTTCAAGATATTTAATTTATCAGACTACTTATTTAAAATTCGTACTAATCAAATTAAATTAGAAACATTTAGTGAGTCATTACAAAAACATCTTTCGTTTCAAGCGCTAAAATCCTCCATCAATGATTTTTATAAATACGTACCTATGCCTAAACCGTATCGTAAACATAAGCTATTAAAGTATTTGTTACCACCAGGGCATTTACAGTTCGATATCAAAGTGATTGGTGCATGCGATAATAAATTTAATAAAAATATTTATTGCGTTGATATGGTAGATGAAAGAAGCGGAATGGTCTACGGTCGAGCATCACTTAGCTATCCAAAAGAATTCATTATTAGTGTCGTCAAAGATGCATATGAGTATTTTTCAAACTTTTTTACCATTACTAGAGTACGAACTGATCATGCCCTTACTTTCAAACGTACTGAAGCTTTGCATGCGGGTGAATTCAATGATTTATTAGTGTCGATGAATACCAATCATCAATATTCAATTTGAGGTCAACCGGAAACTAACGGCAAGATTGAAAGTATTCATGAACAAATTGATAAAGAGTTACTTACATTTATCAATAAATGCGAAACGGTTGAGCAGGCGATTGAATTAGTTAATGGCTGATACTCTGCGTACAATACCGATAGAACAAAAGGGTATAAATTGTGAAATCATGAAAGACAAAAATGAGATTCATATAGAATGACTCCAATCCAGTCACTTAATTTTAACTATGCTTTGTATACTTAGTGAGTATTAGAGAATTTTTCCACGATGTCTATGTTCTCAGCATCATAAACGTAATTTTTTATATTAATTGATTAGCTTACTATAATACTGCTTGCGAGTAATTGACCGCTGCATATTTATTATGTAGAGGAAAGTCCATGCTTGCACAGACTGCGATGTCTGTAGTGTCTCTGTAGGTCAAATAAATAGAACCTAGCATCTGTTAGCTTGATGACGGCCGTTTATACCTAAGGTTAGCAATAACGATGGAAAAGAACGATAATGTGCCACAGTGACGAATTAATAGGAAACTATTAAGTGAAACGCGGTAAACCCCAGAAGCAAGAAACCTAAATTTTGGTAAGGGAACGGGTAATTGATAACTGAATTAATTACTTGACTAATAAGCAATTATTAGTAGACAAATGGTCAATATTGATTTTGTAAAAAATCAACACAGAACATGGCTTAAGCTCGCAATAGTTAAAAAAAGATAAAAACCATCTAATTGAATTTGGATGGTTTTTTCTTTATAAAATTTGGATGTTGAAATATTTTATTCTTGTTTTAAATAATTAATAATTAACACAACAAACTTTTTTGCTTTTTTATTGATAATAATTCGATAGATCATAGATGCTGTATTTAAACCAGCTAGTACATTAATCAAACCATTATGTATGTTAAACGACAATGATAATATTAATGCCAAAGCACCGACGATTCCAACAACATAGCAAGCTAATGCAATTAAAGAATAACGATAAATAGATGGAATTCTTTTAGAATTTAAATTATGTTTGTCAATAACTTTAGTTTCGATACTTTTTCAATATTCATTTTTATTGATTTTTAGAAAAATAATTAACATTAATATTCCGTGGATTACATCAATCACTAAAACACCTATGTTGACTAAAATACGGGTTAAGTTAGGCAACAAATTTGTAAATTGAGGAATAGAGTTTAGTCCATATCACACAGCTGAGACTAAAATCATGATAGTATTTACCAAATACAATGTTTTGATTTTGTTTGCTAATTTTTTATGTACATTTGCGTTATTTTGGTTTGTTTTATTGAACATTTTTCAAAAATATTGTGTAGATTATATGATTAAAAAAAAAAAAAAAATGCCTAGAATATTAATCCACCGGTGTGAATGGTAACTCAATTCCAAAAGCATATAGAAAGAAAACAATTGTACATAGAACAACAACGATTGTAATCATGAACGATCAAACCAATCGATTCTTATGCATTCATTTAAAGAATCAATTTTTTGTTTGAGCAACATTTGGATCAATTTTATTACGAATACAATAGGTTAATCAATAAATACTTAAACCACTAAGCACTAAGCAGATACAAGCAACAACTAAAAAAATAATTGATTGAGTATCACCATTCCAACCAGTATGTTGTAACATTTTGCCTTTTTAATTAATAGTGCTTATATTAATTTATTGTCACGCATTACTTTTTCAATGGCAACGATTGCGTTGGCTTCGTCTAAACCTTTAGCAATAAGTTCAACCTTGTTATTTGATTTAACACCTAATGCCATTAAGTTGATTAAAGATTTAGCATTAGCTTCACGTCCATCTAAAACAATTTTTATATCAGACTTATACTTAGTAGCCTCGCTAGTAATTTTACTCGCTGGTCTAGCATGTAATCCGATTGGATCGATGATTTTAACTTGAATTGATTTCATTTATTACCTCAAAAATTATCTATTTATTCCCATAAATATAACATAATTATCTTAATAATTTTTGTTTTTCATATATGTTCTTCTTTTGTAATTTAACATTTATATAAAATGAGTGATATTTCATCTTTAAGATTATTTTAATACCATTAGTTTTATGATAGTATCATTACCAATATGAAAGTTTTACTCATTGGTTCTGGTGGAAGAGAACACGCCATTGCTTGAAAATTATCTCAATCAAAAGATGTAAATTCTATTTATGTATCTCCAGGGAACGTTGGAACTGAGTCAATAAAAAAATGCTGTAATATTTTGCTTGATTCTCATGAGGAATTATTATCTTTTGTTAAAGATAACAAAATTGATTTAACTATTGTTGGTCCCGAGCAACCATTAGTAGATGGACTTGTAGACTTATTCAAAAAAAATAAATTAGCTATTTTTGGTCCTACTAAGAAAGCCGCTCAATTGGAAGGTAGTAAGATATTTTCTAAAGATTTTATGCAGCGTTTTGGTGTTAAAACTGCAAATTACAAAACATTCACCGATCCTTTTAGTGCTTTTTCATATGTTAAGAATACTAGATTTCCAATTGTAATTAAAGCTAGTGGATTAGCTGCCGGAAAAGGTGTAGAAATTTGTAAAAATTTAAAAGCGGCAGAAAATACCATTACTAGATTTATGATTGATGGTGCTTTTAAAAATGCTGGTAAGACAATTGTGATTGAGGAGTTTTTAACTGGTGTTGAAGCATCAATTGTTTGTGTAACCGATGGTAAAATAATGGTTCCATTAATTTCGGCACAGGATCATAAAACAATATTTGAAAATAATAAAGGAGCAAATACTGGTGGCATGGGTGCAGTTTGTCCTAATAGGCATTTTACCAAAGAAGTAATGAATGATTTTATTAAAAATATTATGAAGCCTACATTAAAAGGAATTCAGAAACTAAAACTTGATTTTCATGGATTTTTATTTTTCGGGTTGATGATTACCAAACAAGGCTGCAAATGTTTGGAATACAATGTCAGAATGGGCGATCCAGAATGTCAATCAATTGTACCTTTAATGAATTTTGATTTATTAAAAATGATTCATTTAACTTTAAAAAATAAATTGAATCAATTTAAGTTTTCTTGAAAGAGAGAAGTTTGTATAAATGTGGTAATGGTTTCCAAAGGTTACCCTGGTGCATTTACAAAAGGAGCAAAAATATCTATTAAAGGCAAACAATTAATTTTTTATGCAGGCACCATCAATAAACAAAGTGAATTGCTAACAAATGGTGGTCGTGTGCTTTCAGTGATAGCGACTGCCAATAATATAACTAAAGCACGTACCAAAGTTTATAACGCAATAGAAAATGTGCAATTTGATGGCGCACATTACCGTAAAGATATTGGCTTGCAATAATTTATCTTCTCTTGAAACGTCGTTCTAAGAATTGAGCAAAATTTTCTTGATCTTTTAAATATCAATCCGGAACATTTTGTGAATAATATTCACGTTTACGTTCCCATGACTTAATTCGGTATTCTTGTCATTCTTGTTCTGACATCTCTAAAATTTCTTTAGATGATAAATTTCTATTATTTTCCATACTTTGAATTATAGCAACTATTCAACGCAAGTAAGATAAAGGTAGTTAAAAATATTAAACACTCCTACATTTTACGAAACACTAAATATAATATTTTAATGTGAGAGAAAAAACTAATAAAGGTAACTAATATACTAGGCGGAGTGATTGCTACCGCATCTCTTTCTTCACTCGCAATGACAAGCTGTGTTTCTAGCGATACCTTTCCATCAATTCGTCCAACATCAGGATTAACAACGATAAAAAATTTATTATCTACTGCTTTAGTTCCTGTCGGAAGAACTTTCTATGTTTGAGGTGGTGGCTGAAACGGCGGACAAACCGGTGCTAACCAAGCAACGACACATATTGGCTTTTACCAAAATTGAGAATTTTTTTTTAATAAATATGGTGGGGACTACAATTACCAAGATCACAGATACCAAATTTATGATGGTTTAGATTGTAGTGGATATGTGGGATGAGTTGTATACAATGTATTCAATACAATTGATGGTGAACCTGGTTATGTTAGTAGTTCAACCAATATGGCTAAAACATTTGCAAATGATTATGGTTGAGGTGAGTTGATCAACCATTCAAGTGGTGCGAGCGATTTGTCGCCCGGGAACATCGTTAGTATCAGTGGCCATGTGTATATTGTTATTGGTCAATGTGATGATGGTAGTGTTCTATTAGTACATTCAAGTCCAGCTGGTGTACAGATTAATGGTACCACTACACCCTCTGGTGAAAACGATTCTAAAGCCATTATACTAGCCACTAAATATATGCATGAATATTATCCAAAATGAGACAATAAATTTGGGAGTGAATCTTATACAAGACTTTATGCTACATATATCAATAACACCACCACAGAAATGAAATGGAATTTAAGTTCCGCTTATTTTCCGTTTAGCGATCCAGATAATTTTGTTAGTAAAACACCAGAAACAATCTTACAAATTCTATTTAACGAAAGTTAAATTTTACTAATAGTTTGTTGTTTTAATGTGCTCAATCGTTTGAAAAGTATTTGCGATTTTAAAAGATTAGCATTATGTTTGTTCGCATAAATTTTTAGATTTCTTCTTTGAAATGATTGGATTTCTAAATTAGTTTTATTAAATAAACGATTCAATATTTTTTTCTTTCAACTAGTTGACATTCTTGGATTTGCATAAATTTTATTAATCCTAGTAAATTTATTATTAGTAAAGTTTTCGACCACAAATCAATCATCATCTAATTTGAAGTTGTTGTCCAGTTTTGTTTGATATTGCGTTGAACGCATTTTTTGCTTAACATGGTAATAAACACCATATCAAATAAAAAAGAAAATTAAACACATCAAAGTAAAACCTATGGAAATAAAAGCGCGAACTTTTTGAGTAGTATCTCCATTCAAAATATTAACTCGAATTAGTTCTTCGTAGTACATTACAAAGAAAAATACTAAAAAGGCACTAGCGACAAAATACATAATTCATTCTAATATTGTAATTTTCATTTTACCTTCAAATCCTAATTTTACAATCGATATCATTGCCATAATATACACAAAAATGCAAATAACAGTAGCCATCGCTTGGAAATCATTAATCCGAAAGATATCATCTTTTTGACTAGTCGCTCCACGCACTCCTGAAATAATGTCAGGAATAATCAATCAGATAAAAGCAACAATTAAAGTAATAACAATATTTAAGAATGAAGCTTTAACCGACATATTATCTTTTTTAGATAAAACTCCGAAACTTTCTGGAAAGAACCCCTCTTCCGACATGGGTTGTACAATCGTACCAGCATAAAATGATTTTTGCGTCATACTATTAACCCGTAAACCTAATATCCCAATCAGCATAATAATTGGTCCGACATAGTACAACCATTTTAATTTTGGATCATTCATAAATCTTGCCCAAGCAAACATATTAATGTTTTGTGAAAAATCAGTAAAAGCAAGAAAAAATAAGATTGTGCACAAAATATAAAATGTGGCACTAATGATCATTACAAGTATTATTCCTTTGCTAATATTTTTGGATGGATTTTCAATGTTTTTACCTGCGGTAGAAAACACCTCAAACCCGGCAAAAGCTAAAAAACATGAATTAAACGCCCCCACAAACCCACCAAAAGTAAAAGAAGAATCGCTAGATCAATATTGCATATTACTTTTCCCATTCATGCACGCCAGCACTACTGCCAGTAGAAACAAAAAGAAAAAGGCTCCTCACTTGACAAAACTACTGTAATTAGTCATTTTTTTAAAAAACCTAATTCCACCAAATATTGTGAGTGAACATAGAACAAATATTGCAATTGCAATTAAGTCTAAATATAAATAAGTAAAAGAGCCAAAATTTAATACATACCAAGGATAAACCCCATCAATTGGATTGATATATCCAGCTCCAAGCGAAGACTTAATCATACTGACTAGTTGGTAAGTGATGGAGAATGGAATATATACATATTGCATAAAACCAACTAGCAATCCCGTCATTCTTCCCATGTTAGTGCGGGCGTAAACATAACCAGCTCCATTACTTTTGGAATTGTGTTGCCTTGCCAATTTCGCAAATGCAAAAGCTACCGTGCCAGCAATAATTGCCATTAAAACTCAAATTCAAATTAAGTTCAAACCTAAGTGATCGGTGGCAGTTAAAACACCAAAACTACTAGCAAAAGTAATGGTAACTGTGTAATTAAATCCATTCCAGACAAAATCACGAAGCGATATCTTGCGGGAATCTTTCCCTAATTTATTTTGTTTTTTGATTTGAGCCATTTTATTTATACTCCTTAGCAAAATAAACTAATGTTTTTAATAAAGTTGGTATTGGTGTGTTTGTATATTCAACTGACCCCACAATATCACAATGAATGTAATCAGTTGGTCCAATGAAAGTTTTCATAAACTCAGCTGATACACAACCTGACGCTACCATATTTAAATTGGTATTAGAAATGTCAGCCATCTTTGATGTGTACAGTTCTTGACGATATTCATCATTAAAAGGCATTGGTCACACGAATTCTCCAGCATATTGGGCAGCTTTTTGCATGATTTTTCAATCATTTCCATTGGTAGTTCAAATTGGTGTATAAGTTTGCCCTAAGGCATAAATTGTTCCACCGGAAAGGGTTCCTATCGTTAGAATAGTTTTGGCTTTCAAATCTTTCCAAGCGTAAGCGATACCATCAGCTAAAACTAAGCGTCCTTCGGAATCAGTGTTAACAATTTCCACGGTGGTACCTTCGTATGATTTTAAAATATCTTGAACCACATAAGCTTCACTACCAACATCATTACGAGCAATTGCCAGCACGCCCACAACATTAACTTTGGCTTTCATTTTTACCAAAGCCAAAATTGTTCCTAAAACAACTGCTGCCCCAGTCATATCAGAATGCATACGTTGCATTTTAGCTGGCGGGGTTTTAAGCGACACCCCACCGGTATCAAATAAAATACCTTTCCCTACAAACGCTATTCTTTTAGCACTCGGTTTATTGTTGTATTCTAACGTTATCAGCCTTGGTCAATTTTCCTTGGGTGAGGCTTTACCTACGCCTAATATTAATTCCATCTTTTTTTTAATTAATTGTGATTTATCCAAAACATTAATTTTGACATCATTTTTGAACTCGCGAAATTTACTAATAATTTCCTTCTCTCAACGATCGCCAGTACACAAATTAGCAGGCATCCACTCATATTTTCTAGCAAATTTTTCTGCTTCAATGATTGTTAAAGCTTCTTTTAAAATAACATTAGAAAAAGATTTAGAGATCATAAAATTGTTGATCAGAAACTTTTGCTCTTTAGTCTTTTGACTGAAAGGTATGTCAAAAACAGCTTCATTATTAGAAAACAATGTTAGTAACATAGAACATTGTCATTGAGGATTGTAATGTTTAATGAAACTATCTACATCAATGTTAATGGGTTCATTTAATTTTCGAAAATATTGAACTAATTTTTTGCCAAGCTCAGGAAGATTAATTTCGCTAGGTAAGTAAAAAACAATCTTATTTTTTTCTTTCACAATTTTTCAAACATCTTGGTCTTTATCTATTGAAGCAATTAATGTAATATTGTGTGTATTCTTGGCATTTATATGAAACATTATTATTTTCCCTCTACTTTTTTATTTGGGCAATTTAAATTTGATATTTTGCCTTGGTTTGATTAGACTATTTTTTTAGTGAATTTGCTTACATTTAATAAACAATAAAGCGTAGTTATTTAGAACATAAAAATTATTATTAGTTTTCTTTAAAATAAGCAAGTTATTTAATATACTTGGTAGCGAATTGGCTATTAATCTTCACACATGAAAAGATGAATTAAGAATTCTCTAACCATCGGTCTATGCTTAATACCCATAGGCCTAATTGCTGGCTTCTCTAATAGTTGATCAAATAAAATACCAATATCTTGTGTTGGCTCTAGTGGTGTAAAGCCGTTTGTTGAAACTTTATCACAAAAGTATATGAAAACCCAAAAAAATGTGGATATTACCATTGAAGCTGGTGGTAGCGGTTTTGGCATTCAACAGATTGCTAATGGTTTTGCTAATATTGGAAACGCTTCCAAAGATCCTTACAAAGCTGTTCAACCAGATGGTAAAAATGGTTTTAGACAGGAATGGCAAGATCGTAAAATTAAAACCATTACAATCGGTTGAGAAGCAATCTGTATGGTTTATATCCCGCCAAAAGATTTGGGGATAAATTATGATAGTGATATAAATTTGAATAATTTGCTATCAATTTCTGATGATAATATCAAAGATTTTATGAAAATTTTTACAGGGTTATCCGACTCTAACATTAATAATCCTACATTATGAGATTTTGTCAACCCAAGTATTAAAGATCAATTATCAAGCAATCAGCAAACTAAATTAAAAAATACTTCTATTACTCCTTACGTTAGAGCTGGCGGTTCATTAACTTCAGGAACGGCGTCATCTTTTGTGGGTGGATCCCATTTAGATTTTGATGAAAAACGAGATTTAACGTCTGCCCAACAGGCTGCTTTTGATAGCGGGCAATATGGAAAAAACTACGGTTTAGTAGAAACGGATGAGGCCAATAGTCGTGCTTGGAGTATTTTTAAAAGCGCTAATAATCCTGGACAAATTGTTTATCTTTCATCAGGCTTTGTAAATCAAAATTTAGACTTAATCAAAAAGAATGGTTACGGAATAATGGCGTATGGTAATGAAGGATACGATATTAATACCGTAGATACAGAAGCCGGATACAACTGATTTAGACCATTAAATAGCATGATTAGTTTAACTAAATCACAAGAACCTGAAATTAATTTCATTAAGGCGTTAATATCGGATGATGCTTATAAATCTTTATTGCTCTCTAATGGAGCCAAAACATTAAGTGAAAAAGAAATGGAATTTATGTTTCCTGGTGATCCAGATTTAAACAACTGAATAAGTGATTACGATCTGGCTAAAGATAAAGAAGCAGATTGATTTTGACCTGATCTTTATAGTTTTTCTCCAACTCCAGATATATCGGATAAGTAATCGTGGCAAAAGCAACTAGTTTATTAAAAAAGAAACAAAACTCTGATCGTACATCAAAGATTGTTTCAATGTCTTTATCCTGATTATTTGCTTTAATTTTTTTCTTATTAGTTATTTTTATAGTAGTGGCTTCGGTTCCTGGTTTTAAAGCTTATGGATGAAGCATACTTGGTGGTAATTTTAATATGTCGGAAGAAAAAGCTTCTGTTTGGTTGCCGCTATGTGTCACGATTTTAATATCTGCTTTAGCAATTTTAATAGCGGCTCCTGTCGGCATAAAAACTGCGATGTTTATCAAATATCGTTTACCAAGCAAATATCAAAAAAGTGTTAGAATCGCAATTGAATTGTTAGCTGATATTCCTTCTGTTATCTTTGGTTTGTTTGCATGTGAAATGTTAGGTAATGTTTTGAAGTATGTTTTTCATATGTCCACTTCCTACAACCTAATCACCACTGGTTTTATGTTGACCTTTATGGTTTTACCAACTATTGTGTCTTTATCTTTGAATGCTTTAGATGGAGTAGACAAAACGTTAATATCTGCGTCCATGGTATTAGGAAATACTAAAACAAGATCCATTTACAAGATTTGTAAAAGGGATGCAAGAAACGGAATTACAGTTGGTGTCATTATCGCTTTCGCTAGAGCAATCGGTGAAACAATGGCGGTATCCATGGTTTTACAGTCACAAGGTTACAATCCCACATTTAACGAAGGTTTCTGAGCAGTGGCTACAAGTGGGTTAAGATCGCTTGGTGCTTTAATTGCTGCGAATATGTTTGCCGAAGGTGGCGGTCCCGCTCTACAAGCACTGTTATTTGCTTTTGGTTTATTTATGTTTATTTTTGTCATGATTTTGAACGGGATTGCCATGTATGCAACGAAAAAACGTAATCGTAATAAATGACGATGATGAAATAAATTTGAAAAAGGTTTTGGTAATTTTATTCATTTTATTCCATCGCAAATAAAAATTGGCTGAGAAAAATTGACTTATCATTCCAAGATTAATAAACAAAAAAATTTATCACAATATTTATCAATGCGTATTCAAAAAAACAAATTTGTATATGCATATAGTACCTACAAATTTATTTGAGAAATTATTTCTATAGTTCTCACGCTTGGTTTTCTATCGTGAATTGTTATAGACTTATTGGGATATGGGGGAGTTGCTATCACACAATCAACCCAAACTATTTTCTCATTTGTTAATAATTCGACTGGTCAAGCATTCATGAATACATTATTGATTATCATTATTGCCATTGGTGTAGGATTACCATTGTCATTAATGATTGCCATTTATCTAAACGAATTTGCAAAGGAAGGTAAAATCAAAAAGACACTATTGTTCTTTATTGATTCATTAGGAGCAACACCTTCTATTCTGTTTGGAATGTTTGGATTAATATTTTTTATTCAAACCGTCGGATTATCGGCTGGAGGTACAGCTGGTAAATCAATCATTGCTGGTTCATTAACAATACTAATTGTCATCTTACCAGTTTTCATTCGTACCATTCAACAAGCGTTACAAAGTATCCCTAAAGAATTAAGGACTAATTCTTATGCGCTAGGTGCCGGTAAGTGGGAAACAATTAAGAAAATCGTTTTACCAGCGGCAAAACAAGGAATTACTACTGCCGTGGTTTTATCAATTGGTAGAATTTTGGCGGAAACGGCACCTTTATATTTAACTAGTGGCCTTGCTTCTTCAAGTTCAATATCTCTAATGAATCCTGGTCAAACATTAACAACAAGAATTTATGCACAAATTTATACAGCAAATGTTCATGATGGCACAAGCATTATGTATGAATGTGCTTTCGTAACATTAATATTAGTTTTGTTAATCATTTTAATGGTGCATGTAGCAATTCCAGCTTATTACAATCATAAGCGCCGCAAAATAATTCAATCTAGTAAAAGAATTCGTTTACAGCAAGAAACTTTTGAACGATCAAAAATTTCGATTAGTAAAGTCTTAACTAAACAAGATTTTTTGAAACGAACGACTAGTCATAAAACTATTCGCAAACGAAAGCAAGTTGAACGCCGTAAAAAGCGAAATAATAGCACTTAAAACATATGTATTCAAGTAATGTATAATGAAAGTTATTAAATGACAGTAAATCGCGAGTTAAAAACTGAGGAAAAAGAAATTGAAAGTATTGATCAGCAACAAGCTGATAACACTAAAGTTTCTGAAGTTTTGTCTAATTCTTTTTTAACACGTTGATTTAAATACGTTCGTCTGAATAAAAAACAAAAAAAGTTATATGTTGAAATGGCAAAACACACTAATAGAGATGTAGATGCTTTAAAGAAAACTTTTAACAAAGAGCACATATTTGAAGTGGAAAAATTTAATTTTTGATACGACCATCATTCAAAGCACGCTTTAAAAGATGTTAATATGAATATTCAACGTAAAAAAGTAACGGCTTTAATCGGGCCATCGGGTTGTGGTAAATCTACATTCATTCGTTGTTTAAACCGAATGAATAATCAAATTGACGCTACATCAAGCGAGGGTAGAATTTATTTTGACAAAGGTATAAATTTAGAAAGCAAAAAATTAAGTACTCTAGAATTAACGACAAGAGTGGGGATGATTTTTCAAAAACCTTCGCCTTTTCCGATGAGCATTTATGAAAACGTTGCTTATGGTCCCCGCTCGCATGGTATTAATGATAAAAAGATATTAGATAACATTGTTGAAGAATCCTTAAAAAATGCGGCACTATGAGATGAAGTAAAACATAATTTATTTGATTTAGGAACTTCGCTATCCGGTGGACAGCAACAACGTTTGTGTATTGCTCGTGCAATTGCTTTAAAACCAGAAACGCTGTTGATGGATGAGCCTACTAGTGGATTAGACCCAATTGCTACAAGTAAAATTGAAATTTTAATTAATCATCTAAAAGAACATTTTACAATTATCATTGTCACTCACTCGATGGCGCAAGCTCAAAGAGTGAGCGATTACACCGCTTTCTTTTGACAGGGTAGTGTAATTGAAATGGGAACTACCAAACAAATGTTTACTTCTCCTAAACACAAAAAAACAAGAGAATATATTTCTGGAAAGATAGGTTAATAATTATGAGTTGGTATTTTTACGTTGGATTAATAGCGTCAGGAGCAATTTCTATTTTTACAGTGCCACAATTAATAAGCATTATTAAGACAAAGAACACTAGTTACATCAATATTCCAATGTATTTTATATATTTAATAGGTTGTTTGTGTTTTTTAATCGGCGGTGTTCTAATGGCTTGTGGTATTGGAATTGGCAATGATCCGAACATAACACAGCGTTTATCTTCGGGATTACCATTAATTATTGCTCAAAGTATTTGCGGTATTGTTTCTAGTACAATCTTTATTTGAAAATTAAGAAATTATTTTGCAGCTAAAAGGGCGAAAATTACTGAGCATCAATATTGTTTGCAACTAAAGTCTGTTTACGATGAATATCGACACAAAATTCATTCTCTTTCTCATCATGAGAAAGTTGAAGTTATTGAGGAAAAGGAATAATTATGGCTACTACAGTTATTATGATTATTGGCGCGGTATTTATCGGCATATTTTCGCTACCAAATTTAATTAATGTTTTAAAAACTAAGAATACAGTTGGTATTAATTTACCAATGTACATCATTTTTACATTTGCTTGCATAATGTTTTCCGTTTATGGTTTAGGTATGACAATTGATAAAAATATAAGTGGTGGTTTACCGACAATGGTTTCTAATTTATTTTGTGTGGCAATTGCCATTACTACGTTGATAATTAAGTTTAAGAATTTAAGTCGTGCTAAGAAAGCGGGCATGACTGAACTAAGATATTGAGAAATTAATCATAGAAAGTCTGAACCAGAGGGAGACAAATAATGAATTATGAAATAATGAAACAATCTGAAAAACAACTTCAGTTGGAGTTTTTAAAATTTTATGATCATGTTTATAACACATGACGTTATATTTACAAAGGAATTAAGGATAAAAAAATTGGCTCCAAAGAATTAGAAGAAGTTTATCGTAGGGAAGATTTATCAAACCACTTTGAAGCACAAATTCAAGATGATTGTATTTGATCTATCTCGAAGAATGAACCGATGGCAAATCACCTTCGTTACATTATTGCTATTTTAAATTCGATTAAAGATTTGGAAAGAATGGCTGATTATGGTGTTAGTGCAGCTCGTTTTTTTGTTAATAATAAAATTACTGATGAGATTCGTAGTTTAGTAGCTGATACACTAAAAGGTGCTTTGACTGGAATTGCTAAAATTTATAACTCGCTTAAAGTCAAACCTGCTATTGACACTTATAAAACTTGTCAACACGCTCACATTTCCTTTAAGAATAGTTACAACAAGATGTTGGAACGATTATCTGGAATATTGAAAAATCGTTCGGTTGAACAAATTGAACGTTTGTTTCAAGGAGCAATCATTATTATTAAACATATTGAACGTTTAATGGATCATGTGGCTAATATCTCTGAAAATTTTGTTTTTATAAAACAACCAAATTTGTTTTTCTCTAAACAAAGCAAACAATCAACTAAGATTTAAACTATGTCAAAGAATAAATTAACATATCAATCAAGCGGCGTCAATATCCATGAAGGGTATAAAGAAGTTAAATTAATTAAGAAATTGGCAAAAGCAACATACAACTCAAATGTTTTGAATGGATTAGGTTCTTTCGCAGGAATGTTTAAAATTTCACAAAAATTTAAAGAACCAATTTTGATATCAGGTACGGATGGTGTTGGAACTAAGATTGCAATTGCATGTAGTAAAAAGAAATACGATACTGTTGGTATTGATTGTGTTGCAATGTGCGTTAACGATGTTTTATGCCATGGCGCACAACCTTTATTCTTTTTAGATTATTTAGCTTGCGGTAAATTAGATGCACATGTTGCTGCCAAGTTAGTTAAAGGTGTAGCAGAAGGCTGCAAACAATCCGGTAGTGTTTTAATTGGTGGTGAGACAGCTGAGATGCCGGGATTTTACAAAACTGGTGACTATGATCTTGCAGGCTTTTCTGTAGGAATTGCTGATAAAAGCAAAATTATTAATGGAAAAAATATTAATCCTAATGATGTATTGATAGGAATTGCATCTAGTGGTTGTCATTCCAACGGTTTTTCTTTAATTCGTAAAGTATTTAAAAATTTAAATGAGCCTTTCCAAGACAAACCTATTTGACAAACCCTATTAACGCCAACAAAAATTTATGTTAAACCTATTTTAGCTTTAATGAAATATGTAGAAATTAAAGGGATGGCTCATATTACTGGCGGTGGATTCATAGAAAATGCTCCTAGAATGTTTAATAAATCTGGGCTGCAAATTGTGATTAAAAGGAATAGTTATCCTCTTCCTGAGATATTTAAGTTAATTAATCAAAGGGGAGTTACTTTAGAACATATGTACAATACTTTTAATATGGGTATTGGTTTTATTGTTTGTGTTGCTAAAGAGGATGTAAAAAAGTCAATTCAATTTTTGAACAAACATGGTGAGAAAGCTTATGAGATTGGTTATATCACTAAAGGAAAGGAACCAATTTGTTTAAAATAGCAGTTTTAGTCAGCGGCGGAGGAACGAATTTACAATCCATTATTGACGCGATAGAGCAAAAGCAGCTAAACGCTCAAATAGCACTAGTTATTTCTTCTAACCATCACGCATATGCATTGGAACGTGCTAAAAAGTATAATATTGAAACTTTAGTCGTTTCTAAAAAGCAATATGAAAATCCAAGCAATCAAATATTAAATGCAACTGTTAATAGACATATTGATTTAATTGTATTGGCAGGCTATTTAGGAATTCTGAAAGGTGACTTACTTAAAACTTACAAAAATAAAATAATTAATATTCATCCTGCTTTATTACCTAAATTTGGTGGCCCAGGGATGTATGGCCATTACATTCATGAAGCTGTCATTAGCGCTAAAGAAACTGAATCCGGTTGTACTGTTCATTTTGTTAATGAAGCAGTTGATGAAGGAAAAATAATTTTGCAAGAAAAAGTGAAGGTTCTATCTAACGACACTCCTAAAACACTTGCTGCACGTATTTTGTTAATAGAACATAAATTACTGCCAAAGGCAATCGCTTTGTTAGCCAATAAAACAAATAATTCTATTCAGAATTAGCTTTAATGATTTCTTGAACTGTCACATGTTCGTTAATAAAACGATTGGTGTTTTTTTCGCCTTTACAATGAACGGCTTTTTGCGGGCAATGATGCACACAAGCTAAACAATTAGTGCAATTGTTAGCAAATGTTGGCTGATTTTGTAAAGTTATATTGCCACTGGGACAAACCTTTGTACAAATGCCGCATTTAGTGCATTTATTTGCATCTACATATATTCCGCGGATGCCGCAATTTTTTGCAATGCTGCGAATTAAAAATGCAAATGGTGCGGATAATTTAAAATGAAATTTTGTTTTAGTCTTGCGAGCGTTAATATCTTGTTTAACCATATTAATTGCATCATCAATGTGTTTCTTGTAAGCATTCTTAATTTGTTTTTGAGAATCATAACCAATTACGAAGTTATCCACCATCTTTACTTGATTCAAGTAATTAAACCTAATAGATGAGTATTTGTTTTTTGTATGTTTCAAAAAATTAGAAGCTCAACTTCCATAAGTACCAATTAAAAATTTATATTTGGCTTCAATATGAACTTTGTCTAAAAAATTAAGAACAAGTTTAGGAAGGGCAAACCCGTAGACTGGAGCAATAATTCCAACAGCATCATCTTCAATGGTGTACATATTGGTTTTTATGCAATGAGGTATGGATAATAATTTTGTGCCTAATTGTTTAGCAACATACAAGGAATTACCAGTAGCTGTAAAATATAAAACTGTCATATTAAAATATTATATATCCCCCCCCGTTTTGTCAACAGATATAGTTATTTATTCCTTCAAAGCGGAGTGTAACATCAAAGTACCCCCACCTAAATATCTGCATTTTATTTGCGTTTGGACAATAGTTTCAAAAATTACTATAATTTTGTCATATGATAAAACGTGCATTGATTAGTATCTATGATAAAGATAGTATTTTAGATTTTGCAAAATTTTTAGTTTCACAAAATATTGAGATTATTTCTACTGGTGGTACATATAAATATTTAAAAGAAAATAAGATACCAGTAATAGATGTTGAGGAAATAACGCAGTTTCCTGAAATACTAGATGGTAGAGTCAAAACATTGCATCCGGCTATTCACGGTGGAATTTTAGCTATTCGTAATCAAAAAGCCCATATGGACAAAATTACTGAACACCAAATCAATGCAATTGATTTGGTAATAGTTAATCTCTATCCATTTTTTGATAAAGTTAAAGAAAATTTATCATTTGAACAGAAAGTAGAATTTATCGATATTGGTGGCCCAACAATGTTAAGAGCTGCTGCTAAAAACTTTCAGGATGTTATTGTCGTTTGTGATAAAAATGACTATCAAGAAGTTCAACACCAAATGGTTAAAGGTAATGTTGTGATAGAATTCAAAAGAAAGTTGGCTGGCAAGGTCTTTAACCTAATGAGTGCTTATGATGCTGCAGTAAGCCAATTTATGCTTCGGGATGAGTATCCTGACTATATTAATGCTTCTTTTAAAAAGAAACAATCGCTAAGGTATGGCGAAAATCCACATCAGTCTGCTTCATTTTACGGTTCTACAATACTCGATGGTGCTATGAATACATTTGAAGTATTGAATGGTAAGGAGCTATCATACAACAATTTAAAAGATGTTGATATTGCGTGAAAGGCGGTATGTGATTTTGATGAGCCTGCATGTTGTGCACTAAAACATAACACACCATGTGGATTCGCTATTGGCAAAGATAGTATGGATGCCTATGCAAGAGCATATGCAGTTGATCCTACAAGTATTTTTGGTGGCATAGTTTCATTTAACCGTAGAGTTACAAAAGATGTTGCTAGTGAGATGGTTAAGATATTTTTAGAAGTAGTCGCTGCACCAGAATATGAAGAAGAAGCACTGAATATTTTGAAAACTAAAAAGAATTTAAGAGTTATCAAATTTAAACACAAACCTCAAGATACTCATACAATTGTTTCGGTTGATGGTGGACTATTAGTGCAATCAGAAGATGTTAAATTTACTGATGAATTAAAAGTTGTTACAAAAGTTACGCCAACCGATGCACAAATGAAAGATTTGTTATTTGCAATGCGCGTTGTGAAGTTTGTAAAATCAAATGCCATTATCGTCGCAAATGATGGTGTAGCTGTAGGTATTGGCGGTGGACAAGTTAATCGAATTTGACCGACAATCGATGCATTAAAACGTGGCAGAGGAGCAACGGTATTAGCTTCTGATGCGTTCTTCCCATTCAGAGACATAGTTGATGAAGCGGCTAAGAATGATATTAAAGCTATCATTCAACCAGGCGGTTCTTTAAGAGACCAAGAATCAATTGATGCGGCCAACGAGCATCATATTGCAATGATATTTACTGGGATACGTCATTTTAAGCACTAATTTTTTAAAATCTTTCAGCTTCCAGTTTTATCACTACCAATTCTTGAAATATATCCTTTTTCTTTTAATCGTCTTAATTCTCTTTTGATAGTAGCACTTCCTTTATTAAGTTTCTTAGAAAGAATATTTGTTGTGACTTTGTTATCTTGCTTAATTAAATCTAATACATTATTAGGAATATTATTTGCAGAATTACCAATATAGATTTTTAAATCTCTATTTTTAAGTTCATACTCCCCGTTGATTAAAAGATTGGTAAAAAAATGATTTAAATACTCATTGGATGAATAAATATTATGTTTGTAATTATTGTAATTAGCACGAACAAGAGCATTTCTGAAATATCAACTGTATTTCTTAAAAAGATCATTGTTAATTTCAAATCCAAGCGTTCTTAAATATTTGATTGCAAAGACTGCTATTGTTCGTGTGTTGCCTTCGCCAAAGGGGTGAATTTGCCAAATGTTAGAAACGAATTGGGTGATGTGCTCAATAATATCTTTTTTACTTAATCCATTGTAATTAAATTTTTTCTCCTGTTCAAAATCATAATTTAAAGTAGCAACAATATTATTGGCGCTTGCATAATAAACACTTTTGCCACTAAGAATTCATTCATTTTTAGAGATATTGTAATCACGAATTATTCCGGCTCTAGCTTTAGAGTTGTGTGACTTTAAAACCCCTTCAAATAATTTTTTGTGAATCATAATAATTTCCTCAGGGGAAAAAGAAAAAGCTTTTTCGTTTAAAATTTCAGTAATCCGTATAGAAACTTTATCAGCCTCTTCTGTGCGATCACTAGCACCTTCTAGAGATTTATCCTTGTAATATTTACTTAATCTTGCTTCAACTTCATAAATTGAAATTTTGCCATCAATATTTTCTTTAGCGGTTTCAATTAAATATTCGCTAGGTTTTAAACCATCTACTGCTTGTAAACCAATTGCTGTTTCTCAATTTTCACTTTTTTTCTTTTTTTCCGGTTCATCAAGTTTTTTATATTCACCAAATGTTGTCATATTTTATAGTGGTCCAATTTCAATTAAAATAATACAGTATCACCTTTACAGTATCAGTATCATTTTACAGTATCATTTTGATAATTATTTATGTTTTTATTACTTTGTGAATGTTAGGTAATGGTTAATTTTTATTTGCCTGGTAATTGAACGACCGCCTCTACTGGAACGTGTTTTTTAATGATGTCTTTTTTACCGTTTAGTTCTGGTAACTCTACTACAAACAAAGAGGCAACTGTTTTTGCTTTTAATTGTTTTAATAATTTGACAATAGCTCTAATAGTGCCACCAGTAGCTATTAAGTCATCAACGATTAAAACTCTTGCACCTTTTTTAATATCGTCTTTATGAACTTCTAGGGCAACTTTACTATATTCAATTGTTTCTTCAACTGAGATAGTCGGCCTTGGTAATTTACCTTTTTTACGAATAGGAATAAATGGAACATTTAATTTTAAAGCCAATGGTATGCCAAAAAAAAAGCCGCGAGATTCAGGGGCAACAATACAATCAAATTTATATTTACGAGCTAGTTTAGCCAATTCATTGATTGTTATATTGAAAACCTTAGTGTTACTTAAAATGGGGGTAATATCCTTAAATTGAATTCCTTTGATTGGAAAATTAGGAATATTAGGAATATTCTTAATTATTAATTTTTGATTGGCACTAAGTTTAGTCTTCATAACCAATAGATTTTAAACTAATTAACAATCTATTTATCATATATTACACTCAACATCTTTAATCATATTGGATTTTAAAAATTGAACGAACTATCAAATAGAAGCTAAAAGTTAATTTAATAGATTATTATTAATGACACGAAAGAAGTCATACAAACTTTAAATAGTCATGTCTAATTTACCAATTTATATTAATCTTTGTGTTATTGTTTTGGCTGTAATTACAGCCGCCCTAGTGATTCGTTTTGTTAAAGTCGCACAAAAAGGATATAAATTACTTTTTGTTTGTTACACATTATTTTGAATTCCTTTGATGCTTTTACGCCAATATACAGGAGTGATGGAAAAGGCTATTGATCCTGGCTTAACATTACTATGGCTTCCGATGGCAGCTTATGGTTTTATTGGAATCTTTACCCGTGTTTTTGCTGATTGATTTACTTATAAAACCAAATCAAGAAAATCCATGATTTATTTAGCGTTATTAATTGGATTTATTACATACATTCCTATCATCATATTTCCTTGCACAACCACCAATGTAATTCAGTCGTTAGGAGTCGGTATTGGAGCAAGCATGATTGGTACTTATCAATTAATGTTTAACGAGCAATATGGCAAATCAAAACAATTTCTTACTGTGTCGCTATTGTCAATTCCACCTCTACTTGCAGACTTCGTTGCCAGTGCCATTCAATCTACCTTTTCATCAATAAATAAAAATGGTAACAATAATGATGTAAATGTATTAAAGTATCTGTGATTAATAGGGTTAGTTGTTGTATTGGCAGCATTTGTTGTTGCTTATTTTGTAAAAGAGAACCGTAATCAACTATATAAAGACGATATTTATAAAAAGCAATTAAAGAGTTCTAGAGAATGAACATATTTTATTTGAATTTGTCTACTTGGTTCATTAATTGCTTTTATTAAATGAGCTAATTCTGGCGGTATTGCCCAACTTAATATCGAAGTATTAGCAGGTTATCAAAAAGATCGCAATGTATTCAATACCACATCAGCCGCATCGTACGAAGGATATTTATCGTTATTATTTAGTTTTGGTCAATTATTCGGAGGATTAATTACCGGATTAATCCTAGTGAATAAGATTGGAAAAATGTGATCGTTCACACTGGGCTGTGGTATTTGGATTATTTATGAAGTGTTAGGAATTTATATTCTCAATCCCTATGGATATTTGGGTATTCATGTATTAAATGGTTTTAGTTATGGTGTTGTCTACAATTTGATATTAGGATTTATTCTTCAAAAAACATTTAATGATAAAAAGAAATCACCAATGGGTATTTATCAATCGGTAATGGCAATTGGCATCACTGGATCTTCATTTTTTACAACTTGATTGAAAAAAGGACCATTAGGCGAACAAAACTATCATGATTATTTTAAGGCGGCAGAAATTATTAACTGGGTAGTTATTGGAGTTATTGGTTTGGCATGAATTGTTTTCATGTACACATGATTAATTGAAAAATGAGACTACAAACAATTGTGATGAAAACGAAATCAGAAATATTTAATTAAAGATTAAACGGGGATTTGTTCGTATGTTCAAGCAAAAAGGGCATAAGATCTGATTCAAACAGTTTCCGAATTGAAGCTTAATGTAAAGTGTTTTGAATCAGTAGTCGGAAGTGGAAAGTGGTATTCAACATCGCCTTCAAATTTATTATCATCAAGAAAACCACGGCATTGGATACTAGCATCATCTATAAAAGTGATGGGAGTAGTTCCTTCTTTTTGCTCAAGAAACAAACATTGATTATTAGTTTTATCTGCACCATTAACAGTTATTTGCGATGTTCCTTTGCTGTAACTATCACACATACAATAAACTAATTCTCAATATACCTGAGTTGAAGCATATACATAATCTATTCCACCGTTGGTTAGTGTTTTAAACAATAGATCATTAGTCTCAGCTGCACTGACATTTCTTGGATTTTGCGTCGCTATGTGATCTATAGCAACATTTTTCAAGTTACCCGCGTCCTTTTTACTCTTAATACTAGTGTTATCACCAGTTCTTGTATCTTTATATGGATTTGAACTACCACAAGAAGTGACGGCAAATGCCACTATACCAGATACAACAAAAAAACTACTTATTAATAAAAATGATTTATGGAATAATTTCATTATTTAGCGGTTTTATGTGTGGTTTTTGCCAAACGAGATTTCATACGGTTAGCTTTATTTTTATGAATTTTACCTTTAGCGCAAGCCGAATCAATGTTTTTGTAGGCAATTGCTAAGTCTTTGTCAGACTGTGATTTGCGTACAAGTTTAGCTTTAGAACGTACCGTTGTAATTTTTTGTTTATTACGTGCATGTTGCTTTCGGGTTTTACGAATGTTTTTGATGTTTGCTTTAATATTTGCCATAATGATAATTAATAGAGTCATATATTATATAATTGATAGTTGGTTTTTTATGATAAAGAAAAATGTAAAAATAAAAACAATTGAAAATGTTGCACAAGAGAAGATTGATGCAATTAAGCTTGAATCACATGTTCACGCTGTAAAAAATGGTAAGCATGTTAATGTGACAGACGAATGAAAATATCATGCAACTAAATTGCGTTCCGCTATAGATAGTACAATTTTATGGGCTAAGAAAGAAAAACTTGGTAAGAAAACAATCCAATTATTAGATACATTTGTGGATGGAGCTAATGTATTTTTAACTAATTTAGTTAAGGAACATCGTAAATAATGTCAAGTTATCTGCCGATTATTATCTTAATTGCTATTGCTGCAATTGGCATTCCGATTTGGTTGAAGAAACGAAAGGGTAAGACCGCAACCACTTCTATTAGTGCGCGTAAAAGTAAAGATGAAGTTTGAAAAGCAGTCAAGCAATATTTAAAGGACTCAAATGACTATGGCAAGGAAATTATTGATTGTTATGTCGCCAAACGTAACAGTATTGATTTTGTTAACCCTAATCTGTCTCCTTATTTAAAAAATAAAAAGCGTGAAGAAATAAAAATTCGTAAATGACAATTTACTCAAAAGAAAAAGGAAGCCAAATTGGCCGGTAAGAAAATTCATCAGCCCAAAGAGCGTGATTTATATGTTGTTTGTTTTACCACTCGCCAAACCAAGACTGGAATAGTTGATAAACCTAGAGCAATTGAATGTGAAGTAATGAATACGCGTATTAGTAAAAAAGAATACGATCGTAAAATTATTATTAATGGTTTGCTTGATTATGATAAGGAAATGGAATGAATTGCACCAATTAAATTTGCTGAAACCACTAAAAATGCCAAAGCCGTAAAACAACAACAAAAAACAGAACAACGTAAACAAAAACGTCTTCAAAAAAAGAAAGACAAAGCAAAAAGCAAAGTCGCTAAAGCTAAAGAAAAAGCTGAAAAGAAATAATAATGATGTCAAAGCGTGTTATTTTTTTTGGAACACCTAAAATTGCGGTTAGTTGTTTAAAAGCATTACTAGATGAAAATATAAATGTTGTTGCTGTTGTTACTAAAGTTGATAAATTAACTGGCCGCAGACAGGAAATACAAAAAAGTGAAGTGAAAATTTTTGCACAAAAACATCAAATTACTGTTTTACAGCCGGAGAAGGTAAATGATATTTATGATCAATTAATTTCATTAAAACCTGATTTATTTGTCGTTTGTGCATATGGTAAATTGATTGGCGAAAAAATCTTAAACATCCCTAAATATCATTGTATCAATATTCATACATCATTACTACCACGATGAAGAGGAGGTGCTCCTATTCATTATGCCGTTCTTAGTGGCGATAAAGAAAGTGGTGTTTCATTAATGTATATGACAAAAGAATTAGATGCTGGGAATGTAATTTACCAACAATCGATTACCTTAGATATTAATGAAACATATTGTAGTTTGTATGGAAAGTTATCTAATCTTTCATATCGTGTTTTAAGAACTAAAATTCATTCTTTATTTGATACTAATGTTCAAAGTTTGGCTCAAGATTCTGTCAAAGTTACAATTGCTCGTAACATTAGTAGAGAAGATGAAAGAATTAATTGATCAAAAAAGTCAATTCAAATTGATCGACAAATTCGAGGCTTATTTGATAAACCAATTGCTTATACAGTTTATGATAATATGAATATCAAAATTCACGAGGCACACGTAATTACGGATTTTACTGATAATCAACCAGGAGAAATTATTGACATCACTAAAAGCGGTATTAAAGTAGTGTGTGGAGAAAAAACAATAATCAATATTACAAAATTACAATTGCCAGGTAAAAAAGCTGTTTTAGTAAAAGAAATGATTAATGGGAATCATCTATTTAAATTAAATGGTAGATTTACTTATTAATCTTGTTTAAAAAGCCATCAATAAATTTATAAAATTGATCAGGGGTATCGCGAAACGGATTATGTCCAGATCCTATCGCTTTATTAATTGTTAACTCTCTAATATTTTTTCCAAAATAATCACTAGTAGCAAGCGGAGGAATCACAGAATCTTTTTCGCCAACAATCAATAATGTAGGTACAGTGACTTGCTTGACACCTTCGTTAATTTTTTCTAAGGCTTCAGATTTAGTAATATCGGCTAATAACGGTATAAAACAACGATCTTTTCCTAGTCACTTTCTGACAGCGTCCATAAGTTTAGGTCATCCCAATTTGGCAATATGTTTAGCTCTTTTTATAGTCTTTCTAGAAACATCGGTTGGTGTATACTCTCCGTTCTCTTCGCTCCTATTTGTTGCGGCAGGAGAAAGTGGACATTCTAAAATAATTGCAGCAATTTGCTCTTTAAATTTTGGATATGTTGATAGTGTGATGCCTCCACCCATAGAATGCCCCATAATGATAAACGGTTTATTTTGAAGATTATCCTTGATATATTTATCAACAAATTTAAGCATGTCATCAAAAATAAACTTATGTTCATTTCATTCTCATAGCTTACTACCGTGGCCTGGTAAATCAAAATGATGAAAGATATATCCTTGTTTAGTTAAGTGTTTACAAAGCTCAATATGACTATCACCTGATGAAGTGATTCCATGAATGAAAACTATGTCCTTAGTTAGGATTTGCGATGTTAGATTATTTTCTTGTTCCATATGATATTATTATTTTATGCAAAATATCATTAGTGTGCGCGATATTATTAAACAACTTTCAAAAAGCGGATTGCAGATTGGTGATAAAAGTATCCTTCACTATCATATTAAAAATTTCAACTTTAACACTTTTGTGTATGGTTATAGTGATCCGTTTTATGTCGATAAACAAAATAAGCGTTATGACCGTGATGCAAATTCTAATGAAATGATTAATTTGTATAAATTTGATCGTGATATGTCTAATCACATCTTGCGTTATATTTTAGTGATAGAGAAAATTATTAACACTAATGTCGCTTATTCCATTATTAATCATTTCGATTTAAGAGATAAATGTTTATTTAAACTAAATCAAACTTATATTCAAGAAAAAGTTTTACCTAATTTAAGAGATGTGGAGCCTAGAGTTACCTATAGTATCTTCATTAAGAAATTGATTAAATATTTACCTTCATCCAATATTACAAAGCATTACTGTAAGCGTAATATTTATGATGATGTTTTAAAATGAAAAGAGTGTCCGTTAGATATTATGTGTTTGACTTGGTCGTTCGCCACTTCCTTCTCCATTTTTATTTCATTACCAAATGATGCAAGAATTAGTCTTTTAAGTAACTTTGATTTAAGCCCCGAACACTACGAAGGTTTTATTGTCTTCTTAAAAAATACTTTACACTTAAGAAATTATATTTCTCATAATAATGTAATTTACAATACAGAAATTGCTTGTCAGTCTCCATCATTGATTAATTTATATGAATGCGTTTTTAATAAGTCTGTTAGTAATATCCGTTTATTGCACATGATGGAATTAATCGAACATTTTTCTCATTCAACTACATTAGTAAGCAATACACGTTATTACTTATCTAAACTTAAAGTACAGCAAAAGTTTAAAGATAAAATTCAATTGTACGAGGACATGGTTAATGGCCAAAAGACTTTACAAGAGTAAATGAATAGATTTATATGAATCTGACCGAGGATTTATATTTGCTCAACGCCGTAGCGTTAATTCTACTGCCACTTTACTTTATGCAAAAGATGGTAGTGATTACAAGTTTTTGTTAAGGTATCAACCATTACCAGAATTAAAAATAAAAAAGATGGTCAATTTAAAATGAACAACACTTTATCCATGTTGTGTAACTGGATCATTAGAAACAAACGAAACACCAGAACAAAATGTTATCAAAGAGGTGTATGAAGAGGCAAATTATCTTATCAAGAAAAAGGATATTAAGGCTTTTAACATCGCTGTTTCAACCACTCAAATGAATGAAGCGGTTTTCAATTTTATCGTTGATATTACTAATGCCAAACAAATTAAAAAGCAACAAGGTGATGGTTCGCTTTTTGAAAATATTTCACAAAACCGATGAGCGACTCACAAAGTATTGAAACAAATACTTCTTGATAGTAAAAATATTTACCTTTCATCATTGGCAAGTGCTTATTTATTGTTTCAAAAACAAATACTGAATAAAGTATAATTCTTTCATGCAATCAAATAGGGGGGGGGGTTAAGTGACATAGTGTAAACTGCACTAATTTAATCTTTTCTCTAAAAACAGGACTTCTACATTTGTAGGAGTCTTGTTTTTTGCTATTTACATTATTCAAAGGGAAATAAAAATGAAAAGAATAAATTTAATTAAAACAATAGGTGTTACTAGTATCTTGGGGTTAACGACGGTAGCTTTGTCTACAACATTGACAAGTTGCGGAGAATCTATGATTACATTTAAAACTGCAGATGATTTTAACAAATACTTTGACGAGCATCATAAGACATATGAAGGTGATGATGATGCTTTTGATATAACTGGAAAAACTACTGAAGATATTATTAATTATTTCATTAATGGCAACCGACTTGATGGATATGTTTTATTATGAGAAGCACTCTCTAATTTGGTTTCTCCGCTGATGAATCCAACGGATTTTTATTCCATTTCTTCTTTTAGTTTTAAAGCATCTGCTGATAATAAAAGTGCATCATTTAAATTACTTAGTGATTTTAGTACAAAAAAATCAGTTGACCAAACTACTGACATAGTTTTAAAAGATTCTACTTGTAAAGCCAATATTTCGGGAACCAGTATTCATAATGAAGTAGATATACGAACTAAATATTATATGGATGACTCAAAAGGAAATTACTGTGAATATGATGATAAATATATTAAAAATTTTGAGATTAATTATGCAGCAATGAGGTTTGACAATAGTAACCTGGAGATAACATTTGGTAATGTTTCACTTAGTAGTTGAGTACATATAGCATGTCCACGTTCTTGATATCCAAAAGTTATTTAATCATAATATTTTAAAAGTTCTACATACACACCATATTAAATATAATAGACACATTTAATAAAGGTGTTAATATGGTAGGTAGTCAATTAGGCAAAATGTTATATGAAGGTAAGGCAAAACAACTCTTTAGTACAAATAATCCTAACGAAGTAATAGTACATTACAAAGATTCTGCTACCGCTGGTAATGGTGTCAAAAAAGCAGAAATTAAAGATAAGGGAATTTTAAATAATTCCATCGTTTCGATTATTTATACAATGCTTAATAAGAAAAAAATACCTACTCACTTTATTAAAAAACTAAACGATCGTGATCAACTATGTAAAAAAGTTAGAATTATTCCTTTAGAAGTCATTGTTCGTAATGTTGCTGCTGGTAGTATGGCGAAAAGATTAGGACTAAAAGAAGGTATGAAACTTCAAAAGGTAGTCTTTGAGCTTTCTTATAAGGATGATGCACTAGGCGATCCTTTAATTAATTGTGATCATGCAATTGCTATTGGGGCAACCAATGAAAAAGACTTAAAGCAAATTCGTGAGTATGCTTTAAAAATTAATTGCATATTAATTGATTTCTTTAAGAAAATGAATATCAAATTGATTGATTTTAAACTAGAATTTGGTAAAGATAAATCTGGTAAGGTTATCTTAGCTGATGAAATATCTCCTGATACTTGTCGTTTGTGAGATATGAAAACAAATGAAAAGCTAGATAAAGATGTTTTCCGCCGTGATCTTGGTGATTTAACCGCGACTTATCGCAAATTATTAAAAAGAGTTGAGAAATAAATATGAAGACTGTAGAAATTAAAGATATTTTAACTGAAGGTACTAAATTAGGAAAAGTAACGGTTCGAGGTTGAGTTAAATCAAACCGTGATAGCGGCAAAATTGCTTTTTTAGAAGTTAATGATGGAACAACGGTTAACAATGTCCAGGTCGTTTATAAAAAACAATCTACTAAGGGATTTGACGAAGCTATTAACGCTCGTACTGGCAGTTCTGTTTTAGCAATTGGTTCAGTTAAACTTAATGACAAAACTGAGCAGAAATATGAATTGGTGGCAGACGAAGTGAAACTATTGAAGCAAGCAGATTCTGATTACCCGTTGCAGAAAAAACAACATTCATTGGAATTCTTACGTGACAATGCCCATTTACGAGCAAGGACAACAACTATTGCTGCGATTATGCGAGTGCGTAGTAGATTATCCTATGCCATCCATAAATTTTTCCAAGAGAATGGGTTCATATGAGTTGCTGCTCCTATTATTACATCCAACGATGCCGAGGGGGCGGGCGAAAACTTTGATTTAGTTAATATTACCGATAAACCATTTTTTGACAAAGTGGGTAAATTAACAGTGTCTGGGCAATTAAATGCAGAATCATATGCACAAGCATTTAGACAAGTTTATACATTTGGTCCCACATTTAGAGCGGAACGTAGTCACACTAATAGACACATTGCTGAATTTTGAATGATTGAACCAGAAATTGCTTTCATAGATTTAAAACAATTGCTATTGGTTATTGAAACTTTTGTTAAATCTATTACGATGGACGTAATCAAGAATTGTTCTAATGAAATAGCTTTCTTTGAAAAAGTTAAACCTGAGATTAAAAATCGTTTGAATGCTTTAGTAAAACTAGAATTTAAGAAACTAGAATACCGTAAGGCAATTGAACTTTTGAAAGAAGCAGTAACCAAGGGGTATAAATTTGATAATAGTAATATATTCTTTGGAATGGATTTAGCTAGTGAACATGAACGTTACATTTGTGAGAATATATATAATGCTCCAACATTTATATTTAATTATCCTAAAGCCATCAAAGCTTTTTATATGAAGGCTAATGATGACGGCGAAACGGTAGCAGCTTGTGATTTATTAGTTCCAGGAGTTGGCGAAATCGTTGGTGGTAGTCAAAGAGAAGATGACTATGGCAAATTATTGAAACGATGTCAAGAGATGAAAATTGATATGAGTAGTATCCAATGATATTTAGACTTAAGAAAATATGGATATCACTCATCATCAGGATTTGGTCTTGGTTTTGAAAGATTGATTATGTATATTTTAGATTTGGACAACATTCGTGATGCAATTCCTTTCCCAAGAGCTGAAGGTAATCTCAAATTTTAATCTATGCCTTTAAATCGTAAGCACATTCCTAATATATTGACTATTGTAAGAATCTTATTAGTTCCTGTGATTGTTGTATTTATATTAGTAGATTTTGGCAGCACTATTTATTCGTTTACGATTTTAAAACAAGACTACACATTCAATTTAAATTATTTATTAGCAGGGGTCTTATTTGTAGTTGCTTGTATAACCGATGCTTTAGATGGATATTTAGCAAGACGGAACAAATGAGTCAGTGACTTTGGAAAATTATGAGACCCCATTGCTGATAAAATTCTAATTAATTCGGTTTTAATTTGCTTTGCTTTTCAACATTCAACATTAATTTGAGTACCGATCATTATGATTGCCCGTGATGTAATGGTAGATGCTTTAAGAATGTATGGTGCAAGTCAAAAAAAAGTTATGGCAGCTAATATTTTTGGCAAATTAAAAACTATTTTTCAAATGATAGCCATTATTATTATTTTCTTTTTGTTCAATAGCACTAATACTGATAAGCATATTAACTATTATTTGCTACAGAATATTGTTATGTATTTAGCGTTAATGTTCTCTATTGCTTCTGGTTTTATTTATTTTGTGAATTTCTACAAAAAAGCAGGAAGTACTACTCATAAATAGTTATGAAAACTTTTGTTGATGAAATAGTTGATATTTTAAAAAAGAAAGATTTAACCATCGCAACTTGTGAATCAATAACTGGTGGAATGATTTCATCTAATATTGTCAATATATCTGGATCTTCCAAAGTTTTATTGGGTGGATTTGTAACTTATAGTAATTTATCTAAAACTAAGCTTGTCAATGTTAAAGAAGAGATATTAAATAAATATGGTACTGTTTCTAAAGAAGTCGCCCTAGAAATGGCAAAGGGTGTAATATTGAAATTAAAATCAGATATAGCAATTTCTATTACGGGTAATGCCGGACCAAATGTGGCGGAAGATAAACCCATAGGATTGGCTTATAGTACGATTATTGTAATAGACAAAGCATATACATACGAATTGCAATCACGCGAAAGTGAACGTAATGCAATTAGAATTGATTTATCTTATCAAGTTTTGACTAGATTATTGGATTTATTAAATAAACTTAGATAATTTATTTTAAAACTCATGGAACTTGTATTAATTGCTTATAATTTTGTATGTTAGTGAAACTAATTAATTTAAAAACACACTTACCTATTCTTATCAATACTGAAAAAATTAGCGCTATTCAATACATTCAAAAAGGTTACCAAGACACAATTTTGCACATTTTTGTTGGTAGAAAAAAGCATAAAGTTTTAATAGAAAATAACGGTTATAGAAAATTTATTGAATGTCTGAATAAAGAATATGAACTAATTGATTTTGAAGAAACTACATCTATTTCTTAATCTACTATCAAATTGTTAATTAATTCGTTTATTGTAGTAATATCAAAATTATCTTTATATTTCAAAACCCAAAATAGATCATAAAAAAAGAAAATATAAGAAATAATAGTACAAGTCATTAATATAACAAAGGTTATGAGCAAACCTAGTAGTGGATGAAAAATAAATGCAATAATGAAAATTGATGTTATTATTACAAATATTAAACTCCATATCAAGGAGTGGAACATATCTCTTCTTTTTTGTCTATATTTTGAATATAAATCTTTAATTTTTTCTACATTTAAAGCCATTCGCGTAGTATTATACCCCCCCCCTCGCGTCAAAAAAATAAGTTATTTTTTTAAAAAATCTATAACAAATATCTACTGTTAACATGTATTAATAAGAATAAATTATTCAATAAGTCACAAAAGTGACATATAATATCAATTGTATGAAAACGAAGCAATTATTAATGGTTATAAAAAATCATTTCAGTGTGACAAACTACTGACTTGAAAAGTTTTTTAACATAGGTCATAGTTTATTTTTTAGATATATGCATAATGGTAGCGAAGCTAGATTTAGCGATGTTAATGAATGGTTAAATAAACTTAATTTATGTCTAATAGATAATAAATTATTTTTCAAAACAAATTTAACCAAATCTCTCGATTCCTACCCAAAGTGAATGTTGCAAACGAAACTGAATTCTATTTTAGATCATCTAGAATGACAATCTTACGGGGAAAAAGAAGAAAAAGAAAATCCACACATTATTTTCTGACCGGAAAAATAATTTTTAAAATTTATGAAATATACAAATTAAAAAGCACATGAAAATATAATGAATGAATTTCTAAATTTTCTGTTTAAAAATACAAATCGTTTTGTTTTTAAAGGTGGTTCTTGTTTATATAAATTTTATGATTTAGATCGTTTTAGCGAGGATTTGGACTTTGATTCTGAAAAAGGCAATATCGCTAATATCGTCAAAAAGTTTTGTCAAATTCATCATTTGCCCTCTCCTAGCGAACGAAAGGATACCAACAAAGGCCAAAAGTTTTTTATAAATTACGGAGTTATCGGACGGACTTTAAAAATCGAAACATCTCTTAGAAATAAATCTATAAATAAAGAAAATATTAAAAAGGAGGGCATTTTTTATTTTTATGACATAAATGTTATTGCTATGCAAAAAGCTGATGCTTTTAGAAATAGAGATAAAATTCGTGATTTATACGATTTATGCTTTATTGCAAATAAATATTATGAAAAACTCATTCCTGAAGTCCAAGATGAATTAAAACAAGTATTAATGGCTAAAGGCATTCAGCAATATGATTATGTAGTTAAAGAGCAAACAGATCAATTTATCGATATCGATAAATTACAAGATATGATTCTTCAAGCTTTTACGAAATTGAAAATAACTGATAAGTAGTTCATTATTATTTCCATAATAGATAATTAGGAACATGTATAAATTAAAAAAAGGATATTTATTAGGCGATGATTTCCAAGAGGTTATTAGTTTTCTCGGAAATGAAGTGGACATTTCGTGGCGCGCGCCATTAACCATTACGTCTAGGGACAAGCTTAGCGTTATTTTTTGAAATGACCTTGATTATCTTTTGAAATCTGACTATCTATTGGTAACTTCTAACAATACTAACACATTTCAACTGGGAGTGGCATGAACTATTAATTACATCCGCAAAATGTTAATAAGAAGTGGACACAAAGAAGCTGTAAAACAACTTGATAAATTCGGAGTGATTGATAAAAATATTATTGGTTTAATTAACGATGAAACTAAAGATGCTACGAGAGTAGCTATTCAAGACCAAGGCAAAGAATTTAAGAATAGCAAAGCAATTGTTGCTTACATTAAGGGCAAAGAAAAGTAATTATGAAACGTAGAGCAGTATTTGCAGGTTCGTTTGATCCAATGCATAATGGTCATATTGACGTAATTAAAAGAGCGTCTAATCTTTTTGATTACTTATATGTAGCTGTATCTAAAAATATTGATAAAAAATATACACTTAGTAATAACAAACGTTTTCAAATTGTAAAATGTAAAATTGAGAAACTTAATTTGAAAAATGTGAGTGTTGTTGAAAATAATGGTTTGACGGTTGATTTAGTAAAACGTTTAAAATGTCAGTATTTAATTCGTTCGATTAGGAATAGCAAAGATGTTTCATACGAAATAAACATGGCCCAAAATAACTTTTTACTAAACCAAAAAATTGAAACAATATTTTTCGTTGCTAGTTCCAAACTAAAAGACATCTCATCCACTAATCAAAAAGAATTGATCAGGCAAAGAAAAATGATTATTAGGAATAAACATGAATAAATTAATAATTGATGTGGGCAATACCAATATTAAGCTTGGTAATTTTATTGATGGCAAGTTAACAAAAACAAAAATTTTACCAACAAAACTTTATTCCTTTAATAATCTTAAAAAAAAGATTGATGGCGTTAATTATCAACAAGTTTATGTTGGGTCAGTTGTTAAGGAACTAGATAAACAGATTTTGAGAGATATTAAAAATATTACTAAGTTACAACTGAAAATGATTAGAGCCATTGATTTTAAAAAAGAATTTAATCTATCTAAGTTCAATGTTAATGAAATTGGTACAGATATATTAGGTTTAGCAACGATTCTTAAGAAGCTTTATAAAAATGCTGTTGGAATTAGTTTTGGTACCGCTACATTCGCAGTCGCTGTTAAATGTAAAAGAATAATGGGAGTAGTTATTGCTTCTTCAATTGAGATGGGAATACATCAGCTAAATACAACGACATCATTAATTAAAAACAAACTATTAGTTGACACAGCTAAAGCTAGTTCATTAGAATTTGGCAAGGACACAAATTCGGCGATAAATTCCGGCGCCAGTCATATGGCAAGAGGTTTTATATCTAGTGTGTACGATTATGCTAAAACAAAATACCATATTAATCAAATGGTATTAACTGGTGGTAAAACAATTTATTTACACGACATAGATAAATTGAAACACATAAAACTTTTAGATAACGCTGTCTTATTAGGTTATTACGAATTAAGCCAAACTATTTAGGCATAAATAATTCTTCAAGAGTTCTAGCAACTCCATCGTTATTATTGTCACATCTAGTAATACTACGACTTGCAGAAATAGCGTGTGAAGAAGCGTTGCGCATTGCTCAAGAATTTTCGGTTTTGCTTAGCATTGCTACATCGTTTTCGCCGTCGCCAAAGACATAAGTATCAGCTCATAAAACATCATAATAACTTTGAGTAAATTTTAGAGCGTTTAGTTTGTTGGCAAAATTATGATTCAATTCAATTATGACTTGTCCGTTTTGTTCAAACCCGCGGTTGTCAATAGATCAATGTGAAATTAAGAGGTTATTTGTTAATGACTTAATTAAGTAATAAATATGTTCAAGATCAGTTTTTGGCTTTAAGATAAGAACCATTGACAAAATATCTGAACGACGATCTTTATTGTGGTAAATTAAGGCTTCTTTACGAACGTTTTTCATTTGTTCAAAATCAAGATGAAATAGAGTTTTAAGTCTTTCTTTAATTTTTCTTTCAGTAGGAATTTTATTGACGTATGTGTTATGTTTGGTTTTAATGACAAAGTATTCGATGGAATCTTGAATTTCTTGACAATCTCAAATTTTGAAAAAGATTGTTTTATTCATTGGAAAGAAAATATCATTAAAATCTTTATCAGCGGGATTGTGAATTGCTGCTCCGTTGTTACAAATACAAATGGTATTTAATCCTAATTGTTTGTAGTATGGTAATGCATCATCAATAGAACGTCCGGTAACAAAACAAAAGTAATGCCCTTGGGCAATGAAAGCCTTAATAATTCTTTCTGATTCCTCGCTAATTTTTTTGTCAATGTTTAATAAAGTACCATCTAAATCAGTGAATACTAATTTTCTATTCATTTTAATTAATTCTTAGATTTTCAGTTGCTTACTCATTGCGAACCAAGTTGGTCGTTGAAGCGACGGTCATATACCACTAATTTATTATTGTTGAATACAGTTTTAATTACATCGGTAATAGTGATAGATTGTTGGTTAGAATCAAGTGCCGCTTGTGCTACTAAGTAATCAACCATCTTTGTACCTAATGTTTTTTGTAAATGGGTCACAACGTTATCTGTCCCCCCATTACCCGTTCAAATAGAACTATCAACGTCATAACGATTTAATTGCATAACACGAACTCTTGAACCAACACCAAATGTTCCGGGAGTATCACCGAGGAAACGGTTACCATCAGCGCCTCTTAGCTCTCATGTTGGTAAAGTGGAATTATTAACAATGTTGTATCCGCCGAAACAAGTGGAAGGTAAAATGCTTAAATCATTAACATCTCTTTTTAATATATCTAATTTTTTTACTGGGTCAGGTTCATTAGCAATCGCCCCACTGGTTCCTGAGAATCTACCGGTTTGACTATTAATGAAAGAAACGTATTGGTTAATTTTTACAACAGATGGATTATTAGGATCAATATCACTATCGATTGAGGCTAGCAGGTTTAGTCTAGCATTATCATTATTACCATCTTTATTAAATTGATAAAGAGTTCCAACGGAAGTACTACTATCAAAACTTGCTGAAATGTCTGAACCAAAAATAGCATCTTTAGCAGTAGCTGAAATTTTATCCAAGGTATTAGAGTTTTTTGTTTGCAGCCCTAAAAACCCCATAGCATCTTTCACATCGTCGTCACTTGAACTGGATGTTGGGAGTGGAGCAAATTGTCAGTATTGATCATAGTTAACATACGATTTTACTTGACTAGTAGAAATAGGAATGTTAGTGTTTGTATAAATATTATCAAAATCACCAGCAAAATTGTTTTTTCAGCCATAAAGTGTACTGATAGCATTTTTAGTATCAGGACTTGCTATACTACTGAATTGACCATTCAAAATATTATTATCCTTGGTTCCTCAAGCAATGTATGCAGTATTTTGAAAATCAGTACCGATTTTATTTTTAATTCAATCAACAAATTTAGAATCATTTGTAATATCAGCTGTTGCTTTGCCACCAGTCAAACGCAAGATAGTGGCCTGGTAAGTTAAATAATCAATGGCTTTATCATTGTAACCATATGTAACTTCTTTGTTGTCGTTTGTGGTAATAGTAGTTGACCCTAAGCTACTAGATAGCGAACTGTTCCATTCAGGAAGTAAACCATCTTTATAATCTGAAAATTCTAGTGGTGTGTTTGCAGCTTTAGAATTGAAATAAGATGTTAGAGGTGTATCAGAACTAATTAATTTTGTAGACAAATACATAGAAGCAACAGCATCTAGCATATTTGGTGTTGGATTTCAACCGCCTCTAGTAGGGTCATTAATGTATTTTTGTAGAGCTGCTGTTTTAACGCTATTTGAGAAAGAAGAAGTAGAACCAAATTTTCACAATAAATCATTAACATAACTATTGTAAGTCAAAATGTTCTCACTGTAGTTATATTCGTATGCTTTAGAATTACCTTTGCCACTGTGAAGTGCTTTGGCATCAGAAGATATAACATCATTTCAAGCAGTGTATCTCTCTAAAATACCTCCTAATTTATCATTAGATAAATCAATGGCTGCAGAAATGATTTTGTCATAGCTATTATTTGCAAAAATCGTCACCCCTTCTTTTGCGAAATAAGCATTCAAACCAGTTGTTTTAGCCAAAGCTTTTGCTGCATTAACGTCTACACTATAATTTGTTTTAATTGTCAGTCTATCACCATTCAGATTACCGGTTGTAATATTAACTGGCAAAGGTGAAGCTAGACCGTTTTTATAAATTGAAACTTTCCCATCTTTTTCATTGTCACCTTTTGTAGTTAAAGCATTGGTAGAATATGCGCTTGAATAAGAAAATAATTTTTTATTGTTGGAGTCGTAATTAGAAATGATGGTGCTGTATAAATTTAATAAATTGAATGATTGAATCAAATCATTCAATTTTGTGTTTCATGTATCATTATTGTCGTCGCCTCTAGAGATAATAGAATTAATGCCAAGCAATCCGTCGTCGTAATAAGATTTAGCTTCAGCACCATCGGTATAAGTGTCAACTGGAATATCTTTTGTTGTTCAAACACGATTAACAGCATCAAGAACAATAGAATCAATATTTGATTTTAAATAATCAACCAATGGTCCACTAGCGCTACCCCCGCTCGAATTAATGACGTCTATTCCTTTGTATGTTGGAGTAGTGGCAAAATTTTGGTAAGCAGTTCTAAATTTGATCAATTGATTTTCACGTTCTTGAGAAAACGCATCGCCTGGTCTTCATACTGTGCTGGAAGTTGTATCAGTTGGCTGTGGCACACTTGTTTGTTTTAGATAAGTCATACCGTCAACGCCCTCTAAAGTTACTCCTTTAGCGGTGCGAATCATTAGGTACGGAGTTGGATTAACTGTAAATGTTGAACCAGAGCCAGTAGTGTTTGTTAACCTAACAGCACTTGCAAAATATCGAGCACCATCTTTGTATCAATTAGCATATGGACTAGAATCATGACTAAATATCTCAGAATTAGTAAAAGTACTAATATCATCAGGATCAGTACCAGCAAAATCATAAAGGTTTGCCAAATCCATCACTCCACGCTTATTCACAGCACCAGTTGTTGAATCTAAATATCACGATGGTACTTTTTTTACGCTGGTAGATTCATCAGAATTTGTGAACAAAAAATTATTAAGAATATTAGTAGAGTCAGCAAAAACTGTTGTGTCAGTAGCATCTGGATTACTACTAGTAGGCATAACATACGTAGCGGCGTCAATGGGTGCATTTTCTTGTTGAAAAATATCAAACAAAGGAGCAACATATGTTTCGAAAGGAGTGTTGTCTGAGCTAGAATCAGAAGACATGTTAATTAACGCTAGAGTAGCATCGGTTGAATCGCTGTATCCACTATTAGGAATATTAATTAGACCTAAGTTACCAGTATCTGTGGACGTACCTTTTTGATTAACTAAAAATTCATTGTGTTCGGTACTTGTAAAGTCACTAGCAAATTTAGAAAAATTCTGATTTGGTCCAGGTTTACCAGCTTCGGTGTTACCAAAATATGGAAAAGAAAAACTTGGAGTTTTGAGCAAATCTGCGGCTCCAAGAATCTTATCGGCATTGTAAACTTTTTTTAGATCTTCTTGTCCATCATCCAAAGAATAATTTCATAAAACGTAACCAGTTGATATTGGAGCGATGTTATTAGTATAATTTTCAAAAGCAATTTGCTGTAGCAAAGCATAGGATTTATCCTGATCACTCGAACTTTTAGGATCATAACTAGCATTTGCTTTTGCGTAAAAATTAATTGTGGGTCACCAGTCAGGACTAAGAACATCAGTAGGTTTCATTTTCGTTCCAGCAATACCAATTTGGTCAGGAATGCTATTACTAATTTTGTTTAATACTCCGTGATTAAAATCAGTTAATGGAATATTATCAGTTTGGCCTGGATTAGTTCCCACATAAAAATCCTTATTATATTTCTGATTGTCAATTTCAGGAATTGATAAATAAGAGTTCTTAGTTATTTCGCCAGTGAAGTAATCTCGAATCTTGCTATACCATTGAGCTTTTTTCCATGCATCTTTAGTTCCCCCGACAGGATTTAAAACATCATTTTGAAAATAGTATTTTCAATTAGATAGATGACTATTTTTAGAACTTTGAATTTGCGAATCTCAGTCGTTATTAATATCTTTGTCTCATTGTTTGATATCGCTAGTTACGGTAGAGTTTTTATCTTTTAGTGAATTAAATCAAGCATATAAAATTTTATTAACAACAGATGTTTTAAACGCAGCAGTTGCATCCTTATCAGTTAAAGCGATATTAATTTCATCTTGAAGACTAGTGCCATCAGCGAATTTATCATCGTTACCGATCTTTACCATGTTGTTAAGAATATCGCCACTAACTCCGCTACAAGACGTTAGCAATGTTGTGGCAACAAAGCCCACAGCTGCTAGAGTCAGCAATGAAAAAGTTATTTTTTTAAATTTCATTTTTTACCTACCTAATATAAAAATGGACGCATATTATATATAATTACGAATTACTATTGGTATAAAATTTGACTATGAAAACTTTACAAATTACTAGATTTAATGCATCCTTTGGCAAGAAACAGATTTTAAGGAATATTTCTCTAACCGCTAAACAAAATGATGTCATTGCCATTTTAGGGCCTAACGGAACTGGGAAATCTACTTTATTGAAGGCAATAATGCATCATTTTAGCATCAATACTAGTGGTAGCATTGAGTTTAATAGCCAAGAAATTACTAATTTACCGACCGACAAAATCGCTAAATTAGGAATTTTTTACGCAACCCAAAACCCAATTGAGTTAGAAGGGATTCAGACATTAGAGTTTTTTAAGATTATTGCTAATGAAAATACTGAAAATAAAATTGGTTTTTATCAACTTTATTCAAAAATTAACGAACTATTAGAAAAATTAGATTTACCTAGTGAAATCTTAACTAGAAATGTAAATGTAGGTTTTTCGGGCGGGCAGAAGAAGAAAAACGAAATGTTACAATCTCAATTATTCAATCCAAGTCTAATTTTATTGGATGAAATCGACTCAGGTTTAGACTTTGATGCAACTAAATTGATTGCCAGTTTTATTAATAAGGATCGTAAAAATCGGATTACTTTTATCGTTTCTCACCATCTTGAGTTTTTGCATCAAGTTAAGCCTACAAAAGTATTGATTATGATAAATGGAGAAATAGTAAAAATTGGTAATATTTCTCTAATTAAGGAAATAGAAAAAAATGGCTATAAACAATACGCTCCAAAGAATCAAAATGACTCTGATTTTGAAATTACCGACCCATATTTAACATGTCACAAACAATAATTCCAAAATCAGTAACCCATTTGATTGCAAAAGGTGTTAATAAGACTTATGTAGTTGAAGAAAATAGTAGTCTAAAACTTGACATTATTGATATTTCTCCAAATAATACCAAAGTTACGATGAAAATATTGATAAAAAATTACTCCGAATGTAATTTAAATATTTATATTTTGGATGAAAAATATACTAAAAATATTGATATTAAAATTATTCACTCTTCAAATTCTGTGTCCAATACTATGGTAAAAGCTATTGCTTCTAATTACGGGAATATAAAATTGAATTTAGTCAATATTGCCGAGAAGAACACCGTTAATATCGAACAAAATCAAACAGTTGATGGCATTCTTTTTGACGAAACATCAAACATTGATGTTACGCCGTCAATGTTGATTGATACAAATGTTATTAAGGCATCTCACGCTGTTAATATCGGTAATGTTAACCCTGAGCAGCTATTCTATTTAATGAGTCGTGGCATATCTAAAACAAAAGCTATATTGACAATTTTAAACGGGATGTTTTCCGGACTAAAAACAACTGAATCAAATTCCAATTTATATAATAAAGTGACTAAAACTTTGAAGAAGATGATCTAAGGATGAATTAATGAAAATAAACAAAAAAATCAAATTAGATTTTCCATGATTTCAAAAGAACAAAGGATGAACATATTTAGATAATTCGGCCACTTCATTAAAGCCTAAATATGTCATTGATGCCATTGTTAACTTCTACGAGAAGTGATCATCTAACCCTCATAATAGCGATTCAAGTTTAACTTATCATGCATTAACGATGATTGATCAAACCAGAGATAAACTAGCTAAATTAATAAATGCAAAAAAACAAGAAGTTATATTTACCAGTGGTGCAACTGAAAGTTTAAATTTAGTATCTCGCGGTCTTGAACCTTATCTTAAAAAAGATGATGAAATTATTTTAACTTATGGTGAACACACTAGTAATCTATTGCCGTGAATGGAACTTGCTAAAGCAAAAAAATGTAAAATCATATTTGCTGGTAAACCTAATCATGTTCCGTCTGAGCAAGATATCATTCAAAGTATTACCAAAAAAACTAAAATTATTGCTTACGCCAACATTTCAAATTTGTTAGGTTATGAATTAAATGCAAATATTATTGGTGCAGGAGTAAAAAAACACAATCTCAATTTATTTGTGGTGTGTGACGCTACCCAAATGTTGCCACATAAATTAATTGATGTTAAAAAGGCTAATGTTGATTTTTTAGTAGCAAGCGCTCATAAAATGTGTGCTGGTACTGGAATTGGGATGCTCTACATGAAAGAAAAATATTTTAATATGATTAATCCAATTCGTTTTGGTGGTGGCATGAACAACAATGTTGAATGTAATAGTTACACATTTGCTAGTGGACCAGACAAATTTGAGGGCGGTTCACCACATACTGCTGGAATTGTTAGTTGAGGTGCAGCAATTGATTATTTAAATGCTTATGGTTGAGATAAAATTCACCGACACGAATTAATGTTAAAAAAATATATTAATCAGGAATTTAATAAATTAAAAAATGTGGAATTAATTAATCCTAAAGCGATTTATCCAATTGTTGCTTTTAACGTTAAAGGTTTTAATTCACACGACATTGCCAATTATCTTGGACATAAAAAAATTATTGTTCGTAGCGGTTTATCGTGTGCTAAATTGGCGTCGTATATTATTAATGAACCTGGAGTAATTCGAGCTTCATTTTATTTTTATAATGATAAAAATGATGTTGATACTTTAATTAAAACATTAAAAAACATTAAAAAAGGAGACATCATTGATTATGTCATCTAACCAGCTTGACATTCGTCGCGAAATTATTTTAGATCACTACGAAAATCCAACTACTAAAATTGACGAAAACAACAAAGTAATCAAAAATTATAAAAAAGCCAATCGTGATTCACCGTCGTGCATTGACAATTTAACTGCTTACGTATTAACCACAAATAATAAAATTAAAGATGTTAAGTTTTCTGGGATTGGTTGCGCTATTGCGACATCTTCGACCGATATCATGGCTAACCTTATTAGGAATAAGTCTATTAAAAATGCTAACGAATTAATTAATAATTATTTAGCGATGATTGACGGCCAAAAATACAATAAGAAACAATTAGGTGAGCTATATGTATTTGAAAATTTAAACAAACAGCTCAATCGCATTAAATGTGGTAAAGTTGGAATTCAAGCGATTCAAGAGGCTTTAAGCAAGAATGAAAAATAAAGTTATTAATCAAAAAGAGTACGAATATGGATTTAGTGATATCAATACTTCAATTGTATCGTTAAAGAAAGGTTTATCTGTTGATGTTATTAAAAAAATATCAGTCATCAAAGATGAACCTAAATGAATGTTGAACATAAGACTAAAAGCATACCGTGCATTTTTAAAGTTGAAAAATCCTAAATGAGGGCCAAAGCTAGAGTTTATAAATTTTGATGACTATATTTATTATGCTTCTTCTGTTAAAACTAATCCGAAATGAAGCGAGATTCCAGAAAAAATCAAAGATACATTTAAAAAACTTAACGTGCATGAAGCTGATGCTAAATTTTTATCAGGTGCTAATAACCAATATGATTCAGAATCAATTTATCATCAAGTAATTCAAGAACTAAAAGATAAGAAAGTCATTTTTACTAATATTGAAACTGCGATAAAGGAGCATCCAGAATTAGTAAAAAAATATTTTGGTAAACTTGTACCATATATCGACAATAAATATGCTGCTTTGAATACAGCAGTTTGATCTGGTGGCTCTTTTATTTATGTTCCCAAAGGCGTCCAACTTTCCAAACCATTACAAGCTTACTTTAGAATCAATACGAAATCAGTAGGACAGTTTGAAAGAACATTAATTATCGTTGATGAAAGTGCGAAAGTTCATTACACTGAAGGTTGCACTGCTCCAATTTATGATAAAAATAATTTACACGCAGCGGTTGTGGAAGTATTCCTTGCTAAAAATGCCAAAGCTCGCTATTCCACTATTCAAAATTGATCAGATAATGTTTTGAATTTAGTAACCAAACGTTGTATTTGTGAAGAAAATGCTACGATGGAATGAATTGATGGTAATTTAGGTAGCAAACTAAATATGAAATATCCCGCAACAATTCTCAAAGGCGATAATTCATCGGCTAAATGTATTTCGATTGCCATTGCTCATAAAGATGTAATTCAGGATGCTGGTGCTAAAATGATTCACATTGGTAAGAATACTCGCAGTCAAATTATTTCCAAATCTATTGCCCACAATGGCGGTAATGCCACTTATCGGGGATTAGTTAACATCACTAAAAGTGCTTCTAATAGCTACGCCGATGTCCAATGCGATACTTTAATTTTAGATAAGATTAGTAAAACCGACACAATTCCTACTGAAATTATTAGTAACCATACTTCATTTTTAAAACATGAGGCAAAAGTAACGGACTTGGATAAAGAGAAAATGTTTTATTTGAATTCTCGTTCAATTAACAAAGTAAATGCGAGACATTTATTAGTTCTAGGCTTCGTGGAACCTTTTGTGGAAGAATTACCAATGGAATATGCTGTTGAACTTAACCGTTTATTAAAGCTTGATTTAGGCACTGAATAATTGCTGTAATATTTACAAGATAAAATCAATTTGTTTCATAAGACTTTATAAGTAAGCATCTATAATGTAATCACTATATCTAGGAGAACATATGAAACAAAAGAAGACCAAGAAAATATTAACTAGTGCTACAGGCGCACCAATTAGCGAAGACAACACATCATTAACTATTGGTAAAACAGGTAAACGCGGTGAAATCACGGCTTTAGGTGATGTTAATTTAATTGAGAAATTAGCACATTTTACTCGTGAAAGAATTCCAGAAAGGGTAGTACATGCTAAAGGAGCGGGTGCTTACGGTGAGTTCGTACTAACAAAAGACATGAGTGAATATACCTCTGCTGATTTATTTAATACTAAAGGTAAAAAGACACCATTGTTTATTCGCTTTTCTACCGTCGGTGGCGAAAGAGGATCAGCTGACGCTGCCCGTGATCCAAGGGGATTTGCTATTAAATTTTATACTAAGACTGGAAACTATGATTTAGTAGGGAATAATACTCCTATTTTCTTTATTAGAGATGCTGCTAAATTTCCTGATTTTGTACACACACAAAAGAGGGATCCACAAACCGGAATGCCTGATGCCGATATGTTTTGGGATTTTTTATCTTTAACACCTGAATCTATCCACCAAGTTTCATTTTTATTTAGTGATCGTGGTACTCCTAAAAATTACCGTCACATGGATGGATTTAGTAGCCATGCTTATATGTGATACAACAAACACAAAGATTATGTTTGAGTTAAATACCATTTCATTAGTGACCAAGGTAATGAAACAATGACTGATCAAGAAGCTACTATTATGAAGGGCAAAGATCCAGATCATGCAACACGTGATTTATTTGAAGCAATTAAAAATAGAAAATACCCATCATGAAAATTTTGCGTACAAATTATGAACAAACAACAAGCATTAAATTATAAGTTCGATCCATTTGATGTTACAAAAGTATGATTTCACAAAGACTTTCCACTAATTGAAATTGGTAAGATTACTTTAAATCGTAATCCCGAAAATTATTTTGCGGAAGTAGAACAAGTAGCATTTGCACCAACCAATTTAGTATCTGGTATTGCTTTTAGCCCTGATAAATTATTGCAAGGACGTTTATTTGCTTATCGTGATGCTCAAAGATATCGTCTAGGTGTTAATAATACCGAAATTCCAATAAACAGACCTCGAGTGCCAATTCATAACTACCAAAGAGATGGTTTACATACAATCAATAACAATAGCACTGCGAAAGTAAATTACTTTCCTAATAGCGTGCCTGGTGAACCATATCCGATTCCTGAAGTGGCAATGCCTGTTTTGAATATTGATGGAACTTTAGCTAAGCGTATTCAACCGTTAGAAGATATTGACTTTTATCAAACTGGTGAATTTTGAAGACGTGTTCTTACATCAGCAGAAAAAGAACATTTAATAAATAATATTGCTGGACATTTAGGTAATGCTAAGCAAAACATTCAATATCGTCAAACCGCTTTATTCTACAAAGCTGATAAAGAGTATGGTTCTAACCTTGCTAAAGTTTTAAAACTTGATGTTAATAAAGTTTCAAAGTTAGCATTTATGAAACAAAGTGATAGGGTAAAAGCAACTTCTTAATTAATTTTATATTAGAACTAACTTTACAAAAACTACATTTATGTCAAAATTGTAAAATACACATATAATGCTAGTATGCTTATTAAAAGAACAAAATATATAGAGTGATTAACTACATGAAAAAATAAACATGTAATCAAAGTGATTACAGGTATTAGAAGAAGTGGTAAGTCAACTATTCTAAATCAATATATGAATACTCTAAAACAAAAAAACATCATATATTATGATTTCAATGATATTGAATTACAAGAATTAACGTACAAAGAACTTTATAAGAAAATCATTGCTCAAAGCAAAATAAATGTAATAAATTACATATTTTTGGATGAGATCCAAGAAATTAATGAATTTGAGAAATGTGTTATAAGTCTTTTTGAGCATAAAACTTTAAAATTTGACATCGTTATTACCGGATCAAATTCGAAAATGTTTAGTGCGGAATTGGCGACCCTTTTTACTGGTAGAAATGTTGAAATTCATGTTTTGCCACTTTCTTTTAGTGAAATTCATGATTTTTTGAGAAAAAATTTAAAATACGATAAAAAGAGAAATACAGATAACGAAATTTTTGAACACTATTTGAAATACGGCGGTATGCCAATATTGTTAGAAATAATTAACAATACATCATTAATCAAAAATAGATTAAACAAAATTCTTGATGATGTTATAGATAAAGATGTTAGAACTAGACATAAAATTAAAAATGTTTCTGAATTTAAAAGAATAGCACAATTCATTTTTGACAATAACGGTAATGTTACCTCTACAATTAGTATTCATAATTACCTAATATCCAATAAAATTGGAGAAATCACAAGGCCGACTTTGGACAACTATCAAAAATGGATGATGGATAGTTTAATAATTTATAAAAACCCATATTACGACCTGAAAGGTAAAAGGGTTCTAAACACTTCGTCAAAATATTATTGTGTTGATACTGGAATAAAAAATGTTAATACGAATTTTAAAAACGAGGGAAAGCTATTAGAAAACATCGCATTTTTAGAATTATTGAGAAACAATTATGAAGTGTATTCCCTAAAATTGCGCAATGAAAAAGAAATAGATTTTTTGATAATCAAAGATCATAAAAAAACATATATCCAAGTTGCCAAAAATCTTGACACTGAAAAAATAAAAAACAGAGAAATAGGCAATCTTATATCAATTAACGACAATAATAGGAAAATAGTCATAGTGTGCGAAGGAGAAAGTTATGTTGATGATAATGGTATCGAGATAATTAATATTATTGACTGGTTATTGGGGAAAGTAAAAATATAATTTAATCGTGTATAATCCAATACTCAAAAATTAAATTTGAAGGAGCAATCAATGGCTGTAAAAAGACAAGTTAGATTAGAATGTACTGTTTGTCATAACATTAATTATTTAACTAAACGAAATACTAAATCTGTTCCAGAAAAATTAGAACTTAAGAAATATTGTAAGAAGTGTCGTAAGGTTACTCTGCATAAAGAGACTAAAGCCAAATAATGGATCAAAAAATTAAGCAAGTTTTTGATTTAATTAAACGGAATAAGGCCGATAGTTTAATTTCTGTCGCAACTGTTAACCGTAAGTGATTAATAAAAAACAATGTTGCTGATTTTGCTTTAGTTCTTTACAAAGATAATAAAGTTCACGTTTTTGTTGATGAAAGAGACATTGCTAATTTAAGAAAGAATAATCCAAATATTGAAACGCATTTATACAAAGATGCTAGTTCGTGATTAAATTTTTGTAAAGCACAAAACATAAAAAAAACTCTATTTGAATCAAATTTTATTACGTTTGACGAGTACAACACTTTTGTTAAACCATTGAGAACTAAATTGATTCCTATTGATGCAAATGATTTAAGATTAGTCAAAACGACAGATGAAATTGAAAAAATGCAAAAGGCTGCAGATATTATTTGTGCTGCTATAGAACATTTAAGAAAATGGGCCAAAATTGGTGTTAGTGAAATAGAAGTAGCGAAAGAGCTTTATCACTTTGTAATGAAAAAAGGCGCTACAGGTTTATCATTTCCTACAATCGTTGGTTTTGGAGAAAATGCTGCAGATATTCACGGTGTTCCATCAAATCGAAAATTGAAGAAAAATGAAATTATTTTAGTGGATGCTGGATGCGTTTATGAAGAATACTGTTCTGACATCACTAGAGTTTGATCAATTGGAAAACTGCCAACACGAATGCAAGAAATGTATCAAGTTGTTTTAAATGCTAATAAAGAAGGAATTAAGAAAGCTAAAGCCAATATATTAGGAACGGAATTGGATGCTGCTTGTCGTAATTACATCAAGAAACATTGAGACGGTTATGATATCCCTCATGGTATAGGCCACGGTGCTGGATTATTAATTCACGAAAATCCACGTGTTAATAAAATTTACAATAAGCGTCTACAATCTAATAGCATTATTACTATTGAACCTGGTATCTACGACTCATCAATAGGCGGAGTCCGTGTTGAAGACACCGTTCTATTAACAGAAACAGGTTGCCGGGTTTTGACAAACAAATCGCCAAAATAAAATTATTTAAGATTACTTAATTGTTTAATTCATCTATCAATAACTTTTTTAACTTGCAAATAAATTTTCGGATCCTTCAGGTCAATACCAAGCAATTTAATTGTATCCATTGGCGAAAGTGAAGAACCACTAGATAAAAATGTAAAATATTTTTTTAACATTTGTTTATCACCATGGTAAAGTTTATCAGCTACTAGAGTTGCTACGATTTGTCCGATGGCGTATTTGTATACATAAAAGTTACCAGCATAGAAATGTGGAATTCTTAAAATTGTAGAAAGCGAATAAGAATATGGTTCTTTCTTTAGCTTGCTAGCCATTTCTTTTTCTATTCCACAATATTTATCAAGCATTTCATAATAAACTTTTTTAATATTTTCTTTGGTAAACGGCTGAGAGTTATTGATATGTTGGTTTAAGACATATTCCGTATTGCTGAAAACAATTTGTCTACTAATAGTTGAAAAGGAATTTGAAATTAATTCGTCCAATACCAATTTTGTAAATTCTTCATTATTTGAATACTTATCAAGCAAATAATAGAAAAGTAGCATTTCATTGACAATCGAAGGAATTTCAGCATAAAAAATAGAAACACCTTGGTAAACTTTCTGTTTTTTACCAATATAGTAAGAATTAAGTGAATGTCCTAGTTCATGGGCAATAGTCGATACTGAACGAATGCTATTTTCAAAATTCATCGAAATGTAATATTTAGATAAACCTTTGGTTCCGCCAATTGAATATGCTCCTTGCTGCTTACCAGGTTTAGATAATCAAGATATTCATCTCTCAGAAAAGGCTTTCTTAACAATGTCAATATACTCATTTCCTAATGGTTGAAAAGCCTTTAAAATAATATCCTTCGTTTGCTCGATTGAAAATTTCACATCATTTTTGGCAATGGTTAAATTTTTGTCTCAAGGTTCTAATGATTTGAGATGTAATTTCTTCTTAAGAAATGTAGCATAAACTTTATTGTATTGTTGGCAACTAGTTTTAAAAATTTCTGCATTTTTATAAAGATTAGTAATTAGTGATGAATCAATTTCATCTGCAAAGGCTGTAGCGTCAACATAATCTTTAAATTTATGTAATCTGCTAGAGGTGTTTAACATTAAATAATTGTAATAAAGAGTTTGCGTAAAGGTATTTTCATAATTATGATGAGCTTTATTAAAATTAACTCATGTAGATTTACGAACTTGCCGATCATCATTTTTTAAATTCTTCATAACATCAGCAACTGTTTTAAGCGCAATCTTTTGATTTTTTGAACTTATGGCATCATCAATTTTGATCTCAGTGTCCTTAAGCGTTGTAAAAATAGTTGAGAAACCATCGTTGATAATGCCCATAGTTGTTAATACTTTTTGTTCTCCATCTTGAAGAATATGTGGTTCAGTTTTAAAAATTAAATCATATTCTCTTTGATATTCGGCAATACTAGATTGTTTTAAATATTCTTGAATTTTGATTTTATTTTTAATAATTCTTTGGGAAAAATCTGAAAGAAGAACAGCGAAATTACTACTATCGTTATTTAATTTTTGCAGCCATGCAATTCATTTGGCTTCTTTTTGATCTTCCGAATGATTGTTACTAATGTAATTAAACAAACGATTTGAAAGGACTTCATATTCTTCGTCACAAAATATTCATTTTTTGAAATTATTAAAATTTAAATCAAATGATGCGTAAAGTTTTATTATTTCTTTTTGCTTATTAATTCATCGTTGATAGAGTACTTCTAAATTCTTGCCACTTAATAGTGTTTCAAGATCTCAAGTGTATTTTAATTTGCTTACAGTTTTCATATTGAATTAATTTTATATAATAATTTTTAACTTTTAGAGCGATAGACTATGAATATTAATCAAATGATGCAACAAGCACAAAAGATGCAAAAAGAAATTCAAAAGAAATTGGAAGAATTTGAATCAAAAGAATTTGAATTTGATTATAAAAACGGATCAGTAATAGTGAATATGACAGGTGCTGGAAAAATTGCTAAACTAACAGTAAATCCAGCATTAGTTGATCCAGACGATAAAATTACAATGGAAGAAATGATTTCCGAAGCTATTAATCAAGCTTATGAGTCAATCAAAGAAGATCGTGAAGCTATTCAGCAATCAGCAATGCCACAAGGCGGAATGCCTGGAATGTTTTAATGAAAAAACCAATTAGTTTTGAATATTTAGTTGATGCCTTAAAATCATTGCCTGGAATTGGCAACAAACAAGCAGAACGTATCGCTTATTTTTTGATTTTAAAAGATGATAAATTTATTAAGGATTTCATAGAACGTATTAACGAAAGTCATGAAAAGATCCATTTTTGTAAACAATGTAACAATTTTGCCGATGGTGAATTTTGTGATATTTGTTTAAACAAGTCAAGAGAACAAGATAAACTTTGTATTGTTTCTTCAATTGAAGACTTACAAAAAATTGAAGAAACTGGTTCATATGTTGGTTTATATTATGTGTTACAAGGTGAAATTGATGTTAAAAGCAAGACTAACATTGATTCCAATTCCATTAGAAAATTAATGAATTGGTTAAAGTCGCATAGTTTTGATGAGATTATATTGGCGACTAATTGAACTATCAATGGTGAAGCGACAGCTGTTTTTGTAAAAAAGATAATTAACGAATTGACTAACGCAAATGTTTATCGTTTAGCACTCGGTTTACCAATTAATTCAGCACTTGATTATGCTGATAATATGACACTGAAATTCGCTATTAAAAATAAAACTAAATACTAGTGTAATCCAATTATAAAATCAAGAAAGCTAAATTCTTTCAAATTTAGCTTTCTTGATTTTAATGTTTTGTTTTGTGAATTTTTGTTCATATTCAGTTTGAACATTATTTTTTAATAAAATTACATTTTCATAAAGATTTAAAGTGGAATTATTTTTTTTAAATTTCGGAAAATTGTCAAAAGAATTTAATGAATAGTTATAAAAATCTAATTTATCAGTCTTGAGTTCAATAATTCCATGTTTTTTTAACAAGTCATAATAAATTTTTAAAAAAGTATGATATGTTAAGCGATTTTTTTCGTGGCGTTTTTTTGGCCATGGGTCAGAAAAATTAAGATAGATAACATTGATACTATTTTTAGTAAATCATTTTTCCAAATTGTCGGCATTATCATTGATAATTAATAAATTAGTTGGTTTATTTGCTAATTGATTAATTTTTTTTAATGCTTTTAGCACAATGGTAGAATCACGTTCAATCCCAATGTAATTAATGTGTGGATTATTTAATGCTTTAGTAATTAAAAATATACCTTTGCCTGAACCAATTTCTATTTCTAGTAGATTATCATTCTTAAAATAATTTGTTCTTGGTTCACTAATAAGCCAAGGATATTCCTTAATTAAGTTTTCAGCATTTTTAATTTTACGAATACGACCCATAAGATTACAACCAACTATGGAATAATTTAATATATGCCATCTTTGATAATTGGGCTAAGACAATATATCCAGCTACAATTGCAAGAATATAACCAATTATTGGTGCATTAATACTTGATGATAGCGGGTAAAAGATTGGTTGAAATCCTGGAGTTAATACAAAAATTAAACCAATTAAGAGAATAGATATTAAGGAAAGTACCACGGGTAATGACGGGGCTGTGTTGTGGAAAGGTAGCTTATTACTACGAAGAATAATGATTACAGCGGTTTGTGTTAATAGACTTTCTAAAAATCAACCAGTTTGAAATAAACTTACGGAAGTCGGATCAGTAACATTATGATATGATCCGTGTCAACCCATAATGTAGAACATTATCAAAAATGTTGCAATATCAAAAATGGAACTAATTGGCCCAATAAATAACATAAACTTTAAAATAGAACGGGCATTCCAACTCCGAGGTTTATTAACAAAATCCTTATCCACATTGTCTCAAGGCATGGCAAGTTGAGCGAAGTCATAAATTAGGTTCAATATTAAAATTTGTTCAGGACGCATTGGTAAGATACCGTATGCTGTTAATCACACACTTGCTACTAACATGCTCAACATATTGCCAAAATTGCTGGATACAGTCATTTTGATGTATTTAATAATGTTGGCATAGGTTTTACGGCCTTCCACACAACCATTGCCTAAGATGGTTAAATCTTTCTCTAACAAAATGATATCAGCGCTTTCTTTGGCAACATCGACTGCGGTATCAACCGAGATACCTAAATCAGCTGTACGCATGGCTCCAGCATCATTAATACCATCGCCCATAAATCCAACCACATGTTTATTATCTTTGATGGCATTAACAACTCTAACTTTTTGTTCGGGTGATAATTTTGCAAAGATGGTAACGGCCATTACTTTCTTCTCTAATTGCTCTTTTGTCATGGTTTCAATATCATTGCCAAGTAGAATTTTCTTCCCTTTTAGTCCGACTTGGCTACAAACATATTTAGCGACAGCGTCATTATCACCAGTTAATACTTTCACTTGCACACCACGTTTCTGTAAATCTAAAATAGCTTTGCGTGCAGATAACTTAGGCGGGTCTAGTAATGCAACATAACCAATTAGTTTTAAACTATCTTCATCCTTTACATTAAAAGGTCGATCAGCAGGTAAGGGTTTATGATTTGTCGCAATCGCAATAACTCGCATGCCTTGTTCGTTTAGAGCACGAACATTACTACGTATTTGGTTACGTAGCTTTAAATTTAATTTAATGTCTTTGCCTTTATATTCTACATAATCACAAACTGATAGAATTTCCTCTAGTGCACCTTTAGTGATTAATTGGTGGCGACGGTTTGGGTCTTTAAGGATTACTGACATACGACGTCTTTGGAAGTCAAAAGGGATTTCATCAATTTTGACAAATTGTTCTGTAGACTTATCAAAACCTAATTGTTTCGTTTTTTCAATAATGGCTAAATCTAATAAATTTTTAAGCCCCGTTTGAAAATAACTATTTAAGTAACCATAAATTAAAACGCGATTGTCTTCTTTATTCTCGATATTTAAATGTCGTTCTAAAACAATTCGGTCTTCAGTTAATGTGCCAGTTTTGTCAGTACATAAAACATCCATCGCGCCAAAACTTTGAATGGAGTTAATATTTTTAACGATGGTTTTTTGTTTGGACAACCTAAAGGCTTCTTTCGCAAGGTTCACCGTGACAATCATTGGTAATAATTCTGGCGTTAATCCTACTGCTAGCGCCAAGGAAAAGGTAATGCTAGTAATTCAACGATCTTTGCCAGTACCTAAACCACCTTGTAAAGCAAATACAACAATTACCATAATGATAGTGGTTACTAATAATAGGATACTAACATTGCGAATTCCCTTATCAAAGTTAGTTTTTGGTCTTTTCTTAGATATTGATCTAGCAATTCGACCAAAAAAAGTATTATTGCCAGTATTTAAAACAATCGCTTTAGCAGAACCAGATGAAACTGATGTACCCATAAAACAAAGATTGTTAGCTTCAAGCGCTGTTTGAAATTCTCTGTTTTTAAAAATACCAGCAGTTTTTTCAACTGGTTCTGATTCACCGGTCAGAGCGGATTGCGTAATAAATAAATCTTTGGCATTGAGTACCATTAAATCAGCGGGTACCATATCTCCTGCAGCTAAATGAACGATATCCCCTGGTACAATCTCATCAATCGGAATTTCTTTTCTAATGCCATTCCGTTCAATGGCTGCAGTGGTTTCAATCATGTCATTTAATTTTTCACTTGCTTTGTTAGAGCGAATTTCTTGAAACATCCTCACAAAGCAAGTGACAAGTAATATGCCTAGGATGATACCAAACGATGGTCAATCACGCATGGTAGGGATGGCAACATCTAATATTGCAATAATTATTAGAATAACAGAGAAAGGGTTAAAAACAGCGCCAATAAGCGAATGATACCATTGGTACTGTTTTTTGATACCAAGAGTATTTGGGCCGTATATCTCTTTGGCTTTCTCGTATTGTTCGCTGTCTAAACCTACTTGCGAACTATGAAAAATACTTAGTATGTCATCGTTAGACATATTAGCATTGGCTAGTAGCTTTTGGTTTAATTCGCCCGATATTTGAGGTAAACGTTTTTTACGTTGTTTTTTAGCCATTATAGATTTTAGGGTCTAACATGGATAGTTAATAAGACAATATTTATATGATTGGTAAGTAACTAATGATTAAAACCGAATCATATTCATCTTTTGAACTATTCGTGTGAGGGCCCATATCATTACCTTACCTTTCAATGTTATGGGAATTATATGGATATAAATATCATTATGAGCACAAGTTTCCGATTATTTGAAATTAAAATTTAAAAATAATTTAGCAAATTTTATTTTTTGCTTGTATTAAATAGTGTGGGGAGCAAGATGAGAAATAATAAAATACCAGTCATCATTATGATGTCTACAAATTCATTTGTAGACAAGATTGAAGATATTAGAAGTATTTGTAAAAAATACGAAGCTAAAGAGGTTTTAGACGGTGCTGCCAACACTATTTTGTTTTATTTTTGTGATAACGAATCATGACTAAAAGCAAAACAAGAAATACAACTACTCGTAGTTGAACGAATAAATTTCAAGCTATCCCCTAAACGTGTTATCATAATGGAGGAAATGAAAGACATAATTGTTGAACCACCACAACCACCGGCTTGGTTTTTAGGATTCCAACAGGCGGTATTTGCTCGCTTTGATAAACAAGACAAACGTTTTGATAAAATCGAAGCTGATATCAAGAAGACGGACACTACTCAACCAACTTGATTTACCGAATGAGTTAAAAGTGATTTTGATCCATTAAAAAAGGAAGTTAAGAAAATTGGCAATCGCTTGGATAGAGTTATCAAACTTAATAATTTAAAAGAATAATTAATTTTCGATAGTATTTGTCTGATTCTATTAGTTTTTATTGCAATCATTTAAAAATAATTTAGCAAATTCTATTTTTTGCTTGTATTAAATAGGTATAGGAGAGAATAACCAAAAATATGACTATGCCAATTACTGTTTTTATCTCAATAGATGAATTTCTTAACAAAATTGAAGTTATCAAAAGGATTTGCCATAAAAACAAAGCAAAAGAAATTTGAGATGCTTCATCAGACACAATAATTTTTTATTTTTATAGTAATGAATCATGGATGATAGCAAAACAAGAAATACAACGTACCGTTGAACATGTAAATTTTAAACTAGCAACAAAACGTGTTATCATAATGAAGGAAATGAAAGACATAATTGTTGAACCACCACAACCACCGCCTTGATTTTTAGAATTTCAGCAGGCGGTATTTGCTCGCTTTGATAAACAAGACAAACGATTTGATCAAATTGAAGCTGACATAGGTAAATTAAAGGCAGATATCAAAAAGATGGACACCACTCGACCAACTTGATTTAGCCAATGAGTTAAAAGTGAATTTGATCCACTAAAACATAGAATAGATAATATTGTCAAACTTAATAATTTAAAAGAATAATATAATTTGAGGAAGTTAATTAATAAAAATAGGGGATGAATATATGGGGTTTTGAAATAAAGCATTTGGGATAGTATCGTTTAAGGCATTACAAAAGCAAATTGACACTGGTAAAGATCCAATTGCCGTTACTTGTAAAAGTGATGAAAAGGCAGTAAAAGTAGAAGATTTTATGAAAGTCAGAGGTTATTATCTACGTAAACAACGAGACAATACCACTACCGATACCACTTATGTCGGCACACCAACTGTTAATAAAAATATTATTTCAGGAAGCGCTAGTACTTCACAAAGTGTTTCGATTGTTTTAGTTTTTAGTAAACAACAAGATAAATAATTTTTATTTTCCTATAAAAAGTTGTAGAATTCTATTCGTATAAAGAAAGTAGTTACACACTCACCTGATAATCAAAGATTATGGGTATCAAGCTTTAAATACATTAGTATTTAAATCTTAACATTGTGTTTGGCTATAAGCACAATGTTTTCTTTATATGAAATTTTGAAAGAGTAATTGAATGGAATATAGACCGATAAATGAAAAAATTAGAGATGATAAATTATTAATCATCGATGAAAATGGAACTAAGTTAGGCGTAATGAATAAGATGAATGCTGTTAATTTGGCCAAGGAAAGAGGATACGATTTAGTATTATTCGTCCCGGCTGAAAAGACTGGTGGTGTTGCCATTGCCAAGATTGTGGATTATGGTAAATTCACTTATGAACAAAAAATGAAGGAAAAACTTTCACGAAAAAACCAAAGTGTAATTAAGATCAAAGAAGTAAAAGTACGTCCACAAATTAGTGATCACGATTTAAAATGAAGAGCAAATCAGGCGATTGACTGGTTAAATGATAATGCGCAAATTAAATTCAAAATTCAGGCTTACGGCCGAATTGGCTATAAACCCGAACTAATTCAAGAAACATATGATAAGTTCTTAGCATTACTTGGTGATACCGCTAAAATCTTGAATCCAATTAAAAAGTTAACACCGGTTCTATATGAAGCAACTATTGTAAGGAATAAATAAGGAGAATACATTTATGGGTAAAATTAAACAAAAAACAAAGAAGTCTGCTAAAAAGCGTTTTAAAGTAACGGCTTCTGGCAAGATTATGATGAAACATTCGCATCGTAGTCATCAAGCACATTGCAAGACAACAAAACAGAAACGACACCTAAAGCATGATGCACAATTAAGTCATGCATTAGCTAAAAGACATCGTTATACATTAGGTAAGTAAGGAGAAAGACTATGAGAGTTAAAGGTGGACAAACCACAAGACAACGCCGTAAAGCAACTAAACGTAGAGTAGAGGGTGCTTGAGGAACAAAACATACATCCTATAAGATTGCTCGCCAAACTTTATTACGATCAGCAGACTATGCTTATCGCGATCGTAAAGCACGTAAACGTGATTTCCGTAAGTTATGAAATGCTAGAATCAATGCCGCAGTACGCGAACTAGGTTACAATTATTCAACTTTTATCAACGCCCTACACAAAGCTAAAATTGCCATTAATCGTAAAATGCTTAGTGAACTAGCAATTAATAATCCGGAAGAATTTAAAACATTAGTAGAAAAGGTAATGAAGAAGTAATTCTTCATTTTTATTTATGCTTAACGATATTTTAAAACGTACTAGTTGTAGAAAGTATTTAGATAAACCAATTGAAGTAGAGAAGATTAACAAGTTGAAGGAAATTATTAATTCTTCTCCTACAGCTTTGAACTTGCAAGATTTCTCTTGTATTTTTGTTACTGATAAACAAACTCGCGATAAGATAGCGATTTACGCTGGTAACCAAAGACACATTAGCGAAGCACCGTTATTTATTGCTTTTTATGGCGATCATAACCGACTAAAAGATAAAGCACATTGAGCGGTAGCGGACGCAATTATCGCAACAACATTAGTAATGATTGCTGCCGAATCGTTGGGATTACAAACATGTTTGATTGGTCATATTATTTATCAAGAAGAAAATATGAACAAATTGTTAAATGTTAGTGGAAATACCAAATTAGCAATTGGCATTACTATCGGTTATGCTCAAGAAAAAGGTAGAACTCCTAAAAAGGTTAATCGTTGTTATGACGAAATTTATAATATTGATAAAGTAAAACAAGGTTTATAGTGGAATTAGATTTAAAAGATATTATTGAAGCACAACAAATATTAGACAAAGTAGTGCATCAAAGACATAATGTTACTTATTCAAAGATTATAGAGGAATTAAAACTTGCACTATTTGTTGAACTAGGGGAATTAGCTAATGAAGTTCGTTCTTTTAAATTTTGGTCTATTAAAAATGCGTCAGAAAAAAAAGTAATTCTTGAGGAATATGTAGATGGTATTCATTTCATTGGTTCTTTATCAATAGCTCATGATATTAAACCCAAATTCATTTTGAATGACACTATTTCTATATTAAATAAAAAAGACCTTACAATTGCTTTTAATAGATTATTTAAATCCATGGAAGTTTTAAATACTTCAAGCGGAATTAAAGAATGATTTACTAATTATTTATTATTGGGCTACCAGTTAGGTTTTACCTACGATGAAATCCATCAAGCTTATTTTGAAAAAAATCAAATCAATTTTAAACGCCAAGAGGAAAATTATTAGTGACTAAAATCACAGATTATCAAATTAAGCATGCTTATATTAACGGTCAGCCAATTATGTATAAGTTGTTTGTTAAATCAACGTTAAACTCTTATATAAAAGTAACTAAAAATAACGAAATTCATGTTGTAGTATCAAAATGAATGTCAGAAAAAGTTGCCAGTGATTTCATCAAGAAAAATATTCTTAAAATGCACACTCATATCGTAAATAAACAAAATAAGCAATTAATAGATCCAAATTTTAATTACATTTATTTATTAAATGAAAGATATGAAATAAGTAGTTTATTGACTAACTACCGTAGAAAATATGAAATTATTGGTAAAAAAATTTATTTACATTGCAATAAAACATCGGATAAATTATTTTTGATAAAAAAAATACTATTGCAATATTGTCAGAATGTTATTCCGAATATGTTTACAAAATGGGAAAAAAGAATGAATCTTAAGGCAAATCTATCTTTTAAATGAATGACTTCAAAATTAGGTGTTTGTTATAGTTCATCTAAAAAAATCGTTATCTCATTGCGACTTATTTGTTGCCGAAAAGAAGCGATTGATTATTTAATAGTGCATGAATTGTCTCACTTAATTCATCCCCACCATCAAAAACCATTTTGAAATTATGTTAGTTCACTTATTCCGAACTGAAAAGAAATAAGACAAGAAGTCACTAAATATTGATAACTTCTTATCTTATTAGTTTAAGAACTCAAGACTATATCTCGTCTTGGACATTCAAATCAATGGTGTATTTTACATCCTCAAGAACTTTTTTATCATCACCATGATCATATAAACTAATGTCAACTTCTACTTTGTGTTCGCCACTAGGCAAATTATCAACACTTTTAGGTGGAATGATTCCGATTCATATTTTTCCGTCATTTGAGCTGGAAGAATCTCCGTTATATCAACCATAGACATAAGCTACAAAATTTCCGTAAAACGGAACGGTGCTCACGCCTCAAATCGCCACCGCTTCATTTGTATCTTTCTTATCTTGAATTTTATATTCCCCTATTTGTACATTCGTAGCTTTAAGATCTGTATTAGTACAATCTATTTTGTCTGTTCATATATTTAAATATTTATCACCATCAGGTTTTCCATTACAACTGGTTGTAGCAAGGACGGCGGCTGTTGCTAATCCCCCCCCTAATAAAACCGAACCAAATATCCTGATTGAATGTATTTTTCCCATATTTATTGATTTCTCCTTATAAATCTAATGTTTTATTATAACAACACTAACATTTTTGTTGTAGAATTATTATTCAATATAGGCAGCAAAATATGAAAATCATTAAAAAAGAAGAAATTAAAAACGAAATAAAATACATTGTTGAAAGTGATGCGAAAATTTGGAAAAATGCTCAGGAACTTTCCTATAAAGCCCTATCAAAAAAATTAAAGTTATCTGGTTTCAGATCAGGGCACGTTCCTTCTGAAGTTGCAAAAAAATATATTTCCGAACAAGAAGTGATGAATCATTCTCTTAAAAAGACGATTGATGAAAATTATCGCCTTTTATTGCAAGCTAAAGATTTTGAATCAGAGAAAGTAATTGAAGACGCTTTAACTGTAGATATTGCAGAAATCAATCCAAAATTCTTGCGTATCGTTTATGCTTTTGAAAAATTTCCTGACGTCACAATAGGTGATTACAAAAAAATCAAAATTAATTATGCTGAGCCAAAAATTCAAAGCGAAGATGTAGAGCGTGAAATCACAAGATACACTAAGAAAGACATTATGTTAGTTCCGAAAGATACAGACATAATTGCTAAAGGTGATATGGTAAATTTTGATTTTAAAGGATTTATAGATGGAAAACCATTTGCTGGAGGAGAAGCTAAAGGTCACGAATTAGAAATCGGTTCTAATTCATTTATTCCGGGATTTGAAGAACAAATGATTGGTTTAAAAAAAGATGATAAGAAAACCATTGAAGTTACTTTTCCAAAGGATTATCACTCCAAAGATCTGGCAAATAAGAAAGCTAAGTTTGAATTGGTGATTAATGATATTAAAATTATTCAAAAACCAGAATTGAACGATGAGTATATTGCGAGATTTGCAATTCCAGATGTTAAAACCGATGAGCAATTTAAGAAATATGTGCATAACCAACTTCATGAACATAAAAAATATTCAGCAAGACAAGAGGCAATTAAAGAAATATCGCAATGACTAATAGAACATACAAAGTTATCATATATTCCTAAATCATTATTGGATGAAGAGATTAAACGTTTGAATAACGATATTAACAAAAGAGCGTTGGAAGTAAAAGTTGATAAAGAAAAATACATTACAACTTATTTGGGATACCAAAATTTAAAAGATTTTGAAAAAGTTTTAGAAGAATCCGCAATTAAAAATCTTCAATTAGTTATAGGTATTGAAAAAATTATTGATGAGTTAAAAATTGACATATCTGAAAAAGAAACAGAAGAACATTTAACCAAAATGGCGAAAGTCTATGGTATGACTTTAGACATGTTAAAACAAAGATTAAACAACAACTATGACGGTATCAAAACTGTCTTAATTCAAGAGAAAGTATTTGATAAATTAATAGAAATTAATAAATAATTAATCGTATTGAGTGTCTCTTTTGTAGTAGCTAAATATAATTTCTTCCAAAACTATCTGTTCTGGTAATTCCGCTCAAAAATCTGCTTCTTTCTTTATATCTTCTTGATAATTAGCAATGGCAACTGAAAATATGCCAGCAGATTTGTATTCTAAGACTCCATCAACATGGTCCTCTAAGCCGATACATTCAGATGACTCAATTCCTAACGTTTTCAAAGAAAATAATAAAGGTGAGACCACTTTTTTTTCTGTTTGTGATAGACTAGATAATCTTTTGCTTTGGTAGTCAGATACATATGTGAATTTATCAAATAATCCTAGACATTTCATTTCCAAGACTGCATTAGCTGAAGAACTAACAGCAACCAATTTTAAGCCGCGTGTAATCGCATCATCAATTAATTGGCGAACGCCATTAATTATGTTTTTCGGGGTAAGGTTATGTTTAATTAAGTGAACGAATAAATCATTTTTTTGATTAGATATTTTTGTTAGTGTTTTTTCATCAAAAGTAATATTATGATTTTTCAAAATCATTTTAAGAATAGTTAATCTTTGACGGCCATTGTAATTGGCTCATTCTTCTTTTTGAAGGTTGACGTTGTAAAAACTAAGAACGCTTTTTCATGCTAAGAAATGAAAAAAAGATAAATCTGTAATAACGCCATCAATGTCAAAAATTATTGTTTTCAGCATAATTATATTTTATCAATCTCTTCAAGTTTATTTTTGATATTTTTATTAGTCATCTTATCGTATATCTTTATACGCTTTTGAAATTTCTCATGCAAATGCAATTTGGATTCATAAAAATTTAAAGTTTTTTTGCTACGATTGACACTGTCAACTACAGCCATAGTTGTTACATGATATTTTTTTGCAACTTCTTTGAAAGAAAAATCATTCAGAAAATAATCGGTTAAATAGCTTTTTTGCTTTTTTGTGAAAAGTGATTGATAATGCAAAAATAATTCGCTGTATTTAACTGTATTTTTTTTACTGTTCATTAATTTCCAATTCTTTGATTAAACCATGAATGAACATTTCAAGATCAAACGGTTCTAAATCGTTTAAAGACTCACCTAAACCAATAAATTTTACCGGCAAATTAAATGCATCTTTTATAGAAAGAACAATGCCGCCCTTAGATGTACTATCCATTTTTGTTAAGATGATTCCTGTGACTTTAGTTACTTCATTAAAAGCCTTCGCTTGAACAATCCCTGATTGACCAGTAGTAGCATCTATTACTAAAAGCGATTCAATTGGTTGATCAGAATCAAATTTATTAATAACACTATTAATTTTTTTTAATTCATTCATTAAATGAATTTTATTTTGCAATCGTCCAGAAGTATCACATATTAAAATATCAATTCTATTTTGTTTGGCAAAATCTAATCCGTCATATATAACACTTGCTGGATCTTGGCCATCTTTTTGCGGCTTAAAAATATGTACACCAATTCGGTTAGATCATACTTCTAATTGAGCGATTGCACCCGCTCTAAACGTGTCTGCTGCCACGACACAAACTTTATAATTCTTGTTCTTATACAAATGCGCCAATTTAGCAATACTAGTAGTTTTGCCAACACCATTTACACCAGTTACTAAAATGACATTTGTTTTGTTTGGTACTAATTTAATGTCGCTATTTACATCTGTGTCTTGAATGTAATAAACAAAAAGTTTATCAATAATGATTTGTTTTATTAATTCTGGATCAGCGATGTTTTGATATTTTATTTCAGTAATAATTGCTTCTAGTATTTTTTGAGAAGCGCTAGTACCGATGTCAAACGATAATAATGCTTCTTCAATGTTTTCGATTAATTCATCATCCAAACGTCGATATTTAGCTGCTATCTGATTGATTGAACTATTTAGAAGACTAGATGACTTTTTTAAGCCTTGATCGAATTTCTTTTGATCAATTTCGACTTTTTCCTGATTAACCTTAGCAATTTGATCAGAAACCTTTTTCTTTCCAATTAGTAAATTTTTAAATTTACTGAATATCCCCATGAGCTATTTTCCCTTTTCATCTTCTGAACCAAATTCTGCTTTGGCTTGAGATAGAGACACCTTAAATAAACTTGTAACACCTTTTGTTTGCATTGTGGCACCAAAAAGAACGTCACATCTCTCCATTGTTCCTGGGCGGTGGGTAATAACAACGAATTGCGTTTTGTCAGAGTTTTCGTGAATAATTTTTCCAAAACGTTCAACGTTAGCTGGGTCTAGTGCTGATTCAGCTTCATCTAGAATTATTAAAGGGAAACTCTTATTTCTTAAAATGGCGAATAAAATTGATAAGGCCACTAAAGTTTTTTCACCACCTGATAATAAATTTAAATGCACAACGTTTTTGCCAGGAGGATTTGCGGTAACGTCGATTCCGCTTGTCAATACATTTTCAGGATCAACGTATTCCACACGGCACATTCCACCACCGAATAAATATTTAAACACTGTAGGTAAAGTTTCATTAACTGCATCAATAGTCTTGGTAAAATCTTCCCTAGCTTTATTATCAAGTTCTTTAATCGCTTCAACAATGTCGTTTTTAGCTTTTTCTAATTCACTTTGTTGCGCTAATAACTCATCGTAACGTTTCTGTTTTTCTTCCAATTCGTCCATTGCTTCCATGTTTATAGAACCCAATCTGTCAATTTCAGATTGTAACTTACTAACAGTTTCACGAGCTTGATTATCGGACATTGGTAATTCGCCATTGTAATTTTCTGAAGCATATTCAATTGTCATATGGTAATTTTGATTAATTTTATTGCGCGCATTTTCAATGACAGCTTCACAACGAACTTTTTCAGTTTCATGGGCGGCAACTGTATCACGGTGTTTGTCAATCATGAAACGTAATTCTGTTAATTTAGCTTCTAAATCATCAACTTTTGCTTTATAAATTGTTTTGTTTTGACGAGCAACGCCTAGGGACTGAGTTATTTTATCTTTGTTAAGATTTAATTTCGCAATCTCTTCATTTAGTGATGTTTCAGTTCATTGTTCGCGTTTGTCAGTTAAATCATTCTTTTTAACCAATTGGTCATAGTCCATTTGGTATTTATAGTACTGACCCTCATTTGTTTTAATAGATTCGTCGTAACGTGACATTAGAATCTTTTTTTCATTTTGTTTAAAAGAAGCCTCATTTAGTTCGGCAGTTGCTTTTTCAAGATCAACACGATATGTTACAAGTTCACTATCTAAAGTACTAAATTCCTTTTCAAGCTCTGCTAATTTAGTTTCTAAATTTACAGACATAATAGGATTAATTCTGTTGTATCCACCAGTAATTACTCCACCAGGAGCAACAATATCTCCGTCAAGTGAAATTACTCGGTAAATTTGATAAGTGTATTTCGACAATACAGTAGCAGTATTTAAATCGTTAGCAATAATAATGTTACCCAATAAATAATTAAAAACGTTAGAATATGAAGTGTCGAATTCTACAAGATTGTTTGCAGTATTAACAAAGCCATTTTGCATTTTTAAAACTTCTAGATGTTCGTTTTTTATAACTCTTGGTTTAATAGAATCCAATGGTAAAAATGTTGCTCTTCCACTTTTGTTTCTTTTTAAGAAATCAACTGCAATTCTTGCATCATCAACTGATTCAACAATGACATTTTGAATACTTTTCCCTAGAGCAGTTAAAATGGCTTTTTCATAATCTTCTTTAACAGTTAAAAAATCACGGATAGTGCCTTTTACCCCTGAGAGTGCCTGCTTATTTTCTATGATGGTTTTAACGCCTAGATCTAGATGACTGCGAGATTCTAATGCTTCTCTAATATTCTTCCCTTGAATACGAACTTCAGCTAATTTAATGGAATGTTTGCTAGATAAATCCATTAATTCATTTCGACGAATAGCTAATTTTTCAACAATCTCGTTATATGCCTCTATTTCGCCTTGGAGTTTTTTAGCTTTTTCTTTAGCATCATCTAGCTCAAATTTAGTTGACGCTAATAATTGTCTGTATGCTTCAGCTCTTTTTTCAATATTGTCACTAGAAATATCATTAGTCAATTTATTTTGAATATTGGCTTTTTTCAATTCAATCTTATTAATTTTTTCAATTAAATCAGTTAATTGTTGAGTGAGAACCTCAATATTTTTATCGGCTATTTCGGTTTTTTCTTTTGAGAGTTTTAAAGTTTCAACGATCGCTTTAGTATCAGGTTCAAAAATTTCTAATTCGTTTCGAGCGTTTTTTAATTCAGAGTTAATTTTTACCAATTTTTCTTGAAAATATTTTAAGTCCTTAACAGTTATAGTTAAATCCAAATGCATTAATTCCTTACGTTTTTCAGCAAAGATTTTAGCCTTCTCTGCTTGCTTAGTTAACTTTTTAACATCGCTTCCTAATTCATTCGTAATATCTAAAATGCGATTTAAATTTTCTTCAGTTCTAGCAAGCTGTGAATTTGATTCTTCTTTCTTTTTAGTATATAAACCAATACCCGCAGCTTCTTCAAAAATTGTACGTCGTTCCTCTGGTTTAGCTTCAACGAATCATTGAACTGTGCCTTGAGAAATAATGCCTAATGAACCTTTAGATAAACCAGTATCTAAAAAAACATCTTGAATGTCTTTCAATCGACAAGGTTCGTTGTTTATAAAATATTCATTCGTTCCTTCTCCTCTTGTAAGACGACGAGTGATGGCGATTTCTTTTCCATCATAATGTAAAACCTTCGAAGTATTATCAAATACTAGAGTAACTTCGGCATTTTTTGATTTATCATGTCCTACTGATCCGTGGAAAATAACATCTTCATTAGTTTTACCACGAAGTGTTTTACTGCTCCGTTCACCTAACACTCATTTTATGGCATCAACAATGTTTGATTTGCCACTACCGTTTGGCCCAACCACACCAGACATATGTTGATCAAAATTAACTTCAATATTGTTCGCGAAGGATTTAAAACCATTTGCTTTAAATTTTTTTAAAAAGATTGGCATGTTTATTTTCCTTTCGTTAACTTTTTATAAGCGTCTCTAGCAGCTTGAACTTGCGCTTCTTTAATTTTAACACCATGTCCTATACCTTTTTTAATATTATTTATCCAAACTTCTACTCAATAATCACCATTTTGATTATTAACAGTTTTATAAACAATATCATGTTTACTAAACTTTTGCATATATTCTTGCAACATTGATTTAAAATCGCGCATTTCATTTAGCGAATGTATTTCATACATATGAATTACTGTGCGTTTTAGTACATTACGGCATATTTCTAAACCTTGATCTAAATATAAAGCTCCAATGAATGATTCAAAAACATCTTCCTTGATGTAATCAGAAAAATTCTTTTTATCCTTAATGGCGTCTCCAAATTTAATAAGTTCAGGTAGTCTTAATTGGATTGATGCTTTAATTAATGTTTTAGACTGTACCATAATAATTCTTTGTCTTGAGAGAGTTCCCTCGTCCATTTGGGGATGTTTTTGCATCAAATGTTCGCTTATTATTAGTTGAATGACAGAATCACCTAAAAATTCTAACTTTTCATAATCCTTCGTTGATTTATGGTCATGAGCATAAGAAGTATGTGTAAAAGCTTGCTCGTATAAAGAAAAGTTCTTTGCACGTATATTAAAAGCTTTTAATAGCTGTTGAATTTGATACATTATTTTTTACCTAAGGATTCTTTAATGTGATCAGTTACTTTTTTATCAACCGCTTCATATAACATACGAATTGACGAATAAAATTGTTGCTCATCAGCACTTCCATGTGTTTTGACAGCAATTTTTTGTAAACCCATTACAAACGCTCCGGCATTATTTCTATAGTCAAATACATTTATCAAACCACTAATTGCTCCTAACGATAAAATGGCGCCTAATCAATTTCACGGTCTTTTAAATTCTTTTTTTAAGGCAATTTTTATCGTTTTGAGCCCGCCTTCTAACGCTTTTAGGGTAATATTACCTGTATATCCATCTGCAACTGCTATATCAACTATACCTTCCAATAAATCACGTGGTTCAACAAAGCCAATAAAATTAATACTTTTATCTTTTGAAATTAATTGATGTGCTTCTCTATGATATTCAAAACCTTTATCAATTTCGGTGCCAATATTAATAATACCAACACGTGGTTTATCAATGTTACGTATTGTTTGACAATAAATTGAACCCATCTTAGCGAATTGATATAAATCATCGCCTGTGCATTGTTTGTTTGCGCCAGCATCCAACAGCATTAATCCTTTTTTATTTAATGTTGGTAAATATGGCATGAATGCAGGTTTATTAATACCATCAATTAATTTTAAAAGTAAATAAGTTATTGGAACGTAGCAAGTACTTGATCCCGCTGATAAAACACCGTCGGCTTGATTTGTTTGAACCAATTCAATTGCTTTGTACATTGAAGAATTAGTCTTTCTAACTGCTAACATTGGGCTGTCATTCATGGTGATAACATCATCTGCATTAATAATTTGAAAATCATCTGACTTATTAAGGCGAGATTTAATTTCGTTTTCTTTTCCAACCAAAATAAATTTTACTTCTTGATATTGTTTTTTAAATCTGCGACATGCTTTAATGGCTTCGGAAATATCATTTTCAAAACCCATTACATCTATTGCTAATTTCATAAAAGTGCATTAATTATATTGATAATTATCGTTGAATAGCAATATAGAGAGAATAAGTTTGCTGATCACCATTGACTAACGAAACGTTTAACGAATGAGTCTCAGTTAAATATTTTTTTAACGATTTAATGTCACGTAATTGAGCGTCGCGGCCATAAATAATGTAAGCAACTTTTGGTTTACGTAATTCATCTACCAATTTATCACTAAATTCTTGTAATAATTGTGTTAAATTCTTACCTGAAACCACAATTCTCTTATCAATGATACCGATAAAATCTTTCTTTTTAATTTCAATGTGAGAATATTTTACAAATTTACTTGAAACTGATACCTTTCCGACAACGGTTGATTCAACAATCTCGCTAATATTATTTTCGTTAGTGCCAATGTCTTGAATTGGATCAAAACTTAAGCAAGCGAGATATGAAGCAGCAATATTATGTGCATTAATAATTTCGATATTAATTTCATTAGCAGTTAATGTTGCTGCTTCTCTTGCTGCTAAAAGAATATTGGAATCATCAACAACAATGATAATGTTTGATGTATTGGCTTCTCTAATCTTATCCAAGAATTCTTGAATTGATGGGTTGCCAGTTATTTCAGTATTAATTGTGTGGTTGATATTCAATTTATCTTTATAAAGTTTTGCAATTGTTGCTGAAGGAACGGTAGCAATAATTTTCACTTCACTTGGTAATTTTCTTTTAGCTTTGATTTGATCTTGAATTTTTTCTAAAGTGGTTCCAGGATTTCTTTCAAGAAACTGCAAAGTCATATTTTCAATTTTCACCTTGTTAAATTCACCGTACTTAGCACCAATTTCTAATAAACGATAAGGAGTCAAAGTGTGAATGTGAACTTTTACTAAATCATCTTCTTTCACAACGGCAGTAGAATCACCAATTGAATTTAATTCTTTTTTAAATGATGCCAAATCAAAATCTCTTTTTTTTGATTGTTTTAATGAGACACGTGATTTTAATATCATGATAAACTCACAACAATAACCAAAACCAACATTAGAATCTTCCAAACCGTTGATAAAAGATCTTTTGGCTTCAATTTTATTAAGTGGAATTTTTTTGGCCGTATCAAGTTCAACGTTTTTGCCCAATGCTAACAGCATTCCATCAAAAAAACGACAAAGACCATAACCACCAGAGTCAACAACACCAACTTCCTTTAATTCTCGTAAAAGTTCTGGAGTTTGTAATAAAATCTTCTGTGCTTCTTTGCAAGCAGTTTTCATTACATCTTCAATGGATTTAAAATTACGCTGTTTGTTCAAATTTTCGGCAGTAACGCGAATTACAGTAAGTATTGTACCTTCTACAGGACTGGCTACGGCAGCGTAAGCCGTATTTTTAGCGGCTGAAAAAGCACTAACAAAATCTACCACTCCAATTTCATTTTTGCCTTCTTTCAAAATTGAAGTAAAACCTTTAATGATTTGGGAAAAAATTACACCAGAGTTTCCTCGCGCATTCATTAAAAGACCACGAGAGAAATTTTTACCTAGTAAAAAAATATCGGTGTAATCAATGTTGCGAATGGTATCTACTGCACCATTGATAGTAATCATCATGTTAGTTCCAGTATCACCATCTGGAACAGGGAATACATTTAGTTCGTTTATGTATTCATACTCACTAGCAACTGCTTCAGCGCCGGCAACGAACATTTGTTTTAATTTTGCAGCATTTAACGTAAGCATATGATTATTTATCTCCATCAATTACCACATTAATTGTGATGTTATATAAGTCAAAAGTTTTCTTCACATTGTAGTAAACAGTTTCCTGTACTTTACGAGCAATTTGAAAGACATTTAAAACGTCTGGTAATGGCTTAAAAATGATGCCGAGCACTGTGTGTTTTTCATTAATGGTAACATTAAAGTTATCATTAACATCCACTCCCGGTACTTTTGATACGATATTTGCCACTAAACGTATTACAAGACTTTCGTCATAATTGATTCGATCAACTTTAGACATGTTCCAAATTATATGCTATATGTTGTTATTTGTAACCATTGGTGGTGATTGTATATTTTTCCACGATATCTATTTAATAAACATTTCATTTTTCCCTTTCGAAATAAATGCAAAATATATATATAATCCATTTTACTTTTATAGTTATTTAAAAATTAAGGAAATTATGGCAGTACAACAACGAAGAACAAGTAAATCGCGTAAAGGAATGAGACGTTCTCATCACGCTTTAAAGAAAACTACAACCACTGTTTGCAAAAAATGTGGTCGTCCAATTCAACCGCATAAAGTTTGCCCGTATTGTGGATACTACAAAGGCCGTAAAGTAATTGAAGTCAAGTAATGACAATAAAACAAGACAAAACTGATAAAAATTCATTGTCTGAACAGCAAACTGAAATGCTTAAGGATATTGATTTTTCAACTATTCCATCAAGCGATGAATTTCAGAAAATTAAAGTTAAGCCGCAAAATCGTTGATTCAATTCTGTTATGGCACTTGTGGTTATCGCAATTGGAACGTGCGTTGGTGTAACCATTGGAATGATTGTTTCTCATTTTGCATAAGGAGTTTATATGAAAATTGCAATATTAAAAGAGGAAAAGAACGAATATCGTGTTAGTTTAGTTCCGACTGATGTTAAAACTTTAATAGCAGCAAAACACGAAATAGTAATTACTAAAGGCGCTGGTGATAACGCTGGTTTTACTGACCACGAATACTTAGAAGTGGGCGCTAAAGTCTTAAACAACAATAAAGAAACTATCGGTAATAGTAATTTAATTTTGAAACTTAGCAAGCCAACTAACGCCGAAATTAAATGTATTAGTCCTAATCAAATTCTAGTTTCTATTTTTAATTTAGCTAATAATCCTAAAGTTTTATTTAAATTAATGAAAACTAAGATTACTACATTAGGAATTGAGGCAATTCAAGATGATGGTGTCTTCAGTTTAATAATTCCAAATGAGCAAATTAAGGGTAGATTCGGTGTTTTATTGGGAGCTTATAACTTATCCAAAATGGTTAAAGATGGATTGGGTAAGACATTTGCATCTTTAACTCACAATAAAGATAAAGCTCAATTCACTATCTTAAATGCTTCGTATGCTGGGTTAGAAGCTGCTAAGACTGTTTTAGGCTTAGGAGCTAATCTAACTGTTTTAGAAAATGATGATCACTTAGTCAAACAAATTAAAGATGATACCCATTTACATACATTAGCTAAATTAAATAGTTGTAAGTTTGAGGTAAAAAAAGCCGATTTTACTGATTTAAGTAATATTGTTATTAATACAGATGTATTAATTAACACCAATTCCGTGCCCGGTTCATTAACAGCAAAACGAATTACTCAAAAAATGGTTTCCACTATGAAACACGGTAGCGTCATTGTTGATTTAGCAATTGATCAAGGTGTTACTGCTGATACCGAAACCAAACCATCAACTTTTAAGAAACCTTACTATATTGTTGAAGGGGTAAAACATTTTGCCATTGAAAACATTCCTTCATTATTCGCCAATAGCATTAGTGTGGCAATTAGCACAATACTAACTGAAAAATTTCTCAAACACTTAAAAGGTGAGAATGCTCTAATGACTATAAAAGATAATAAGATTTTACTGAATGCTATTATTACTTACAATGGTGAATTAACAAACAAAATTGTGGCAGATGCACTTCACATTCAAAATAAAAATATAAGTTCTTTAATTAAGTAGTAATTAGCAAAAATTTAAAAATAAAAATTTGAATATTTGTTTTCCAAGTGTTCTAAAAATTTGATTGCATTTTGGGGGTTATGGTTTTTAAGGTAGTAATTTGTATATTCCGTTAATTTCATTTTGTCCGAGTGTGTTAGTACAAATGGTTCATAACCATTTTTTAACCACTCGCTTATGAATATGGATCTCATTACACGACCATTACCATCAATAAAAGGGTGAGTAAGCAATAATTTCGAATACATGTCATAAATTTCTAACTTAGAATGGAATTCATTTTTGTTATATTCACAAAATATTTTAGAAATTTTTTTGTCTATTAATTTTGCATTTATTCCTTTAAATGAACCGAAAGAAACTTCGCTAATTCTATATTTGCCAATTTCTTGTTTTTTTCTTGTTGTTTTGAATAGTTTGTTGGTTATGATCTTGTTGAGATAGCATAATTTTTCTTTAGATAGAGCATTATTTTCTAAAATAAAAATTAATGCGTTATTAAAATTTATTGCTTTTAAAAAAATATTATCAATCAAATACCTTGAATTAAGAATATTGATTGCTTGCTTTTTGATTTTATTTTTATTTTCTAAATATCATTCGTATTTTTTTCCTTCAAATATTTCGACTGATCAGAAAGCAAAATAAAAACAAAATTTAAGAAGTTTATTCTTGGTCGTATTCATGATAGATAAACACTTGTGGGCATGTATAAATTACTTTGTTGTTTATTGTATCAAATATAGATATTTTAAATTTGCAGGTTTTGGAAGCGTCATGAAAATCAGAACCAGATCCGGTAAAATTAAAGTCAAATTGCACAGTTTTGCTATCGATAATACCAAAACTTTGATGATAAAATGAAAGAAGATTTTCAAGCACTTCTTGATCTTTAGTATCAAAGGCTAAGATATATTGCCCGGATCTGAATTTGCTGGTAAAGAATTGTGAATCCTCATATGACGTAGAAAAAAAGATTGATAGTCCTGTGCCTCCTCAAATATGTCCATCGCTGAAATTATCAAATTCGTAATTATTGCCATAAACGGACCTAAATTCATTGTTCGTAAAAAAATAGCTTTCATAATTTTTAGTAGAATCGTTAGAAGGTTTTGAATGCCAAATACTGTATCCAACACCAATTCCAACACCACTTGCGCCAAGTACACCTAAACTAGCGATGAGTGAAGCGTTGCGGTGATACTTTCTTCAAATACGATATCTCTCAGATAATTTCTCGTTTTGAGACAAGTGATTTTTCTTTTTATTATTCATTTTAATTCCCCTTTTTAAATTAATGTCCTTTATTTTCTTTAATTGAATTTACTTTTTTGTATATATCTTTGCGATTCATGGTAAAAAAATGTTTTTGTAATACAAATAACATACATTGTAAATGCTGGTTTAATGAAAAGAGACTCAAGCAACAAATGTTAGTGCTTGTGCCTCTTATCTAATTAATGATCTAAGTTAAATTTCTTTGAATTTTCTATTTAAGAAAACAATTGCTTGTTGTTCGCCTGGTTCAAATCTATCAATTGCCTCACGAGCCACTTGATGATAGTTATCTTTATTTTTAGCTACATTCAAATCTTTAACATAATGAGTTTGAATAGCGTAGTTGATACCAAAACATGTTAATAGTTCCCGTTCGTCAGTCACAACAATGATAGTTGCTGCAGGACGAATGTTGGAAATAGTTCAAATAGTTTGTTTGTCGTTTGTGAAAATGACAACAAAATTGTATTTAAAATTAGGAGCAACTTCGCTATGTGATGGCAAACATTTATGTGCTATTTTTAATGCTAATAGTTTTGAATATCTCGGTAATTTGGTTTTACGAAAATATCAATTAATTGCACGATGGTAGTCAAATAACAATTCAGATGTTTTATCAATTTGGCGCATTGTATAAACCGCTTGTACTGGAAATTGTCCTTGAGCTGATTCGCCTGATAACATTGTTGAATCAGCACCACGATCAACGGCAAAGAAAACATCGGTAACCTCTGCTCTTGTCGGTTGAATATTTCGTTCTAGCGAATCTAACATTTGGGTGGCAACAATTGATGGTTTACCAATTAATCGACATTTACGAATAATATATTTTTGTCAATAGGGAACATCGTAGAATGGTATTTCTAATGCTAAATCCCCACGTGCCACCATGACGCCGTTAGTCGCATTTAGAATTTCGTCAATATTACGAATGGCATGAGTCGATTCGATTTTAGAAATAATTTGAATTTGTGATCCACCATTAGCATCTAAAAATTCACGAATCTCTTGAACATTTTCTTTGGAATTAACGAAACTAGCAGCAATGTAATCAACATTATTTTTAATACCAAATAAAATATCATCACGATCTTTTTGTGACATGAAAGGCATGGAATATTCAGTGTTAGGTAAATTAATTCGTTTTTTATCGTTAATACTATGATTATTTAAAACAGTGGTTTTAATTATTCCTTTATCAATATCAACTTCTTTGATTTTCAATTGAAGTTTTCCATCATCAACTAGGATGGTGCCATCTACTTTTACGTCTTTGGACATGTTGTATGTACCAGTAGAATCGGTAACCGAAAATTTAGTATTATCACCAATTATCATTTCTTTTGTGTAAATGGTAATATTACTATCTTTTAGTACAGGGACAGGCCCGTCTTTAATTTTGCCTAATCTAATTTCCGGACCCTTAGTATCCAACATTACAGAAATGTTACGATTTAATTTTTTTGCGACATCACGAGCAATATTAATTCGAACTTGTTGTTCTTCATAGGCACCATGGGAAAAATTTAAACGAACACATGTTACTCCGGATTTAATAATACCTTCCATGCGTTGATATGCTAAAGCAACCATCGCAGCGTTTTTAGGATCCTTAAGGGAATCCAGGGTTCATAGTTGTTGAGTGATAGCTGGTCCTAACGTTGCAATAATTTTGGTACGTTTGTAGTAACTTTTAACTCTAATTGGTGCGTGTTTGTCCATATTTATATCCTATTAATTCTTTCAAATTCATTCGCTAGCTTAGTACGATTGTGTTTTCTTGGTAATTTAACTGCTTTGAAAATATCAATATCAACTAATTCGCGACGTTCTTCGCCGATTGCCCGGTTAAAGCGTTTTGCCTTAATACATTTAATGCAATGATTTGCCATCATTGAAGCTCAATATCGGTCAATCGCTGCTGGCGTTCCACCACGTTGTATATGCCCAATGACATTGACACGGCATACACGATTGGTATATTTTTCTACTTCTTTAGCGATGCTATCAAGCGTTGGTAAATTATTCTTGCCATAAATTTTTTCAGTAATGACAAAAATGCAAGAACGTTTCTTGTTACTTTTTGTTTCATTAGCAATCTGAACAAAATCTTTTGCCTTTAAAATATTTTCTTTAGTTACAATGGCTTCAGCAACTGTGGCAATACCAGCTTGAACAGCTAAATCACTAAAACCTCGCCCCATAACTTCCACAAAACAAATACCAGAATGTGAATCAAAACTGTCGCGAAGACGATCAATGGATTGAACAATTACATCGAGACACGAATAAAACCCAATGGTTGAATCAGTTGATGAAACGTCATTATCAATTGTGCCAGGTAGTGTCATCACTTTTACACCCATTTTAGCTAAATCAGCTGCGCCTTGATAAGAACCATCACCACCAATTACAACTAAAACATCAATGTTCTCATTTTTAAGAATTTGCATTGCATTACGTTTACCTTCAGGTTTCATAAATTCTGGGCTACGAGCAGTGCCAATTACTACATTACCACGTGAAGCAAATTCTTCTAAGTAGCGGATATTGGCATCGTAAAATTTATGTTCAAGTAAGCCTTGATAACCATCATAAATTAATTTAACATCCATACCATTCAAACGTGCAGATTTTACTAAAGTAATAACTGCATTATTCATGGCTGGAGAATTACCACCAGAGGCTAAAACGGCAATACGCATATTTATTTTTTAATGTTTGTAAATGTATTAATGCCTGGATACTTGGATTGAATTCCTAAATAGTCTTCAATTTCCATTAAACGGTTATATTTAGCAATTCTTTCACTTCGAGACATGGAGCCGGTTTTAATTTGTCCAGTCGCACAAGCTACAGCTAAATCAGCGATAGTTGTATCTTCTGTTTCACCACTTCGGTGACTAACAACTGCACATCAATTAGCAGCTTGTGCTTCTTTAATAGTCTGAAGAGTTTCAGTGATAGTACCAATTTGATTTAATTTGATTAATACAGCGTTAGCAACGCCTTTTTCAATTCCTTGTTTTGTGACACGAGGGTTAGTACAGAAAATATCATCACCAACGATTTGAATTCTGTTATTCATACGGTCAACAAATTTCTTTCAACCATCTCAATCATTTTCAGCTAATCCATCTTCAATTGATATGATAGGATATTTTTTTACTAGCGATTCTAGGTAATCAATCATTTGATCGGTTGTTTTAGTTCCTTCAACTTCAGTTAAGATTTTGTCAGCAATTGCTTTTTTGAAGATGTAAACTTTCTTCTCGTTATTGTAAAGTTCGCTTGAAGCAGGATCCAAAGCAATTGCTACATCTTTATCAATGCCTGGCTTATAACCAGCAGCTTTAATACCTTCAACCATTAGTTCTAATGCTTCATCAGCATTCTTTAGAGCGGGAGCAAAACCACCTTCGTCTCCTTTAGAGATGTTCAAACCTTTACTCTTTAATAACTTAGCAAGCGCATGAAAACACTCACTAGCCATTTGACACGCTTGCCTAATAGTAGCTGCTCCAATTGGCATATACATAAATTCCTGGAAATCAATTGTGTTATCAGCGTGTACACCACCGTTGATTACATTTAACATCGGTACCGGTAATTTATAGAGACTATCAGAACTTTTGATAATGTCTTCACGAATGTATTTAAATAATGGTTTCTTTTTATAGTTAGCAGCAGCTTTTGCACAAGCCATAGATACTGCTAAGATGGCGTTAGCACCTAACTGAGTTTTAAACTCAGTTCCATCCATACGCATCATTTCTTCGTCAATTTTAGTTTGTTCATCAACTTTGAAATCTTTGTTTAACAAGTGCGGAGCAATAATTTTATTAACATTATCGACTGCTTTTAAAACACCTTTACCCATATAACGCTTTTTGTCGCCATCACGAAGTTCTAAGGCTTCTCTTTCGCCAGTTGAAGCTCCTGAAGGAACCATTGCTTTTCCTTTTACACCGCTATCGGTGGTAACTTCACACGCTACAGTTGGGAATCCCCGAGAGTCTAGCACTTCATAAGCATGAATTGATTTTATTTTGTCGAACATATTTCTCCTAAAAATATTTGTTTATAAAAAACGTCAAATATTATAACCACAATATCTATTGTGGTTATACATAATAATTAAAAATTTCTCATTATGGAATGTGCTTTTCATAGTTTTTATAACAGAGATCATTTTAGTGATATCATTTAAAACATTTTAATAAAGGGAGAATTTATGAAAAAGTTTAAGGTAAAAGCAGAATTAATACAATTTCTATTGTAAAAGAAATTGAAGCGATTGATGAAAAAGCGGCATTAGTAAAAATAATAAATGAGTCTAAGAAAGGCGAATGAAAAATGCAACGAGAATTAAAAACGTCTACAAAATAAATTATTTTTCGTCTGGTTTAAATCCGAGAGCTGTTCAGGCTAATTCCTCACCTCATTTATACAAATCTTCGATGGAATTAAAATCACCTTTAGAGTTTTGGATTTTTTTATTTTTTTGTTGCTTAACTGTCATATTTTCTAACTTGCTAATTATAGCAAAGTAATTTATGAGACATAAATATTGACATTATATTTTTACTGCAGTAACATTTTTATCTGAAAAATTTCCGAAAAAAATCCGAAAAAATTGCGGAAGGATTTTCTAGACTTTTATCGTATCATTCTTTTTCTAAATTGAAAAGGAAAATATAAAATGAAAAGAACAATAAAAATAATTACTACATTTTTAATGGGGCTAACAATTTGTTTGTCTTTGAACGCAATGAGTAACAGAAGTCATATTCAAAAAATAGTTACAATGGATAATCAAATATCCAAAGATTATCTTGAAAATACAACGATCAATACTGACTGTTTACAGAATGTCGGAGTACAGAACAAGTCGTGTAAACCGGGGAATGATAGAACACACGAAATTAAATTTGAGAATAAATTCAAAAAAGTGTATTTAAGTCCCGACTATCACGACACAGATGTTAAAAATATTTTATCCGAGTGTAAACAAACGACGCCAGTGACGAAAGGACAAAATTATGGTATTTTTGATAATGTTCAAGATAAAACTGGAACAATTAATGATGATATTAAAAATAGAATTCAGGATTGAACTGATCCATACTTAAGTAATTTATCTTATGACAGAAGTAAAATTAATTCTGATTTTGGAATTTCGATATTGCAATTAAAATTAAAAAATGCAAAATGGTGGTCTCGCACAAGCAAACTAAAAGATATTAGTGTACCATGTGCTTTTGCCAGTGCTAATAAAAATCCAGAAACTTTTGAAAACATAAAAGACGCAGGATTAAACGGGGATATATCCTTAGATTCACACAGCCCTGAAGATGGAATTCCTTTTACATTCATTAAACAAGATAATTTTAGGAAAGGATGATCTCATTCTACTGCCAATCTTTTTTATTTCCTAAAAGGAAAAACCTTGAATCCGTTTGATAACGATTCAAACTTATATTACGATGAGCATATTTATCCTTTAATGGGATGTTATGACTTGAATAAATTAATATCTATTTCATCAGGAAGTTACAAGACTAGAACTGTTAAATTAGGTATCAATAACGATTTTTTTGATAGGGCTTGTAAGCTTAATGCATTTCACGAAGAACAGAGAAAACAGTTACATGATAAGTGGAGTATTTTGAACAAAGAATTTCCAGTTTTTACCGAGCCGACATTTAACGATTTATTAAATATGAATTTGATCGATGAGAATTTCATGAATCTTTTTGTTGGTAAGAAAATGAACCCTTTTTTATTTTATTGATCCGCAAGTAAAACTTTGCAAATACTAACAACCGAAGCGACAAACTATGCAGAATCGTTAGGGCTTTCAAAATTTGATAATCCATTGATTATCATTAACGATTTAAAGGACAAAATGAAGCTTACATTAAATTATGAAACTCCTAATTTAGAAGAACCGAACAAATGAAACGGATTTAGGAAGAATTTTAATTTCTCCGATTTATTTACTGGTGTTGATATTCCGATAAATTTTAATCAAAATGGAAAATTAACTTTTAAATTTGATTCGTTGATAAGTAATGAAATCAATACTACTGATACCTATGTAAGTTCGCAGGATTGTTCAAAAATTTTCAATAATTCATCGTTAATTGAATCCAATTCTAACAACATCTATACATTATCAACTCCATGTATTAATAACGTCCGCTTTAAAGATAACGATTTAAATTTTAATGAACAATATGGGGTTTACGATTTAACAGATGATAAATTATTCAATCAATATATTGAATTAATAACTTCGTATGGTGAAATTGGAGATCAATCACTATTGAATAGTGATCAATACAAAATTCATAGAAATTCGAAGGAAGGAACAATAACAATATCATTTGTGATTAATGGGCAACAATATAACAGCACATATAAAGGGTTTAAAAAAGATCAACAAATTCCTAATATTAATGCAGGAACGTTAGATCAACACTTAATTTGTGACGATTTGAATCAAGATAAAATTATTGACCTACTAAAAGCCAATAATTTTGATTCGCAAGTTATAAATAATTTGCATTTTAAAATTACTAATATAGACAATGTAAATGGAGAAGTGGAAGTTTTGATTGATGAATGTAAAAAAACTGATTTACAAGAAGATTATTTGAACAAAAGTTTTAAGGTAGTCAATTTAAAACCGTATTATTTTGAATTTATTAAAAAAATTGATAAATCGGTTTTAAAAAGAAAACCTAGTTCTATATCAGAAAATGATTATAAAAAATATTTCATTCATTCTAGTGGCGAGTTTAACACAAGGCATATGAATGATTTAAAAATCATTTTAAAGAGTGATGATATTCATTCAAAGCTTGATGTAGAAGTATCGTATACGGATTTACAAACTAAATATCCGGTAGAATTGAAACAGGAATACAATTTAAACGGTAATGATAAATATCATTTAATTTACTACATAATTGGTGGTTTGGGATTTTTAGTAATTTTGCTTGTTGTAATGTTTTTTATGGAAAAACGTATTAAATTAAGACACCAAATGCCTGGTTGTCAATAATTCTAGTAATTTTCACACGATGAAATTCATTGGTTAAATGCTTGTTAGTCTTTACTTTCACATTAAAAAAATATTCAGAGTGTCCACTTTGGTAATTTATATCAGTAGATTTCTCAAATAGAACCTTGACCGTTTGACTTCTAAACGTATTTAAATATTGATTTTTAAACATTTTATTTAAAGAACTCATTTGAGTAAATCTTTGTGTTTTTTGTTGATCGCTCACTATGTTTTTTAATTTCGCAGCGGCAGTAAATGGTCTTAAAGAAAAAGGGAAAATATGCATATCGCTAAAATTAATTAACTTTAAGTTGATTAAAGATTCTTTAAAGCAATCATTAGATTCTGTTGGAAAACCAACAATTAAATCTGTTGTAATTGAAACCATTTTATTTTTTGAACGGATATATCTACATAATTCAATAAAAGCAGTTATTGTGTACTTACGTTTCATGTCAGATATTATTTGATTGCAAGCTGATTGAATACAAATATGAAAGTGTTGGCACCATCTTTCCTTATTAGTGGTAATTAAATCAATGATTTTGTGATTAATTTGAAATGGTTCTAGCGAGGAAATGCGAACTCGAAAAGAACCAGATAACAAATTAATATCACAAAGTAAATCATAAAATTGATAATTTTTGTTTTCAAAATATCCTGCTGTATTAACGCCAGTTAAAACTATTTCTTTGTAACCGTTAGATACTAATTTTTTAATGGTTTCAATAATTTTTTTATGAGATAACGATCGCTGTCGTCCTCTTGCAAAAGGAATGACACAATAGCTGCACATGAAGTTACAACCGTCTTGAATTTTTAAAAATGCTCTAGTATTATTGTGGTAGTTTTCAATAACATAGTTCTCGAACTTATCCTTGTTAGAAAAATTATTCACTGCGATTATTGGATGTACTCCATCATACTTTTTTAAATAGTTAATTAGAGATGATTTATATTTTGTTCCTAAAACAATTCCAACTTTTCTATCCAATATTAAATTTTTATTAATTTGTGAGTAACAACCAACTATTATTACTACCTTGCACAATTTTGAACGAGTAGCTTTCATAATGGAATAACGAGATTTAGCTTCAGCTCTTTTAGTTACACAACATGTATTGACAATGCAAATCTCTGACTTATTAATGTCATTTACATTGATCATACCAGAATCAGTTAATTGATTATTAATGGCATTTGATTCGACGCCATTAGTGCGACATCCAAGTGTAACGATACTGAATGTTTTATTTTTTACTAACATTATCAGTTGTTAAACCGCTAGTTGCTTGGTCGGAAGAAACACCAGAAGAAGTTTGATCTTGTCTAGTGTCATTTTCACCATGACGTCTACGATATAAAGTTAAGTCAATACGAAATTTAGCATAACGATACATTCCGATTGTAACAAGGGAAACGATGGCTGCTATTCCAAAAAGAATGCCAAATATTATGTTCGTTTTTAGTTGGACATCTTTATCTATAGCTTGCTCAATTTGATGAATCAGGGCTATATAGACGAAAATTACAATGAGATTAAACACAAAAATGAAACCGCTAATAAAATATGAATAAAAGTATTTACGCGGAATATGTTGGCGAATAAGATAGATATCTCTAGCATCAAAAAAATAGAATACTCCCATCGTAATAATAGCGATGGAGTTACAAATAATTATTGGAAGAAAAGCGGTCCTATTATCTACGCCATTTCCGTATATGCCTCAAGTAATAGCAATACCAAGCATTAAAAGAACATTAGCAAACAAAAACAAATATCAAGTTCAAGTTAAATTAACAGCTCTTTCTGGTTCTTTGGTTGTTGATTGATTAATGCCCATAACTATTTAATTATCTTATCTAAAATAGCGTTTATATATTTTATTGATTGGGGGTCTCCAAAATGTTTGATAGTTACTAGCGCTTGATCAATGATGATTTTTCTGTCGATGTTAGTTGCCTTTGATTCAACATATGCCGATATTAATAAAGCTTTATCAACTTCTGGTATTCGTTTTCACGTTCATTCGACAACAAGGTGCTTGGATATTAAATCAATTATTTCTTCTTGGTGATCCGCAAAATAATCAAGAACTTTTAATTGACTCTCATCAAATAAATTATTTTCAAATGTCATTTGTTTTATTTCTTTAGCATTCAAATTATTATTCATCAAAACCGAAAAAATAAAGCGAAATATTTCTACTCTCTTCTTTCATTGTTGCTTTGTATTAGGCATATTGCTAATTGCTTATTTGTCCTATTACTATTGAACCAAAAATTTGTAGATTAGTTTCAATCATCTTTAGTACGTATGAACATAAAGAATCTAAATCGTTAATAAAATTCTTGTTTTTACCGTTTTTAAAAACAATGGTAAAAATAAAACGATTGGTATCATTCTGCTTTATGTCAATAGAAACAGGTTCGTTTAATTTACTAGACTTAACATAATTCAATATCGATTGTCTAATAATGTCATCAGTTAATTGAATTGTCCCAATTTTATTTTGTGTAATAGCACCCATTAGTGTGTCCTGCCAACATATTCCCCAGAAACAGTGTTTATTAAAACTTTATCACCAGTTTTAATAAATTGTGGAACTTGAATTTCAAATCCAGATGAAATTCAAGCCTTTTTTTGGACGGAAGTTACAGTATTACCTTGAACCGCTTCCTCGGCATCAGTAACAATTGCAACAATTTGATCAGGCAATGAAATACCTAAAATTTCGTCTTCATATTTTTGAACGGAAACTTCTGTTCCTTCAACAATGAAATTTTTTTCTCATTGTAGACGGCTTTGTGGAATTTCTATAGTTTCATAAGTTACATTGTCCATGAAAACAAAATTATTACCATCATTGTAAGAAAACAACATTTTAACAGTAGTTACTGAAGCTTTTTCTAATTTCTCTCCAGTTAACACTTCAATGGTAATTGATCCGTTACGCATATTTTTAACTTTGCACTTAACAATACCTTCACGCATCGCTGTTTTGTTAAAAGAGTTTTCGATGACTTGATATAAATTACCTTTAAATAAAAAAGTGTTTCCAGGTCTCAAGTCTTTAGCTCAAATAATGTCTGCCATAAATGTGTTAATGATTATAAGAGATTATATGTTTCTTGGAAATTCTGTTAATCCGTTATATTAACTTACTACTACTTTTGTGCTACGACTTCGCTTAGCAAGCCGATATATAAAATATCCGATTAATCCAACAAAAGCGATTGAACAAAGGAAAATAATTAAATCACGACGATTCTTTTGTTTTTTAATGTTGTCTAATTCTTCTTGAGAAACAATTTGAAAATTATAGAAATTCTCGATGCGTGAAGCACGAATGTAATTAGTCAATAATAAGACTGCTTGAAGAATTAATGTTAATAGAATACTTGATACGGCAACTCAAAAAATAATTTCATAAACTATATACTCATCACGAAGGTTAGAAGAAACATTATTAATGTTTCATGTTCCGAATTTAACGTTGGTTCTTGCGTAAGCCACTATGAAGTTAATGAATATAACTAAAAGACTCACAACGTATGAAGTGATAGACATTCAATTAACATTGATATAACCAGTTTTTAATCTTTTATAAACTTTAGTGATATTAATTGAAAGAGTTTTCTCATCTTTAAAATTAATATTTTTAGATTCGCCTCTAAAACAATAGAACTTATTGGTATTAACTATTCATAAAGATGACACTAATACTATGATTGGAGTTAATAATAAAGAGACATAGTTACTACAAGATGAATCTTTAACGATGAAGTAGATGGCGACGGCACTTACCGCTAAAGTAATTAGCCAAACAAATGTTCAAACCATAAAACTTGCAAATGAATTACGTAGTTCTTTTTTATAAAATTCTGGAAAATAAGATGCATAGGGATTAATTTGTTTAATTCTTCTTGTATCTTTTGCGCTGCTTTTAAGATTCTCTCATTGTTCTTTAATAGTTAATTGTTGTTCGTTTTGATTTTCCAATTGAACAATAGCAGTTTGATGTTTGGTTAGTCTTACTGAAGACTGTGGTTGTGAAAATTGAACTTTTTTTGTTCCACTTACGACAACTGTTTCTGTTTTTAGCTCAGCCATATTCTTCTAATATATACACTAATTAAATGTATTTTTTAAGACTTTTTATCTTATTTATGTTAATAAATAACTTTCTGCCGTCTTTTGCTTGGTGGTGTCCGTTCTTAAGCACAAGGTCAGCAGTGAAGTGTACATTTCTAGTGATTAGGCTACTGCCAACCCCATAAATATCGACGGGAGAATTGTGCTTTTGAAAATTTTGAATTTTTTCAATATTAATACCACTTGATACAATAATTTTAGTTTTTTTAAATCCAACTTGATTTAAAATAGTTCTCGCATATTTGACAAGTTGATAACTTACACCATACGCTGTTTTATCACTTGTAAGATTCTTAAGACCATAATCAAGCATATTACTTGATGTGTCAATTCTAACGGCATAGATTTCTTTAAACTTATTAGCTAGTTTTTTAATTTCTAAAGCAATATCGTTATGGTAGTCAATTAGGGCGATAGATTTAGTTTTTCCATATTCAGTAAAGTAGGCTTGCATTGTTTCGTTTAAATTGCCATCAAACTCCTGAATCAAGGCATGAGGAATAGTTCCGCCTACCGTTACTTTGGGATCGTTTTTAATAAATTCTACTGATGCTTCAGTTACGAAGTTACGGACACCACCAATATATGCACTATACCCATCGTATGGTTGCATTAAATAATCGTCAGTACGGTCAGCCATAAAAATTAATTGTTCAGTTTTAATAAGTTTTAACATTTTATAACAATTGTTACAAACAGACGAACGTCTTGCTAAAATTCCATCAATTATATTTTCATATTTACCAAAGATTTGATAAGGGCCAAAAATCAATAAAACTGGGCTCTTATTACCAACAACATCACCATCTTTTAATCCATAAATTTGAATTTTTGATAATTGCTTTTTTGTTAAACTTGCTTTTAATAATTGAATGGATTCGTTAATTCCGCAAACTTTAACTGGTTCTTGATTAAAATGTACGAACTGAAGACAAACGTTTTCATTCGGTTTATACTTAGCGACAATTTTAGATGCTTTGTTGAAGTAACTAGCAGAGTAGTATCCAGTGCGAACTCTAGAATCAAATTTAAATTTCATTGTTAAAAAATCCTCTTTTCTTTATGTTGTAATAATCGTACTATGTTTGTTTTGTGTCTGACAATAATGATTGATGAATTACAAAGCATCATCATCATTAAAATAATCTGTGTCGAGATATTAGGAGAATATTGTCCTGTGTATAGTAGACTATTGTCGAATAAATAAATGTATTGTAGTGTCGGAATAAAAATCATAAAGACAGGGATAAACATACATATCATTGAACTTAATGAAACATATCTTGTTATGATAACAACGCAAACAAAAGTACCAAAAGCGATTAAACCTAATCAGGGAGAAATAGCAAACAATATGCCACCTGTTGTTGATACGCCTTTTCCACCAGATTTAGTTTTTGCTTTTTGAAAATCAAATTTGTTTTTAAATAGAATTATCAAAAATAATAATGGTCAGCAATGCCCTACTACCGCAAAAACTCCTGCTATGTATATAATCGGATACAAATGAATAGATGTATTAGGCGTTAATCAATTAAAAACGGTGTAACGAAAAATAACTCAACAGATGATAACCGCTAGATATCCCTTTAATGCGTCTAGAACCGATACCAGTATGCCGATTGGCATACCTAATATTCTTGAAACATTAGTACCACCAATATTTTTAGAACCGCTATTTCTAATATCTTTTTTAGTTATTTTGGAAATGATTGCACCAAAAATAATGCTGCCAAATAGATATCCTATTACGGCAAAAGAAATACACATTAATACAATCTCAAAATCAAGCATTAATTAAATTATAAAGTAATGTATATTAACTTAGAAGTTTCTTAAGTATCTCTATAGAAATATTTGGGTTTGCTTGTCCTTTAGTATCTCGCATTAATAATCCAATAAAAAACTTTTCAACACGTTCAGGTCGTTCTTTATATTGAGTAACCATATTACTATTTTCAGCAATGTATTTTTTAAAATAATTTTGAATAATTGTTGGATCTTTGATTTGAATAAACCCTAATTGTTGAACAAATTCAACTGGTTCGACATTTGATGTATATATCTTTTCAAGAATAGTTTTAGCTTGTTTTCCATTAATCTCCTGGTTGTTTAATAATTTTAAAAGATTGATGAATCGATTAATAAAGTTGGATTCAAGCACTTCGTATTTGGCTCCCTTTGCTTTTAATAATCCTCCAAGTTCTACAACTACTCAGGTTGATACTAAAGGATAATTATGGATTTTTGCATTAATCGTGTTGAAAACATTGTAAATATTATGATCGTCCATAATTTGTTGTATCAAATTAGTAGCAACATTATTGTTTAATAATTCATTCTCAATTATCGTCGGTAATTTCAGCATTGATTTTTGGGCATCACCAATTAAATGATTAATGTCTATTTGAACAATATTAGGTTCTCTAAAGTAATGGTAATCAATTGCATCAGATTTCAAACGCATAAATATCGTTTGATTTTTGTTTTCATCTCAACGACGTGTTTCCTGAATTACTTTTTCACCTTTAAGTAGTTGTCTTACTTGTCTTTGAAATTCGTATTCAATCGCACTACCTACGTTTGCAAAGGAATTGATGTTTTTGATTTCGACTTTGGTTCCTAATTTGTTAGTTCCAATTGGCGCGACTGAAATGTTAACATCAGCCCTAAATGAACCATCTTCCATTTTTCCATCAGAAATATTCAAGAAAGTTAATATTCTTTTTAATAGTGTTAAATATTCAATTGCTTCTTTTGGCGTTTCCATGTCGGGCTGCGACACTATTTCAATTAAAGGAATACCACAACGATTGTAATCTAAACATAGTTTACCATTAATAATTTGTTGTTTAGCGGTATCTTCTTCCAAATGAATTCTTTCAATTTTAATTATTTTGTTAGAAATTCTAATTTGGCCATTTCTACCAATTGGATGATATTGTTGAGTGATTTGAAATCCTTTAGGTAAATCTTGATAAAAATAATTTTTACGATCAAAACATAAATTATTATTGATTTCCATTTTTAAAGCAGTTGCCAATTGTATTCCTTTTATAACGGCAGCTTTATTTGGCGAAGGCAACACACCCGGTAACCCTAAGTCAATTTCATTGATATTGGTATTCGGTTTGTCGTATGCTGAAACAGCAACACTAGAAAACATTTTTGATAAAGTATTCAGTTCGGTATGCACTTCAATTCCAATAGTGGCTCTAAAATTATTCATCATACACTCCTGATTTTTCAAAAATGGTTTCAATAGAATAAGCAAAATCAAGCAATTGTTTATCTGCAAAAGCTTTACAATTTAAATTGATTCCTCAAGGTAATTGCTTTACTTTCTTATAGGGTATAGTAATTGAAGGGGAACCGGCAAAATTTGCCACACATAAAAAATCATCAGCAAATGTAGTAGAAAAGCTTTGATTAGTAACATCTTCAATTTTTGGGGCAGTAGAGGAAGCACCCGGGCATAAAATAGTATCAACTTGCTCAAGAAGTTTATTTCATTCATTCACAAGAAAATGACGTATTTTTTGCGAATGAATAAATAATTTTTCATAGTTTTCTTTTTTAGTAATATATGCACCAATAGTAAAACGACGTTTTACTTGTTCGCCCAGAGACTTGCTTCTAGATAAAGTTATGATGTTGTCAAAATTATCTCCACCAAAATTGGCGCCGAAAGGAATGCCAGTCAAATTAGCTCAGCAACTGTTAGCTTCTGAATAACTAATTGCATAGTAAACTGCATGAACTGAAGCTAAAAGTTGGTCATTAAAATCAAGATATTTGACTATGTAATTATTCTTTTTTAATAACTCTATACATTCAATGTAAGCTTTTAAAATGTCAGGTTTTAAATATTTTTCAACATCTTTAATAACGCCGATTGTTAATTTATCGACAGTAGTCAGATTGTTAAATAAATTATTAGCTGGAAGTCTTTGACTAGTAAAATCTTTTTCATCATATTTAAAAAGATAATCAGCAACAATCGCCACATCGCTTACTGTTTTCGTAAGAATACCAACATGATCCATAGAAGGAGCGTATGGCATAATTCCATATCGAGAAATCAGTCCGTAAGTTGGCTTGAATCCAACTATTCCGACTAAAGAAGCAGGTCTCCTAGAAGAATCTCCAGTATCAGTACCAATTGCAAAAGGAACAACACCTGCAGCAACTAAGTTTACTGAACCTGATGAAGAACCGCCGGTTATTCTAGTTGGATCTAAAATATTTTTAGTAATCCCATACGCTGAATAGATGCCAGCTCCTCCCATACCAAATTCATCCATATTAGATTTGCCTATTAAAACAGCATTGTCTTGGTTAAACAAGTCGTAAATAGTGGCGCTATATGGAGGAATGAAATTACTCAAGAAGGCAGAACCGCCAGTAGTTTTAATACCTTTTGTACAAACATTGTCTTTTAAAATATAAGGAATTCCATATAGTAGGTTATTTTGATTATTCTTAATATCATTTTCTAGAATTTTAGCTTGTTGTTCTGCTGCTGAATATGTGTCAGTAACTAATGAATTAGTATCATTAATATTCTTACACTTTTGGATAGAATTACGAACAATATCGCTAATGGTTTTGTCGCCGTTAATAATTTGATTGTGTAATTCAAGAATAAATGATTTCATTATTATTTAACCACAACATATTTATCAAAACGATTTTTAGCATTATTCAAGTACTTTTCTGGTTCTTTAATTTCAATAGCAACATCATCTCTTAATAAGTGTGATGAAGCACTGAATGGATAATGCATCGGGGTTAAATCGTCTACTTTTAAACTACTTAAATTTTCTAAAGCCGTTAGCAAAAACTCTGACTCTTGATATAGTTTATCTAATTGCACATTATCCATCGTAAAATGCAATGAGGCTGCCAATTCTTTAAATTCTCTTTTATCAATCTTCATAACTAATCCACCATTAAAGGGACGGAACGACTTTCAACAGTGTCTTCCATATAATCATATTTCATTGTTGGACAAACAATACGATAAACTGGGTAAACAATTGCAATATTCATCGGAATAGTGATAACAAGCATTAAACTCCTCATTCCTAATCATGCATCGTATGGCATTAAAGAAAACATTAAGTCAAATTGTGGAAGCATGAAAATATTGACAGTTGCTTCACCAAGTAGGATAACCATTAGTACTGGTGCAAAATATGATAATCAATTTTGACGATCATTTGTTTTAATTGCTGATCGTTTTTGAGCAATATTCAATAACGCCTTGTTTGCATCTGCACCAAAACGAGCACTTCAGTTTAATTGAGCATTCATTATTTCTTGAGGATTATGTTTTTTTTCTAACGAACGACGAAAACGTAGAATACGACTTTTATATTTAAATCAATATGATATTTCACTAAAATTTAGCAAAATGGTAGGGCGATAGTAGGCAAACATACAACCTCATAGAACAGCCAAACCAATTACATATATACCACCGATAAGTAAAGCTAATTGTCATTGCTGAATTGTGAGTTGGGTGAAAAAGTTAATTTGAAAAGGAGTAGGCTGTAATAAAACATATAAGACACTAACGATTCCGATTATTGAAACTAAAATAGTAGAAATAAAAGCAAAACGAACTTGTTTACCATGGGAAACGTTAAGAATTGTTTTAACAATTCCGGCTAATAGTCCATAAACCATTGCGGCAATAAAATAACCATAATGAAACATTCCAGCCGTTAGTGCTACACTTAATAAGTCTGTAGCGGCTCCAATGAAAATACCGATGATTGGTCCGAATAATAGCCCGCCTACTTTAATAAGAATACCTTCAATTGTTACTCTTCAGCCAGGATAAGCGCGAAACAAAATTCCTAGTAGTCCAGCTGACACAATGGTCAATAACAATAGAGTGGCAATAGCAATAGAAATTACCATTGCAATATTCGCTATCCCTTTTACACCAATTCTTGGAAAGATATATACTCTCTGGTTATACCGAAAGCGGTAGTAAATTTTCTTAATTACTATAGCAAGTCCTACAACGGCTAAAAAACTTAAGAATATTAATATCGCATCAAGTGAAGTAAGTTTAGATGACATCGGTGCTTATTATATATGGTAGATTGCGCTATCAAATAATAGGTTTCTTATTAAGCTGCTCTAATAGTGTGTTTGTTCTACTAAATGGTTTAGTATTGAAAAACATTCTGTGTTTATCAGCAAATGAAGGATGACCACTTTTGATAACATAACGAGCATTATGTTTAATTAACGGTTCATATTGTTTGGCAAAATTACCTCACAAAATAAAAATAACACCGCTAATATTTTCGTCAATGTATTTAATAATATTTTCAGTAAATGGTTTCCATAAAGATAAAAAATTAGGATTGTTTCTATTAAAGGTGAGAGCAGTATTTAATAACAACACCCCTTGTTTTACCCAATCAATTAAATTACCATCGTTACGATTGATGTTTAAATCACTCTTGAGTTCTCTGAAAATATTTATGAGTGAATGAGGCAAACTATAATTTCGGTCTACGCTAAATGCTAATCCGTTAGCATCACCAGGCGTTGGGTACGGATCTTGTCCTAAGATTACCACCTTGGTAGATTCAATATTAAAGTAATTAAAGCATTTAAAAATATTTTCTTGTTTGGGTAAAGTTGTAGAACTATTGTTATACGAGTTGTCAACAGCCTCTTCTAATGTATTTCAATAGGATGACTGTCTTTGCGATTCAATAATTTGCTTTCAATTGGTGTTAATATTGATTTGCATTATTTGGTTAATGGAATAAATACTTTAGTAGAATCAGTTGAATCATTTTTTCATGTATCACTTTCAAATTGTCAATTAATAAATAAATTTCATAGTGTTTGAAAGGCATCTTTATTATCACTAAAATAATCTTGAGGAGTTTTATTTAGATCAATTTTTTTATCAAAAAATCCATAAGCTTTACTTTGTTTATCAAATATTTTATCTAAATCAAAATATCACATTTTGTTGTTAGGATTATTTTTAAAATCATCGGTTTTATACGGCGTTTCTTTATTGTTACTTTGTTGATAGTTATACAGAACGTCAGCTTCAGGCATTAGTGAAGCTTTAAATAAATTTGTGTCAAAATTTGACATTGCTCCAGGAGTATCTTGAGATTCAAATAATAGAGATACTGGAAAAACAGCAGGAACTCCAGTATTGCTATTGGTTGTTATCCCGTTAAAAACAGGCATAAAATCGTACACAATATTACTGGTGACATCAAGTTTGGGAAAAGGAATGAAACTGTAGTTAGCAAAAGCAATATAAGAGTTGGGCTGAATAGAATTGTAATTAGTATTATCAAACAATAAAGAAACAGAAGGTTCAAGATATGTAGCTTTATTCTTGTCTAGGACATCAAGTAAGTTTGATGATGTGCTACCAGCCCCTGCTTCTTTGTAGAAAGAACTTTTCGGTATTGAATTTAAATGGTTAGAAGTGTCAAAACTATATGATAGTGAATTTGCTCATGTTTTTTTATCGGCATATTTACTATCTTTTGATGTATCTACATGTTTTGAAAAATTGCTTCAAGCATTTGTACTATTAATTTGATTCTGTACAGAACTTATATCATCTAATAAATAATCATTTTGCTGATAACTATGCTTCGTTAAAGGATTGTAGTAAGAATATGTAGAAGCTGCTGGAGTTACTATAAATGGAATTGGTGTTGAAACAATGGCAGGATAAAACTTATTATTGTCTAGATTCGTTGTATCAACTTTAGTGGTTGAAGGTATTGCGTAAGCCGTATAAGCGCCAGCAACAGACGGAATATTATTTGGACTAGTTTGATTATTAAAAATAAATTTCGGACTAAGAGAGCCTCCACTAATTACATCTGTAGAAGAGGTATCTTTTGCTATATCGGATTCTAAAAAACTATTATTTGATCTAAAAGTTTTCAATGGATCGTAAAATGTTTCAACCGTGTCGTCCTCGTTTTGATAACTAATATAGGGACCTGGTCCAAATTTGTTACTCGCAAATTTAAAGTTTGCCCCAGATTGTCCAAATTTTGCTTTGAACTTACCTTGACTCAAATTATCAAGCATGTCAAATAAAAATTCATAAAACTGTTTGTTTGCGTCAGAGCTCTTATCACCATGATTAAGTTCTGAAAAGAATTGATTGTATCAAACATCATTTCCGTTTTTGTTATTTAATACTCCGTCTTCTGTCATTAAACGTAAAAGACCAGAGTTATATACATTAATTGCAGAAGCGATAGAAGTGAAACTTAATGAAAAATATAAATTAAGATTTTCTATTGAAGTTGCTACTGAAACGTTTTTCTTTCCATCATTTGTATCCAGATTAAATGATTCAGAGTATTTAAGAGGGTCAGTGTTACTTGTATTAATTCATTGGTAATCAAAAAATGAAGGGTCATCATTTTGATTTCAATTTCGATCATCATATGGTTTCGCATATGCATAGTTAGCTGAATTTCCTGATCTATCGGTATAAGCAATGTAATTATTTGGTAAATATGATTTGAAATTAAAAGCTGGTGAAGAATAGTTTCCAGTAGTAGCGTATGTATACCCTTTAGAATCTGTTAAATTAGGAATATTCGGTTTATTTCATGAATCGCTTCACGGACTTAAATCACCAACTCCGCCAATATTTACTGGTAAGGTTCATTGCGATACTGAAGCACAAGAAGTCATGGTAATAGTTGGAGCAATAATAACTACACCCAAACTACTTCCAATTAAAAATCTAGTTAAAACTTTTACTTTCATTGACTCCTTTTACAGGCACGAAACGTTTCTCTTCAAAGCGACTAATGTTTTTAATAAAATCTAAATTAATCAAACCAGTTGGCCCTTTACGATTTTTCGCAATATTATATTCTATCAGAATGGTTGAGCTTTCTTTTTTGTTATCTTCTTCCTCGTCTTCTGGAATGACTTTAGACAAGAAGGTAACGATATCAGCATCTTGTTCAATCGCTCCCGAATCTCTCAAATCAGATAACATTGGTCGTGCACCATCAGCTTTTTTACCACGTTGTTCCATATTACGGTTCAGCTGTGCTAATACTAAGACTGGGATATTGTTCATACGAGCAATTTGTTTAAAGGTTCTAGAAAACATCGCTACTTCAGCTTGACGATTATTTAAATTATTGTGAGTAGTTGGGGCTTTAAGTAGCCCTAAATAGTCCACTACTACTAATCTAATCTTATGAGTCATGGCGATTTGTTTGATTTTAGATTGCACATCTAAAATAGTAAGTGAACTATCATCGTCAATGTAGATTGGTAGATCAGCGATAGCATCAATTGTATTATTAACTGACTGATGTTCAATATTGCTTAGTCGGCTACGTTTTGATGGTGAAAGTTCAATCATACTTTCACTGGAAACAATTCGGTTACATAATTCTTTAGAACTCATTTCAAGCGAAAACATTAATACAATTTCATTGTTCGGTGTTTTTTCTGCACGTTCTTTACAATCTTTAGCAGCATTTACTAAGAAATTTAAAGCTAGAGCTGTTTTGCCAACGCCAGGGCGTGCTGCTAAAATAATTAAATCACCAGGTTGAAAGCCATTAGTTTTAGCATCAATTAACGAAAAACCTGATGGGGTTCCAGTTACTTCTTCATCGTGGGAAATGATTCTTTGTAAATCCTTAGAATAGTCTTGAGCAATATCGGACATTGAAGCAATTTTGTTAGAACGTTTGGCACTAGTAATGACAGCCATTTTATTTTGAAAGTTATATAGGAGTTCATTAAACTTAGTAATGTCCATGTCAGTAGTAATAATTTCATCGGCAAAGGTATTTAACTGACGTTTGATAGAGGCATTTTTAATCAAATCAATATGGTCTTCAAAATCGGTAGTGGAAACGAATTTATTAGCCAAAGTTTTCACAACTAATTCGTAATCATCAAACTGCATTTCTTTGTGAGTACTAATGTAATTTAGAATGGTATGTTCACTAATGGTTTTGGCATCAGTGTGTAATTTAATAATGGTATTAAAAATAGAAGCCATTTGTCTATTAACAAAATCAACAGGTTCTAATTTCAAAATGGCGTCTTCAACAATAGAGGTATCATTTAAAATTTCGCTAATTAATTCACGTTCAATTGGTTCAACTAGTTGGTTATTAGTAATCTCATTAGCCATATTTTATTCCTCCTCTATGTTTATAGGTAATTTTGCTACAATTTTCTTGTAAATGTTAATGGTAATTAAATGTCGACCTAATCCTAAGTTTTTTTCATCATTTGTATCAACCATAAACTTGTCTATTTTAAGCTGATATTTATCATGTAACTCATCAATAATCATTTTATGTGAAATGCTTCCAAAAGCATTGCCTTTGTTAGTTTTTAAAGTAAAATGTAAACTCAGTTGTTCTAATTTATGTTTTAGTTCACTAGCTTCTTTTACTCTAACAACTTCTTGTTTTGCAAGAATGTCTAAATCTTTATTTAAGGTCACCTGAGCATTAGTCGTATTTGATACTGCTAATTTATTTTTAATTAAGTAGTTCTTGGCATAGCCATCTTTAACGTCAACAACATCATGGGTTTTGCCAAGACCTTTAACATCTTTTAAGAGGATTACTTTCATAAGGGATAGTATTATTACAATAGTATAATCAAAATAGGATAAGAATTTATGAAACTTAAAAATTTTGTAGGGATAGGATTAATTAGTTTAGTTGCATCGGGGGGGGGGATTATCCATTACCTCGTGTAGCAAAAATGATAATTACGATCTATACGATTTAACCATTCATTTTAAAGACGTTCCTAATTGACATTCATCTTTTTACCGTAATTATTTAAGCAAGCATAAACCCAAAAATTTTATTGACACAACAAAAGAATCGACTGATGTTTTAAATTATTTTAACGAGAATTTGAAGCCTGGCGATATGTTAAATTCTTTTATCCAATATTTTTATTTTTGTGCCGAATCTATAGATTTTTATAGCAATGCTGATTTGACCGCGCCAATTGATTTTTTTGATTGTGTTGATCAATATTCTATGTTTCATGTTCAATATATAAAACAGGATTCATCTGGACATTTTAGTTTTTGAATTCTTTTAGATTTTGCATTTGATAGAAACGTGTGAGTTGATTATAATGGTGCGCAAGAAATTCAACAAAATACGGAAACAACAATTCAAGTTCACTCCAATACACATTCTACAACTCGTTTTTTATGATTTATGAAAAACATTTCGCCAGACCAAAGTCTTCAACAGTGGCCAGGAAATGTATTTAATATGACAGTAGAAGATGGAAGCGGTTTTGTAATTGATGCTACTGAAAGTTTTTTTGCCACGACATTTACCAAAATCAACTGAGGTTACATTCCAATAATTGGATTTGATGATGTAAATTTGCCGACATCATAACCGTTATTACAATTTCCAAATTCCAATTGTAACTGCAACGATAAATAAAAAAGTCCATAAGGACCTATTCATATAATTAAGTTTGACAAAAAATTTAATTACGAAAGGTTCTTATGAACAATAAAAATTATA
>JAISBY010000001.1 GCA_031265955.1 Mycoplasmataceae bacterium | reverse complement strand
TAATTTCAATTTGGGCAGTACCACCTTTATCACTATCTGATTGAATTGTAATAAAAGTGTTTGTTGCCACTGCTGTTTTGTAATCAATTTCACCTTTTGTGGCGTCAAAAGTTACTTCCGGAGGTACAGTGCCAATGGTTTTATAAGTGATTTTGCCACTATTAGAAGATGTTGCTGTAATGGTTTGTTTATCGCCAACTGACATTGATGATTTGTAAGTTCCCCAGCTAATGTTATCCTGTGATGCAGATGGAGATAAAATTACGATTTTAACACTGGAAGTACATCCATTGTTACTGCTTGCTTCAATCGTAACTGTGGTGTTAGTTTTAGTAGCGGTTACATATTTAATTTCTCCAGTAACTGCATTAAACGTAACCTCAGAAGGCAGTGTTCCCACAACTTTATAACCAATTTTTCCATTAGTAGTTGACTCGGCAATTAATTTTTGTTCGTCTCCAACCGACATAGAAGAACTATATGAATGTCATTTAATAATATCAACATCAATTCCAATTGTAGTTTTGACTAAAAATTTATTCGTTTTTTTATCATAAGCAGAAATATAAATATCGTTAAGTGCTTGAGTAGGATTTTTTATGCAATAAATTGAGTTCCCCTCAATTTTTATATACTCTTTTGTTACCTCGTCGTTTTTATAATAAACATTATCATATAAGCGTCCGTTTGAATAGACATTTAAATCAATTTTGTCACCTCTGCCTTTTAAATTGCTACGGTCATCTTGAAATTTAATTAAAAAGGTTGCATTTTTTTTAGTGTAAATTATAGCTAGCGGTAATGCCGTGCCTAATGTTACTGTTGTAATAATAGTTGATAATAATATCGTCTTAAATACTCTCATTTTTTTGTCTCTCCTTTACTTTAAAACATGTCTACAATTCATTGAACCTGTGATGAACGTTCGTTACCATTGAATATGTAATGGAAAGTTACGTTAACAGACACTTTAATTGCATTAGGCGGAATAGCTAATAATTTTAATTTACCATTACTAGCATCCATTGTTAAATAACCACCTACATCCTTAGGATTGTCAATTCCCCAAACTACATTAGTTGGTGTAATAGGTTTTTTCGTAATGTCATTTAAAGTAAATTGTATTTCATCACCAACTTTAGAATCTTTATTAAAGAATCTGTTATTAGTTTGAATAGCATATCTATTCGTTGGGTCAAAATTATCTAAAGTGAAACCTTTACCTTCAATATTGTCATAAATACCTTCAATAGATTGCATAATCAAATCAATTGCTGTGAAAACTACAAAGGCGGCAGGATTACCACGATTGCCTTCTTTTCCTCCGTGTATAATTGCATCAGAACTTGAGGAATCTTCAAGAACCGTACCTCTGGCTACAGCGGCAGCTCTTTCTGCTTCACCAGCCGCATATAATCTAGCAAATTCTTGTTCTGCTCGATCTGCGTCATAGCTACTTAAGAGCCCTTCTTGACTAAATGGTTCAAAACCGCTTGTATAATTTCCCACTAAATCTCGATTAGCTGGTGGTTCTATTGGTGTTCGGAAAAAGTTTCTAACTGACGCTAAATTAACTCTATTAATTTTTATTATTAATGACACGAATGTAGAAACAATAGATGTTATGGTAAGACCTATCGCTCAGCTCCCCGTTGTGTTTGTGGTAAAATTTGTAATAATTGTTTTTAAATTACTTGCAGCGGAATCACTCATAGGCTTTCCTGAATCTGCAGCATAATCTTTTTCCATTTCAACAATGAAATCAGCATAGTGGTCCAAGAATCCACTAGATTGTAATGTTTCCAAAACATTATTTGCAGCAGCAGATTTTATATCAATCATTTTTTTGGGGTCTACGATAGTTGGGTATTGTGATAAAAGTGTTCCTCCAACTTTTTCATACGAATCAGATACTATTGTGTAATGGTCGTTAACTCGTTTCCATTCCTTTTTTGTATTCTTCATTCCTTGAACGTTTATACTTTCCAATGTAGTTGAAGCAATCAATGCAGCAATCGCAATGCCGCCCAATATAACTGATAACTTACCAACTGTACCAAACGTTGTAACCGCTAAGTATGTATCAACAGCAACTTGAGCAATCAAGACAGCAATATTAACACCCATGGTAATTGCCAATGCCTGTCTTTGAGAAATAGTATTATCTAAATCGTTATGATTATCATTATAAACTTGTTTCATTGATGCAACGTAAGCAAATTGATTCATTGCTAATAAAATTGTGGTTGCATCATGTATTCTTTTTGACGTAGCAACATCTATGTAAAAACTAATTCAGATATCATCATATTTTTTATCGTTATAGCTTCAATCAAAAGTTTTAGCTTCAAATGTTTGTCCTTTATTGTCAGTATCCATAACAACTCAGTGAGCCTTCAAAGAATAGCCATGGGATTTACTTCCTGCTGAAGGATCGTTAGTATTACAATTAGTAATTTTTAGTTTTAAAGTTTGAGTACTATGATAATTGCCATCTTCATCACTACCAGTAATCTGAGGAGCATCAATGCCGCCACAATCTTTTGCGCTTAGATAGATTGGGTGTTTTTCATCCACTATATAATCATCGTTATCATCTGTTGTAGCATTACTCAAGGCACGACTTAGACTTATACGAGTATCGGCAGCTAAATTGGTGCCATAGAATGAGTCGTTATTATTGTCATATTGACCATCTGCCACATTCACAGTATCCACTTTAGCATAATAATTATTATTTGAAATATATTTAACTTCATCCTGAGTAGTTTTTAGATCAATAGATAGCTTACCTTTATTATTTTCTCCATTAGCTTCTGATCATGCAATATCACTATATTTCCCAGTAGATTGATCGATGACAGAAACTCCCATTAATAAGTCTAAATGGCAGATTTGACTTTTAGTTGTAACATCTTTATTAATAATTTTGACATGTAATTTGAAACCTGGCATGAATTCAGCCATACCATACGTACCACCGTATCCATTGTAATTAGTAAAATCTTTGGTTTCAAATAACATATTACCTTGATCGTATTCAGTACTATCGGTTGCTTGAAGATTATCAATATTGATACCCACATCATTTAGATTAACTGAATCATCACTAATAATGGCTCCTTGCGTTTTGTCATATCCAAATTTAAATAACGTGCCTAAATCCTTATCAACAATTTCGTTGCCCACATCATATTTACCAGTGTTTGAATAATCTTTCATACTTTTAACGAAATCTGATTCAGTATTTACTAATAAAAAGTCGTTTAATTTATTTTGAATATAAGTTAATCCTAATTGTGACAACATTTGTGCACCAATTGAAGTTTGCTTAATTGTTGTTCAACTTTCACCAGCCACTCTTTTATCTTCTAACAAACCTTGATTAGTCGCATCTTGAATAAATTGTTCTTCAAATTGAAATTCATCTCACAAATTGTCTTTAGACTTATTAATAGTACTTTGATAGATATTACCTAGCAAAGCAGTCTTTGTTTGAGCATCTTTTGGTGTGATTCCTGTAGAAATTAAATGCTCATAATATTTTGATGTTAAATAGTTGTTTTGTTTTAAAGCAACATTATTATCCATAACATCAGCTCCGATTAATCGTGCTTCTTTTTGAATAGCGTAATATTCAGTTTCAGTTTTGTCTTGATCGCTAGTATATTTACCAGTTCTTTCTTTAACAGAGCTTTGTACTTTGTTTAATAAAGTTCCGGTTTGTTTAATAATATCATTTTTTATTTGGCCAGCATTAATTACTCCGCCACTTTTTTCATAATCAAGATAGTAAACTTTCTTAGCAATTTTTGACAAAACATCATGACGATATTGCGCCAACACATCGCTATCTACCCCGACCTTTGCACGTTCTCTTTCGTTTAGGTCTGTTTTATTATTTATTGAATGATGAATAACTAACGGTGTAGTAATAGCAACAGCACCAGTTAATGTAATTAAACTTCCTAATAATATTTTTTTAGTTTTTTTATGTAACATTTTCATGTCTCCTTAAGTTTTGATTTATTACGAGTATGAAAATGACAACAAATAATTTGCTATCATTTCCAAACCCTTTGAATAATCTATAGAAAGTATACAAAGGGATTAATCTTTTTATTTTTTTTCAAACAATTTAGCGTACAAAATATTTTTTTGTCATACGGGACACATACATTGTAAAAGTTTTGTATCTACGTCTTAGGCATCCTTGTCATTGATATCAAAATAGCGATGAGAAATTCCCAAACGGTAGAGAGTTTGATCGCCTTGTTTTAAGAGCATGCACCCTTTGTAAAAAGCCTTAGACTCAATGTTTGTAAAATTTGCATCATTGACATAAATTCAATCCATAAATGTAGGGACGGATACATAAGGTATATCATTTTGTATATTGACTGTTCATTCTTTATAAAAAGATGTGTCTAATATTTTCCCGGTAGATGCATCACTAAAGTCATAATATTTTTTATCAACTGGGAGCGAAGCGTCGGGTTTAATGTCGAAGGAATAATCAAAAAAAGTAAGACGATCATTATTCATGGTTTTTTCAAAAGGAGTGCCATCAAATTGAACTAATGTAATCATATCTGGTAACTGATAATTCAAACGAACTGCTCCTAGCAATTTATTGTTGCTATATTTAGATTGTCAACCATCTGCTCCGGTAGTAGTGGCTGTATATTTACCGTTTCTTAATTTTTCATAAATTGAATCAATCGGAGAAGGGAAAATTAAATCAGTAATATCATTAAACACATCTTCACCAAATATTTTCATACCGCCAATGTTTGTGAATTCTTTGTTAGTAAGTTCATCTGGTTTATTGATGGCGGGAGTTTCCATTAAAACACTATTGGTTTGGTTGTAAACAAAATCATTTGAAAAACAATGCAAGTGAAAATCATCATCTACAACGGTTTGATGAAATTCTGCTGTTATAAGAAAAAAGTAATTATAACCATCATCAACTGTTCGAATCGACATAGGATTACCTATCGTTTTAGCCATAGATATTTCGAAGCGATCAGATAGTGGAGTTGGCAAACCGTTATATTCTTTGGTAATAGGATTGTATGCTGAATAAAATAATGAAAGATGCACAACAATATACCGATTATCAGCAAAATTTGGCAATCGCCAACATACAGTAGATGGACAACGAAAATTAAAAGGGTTTTCATTGAAAATCTCTAGTTTATTTCCGTCTGGTAATTTGGTTACAAGTGTGCCACTCGGTTGTCCCGCATCAAATCTACCTGCGATCAGGCTAGATAATTGTCCGGGTGTCTCAGTGTATGTGTGCATTCGTGCTAAATTCTTATCACCTGAAGACATTGATATATAACCAGCTTCTTTTATTCCAAATTCATTGGATTGACTCATACCAAATTTAAAATTAGCAATATCACCATTTTTGATAGCTGTGCTTAAAGGAACATATTTATCAAAACCATACTTATTAGCAAACACACTAGAATTTGTTACCGAAAATTCAGTAATGTATGAATCACGATTAATTTCAATGTTTATATTAGTAGGTATTGTTGGGTCATTATATTTGTCTCATTTTTTTACATCAATTCCCAATTTTGCATTATTTCATGGATGACCATCTGTACCAACGCCATCAACAATGAAAGCAGGGGTTCTGCCGAGTGTTTCAGATACTTCTTGAATTGGCTTATGCTTTTTAGACGCAGAATAATATGAATGCATTATGGGAACAGATAAACTACCGCCAATTGCAATTGATGTTAAAATAATTTTTATTCAATTCTTTTTGCTAAATGTTTTCATATGTTTCTACTTTCATGTTGTAAATTGTTATTGATGAGCCATAAATTAGTATCCAAACATAATTCGGATTACCAACGTTTATTGTCTCTGTAGTTAATATGTTAATACAAAAGGTGCTTTCTTTATGCCATTTTCATAAAAATGATATCAAATGTCTATACAATGCATTACATCTCACTCCGTTAAATCCATCATTCATCTACCACATACGTTGACAAAGAACTTTTAAAAAACATTAAAAAATAATAACAATAACCTACCTATAATTACAACATTATGCAAATTACTAAATATATTCAGTCAATCTCAGCAGAATTAACAGCACATGAATCCGAGCTTAATAACTTAGATGCAGCAATTGGAGATGGTGACCATGGTTCTAATGTAGTAAGAGGTTTTAAAGCAATTTTAGATCAGTCTTCACAATTTACCAATGATAGTTTAATTGAAAAAGATTTAATGCTTTGTGCTCAACAATTAATGGCAAAAATCGGTGGTAGCTCTGGCCCATTGTTGGGTTCAGCTTTTATGGCGTTAGCTGTTTCTTTAAAGGGTAAAACTACTTTTACTAATCAAGACATTGCGCTAGGTCTTCAAGCAGCATTTGATCGTATTAGTCAATTGGGCAAATCTAGAGTTGGTGAAAAAACTATGCTTGATGCCTTAGCTCCATCAATTGAAGCAATGAAAAATACTACAGGTTCGTTAAATTTTTCTAATGCTTATCAAGCTGCTAAAAAAGGTGCAGAATCTACCATTTCATTACTTGCAACTAAAGGCCGAGCTTCTTACTTAGGAGAAAGATCAATAGGACACATGGATCCAGGAGCTTGTTCTATGTCATTAATCTTCGAAGCCTTAACTAAAGTTGAAACCACTAAAAATGTACCGGTGGATAATATCACTAAAGTAAATGCTCCTCAAAACACAATTCAATCAAAAACAGACTTAAAATCTATATCACAAAATGTTAGCATACTGGTAGTATCCCACAGTGAACCTTTAGCAAAAGCAACTGTGGATTTTGCTAATGAAATGAAAAATGGAGATTTTTCTTTTCGATATGTAGCAGGAATTGAAAATGGTAAAGTATTCGGTACAGATCCTCAAATAATTAAAAAAGCAATTGAAACGTTATCCCTCAATTCAGAAGTGTTGCTCATTTATGATTTAGGTTCGTCAAAAATGAACTCAGAATTAGCAATTAGTCTGCTCTCGAGCGAAATGCAACATCGTGTACAAATAGCTCATTGCGCTTTTGTAGAAGGTACCATTGTCGCAGTATCTAGCAACAATACTCAGAGTGCGATTGAACTAAAAAATATAGTTGAATCACAAATGAAAGTTATAAAATAAGTAGGTATGATACCAACTACATTTAAGGAATTTATTATTCCTTGCAAAACGAAAGAATGCTTAGGAGATTTGTTATTTATTCACGGATTTTGTGTGGAGCACAGCTATTTTGTAGCCGCTTCAGAATTATCTAAACACTTTAACATTTACATGATTGATTTACCAGGACACGGTACCAATGTCGCTGATGTCACAGCCAAAGATTTAAAATTGAATAAAATTGCTGATTACATTATCAACTATATTGAATTTAAGAAGCTTAATAATTTTTATTTAATGGGGCATTCAATGGGAGGCGGTCTTGCTTCGTTGGTTGCTAGCAAAATCCCTGAAAAAATTAAAAAATTATTCCTTATTTGTCCCGCTAATCCTGCTGCTATTCATGCAGGATTAAAAGCTTTCTACATTTTTTATCCTAAAAATATGAAGCAAAAAGATCGCTTATTAAAATGATTATATTCTCCGACTCATTTTGAGGAATTTTCTAAAAATCCACAATGAGTAGAGTTTAATAAAAAACAATTAGAATTTCAACTAGAACATTGGACTAATATGAAAAAATTATTTCAAAACATAAGTTTATCTGTTCTAACGAACGTAAAAAAAGCACAAAAAAATATTCATGTTCCTACTTTATTAATGGTGGGCAAATATGATAAATCTATCCCTGCCAAGCATACCTTAAAATTCTTTAAGAAAAATTTACCAGAAAATATTTTAACCACTTATGAATTTGAAAATTCTGCCCATTTAGTGTTTGAGGAAGAACCAAATATTTTTGTTGAAAAAGTTTTAAGCTTTACTAAATAAGTTTTAAATCTTCCACTGTTGTAATTTTAAAATTTCACAAACTTCCTAAAACTAAGTTTGTTTGTTTAATCTTAATATTAAGATAGGTAAATAAATCTGTTATCTTCTGAGGATTAATTACTTTTATTTCACTTCAATGTTTGTATTGAATTGTTTGTGGAGTTTGGATCAAATACTTGTGGGTGCGATCTAAATATTTCATAGTATTTTTTATTTCACCAATGGAATCATGTAATGGTAAAACAGTAGATGCACAACCGGTTTTTTGAGCAACACTAATATTCATATTGATAATATCGGTTGTAACATTTATTCTGGCGGCATCGTGAGTGAGAATAATATCGCGATTACTTAGAGGTTGCACCTGCTTTAAATATTTCATTGCATTAATCAAAGATTTATATCTAGCACTTGAATCGCCATAACAAATTAAGACTTTTTTATATTTGAGTGCTTTTAAATATTTAGAAAATGATGATTGATGCTTTTTATTAATCACTAATAAAATTTGATCTATCTTATTACTAGATAAAAAAGTATCTAATGAATGTAAAAATAATGGTTTATGTTTAATTAGAAATAAAGGTTTAATAGGAGACTTGTTGAAACGTTCTCCCGATCCTGCTGCTAATATAATTGCATAAACCATAATTTATTCTTTCTCTAATAAATGATTTTGTAATTTAGTTAATTCAATTAAATTTTTCATTAGCATAGTTACTGTCATTGGTCCCACGCCTCCAGGAACCGGTGTGATGTGACTAGCAATTTTGCTCACTGATTTAAAATCAACATCTCCACATAATTGATTATTTACATCATGATTCATTCCCACATCAATTACGGTAGCTCCTGGTTTTACATAAGAACTATCAATCATATTTGCTTTACCCACAGCACAAATTAAAATATCTGCTTCTTTACATACTTCGTGTAATCTTTGTGTTTTGGAATGGCAAAGAGTAACGGTAGCGTCATCTAATAAAAGCAAGGATGCCATGGGTTTACCAACAATATTACTTCTTCCCACCACTACAGCTTTTTGCTCAGAAATTTTAATATTGTAATGTTTTAATAATTCTATTATTCCAGCAGGTGTACAAGGTTTAAGATGCACTTCTAATTTCCTAGCAGTCCATAACTTACCAATATTTTCTAAATGAAAGCAATCAACGTCTTTTGAAGGATCGATATGGGCGATAATATTTGCTTCGTTAATATGTGGTGGTAATGGCATTTGTACTAGAATTCCATTGATTGATTTATCATTATTAAATTTTTGAATTTCCACTAACAAATCATCGTTTGTAATATTTTCTAGTAATTTTTGTAATTGAATTTTTACACCTAATTTTTCACCTAGCCGTATTTTATTACGAACATAAACGTTGCTTGCCGGATTAGAACCAATTTGAATAATGACAAGTTTGGGTACAATATTCTCCGTTTTTAATAATGCGATTTGTGATTTTAATTGTTCGCTAATTTCATTAGAAATTTTCTTGCCGTCAATAATAACCATACAACGATTATAAACTTATTTTGCTGAAGAAGATTGTACACTCAAAGCAAATGATTTGGCAATATCTCTAGCTTCGTTTAATTGTTCTTCTGTTGCTGCAAAACGAATGTGAATATTTTTTTCATATGGTTTAAGTTTTAATGATTTAGCAACATTAATTAGAATGTTCTGCGCTTCACCGCTTCAACCGTAAGAACCAAATACCAATACTGGCTTATCTTGAATATTAATTGTATCAATATCCATTAGTAAATGGCTTATAGGTGGTACAGCGTTTTTGTTTAATGTTGGACTACCGATACAAAAAGCGGTAGATTGGTTCATTATTGTAGCTAAAGAAGCGGAATCAAAATAATTAACGTTGTAAACATTTGCTTCAATGTTTTTATTTGCAAGTAATATCCCTTCTTTAATAGTTTGAGCTATTTTTTTAGTGTATCCGTAAGATGAAGCGTAAAAAATGGGAATCGATAATTTAGTAGGTACAATTTTACTTCAATCGCGGTATTGGTCAAAAACATATTTGTACAATCCGCCTTTAGTTAATACTGGACCATGGCTTGTGCATATAAAATCACAATCAAGTTTACTTAGTTTGTCTAGTCCGTCATTAACATATTTTTTAAAAGGACCAAAGATCACATCGTAATACAATTTCACTGAAGGTTTATATTCATCAAGATATGTAATTTTTGTGTCAATCATTGTGGGTTCGCAATAGTGTGATCCTAAAAAATCACATGTGAAAACCGTTTTATCTTCTTTCGCATATGTAAACATGGAGTCTGGTCAATGTAAAAATGGTGCATTAATAAATTCTAAAGTTTTGTTACCAAGACTTAATTTATCTCCGTTTTTCACAACATGCAACTTAAGAGGCAACTTTGTGATTTCTTTTAAGAAGATGCTGCTAGATGGCGAGCAATAAATTTCAATATTAGGGACCCTAGTAATTAATTCTTTTAGGGCACCAGTATGATCGGGTTCACAATGATTCACAATCAAATAATCAATTTTATTCAATGGTATTATTTCTTCAATATTTGTGATAAATTGTTTTGTAAATGTTTCGTGGCATCCATCAATTAGGGCTATCTTATCACCCTTAACAATGAACGAGTTATAAGAAGTACCATATTCAGTACGCATAACAATATCAAAAATACGCATGTTGGGATTAAAAGCCCCAACAGAGTAAATGTCATTTGTGATTTTAAACATAATTAAACCTTTTTAAATTGTGTTTTATCAGCGCCACATATGGGACATATATAATCCGCTGGTAATGATTCAAAGCTTTTACCTTCGTTTGTTTCGTCGTATGTGTAACCGCATAGTATGCATTTGTATTTAGCCATAAATTCTCCTTTGTTTCTATAGTTAATAAGACCTATTTAAACTATTATAACGGTAACTTTACTCATTTATCGGTTATAGATACAAGATAATTAATATGTATTACAAATGCAATTTGCCATGCTCGTTTTATAAAACTTTAACCTAGAATGTAATAAAAAAGTGTTGTGTAATTACGGTGTGATGAAATAATATAATCTCTTGATTATGACATTTTGAAATCTCACATCATTTTACTTCTTTTTAATAACAATAGCACTTGCTACACCTTTATTTGCTTGAGGAATATGGATAAATGTAAAAAACAAGAAGACTTTAACCCCCCCCCGCTCGTTGCGTTATCGCATTACAAACATTAATGTTGAAGAATTTAATAAACGAATAATTTTCCCTTTCAAAATAATTGCTGGTATTTTGTTGTTATCTGAAGTAATAAAACAAATCGCTAATTTTGGGTATAACCCGCTAGAAGATCATTATTTTACACCTGCACAACTGCCTTTTTTCTTTAGTGATTTTCAAATTTTCACTCTTGTGGCTTTTGTTTTCTCTAAACCCAATACTACTTTTAACAAATTAGGTTATGTTTTGTTTATGATGGAAGGAATGGCAGGATCATTTTTTTTATTAGTTGCACCCAACAGTGTTATTAGTTTTACAACTTTAAGCACGGATAATTTCCAATATTCCACAGCTCATTCCTTTATTTGCCATTACGCCATCTTATATTCTTTCGTTTGATTTGCAATATGAAGAATTATTAAAATAGACTGAAAAGATATTTTGAAAGGATTGTGCGGAGCTATTATGTTTTCGCTAACAATTATTTGTTTTAGTTATATTTTTCGTTGTAATTACAATTACGCATTGGCCTCTCCTTTTTCTGGAGCGGGCATGGGTTTTCATCCCGACTGAAATTATGTTGAGCCGTTGTATGCGAGTTTGATTTGATTCCCAATTACAATTGCCGCTCAAACTGGATGCCTAGCGTTAGTAATATTGACTAATAATTTTAAATTGAAACGTAATTGCAAGGATACTAAAGTAAATCATTAAGTTTTCAATTAGACAAACATTGTGAAAATATTTATCATTAAAAATGATATATTACAACTATTGAAGAACATAATTTATGAATATATTACTTAATTTTATCCAAAGCTTCTTTGGATCAGCTGGGTTGGTTGTAGGGCTATTTGCTCTTTTTGGTTCCATTCTACTTAGACGGACTGTGCTACAAACCGTCATATCAACATTTACTACCATATTAGGTTTCTTCATTTTATCACTGGGTGGTGGTGCAATCGGTACAGCAATGACTGATTTTAAAAATATGTTTGGAGTAATTGTTGGTAGTGGTTCGGGAGGAACGGTTGCTGGTAGCGATGCATTTGCAATTGCTATGATGAATAATACCGCCAATATTGCTGCCGTAACTTCTATTATGTTGTTGCTCAGTATTTTGTTTAATCTATTATTAGCTGGAACTACACGCTTTAAAAATATATATTTATCAACGCACATTGTGATGTATTTCTGCGTAGGCTTTACAGCTATGTATATGCTATGCGCTCCAAATGGTGCAAGTGATATTGCATTAGAAAAACAAGGATTAATTATTGCTTTATTGGGGGCTGGTTTAATTTCAATTTACACAACTCTATCTCCTAGTTTAACCACTAAGGCTACATATGATTTAATGAAAGATAAAAGTTTAAATCTTTGTCATCATGGGTTGTTTTGTTTTTCAATGGCGCAAGGTGTGGGCAAATTATGTGGTAAATTACAAAAAGGTAAATATACATCTACAGAGAACATGAGTTTACCTCGCTGAATGTCATTCTTAAAAAATTCTAATGTCACAATTATTTTGGTAATGACACTATTATTTGTTGTTGTGTTTGTTGCGGCTTATATTAAAGATCCTACAGCTACCAGTAATTGAATTGATAAATCACCAACGGGTGCTAACTCGTTGGGAGTAGTATTAGTAATTGATGCCTTTATGTTCACTGCTGGTTTGCTTGTATTGATTGAAGGTATTACTATGATGGTAAATGAGTTACGAGAATGTATTAAAGGCATCTCGCAAAGATTCATTGTGGGAGCTAAAATGAGTGTTGATGCTTCGTTAGTTTTGAAAACTCAGCCCATAGCCGTATTATTAGGATTCCTTGCATCTTTTGCTGGCGCCACCGCTACAATGGGTATCTCATTTGCTTTCCATACAATAGACGGTTCGTTATTCTCAACCATAATTTTACCAAGTGTAACTATCTTCTTTTTCCTTGGCGGAATTGCCGGCATATTCGGTAATATGCGTGGTGGTTTGTTAGGATGCTTACTAGCTGGTTTTATTGTGGGCCTCGTGGTTTCCTTCTTACCAATCATCTTAATCGCTACTTGAAATACGTTGTCACCTGCTCCAAGTAATGGTGCGTGATATGACAATACTAAATTTTGAAAATGAAATGATGATACAGTTCCAACCGCTATATCCGCTAATTCATATGGCGAATCTGATTACATATTAATTCCTATCTTCGGATGAATAATGTATGGCTTCAAATCTGTAAACAGCATTGGCGGAATTAACGCGGGTACTTTTGCAATGATAGGAATTACACTCGTACTTTGATTTATTTTAATTTTGGATGGGCAACTAAAAACACGCAAAGAAAAAAATGATGATCCAAAAGTTTTCTATAACCACAAATTACACAATATTCAAGAAGCACAAAAACATTATCAAGAAATATATAAAAGTAAAATTTCTTATATTGGGCAATCCTATAAATCTTTACAAACTAAAAAGCAAACTTATGATGCTATTAAATACAATCACAAGTTATCAAAATTAAATTCACAAAAAAAATCAGCACAGTTAAAGCTCCAAAAACAAGAAAAGAAAATTCGTTTGCAACTATCTAAATTAAAAACTACCTTTGCAACTTGATAGACGTCAAAAAATTATTTTAAAGCTAAACTAGCAACGCCGTATAGCGCTGCATCGTTACCCAATTGAGCTTTTACAATCTTAACATGCTCAAATGAAGAAATTGGCTTCTTAGCAAGTTTCATCATGCTTTGTTTTAAAACTTTTAAATCAAAGTCTTTGTGTTCGGTAATTTTACCGCCCAAAACTACATATGATGGATTAAACAAATATACATAATTCATAATGCCTTTGATAATACCGTCGAACCAACGGTTTACTTCGTGTCTTATAGGTACATTAGTTTTGGCTAATTCCAAACATTGTTCACCAGTCAAAGTACGACCATAAGTCTTTTCACAACGAATGATTAATGCTGGAACACTGTAGTGCATTTCATAAAAATGGTTGTTAACTAACATTTGGCCACACTCTCCCGATGCATAGGTAGCACCCATATAAATATTGCTATCAATGATTGGGCATCCTGCAATACCCGTTCCAATCGCCATTACAATTGCATTAACTTTCTTTGCTTTTTTTAATGAACCAAATTTTAACTCGCCTTGTGCAGCGGCTTTCACGTCGTTCATAACATGTAAAGGTAATTTACAATATTTACTAAACTCATTTTTAATGTGCATACCTTCATAACCTTTAAGGGTATGATTTGGCGATAATACTACATATTTGTTAGTATCAATAATACCAACCATGGTAGAGCAAACACAATTAATATCTTTATATTTGTCTTTCATTGTTTGAGCAAATCGCGCCATACTTCATACAATCTCTAATCCTGAATGGTGTTGAGCGTGTGTAGCATAACGACCTTTTTTTAAAATCTTAAAAGTTTTTCGATCAAAGAGAGCTCATTTTATAAATGTCCCCCCCATATCCATTGCTAATATTTTCATAATTTATTTACTCCTTACCATATGAACCTAAGAATCTTAATTTCTCAATAACTACTTTTCTAGTTTGCATTAAACCTAGAGGAATGTAATTTCTTGGGTCATAACCGTGTTTTTGTTTGTATTGACCTTTAGCGAAATATTTATTTAATTCTTCACTAAAAGCTGTTAGCAATTCAGTCCCGACGTTAAATTTACAAACGCCTAATTGAATCGCTTTTTTAATTTGAATATTTGAAATACCGCTTCCGCCATGTAATACTAATGGCGTGTTTGGTATTGCTTTATGAATTTCTTTAAGACGTTGAAAATTTAAACCCTGTCAATCTTTTGGGTATCTACCATGTAAATTACCAATACCTGCAGCTAGTGCATCAATTCCCGTATCAGCCATTTGTTCACATTCTTCTACTGTGGCTAATTGCCCGTTAACGGCAACATCTTCAGCCTTCCCCAACACTGTACCCACTTCACACTCTACACTAATTTTTTTCTTATGTGCTAGCGCCACAATATCTTTAGTGTTTTTTAAATTTTCTTTTAATGGTAACTTGCTTCCGTCATACATAACGGATGTAAAACCACTTTTAATTGCGCTAAGAACTGTTTTGTATTCGCCATGATCCAAATGAATGACAACTGGTACTTTTACATTATTTTCTTTTACAATCAATTTAATAATGCTAACGAAATCACTAGTGCTAGCAAAACCATGAAGCGCCTTTTCTGATACTGCGACAATAACGGGAGAATGCGTTTCGTTTGCAGTTAACAAAACGATCTTAGCCATATCGTAATTAATTACGTTAGCGTGCAAAACAGCATAACAACCTCTCTGTGCCTCTTTGAGAATTTGTTTCATGTTAACAATTGACATGTTTAGTTATCTCCAAGTTTTTGGTAGTGGAATTTTATCTTGTTTTTTGTTATCGGTAAAGACACCTTGTTCTCATTCTTTAATTTTCCCATCAAATTGATGAGTGTTATAGTTTGGCTTAGAAATTCGACTATCAATTGCTTTAATGGTAGCTTTGTTTCCACCTTTATGGCGGGTTGAAAGAAAAACATCCACAATCGCTTCCATTAAACCAATTCCTACAATATTTCCGCCCATACCTAAAATATTACAGTTGTACAATTCTTTAGATTTTCGCGCAACTTCTACGTCACGTGTTAAGCAAACCCTAGTTCCCTTAACTTTTTGAGCGGAATTAGTAATACCTACACCAGTCCCACACATCACAATACCTACTTCTGCTTGTTTAGTTACCACTTGTCTCGCAACTTCAAATCCATAAATATCATAATGGGTTCGAACATCGCCATATGTACCACAGTCAATTACTTTGTGTCCTTTTTTAGTTAAATATTGAACCATATGGTCTTTCATATGGGTAACAATGTGGTCGCAACCTATCGCAATTTTCATATTATTGTCTCTCCATTAAAATATCTAACATATCAATACGAACTTTGTGTCTCCCACCTTCGTATTTGGAATTTATAAAAGCGGTAGTCATATTTTTGATTTGATGTAATGTTGAAATTTCACCGCCAAAAGATAAAACAGTTGCATTGTTATGAGCACAAGTCATATGAGCAGAGTGCTCATCAGCAATTTGTGCCACCACCATTTTAGGAGTTTTAGCAATATACATAAAAGGGATGGTGCCATAATCATCAATAGCAATCCCTCTTTCTACCTTCTTTTTTTGAAGCGCTCTTACTAATAATTCACAATTTTCTAAAATATTATCAGATGCATTCAAAATAATAGCCCTATGTCCTAGAAGGGCAATTGTTTTTTGTAGTTCTTTTAAATATTCTTTGTATTTAGTATTTGAAATTAAACCAATTGTCATAACTACGCCTTAAACCCCAATGTGTCGCACGGTGCTTTTATTAGTTGCTCTAATTCTGAATCCAACTTCATTAGAGAAATTGATAAACCCGGCATATCAATTGCAGTCATATAGTTACCAACATGACAACTTACAACATTAATATTCTTAGATTTACAAATCTCATGAACTTTACGGTTGGCAATATATAGTTCCATAATCGGAGTAGCGCCTAACCCATTAACTAAAACAGCAACTTTGTCTCCACTTTGAATTTGTAAGTGATTAATAATAGCTTCAGTCATTTGTGTTACAAAAGTATCTACTGGTTGCATTTTTACTTTTTGCACGCCTGGTTCACCGTGAATGCCTAACCCCATTTCAGCCTCATCGTCGGCCAAAGTAAAACCTTTGTGTCCAATCGCAGGAACAATACAAGCATCTAGTGCAATTCCATATGTACCCACGTTTTTAATAGCTTTTTCAGCAACCGCTTTTACTTCTGCTAAAGAAGCGCCGATTTGTGCTTTCGCTCCGGTAACTTTATGAACTAATACTGTGCCAGCAATTCCGCGCATCCCGGTATCTGCTTTGTTATGAATAAGAGATACGTCATCTGCTACAATGACAAAATCTACATTTTTATTTTCCATTTTAGCCATATCGGCAGCCATTTGAAAATTCATAACATCACCAGTATAATTTTTAATAATTAATAAGGTTCCTTTAGTAGAATCGCATGCATTAATTGCGGCCTGTACCATATCTGGTGTTGGTGAAGTAAAAATAGATCCAGCTACAGCAGCCGTTAACATTCCGTCGCCTACATAACCAGCGTGTGCCGGTTCGTGGCCACTACCACCACCAGATATTAAAGCCACATTATTCTTGTTGAAAGTTTTGGAATATACAACATTGTAATTGTCTACTTTAGCTAATTTCGTCGGAGCGGATAACACCACCCCTTGTATCATTTCATCAACAATATTTTCAACTTTATTAATTAATTTTTTCATTTTTTTCCTCTTGTGCTTGTTCTTTTAATTGTTCTTCGTTTTCAATTAAATCTGTGTCCATTGGTGCTTCAGCCAAATCATCGCTATTATTATCGGCGATAAACATAGTAATTGATTGAACTTTTTCACCATCATCAACGTTCATTAATTTTACACCCGAAGTACTACGGCCAATTTGGCTCACTGTTGTCAAAGAAAAACGTATTACTTTTCCGGTAGTGGTAATCATTAAAGCATCTTCATCGCCCTTAACAGCTCCAACATAAATTAACTTACCAGTTTTAGGAGTAACCTTTAATGTTCTCACGCCTTTAGCATTACGTTTTGTAAGACGATATTCTTCAACTGGAGTTAATTTACCAACACCTTTAGCTCCAACTGAGAAAATTAAATTACCATCAGACGAATTGGATAGCCCAACTACCACATCTTTATCATCTAAGTTAATACCATGCACACCGGCGGCAGTTCTTCCCATAGAACGCACTTGGTTCTCGTTGAAGCGTACCATGTTACCATTAGATGCTCCAAGATAAATTTCTTGTCCTTCACGGACTTTAATAACTTTATAAAGTTTATCACTCTCTTTTAAAGTAATAGCGATTTTCCCTGAACGGTTAATTCTTTCAAACTCAATCAAATCAGTTTTTTTACTAATGCCTTTCACAGTGGTAAAGAATAATGCAGCATTGGTGTAATCATCAACAGGAAGAATTGATAATATTTTCTCGCCTTTTTCAATATTAATTACATTGATTGCGGGAATGCCTTTAGACTGTCTACTCCCTAAAGGTATTTGATGTCCGCGCACACGATACACTTTACCAGCATCAGTAAAAAACAATAAATCAGTGTGGGTAGATGTTGCAATAATTTTTTCCACATCATCATCCTCATGCGTTTGTAGGCCAATAACACCTACACCACCACGTCTTTGAACACGATATGTGTCAATAGGCAATCTTTTTAAATAACCGCGTGATGACATAGTGACAATAATATCTTCAACCGGAATTAAATCTTCATCATCAATATCTGCCACAGCAGAAGTATCAATTATGGTTTTTCGCTCATCTCCGAATTTTTTTAGTAAATGATTTAATTCCTCTTCCATGATGGAAACTTTACGATCGTAGGATTTTAAAATTTCACTTAGCTCAATTATGGTTTTCTTTAAAAGTTCTAATTCCTCTTCAATTTTTTGACGCCCCAATCCGTTAAGTGCGCCAAGTCGCATATCAGAAATCGCCTTAGCTTGAATTTCAGATAACTTAAATTTCTTCATCAAACTTTGAATAGTTTCTTCGTTACTCTTAGCCTTGCGAATGGTAGCAATGACTTCATCGATGTGACTTACGGCAATGTGCAATCCTTCTAAGATGTGTTCACGTTCCTTGGCTTTCTTTAAATCAAAAGTAGCTTTACGAGTTAAAACATTAATTTGGTGATCAATATAAATTTGAATCGCTTCTTTAACGTTTAATACTTTGGGTTCACCGCCAACTAGTGCCAACATATTTACACTAAAGTTAGTTTGTAGTTGTGTAGCTTTAAATAATTGATTCATTAAAACTTCGGGTACAATATCTTTTTTAGTTTCAATAATAAATCTTAAACCGTTTCTGGTTGGGCCACCACCCAAATTAGCAATCCCCTCAATTGTGCCGGCATTAGCTAGATCGGTAATTTTGTTTTCTAAATTTTCAGTTGTAACCATGTAAGGTATTTCAGTAATGGTAATAATAGATTTACCGTTAGAATTAGTTTTATAAGAATATTTAGCTCGAAGCGTTACTGAGCCACGACCAGTATTAAAATAATCGTCAATCCCGCTGCCACCAATAATTTCGGCTCCAGTTGGAAAGTCCGGTCCCTTCAATACTGTTTTAATATCGCTAATTGAACAATGTGGATTGTGTGCCACAATTCTAATAGCTTCCACTAATTCATTTAAATTGTGTGGCGGAATATTGGTAGCCATACCAACAGCAATACCACTCGAACCGTTACATAACATGTTTGGGAAAGTCGCCGGCAAAACGGTTGGTTCAATTTCACTACCGTCGTAGTTATCAACAAAATCAACTGTATCTTTCTCAATGTTGGCCATCATGGTATCAGCTAATTTTGATAATCTAGCTTCGGTATAACGCATAGCGGCCGGTCTGTCGCCACCAATTGAACCGAAGTTGCCATGCCCATCTATTAATGGATAACGCATGGAAAAATCTTGAGCCATTCGCGCCATGGTGTCATAAGCGGCAGTATCACCGTGTGGGTGATATTTACCAATGACTTCACCAACTAAACGCGCTGATTTCTTGTGTGGCTTATCACTCGTCATTCCCAATGCATATGCTGCATATAAAACTCTACGGTGTACTGGTTTAAATCCATCTCTTGCATCTGGTAATGCACGAGCCACAATAACACTCATTGCATATTCTAGAAAAGATGTCTCTAGTTCTTTAACAATCGCTCGATCATTAAGTTTTGTCTTTTTAAGATTCTCGCGAATTTCTTCAACTGTTATATTTTTGTCTGCCATAAAAATTACCTTCTATACATCTAAGTTCTTTACATATTTTGCATTCTGCGCAATGAAATCTTTACGTGGTTGCACATCATCACCCATTAAAAACGAAAATGTTTGGTCTGCTTTAATCGCATCATCAATTGATACGTGGTGGAGAATACGATTTTCTGGATCCATCGTTGTTTCTCACAATTGTTGGGCATCCATTTCCCCAAGACCTTTATATCTTTGAATGGTGTATTTAGAACTACCAACTTGTTTTTTTAAATCTTCTAATTCCACTTCAGTGTATGCATATTTAGTTATTTTGCCACTAATAAATTTATATAGTGGTGGTTGTGCGGCATAAATGTGACCTTGTTCAATTAAAGGCAACATGTATCTGAAAAAGAAAGTTAATAACAAAATACGGATGTGAGCTCCATCAACATCAGCATCAGTCATGATAATAATTTTGTCATAGCGAATTTTAGTTAAATCAAATTCGGGGTTGACACCAGCACCAATTGCTGTAATTAAAGCCATAATTTCATCGTTCTCAAAAATCTTATTAGTCTTCGCTTTTTCTACGTTTAAGATTTTTCCTTTTAACGGTAGAATCGCTTGATACTCGTGTGCTCTACCTTGCTTGGCAGAACCACCCGCAGAATCACCCTCGACAATATATAGTTCAGTAACGGTGTTGTCTTTAAATTCACAATCAGTTAATTTACCTGGCAATGATCCGGAATCAAAAGGCGACTTGCGTCTAGTCGCTTCTCGTACTTCTTGCGATTTACGACGAGCGTCTTGTGCTAAAAGTACCTTTTTAACAATGAAGGTTGCTTCTTCAGGATTCTCAAGCATATATTTTTCAAAAATGTTAGAAGTAATTTCATTTACTAGCGGTCTTACTTCGGTATTTCCTAATTCACCCTTGGTTTGCCCTTTATATTGTGGGTTGGGGTGTTTGATAGAGATGATGGCTGTTAATCCTTCTAGTACATCGTCTTTAGTAACTTTATCATCAGATTCTTTGAGAAACTTTTTCTCAACTGCAAAACGGTTGATAATTTTAGTAATAGCTAATTTAAAACCTTCTTCATGAGTTCCACCTTCGGTTGTATTGATGTTATTACAAAACGAATAAGTAGAAGGAACGTAAGTTTTATTATATTGAAAAGCCACTTCTACTTTAATGTTGTAAGTGGTATCTTTACCTTCGGTAGGGGCTTTTACTTCTTTTTCTTGCTCACCATAAATAATAGCTTGCACCAATACTTCTTTATCTTTATTTAGATCAGCAATGTATTGTTTTAAACCACCTTCATACATTCATTCGTCTTTAGTACCTAAAATTTTGTCATCAAAAATAATCTTAATACCTTTATTCAAGTAAGCAAGCTGTTGTAAACGTCCGGCGATAATAGAATGATCAAACGGAAATTTTTCCATGATAGAAAAATCTGGAAAAAATTCAATTGTGGTTCCCGTTTTCTTTTCTGTAACTGGACCAAGAATTTTTAATGGTTTCACATTGTGACCATTGGTAGTGTCGTGATACTTATCTTTATTATCAAATTCAATAAAATGAATTTGACCGTCACGACACACCCAAACTTTCATTCATAAACTTAAAGCGTTAACTACTGACGCACCAACGCCGTGTAATCCGCCAGATACTTTGTAAGTTTCATTATCAAACTTACCACCAGCATGTAATTCACATAACGCGGTTTCTACTCCTGATAAACCATTTTCTTGAATTTGGGTGGGAATTCCTCTTCCGTCATCATCAACAATGATTGTGCCTTTTTCTGTTAAAGTAACAATAACTCTCGTTGCAAATCCCGCCATTGCTTCATCAATGGAGTTATCAACAATTTCTCATACCATGTGGTGCAAACCTTTAGAGTTGGTATCACCAATATACATACCCGGTCGAATACGAACAGGTTGCAAACCCTTAAGAATTGTTATCTTATCATATCCGGGTTGTTTATTTTTTGTTTCATCAGCCATAAAATTAATTACCTTTTGTTTGAATTACAAATTGTTTGTTAGTTATTGTAACAATATCACCGTTGTAAAGTTTTTTACCTCTTCTTTGTTCTTGTAATTCGTTCACAAGGACATTATTAGTAGATAAAAAATATCGCGCCTGACCACCATTAGTAATAACCTTGGAGAGTTTTAAAAATTGACCTAATGTAATGTGGTTATCATTAATAGTAATAAAAGTCGCCTTCATTTCAACATCCAAAATGTGTGTATATTATATACATAATATACAAAGGTGCTTACTTTCTATGTATTTTCTGTTATTTTTTAAAAAAACATTAAAAATATACCCCTTGTCTTGATTTTTGGTAAAAAACAAGGTTTTTAGCACTTTTAAACGACATTTTAACTATAGGAATTTGTAAGGTATGCGTTTTTGTGTAAATTCAACCATAATTTAGGTTGTGTAAATCTTTATTTATTTTCTAATTTTGTAACTCTTTTGTCCAAGTTTGTAACTCTTTTGTCTAAATTATCCAATTTCTCACTATGATCTCGTAATATTACTAATACTTTATTAAGTAATTCTCTTATAGTCGGTTCTTTCGTTCCTGCTTTAAATAAATCTACTTCACCATTGTTTTTATCAATTCTTTTAGTGATTGAGTATTTGTATTTCATGTGTATATTATATCTCTTATTTATTTTCTCTAATTTAGTAGACTTTTAAATCATTCTAATGCAAATTTTAAATCCAAGTGCAACACTTTAAGTTTGACAACGAAATTATACTAGACGTTTCATAAGCTGATTTACCGTTAAGTCTTTTGCGATGTGTAAGGTTGATTAACATATTAAC